>JAFVDX010000013.1 GCA_017478225.1 Paludibacteraceae bacterium | reverse complement strand
TGGGCAAAGAGATAGCGGATGAATTCCACATCTCCCTCCGGGCTGTCAATAGCCATAAGACCAATATCTTCAACAAACTCGGTCTCTCATCTTCCGTCGAGATGGTTCGCTTCGCCCTTGAGCACGGCATAATCTGATGCTACCTATCATTCATTAGTTTATCTTATAAATATCCTGAACATTCAAGCACCCTGCATTTCAATGCGGGGTGTTTCTTTTGTCTATCCCCTCGTCCTCCACCATAATCCTTCACGATAATAACATCATCAATTACTCGGCATAGTATGCCGCTTATTATAAATGATTAAATAGCAAATGATATTATGGCAAAATACAAAGCAATGACACAAACCCAATGAGCGGATTGCGCGGGTGTGTCGCGTCGTACGTTATATAAATGGTTACATCCGTATAAGGATAAATTACGTATGTTAGGCGTCCAACCAAACGCCAAAGTGATTCCACCAAAGGCAGTACGTTTTATCTGTGAAACCTTCACGATTGATATAGACTAATGCCCTTTCTTGGATCAATATAATTCGTTGATTATCTGTTGCAGTGTAACTTAAGTAATATAACAAATGCAAGCGAGTTTTACCCGCCTGCATATTTTGATATTTAAGGAAAATATTATTTCAGTTTCATACTTTTCCATGTAGAAGAAGCAGCAGGAGAGGTTGCAACTACAGGTGTTTGTGGCTTTTCGTTAATCAAGAATGCCTCTTTCTTCACATTCCTATTGATGTAGCCTGCCAACTCTTCGTATGACACATCACCGCTTGTTTCTTGCAGTTTCTTGAGGAGGAAATAGGTAAACAATCCGTGTCCTTTCTCAGGATAGGTCATAGCCGTCTCGTCTGCACTGGAAGCGGAAAAGACAACAGCATTGCCGTCCAGTTTCTCTTTCTTTGCCTCACGCGCCACACCGCGCGCTGCAACCAACATACTACCCTCTTTGTTAGCACCGGTAAAGCAAGCGTCCATAAAATAAGTAATGTTGGTTGCTTGGGTAGAGGCGAGCGTGGTGTATAATTTGTTCAGACTATAACAAGTAGCAGTGTTTGTTCCCTTTCCATCTACCGGCACGATGTATGCGTCACCTGTTTTCTCATCGGGAATACCATGACCGCAATAATACACGATGGCTTTACTGCCCTCAAAATTATCAAGCGCATATTTGAGCCAGTCCACACCACCGGAAATAACGCCATACGAAGCATTTGCACAATAACGAACTTGCTTCTCAGGAATACCCAATGTCTTGATACAATACTCTTTGAACACCTCGCCGTCGTGGGAAGCAAAGTTTACAGGATCAACAAACTGATAATCCTCGTTTGCAATGATAAGAGCAAAGGTATCATCTGCTGATTTCTTGGACTGCGGGATATTAGAATCCACATCGGATTGAATAGTTTTTAGTCTGCTGGAATTACTTTGTTTGGACGAGGATAGATGACTTGTCTTAGCGGTATTGGTGTAAATTCCTTTTTCTTCTGCCAAAGTTTCCCAGTTTAAAGTATTTTGTACTTTATATTTTTTTGCAAATTTTGCATCCTCTAATATCATGGATGGATTACCCTTTGAAAGATCTATTTTTACATAATAGATTTCGCCTGCTTGAGCGTATAAATTTATATACTGAAAACTATTGTCTTCTTCTTTTAATTGTTCGTAAGTTTTTTTTGTTGGGTTTTGTGATGTTTTAAACGCGAGTAGTAGATTATTCTCATAATAATCTTTCAGTTTAACATTTCCAGCAGGAACTCTTAATGATATACAATTATTTGAACTTATTGTACCAATAAGTACATCATTGCACTCTATATATTGGGATATTAGGGCACTCCAACCAAAAGAATCTTTAAGACGAATGTTTATTGTAGCCGTCCCCTCTGCTGCAAACATTTGTCCTATAGACAAAAGAGCGATTAAAAGAATTGATAATTTTTTCATAACATTTTACTTTTTGATTGTTAATACTATCTCTTCCACTTGCGCGGTGGTGTCATACACGCGCAAACCGTGAAGCCATTTTTGGAATTTGGAGTTTTCCACTTCGGGAACAAACTCACCCATATTACTTAGTGAAATATGAAATTTCTTTTGCGAGAATACTACTATAAGTGTATTATTCTCAATACTTTTTGTAGTCGTTAGTATCGTTTCTTCGTCATACGGATATTCCGGATCTTTCGTGCAAAGAAACAAATACTCTTTATTGCTCCTGACCTCACGCGCGTTACCATCGCTGCCCTCGTATGGCATCATCACATTGACGATTCCATTGTCATCATCGCGTATAAAGATAGCCACATAACCACTTGCAGCGGATTTAAACGATACAGAAAAACGGTCGTTATTCTTGAAATTAGTGGTCTCAAAACCATTATTGAGTGGTTTTACTTGCAGTTCTACCATTTCACGTTTCTGCTCGCGCACTTTGCCGCAAACCTGAGCATGGATAACCATCATGTCGTTGCGGTATTTCACTTCTACCTCCGGCTCTTTGGTGTCGCTGAGCCAAATACCACGCACCTCGTTTTCGCTAAAGGAATTGAAACTGCTGTTTGTCTTTCCGTTGCTCGTGTGCATGGCAGTAGTATTCGTTTGCGAAACAATAGTTCCGAACTCGTCTGCTATCGCTTTCAGACGCGCCTGAGTAATAGCCGTTTGTTTAGCTTCAACCAGCGTTTGTGTTTCGGGTACAATGTAATCCACCTCACCGCAAGCGTTAACCGTCCGTTGGGCGTATATCAATACACAGACTGAGAAAAACACAACTATGCAGTACAAACGTTTCATTATTCATTCAAAAAATTATCTATATGTTTATTTATTTCTATCCCCTGCTTTATCAGTTCTTCGCGTAAGGCATTTTTGGCCCTTTCTTTTGCTGTTTTCATATTATATGCAATAACAACTCGCACATTTTTATTTTTATTGGGCAAGATCTGATAACATTCCACAACAGGTATTGTTCTTCCTATTGAGTTCTTAACCCATTGCGTCCCTCCCATAGTTGTTTTCATGGCTGATACCGCTTCATCTGCACCAAGTTGTTCGTTTCCACCAGAATTCTCAAACTCGGCAACTAATGCTGTTTGAATAGACCTCGCAATTTCTTGTATGGCCAAAGTTGTTGCTTGCATTTTAGCACCATCGTAGTTTTCACCAACAGACATAGCAGTTCCGAGAATCCATTTGTTTTCACCTTCGTCAGTTAATTCATCTTCCATACGATAGGCTTTTTCGAGTTGCATATCTAATGGCTGTTTACCCGGAGCCACGCTCCAAGCCGGTTCTTTTTTGCCACTCATCATTTGCTTTGCTTCTTTTTTTGCATGTTTTTCATACTTGTCTTCCGAGAAACATGTTGTCGTTGCAACAATTAAGGCCATTGCTACCATCATAATTTTTTTCATTGTTGTTTGTTTTTGGGGGTTAATATTGTTGTTAATTGTTATTTTCGATACCTCGACACATCGATTTTTCGTTATATCGATTACCCGATTTCTCGGAAAGCAAACAAATAAAAAGCCAGAACTCTATATGTGTTCCGCTTATATTATAAAAATAAAAGCGGGACTGCAATATTGCTGTTCCGCTAACTGAGGCTCTGGTATTGCCTGTAAATCCGAACAAACAACACTGAAGCCCACGCTGTATGTATATAATGTAGTACGCTCAATATGCGCGTACATCATAATAAAAATAAATATACACACTGATGAGCATCTTGGTGCTGCAATGTTTTGGATTTACAATGAATTTACCAGATTCCAGTTAGCCAAAACAAAGCGAGTAAGACGCTTTTTTATTATGTTCTCCTGTTTAACGTCAGTAAGTGACGCTTCGGTTTTCTCAACCTTTACGAGTGCAAAGGTACAACATTTTTCTGATAATGCAAGTATTTCACCAAAATTCATTTTCGTGAGTGCTAACTATAACTATTTTTGTCTCGGTCATGTGTCGGTTTTATTGAGTTCTATGTTTACATAGCGAATTTACGCGGTACACTTACTCCTTCAAATGTCCGCCGGACATTCTCGGTGCACCCATAATGAAAAAGAACGGAATAGGAATAGAGCGATTTTTTGCTCAAATGCTAAAAAAGTCATACTTTTGCATATCATTTGCGAGCGACAAAGCAAAGTATTACTACTTAGTTTATTTTCAAATCAATATACCAATATAACTATGAATCAGAACACTCCGAATAATCACCTTCAAAAATTTTCCTAAGAGCCTTTAGCAAAAATGTACTGTCTCTCAATACATAACAGCATAGTACAACTGCCGCAAAAGCGTTATCTGCAGTTGTCCTATCAAACGATATTCCTCGTTGTTGGAAGTAAAACCGACATACCTCAAATCAAACTGAGCGAGATATTGCAGCACAATGACTATCTGTTGCATAACAAACTAAGAGTACTGACATCTCAAAGCAAATGGTTTAACAACACAAATCCATCCCCCACCCTTTGTTGTCGGATACTGCCATCGATTGAAACTTCGGAACAAGGCGACACATTTCTGTTTGCCGAGATAGATAACATTCACCCCGCTCAACTACCACAAGTAATACGGCATTTCAGCCGAAGAGCCACACAAATAAATGACGAAGTGCTCGACACATGCCATCTCAATGCTAAGTGGTTTGATTTTTACGATAATGTGCTCATCGCAGAAGAAACGGAATCAGACGAGGTCAGTATTCAACTCAATGAAGGCGAATCACAGATATCGGGTTTCAACTATATTGCTCGGTACGCTAAAGACTTGAAACAACCGAGTAGATTAGAGATAACGCAGAACACTTACCGATTTCTTCTGTCTGACTATGGCAATATCGAGTTGAAGATGCCGGCTCAAAGCAAGGCATTGTATGTACTTTTCCTTCGACATCCGGAAGGTATATTCTTCAAAGATATCTCCGATCATATCAAAGAATTCAAAAAAATATATTCTATTCTGACCAATAGGGGTGATACCGAAAAAATTGAAAAATCGGTAATAAGACTTCTCGACAGAACTAATTACGACGGGCTGAAAGTAGCATTAAACAGATGCAATACAATGATTAAGAATTTACTCCCGAAGAAATATAATCAGTCGTATATAATCGCAGGGCGTCCAAGAGAAAAAAGAACCATACTAATAAGCAGAGAATTAGTTGTTTTGCCCGAAAAACTAAGTCGAAAATAAGATTTAGGTAACATACTTTTCGGTATATTTTTCACCTTATATATTTTTGCGCCGTGATATTACATCACGGTGTATTTTATTTATTAACCATCAACATTCAATATCATGAGATTTCTAACAAGAAAACCCAAAGGTATCGGCTCACCACAACCACATTGGAGCCACAATTACATCGTAGCAAAAATGACAGCAAGGATGTTTCAAGAGGCAGTAGATAATGGCTTCATACTCATGCCGGTTTCTACTGTCACAAACAATTGGAACGACCTCACTCCAGACCTCATCCTATTCACCCAAGATCACGACCCACTTCTTATCATGGAGATAACAACACACAGAGAACTGCGCAAGAATATGAGAAAATGTATGACACTCTATGCCCGCTTTCCTCAATCAGAATATTTTATTTTCGACTACGAGAAAGAGATTCTCTACGAGTATTATGCCCAAACTAAAGAGTGGCTCACCTCTTTAGACTACGAACTATCATCAGCATATTTCGACAAACCTTTGTTAAACTATTTATACAAGTGATTATTAAACTTTTTTATTATGAGATTCTTAACACGTAAGACCAATGGCATCGGTTCGCCACAACCAAGATGGGGCCACAATTACATTCTATTAAGATGGGCAACAAGAATGTATGATGAAGCCGAAGATAAAGGATTCATACTTATGGCAGTTTCAACCGTAACTGACAACTGGAACGACCTCACACCTGATATCATACTCTTTACTCAGGATCACGACCCTCTTCTTATTATGGAAATCACAACGCACAAAGAACTGCGAAAGAACATCAGAAAATGTATAACACTCTATGCCCGCTTTCCTCAATCAGAATATTTTATTTTCGACTACGAGAAAGAGATTCTCTACGAGTATGACGCTCAAACTAATGAGTGGCTCAACTCTTTAGACTACGAACTGTCATCAGCATATTTCGACAAACCTTTGTTAAAGTACTTATACAACTGATTATGGGACTTTTAGACAACTACACCAGCATCGGCATGAGTCCGAGGCCAAAATGGCAACACCAACTTACCATCACACGCGCTGGTCGTTGGATGTATGATGAACTTGAGGAGCAGGGATTACAAATAGTTTCGGAAGCAACAGTTACTGACGATTGGGATGACCTTGCACCTGATTTGGTCATATTCGACCAGCAGTTCTATCCACTCACAATAATCGAGATTACTACTCACCGCGAACTAAGACGAATAATAAAGAAATGCTACGAACTGATAAATCGTTTTCCCCAGTCGGAATACTTCGTTTACGACTACGAAGACGGAGTGCTGTATATGTTCGATTCAGAAACCGGTGCTTGGCCTTCATCAAAAGAGTATGACCTATTCTCCAAGTATTTAGAAAGACCTTTAATCAAATACTTGGGTAAGTAGAGACATTCCTATTTCAACAAAAAACTATTATGAGATTCTTAACACGCAAAACCAATGGTGTCGGTTCGCCACAACCGAGATGGGGACATAATTACATCCTAATGAGATGGTCAGTAAACATGTTTCACGAAGCAGAAGACAAAAGCTTCATACTTATGCCGGTTTCTACAGTAACTGACAATTGGAACGACCTCACTCCAGACCTCATCTTATTCACTCAGAGTCACGACCCGCTGATGATTTTGGAGATAACAACACACAAAGAACTTCGTAAGAACATAAGAAAATGTATGACCCTCTATGCCCGCTTTCCTCAATCAGAATATTTTATTTTCGACTACGAGAAAGAGATTCTCTACGAGTATGATGCCCAAACTAATGAGTGGCTCACCTCTTTAGACTACGAACTGTCATCAGCATATTTTGACAAACCATTGTTAAACTTTTTTATCGGACAGTAATAAAAAAAAAGTATTATCTTTGCGCATTGATTTACGATTTTTGTTTTGCGACTACAAAGTAAATCAAAAGGGCTGAATCCACAAAGGAATCAGCCCACTTTTTTTGGCTCCGATAAAATAGTTTTATATCGGACAGTAATAATTTTTAATCTTGGAAAGTTTGCATATATGACGGATATACACTATATTACCATCAAAAAAACTTATGGTATATGGTTATATCCGCGTAAGTTCTGACAAGCAGACAGTCGAGAACCAGCGGTTTGAGATTGAACGGTTCTGCAAAGTGAATAACCTGCATATTGACGGTTGGATTGAAGAAACGATCTCCGGCACAAAGGCTTACAATAAACGGCAGTTAGGCGTGCTCCTAAAGAAAGTAGAGAAAGAGGATGTGATTATCTGTTCCGAGTTGTCCCGACTTGGACGGTCGCTGTTTATGATTATGGAGATACTGAGTATCTGCATGAAGAAAGAGTGCCGTGTGTGGACGATCAAGGACAATTATCGGCTTGGCGATGACATTCAGAGCAAAGTGTTAGCGTTTGCGTTCGGATTGTCGGCAGAGATAGAGCGCAATCTGATTAGTCAAAGGACCAAAGAGGCTTTAGCGAGGAAAAGAGCAGAGGGCGTTAGACTTGGAAGACCTCTTGGGAAGCAATCGCGGCAATGTACCTACAAGTTGCACAAGAAGGAAGATTTGATACGCGGGTTGCTTGCAGAAGGAGTTTCATTCAAGAAGATAGGGGATATATTGCACGTTAATAAAGATACGGTACGAAAGTACTATCACACGTTTATGGAGAGCTGATAGAAAGGGAGCGATTATGTTCAGTCGCATCGAATAGAATATCGCTTCCCGTCGAATGATAGTTGGGTTATTCTCTCTTCAATAGAGCAAAGTATTAAGAACAAGATTGAAACCGTAGGAACCCCATTGCGTGATTGGGATATAAACATCTATCGAGGTGTCCTTACCGGTTATAATGACGCTTTCATTGTTGATTCTGCCAAAAGAAAGGAAATACTTGCTAATTGTCAAACAGAAGATGAACGTATACGCACGACCGACTTGATACGACCGATTTTAAGAGGTCG
>JAFVDX010000012.1 GCA_017478225.1 Paludibacteraceae bacterium | reverse complement strand
TTAAATGATATTATAAAGGGATATAATCAGTTGTTTTATAAAAAGAAGAGGAAAGCGAATGGCTCGTTTTCCTCTTCTTTATCATGAAAGAAATAAATGACGATTATTTAATTTCTGTTCCTAATACATTGTATGTTTTACCATTTTTTTCGATATATATCACTCCGTTTTCAATGAATTTCCGAGGGGTGATATCTGTCGTTTCAACATTTTCTATTGCGGTAGGTATTGACGAATAGATATCGTATAAGTCGCCGTGTGTGGCGCGTAAATATCCTTCAGGAGTAGTTGTGTCTCGGTCTGTACCCATTCGTAAAATGATTTTGCCATTATGGCCTGTGATAGTGGCGGAATAAGAATTGGCAGTTGCTGTTTCGTCGGTTACTTCTGACTCTGAATGTATGCCCACTGCTTTACGGATTTCAATAAATCGTTTGATATGACCTTTGTAAGTGTACCAATGTGGCCAAAATACGCATGGTACGCCAGGCATCATGAGTAAATATGCATTGGCTGCCAAAATCTCTGCTTTCTTTGAGGCAATGTCTGTGTTATAACCGAGATATTCGTCTTTTTGGTTGTCGGAACGATGGAAAGTGTCGTGATTATCAATAAAAGTAACGGCATATTTTGATAAACCTAATGATCTCAATCCCGGATTTTTGAGGTTGTTGTATGAAGCCCCACCACGCCATGCGTTGAATTTATATTTCAGAGGGAAGTCAAAGGCTAAAGTATTGTACGAAGCCGCTTCAAGGTGATTCTTGATGGCCGATAAGTCATCCCAGAACTCTGAAACTGAGAAGAACGGCTCCGAAGCCAAATTGTATTGTGACAGATATGACCCTGAAAATCCTTTGGTCATATCATAGCGGAACCCGTCAAATCCAATGGTATTGAGCATCCATTTAGTGTATGCCTCACACATTTGTTGAACATACTGAGCAGTGTGGTCAAGGTCGCGACAGCCGGCGTCATTGGTTCCTGTATCTGCATTTCCGTGAGTAAGCGAACGGCTGTCAGAAGAAGAATCAGAAAATGCTTCATCGCCTGAACAAATGTATGCAGATGTTATTTTGAAGGTGCCATATTCTCCAAAATCATTGGTATTGAAATTCTTAGCCCAACCACTTGAACTCTGAAAATGATTTATAACTATGTCTGCCAGAACTTTGCAGTCGTGATTATGTAGAGTAGAAATAAGTGATTGTAATTCAGCCTTATTGCCCCACGCACTTTGAAGATTAGAATAGCATTTGGTGTAGTATCCAACTCCGCCGCCATAACCTGATGGCGGGAACCAAACCAAATCAAAGGTTTCGCCAATCTCATCTGCATAGGTGGCAAGTGTTGAATAGCGAGTGTTCGAAAAAGCAGTAAGATTATGTGAATTCCAATAAAAAGCCTGCAACATTACACCTTCATATTCAGAAGGTACACCTACCTCTGCATATTTTGTCGGGTCAGGATAATTATTGCCTACTGTACCATGAAGACAGATATCTGTACCATTGTATGTGATGGTAATATCTTGTGCTTGCTGAAGTTGGAAACCGATATTAGCATCGCTTCCTGTGGAGGTGGCATAAAGATTTGAACAAGAGTCTGAGAACTTATTAAAGCCAATCCAAGTATTAGAGCCATTGGTCACCTTAAACTCGTATGAGCCAATAGGAACGGCAGTGAAAGTAATGGTCCAAACTCCGTCTTTCTCTACCATTGGTGACCCATTGACCACCCATGATTTACCATTGCACCAAGAATTCCCGTTAGATCCATTGCCGGCTACATAATATGCCGACCATGAACTAATTGTGATAAAAAGCAATGAGATAAGAATAGTTAACTTGCGCATAGATTTAGATTTTATTATTGCTGTTATTTCGTTTCTGACATGTTTTTGTTATTGCATATCATTTTTTTATTCACAAGTGAAGCTGTCTTTTTAAGGCAGCTTCACTTATTGTTGATACTATAGTTTGTTAGATTCCAAGCGAAGCCTTGATAGCAGGTACGCGTGCTTCTGCTGCTGCGGTCTTTTCTTCATAATCCTTGCCGGTAAAAGGCTTGCCGATTTCGGTGGCAACAGGAATTTCAAAATAGAATTTGATTTTTGGTTCGGTACCGGATGGGCGAACACTTACTTTCAAACCGCCTTCGGTAAAGTACTGAAGCACATTGCTTGTAGCGTTCAGTGCCATCTCAATGTCTGACTCAACCCACTTGCCGTCTTTGAGTTCGCATTGTTTCAAAGTCTTGAAGTCTTTTACTTTTATAACTTTCTCACCTGCAATCTCTTGTGGCGGGTTCTGACGATAGTTAACCATCATTGCCTGAATCTCTTCAGCACCGGTCTTGCCCGGACGAACGACATTGATAGTTGTCTCGCGTTGGAAGCCATAGTCTTCGTAAATCTTCAAGAGATAGTCATACAGCGTCATACCATTATCTTTAGCGTAAGCGGCAATCTCGCAGATAAGGCAGATAGACGATGGCGAGCATTTGTCGCGAACAGCATCATAAGGCAGGAAGCCGAAACTCTCCTCACCACCACCAATGTATTTGCGTTTGCCTTCCCACATACGGATACGGTTGGCAATCCATTTGAAGCCTGTATATTCGTCGGTCAGTGTAACACCCTGACGGTCAGCAATCTTGCGAATGAGTTCGGATGTAACGATGGTCTTAACCAAATACATATCAGGTGTGAGTTTGCCCAAACGCTTCATGTTATTGATAATGTAGTAGTGGTACATGATATTGGTTTGGTTACCGTTTATAATAACCCACTCTCCTTTGTCGTTACGGCAAACGATAGCGATACGGTCGGCATCAGGGTCAGAAGCGATAACGAGGTCAGCACCAAGTTTCGTACCTAATGCCATACCCATTGTCATTGCCTCAGCGTTTTCAGGGTTAGGACTGACAACTGTCGGGAAATTGCCGTCGATAACCATCTGTTCGGGCACTACATGAATGTTCTGGAAGCCCCATGAACGAAGGCACATCGGTACAATCTGACGACCTGCACCATGCATAGGTGTATAGACGATGTTCAAATCTTTCTGACGGAGGATGGTATCTTGGTCAATCATAACCGATTTGACAGCCATCATATAGTCGTAGTCCATCTCGCCACCGATAATCTCGATAAGGTCTTTATTGGCTACCCATTTTACATCTTCAAGAGTTACTTTGTTAACCTCGTTGATGATACCTTGGTCGTGCGGTTGAAGCACTTGCGAACCGTCTTCCCAGTAAGCCTTGTAGCCATTGTACTCTTTAGGGTTGTGCGAAGCTGTTACATTCACACCACCTTGACATTTCAGATGACGGATAGCGAAACTTACCTCAGGTGTCGGACGCAGACTCTCAAACAGATACACTTGTATTCCGTTGGCCGAGAAGATGTTTGCGACTGTCTCTGCAAACAAGCGACCGTTGTTACGGCAATCGTGCCCAACTACAACCGCCACTCTGCCGTTCTGTACATTCTGGAAACCGCCCTCTTTTTGCACTTTCAAGAGGTAGTTTGCATAGCCTTGAGTGGCCATGGCAACTATATATTTATTCATTCTGTTGGTGCCAGGTCCCATAATGCCGCGAAGGCCACCCGTACCAAATTCCAATGTGCGATAGAAAGCATCGATGAGTTCGGTCTTGTCTTCTGCTTCCATCATAGCCTTGACTTGTGCTCTGGTTTGAGCATCATACGGCTCGCGAGTCCATACCTCAGCGGCAGCCATCACTTTTTGTAATTCTTCGTTCATGATTTTAGATATTTAGATATTTAGATATTTTAGATATTTTAGAGTAAAGAGATATGGCGATTTCTGCTAATAACTCTTTACGATTTTGCAAAAGTAGTGTTTTTCTGAAAATAATGAAAAATGTTTTATAGCAGATTATGATAATTTGAGTTTTCACTTATCTTTGTACAAGTTACACCCTTAAACACATATAATTATGATATACGGATATATACGAGTCAGTTCCGACAGACAGACTGTGGAAAACCAACGCTTTGAAATTCAGAATTTTGCTCAAAAAGAGAAAATACAAGTATGTAGTTGGATAGAGGAAACAATCAGTGGAACCAAGAGTTATAATAAGCGTGAGTTGGGCAAACTGCTAAAAAAAGTAAAGAAAGGAGATATAATTATTTGTTCTGAGTTGAGTCGTTTAGGTAGGAATCTGTTTATGATAATGGAAATCTTAAATATCTGTATGACAAAAGAGTGCCGTGTGTGGACAATAAAAGATAATTATCGTTTGGGGGATGATATGCAGTCAAAAGTATTAGCATTTGCCTTTGGATTATCAGCGGAGATAGAGCGAAATCTTATTAGCCAGCGCACCAAAGAGGCTATGCATAGGTTGGCGGAGGAAGGTACTGTCAGGCTTGGCAGACCTGATCAAGTAGGTGCCAAATACAAAGAACAATATAAGTTGTATAAATATGACGAAAAAATCAGGTCGTGGTTAGAAAAAGGATTGAGCAGAAGACAGATAGCAAGACGGCTAAAGGTTAGCAAGAATACAGTTTTTCAGTATTGTAGATTGTTTATTGATAGTGAATATATGGATGACGAGGATTTGTAAAATCAACAATTCGGTTATGTTATTAAACACTCTTTAATTCTTTTGTAGTATGATATTAAATATGTAATTTTGCGTGCAGAGTTTGATTAAAAGAATAAGAAAAAGATAATTAGAAAAATACTATTAACTTTTTAAATTTATTTATCATGAAAAAATTAACTTTTCTTTTTGCAACTATGCTTGCAAGCGTTGCAATGTTGGCTAATTCTGTGACTTATACATTCACAAACAAAGCATGGTCAACAGCAGAGAGTGCGTTTACATCTGTTGAGGATGGAAATGGTTTTTCAAATGGTGGCGTACAAGTTTATGCTAAAGATGATACCAAAACTCCCCCTCGTTCAGGTCAAGCGTCTGCAGTTTCTGTAAATGATTTTGCAAATGTGACCAAGGTGACGGTTGCATACAGAACCAACCAATCGAAAGGTCAGGGTAATATCCTTGTAGGTGTTGGTAGCAGTACCCCTGTCGAACAGGCTGTAACAATAGGTAGTGATGGCAGTATTGTTCGTGATATGGTGTTTGATTTCTCCGAGACAAAACCTTCCGGTAAGGTTACAGTAGGTGTTTCTAATTGTACTGAAAATAGTATTTATGTTATCAGCGTCACAATAGAAAATGAATCTACAGACCCTTATCTTGGTGCAGCCCCAATGGAGATTGACTTTGGAGAAGTATATGAAGGAGATGATGTGGAAGCAAAGTCAGTGGCAGTAACAGCCGAAAATCTGACAGGAGATATTACCGTTACAGTAAGTGACCCTGTATTTACCGCAACTCCTGCTACGCTTTCCGAGTCTGGAGAAGTAACGGTTGCTTTAAACACAGCCGCTATTGGTCAATACGATGCTAATCTTACTTTAAGTGCTGAAGGTGTGGAGAGTGTAGTTGTTGCGTTGAAGGCGAGTGTTATAGCAAAACCTGCGATGAAATCGTTCCGTAAAGTAACAGAGCCGGCTGATTTGTATGATGGTGTAAAACTGCTTATCAGTAATTCATCAGAAAATTATCTGAATGTAGCAGGTGCATACGAATCAGGCAATAATGTAAAAGCGATGTTAGCAACTGCTAATGGTGATAATATTGAAGTATTAGATGATTCAAAGGCTATATATACTTTGGAAGTTAATCCTCAAGATCCTGACCAATATTATCTGAGAGATGCTAATGGAAAGTATTTATATGCTGCTTCAACAAGCGCCAATCAGATGAAAGCACAATCGGAAGAATATGCATGGAATATCTCGATTGATGATGCTACATACGAGGCAACTATAACGGCAGTAGAGAACACATCAAGAGGCTTGATGCGCTATAATCCTAATAATATCTATTCATGTTATGCAAGTACATCAACAATAGGTACTTTGCCGGTGTTGTATGTAGAGGATGTGGCAGCAGTTAAATATAAAGTAGAGATTGCCGAAGGGTTGGTTAATGGTTCAATTGCCGCAGTAGCAGATCAAAGAGAAGGCGCAACTGTTAAGTTGAACATTACTCCGGATGAAGGATATGTTGTTGATATGGTAATAGTTATGCAGGGTGAGAATGTGATACCGATGCTTGAGGATGGATTGTCATTTGTTATGCCTAACGGTGATGTTACAGTAAGTGCTACATTCAAAGAGGTGGAGAAGTATGATATAGTTGTAAGTGCAGGTGAAAATGGAACAATAGCCGTTGTAGGTGGAATAGACAAGGCTGCTGCAGGTACAATGATTCAAGTTATCATTACTCCTAATGATGGTTATGAAATAGATGAAATACTTGCAGGTGATGTAGAATTGCAGCCGATAGTAGGTGGTGACGCAAATTATCAGTTTGAAATGCCACAAGGCAATGTAAATATCAGTGTTACCTTCAAAGAAATCGTAGTGGCAACAGAATATTCAATAATTATTAATGATGCTGCTAATGGTATTGTAACTGCTGTTCCTGCGAGTGCACCTGCCGGTACAGAAGTACAATTAATAGTTATTGCAAATGATGGTTACCAATTAAAGAGCATAAGTGCTGTTGCTGGTGAGTATCCACTTTCTCTGACAGAGAATGATGGTGATTATTACTTCACTATGCCTGCTGCCGATGTGACCGTAACGGCTGAGTTTGAGGAGGAGGAGATAATAGAGACTGCTATATCTCTGACTCAGTTCCTTGCTGACAAACCTGAAACAGAAGTGCTTCTGAAAGATTTGATAGTGCTTTATGCAAGTGGCAAAAATACCTATGTGATTGACGAAGACGGTGTGGCATTGGTAATATATGATTCAAAAAATACTTATTACGATGGTGTTCTTGATGCAGGTAAGTTGTTAAAGGGTCAAAAGGCTACTTATACAGTCTATAATAACCAATCAGAGATTATTCCTACCAATACAGCAACCATTATGGATGGTGAGCAAGTTGCTCCGTTGTTGTACACAGTAATGCCAACAGTGGCAGACGAGAACAAGTTCGTTCGCTTGGAGAATATAGAAATTGCTAAAACAGATGACAATAAGTACTATGCTTATGATGGTGAATTGCAATTATATGGCGGTTCTAACGCAATAGCAGTTAAAGAAGATGGTATATATAATGTGGAAGGTATAATTATCAACTACAAGGGAACTCAATTAGAGTTGATAACAATGTCAGCACCTGAGAAAGTAGGTGATATTGACACTGCTCTTGAGGATGTTGAGGCCTTAGATGTCAATGCTCCTATGTACAACACTCTTGGTCAGAAAGTAAATGCAGACTATAAGGGTATTGTAATACAGAATGGTAAGAAATATATCTTGAAATAAGATTATGTGATTTATAACAAAAGGAGGGCTGTCGGTGCAGTCCTCCTTTTTTGTTGTATATAGTATAAGTAATTGTAAATGATTGCTTTGTATAGTAATTTCAATAAAGAGGCAGTAAAATTTTATTATATGAATTAAATTTTGTATCTTTGCAGCGTGAAATAGAATATACACAGAATATATACAGAATATACAAAAACAACATAAATGGACAGCAACATCAATATCAAGGTTCGTGTTTGGAGACAAGCAGGACCAAAGGCAAAAGGTTATTTTGAGACCTATGAACTCAAAAACATCTTCCAAGGTGCTTCGTTTCTTGAGATGATGGATATTCTTAACGAGCAACTGATAGCCGAGCACAAGGATCCTATCGCTTTTGACCACGATTGTCGTGAGGGAATATGCGGTATGTGTTCGTTGTATGTGAATGGTCATCCTCATGGTCCAGATTCTGCGATTACAACTTGCCAATTGCACATGCGTAAGTTCAAGGATGGTGATACGATTACTATTGAGCCATGGCGCAGTCATGCGTTCCCTGTAATTAAGGATTTGATGGTAGATCGTCAGGCATACGATAAGATTATGCAGGCCGGTGGCTTTATTAGTGTTAATACAGGGGGTGTGCCGGATGCAAATGCGATCCCTATTCCAAAGCCAGCTGCTGATGAGGCAATGGATGCTGCAAGTTGCATTGGTTGTGGTGCGTGTGCGGCCGCTTGCAAGAATGGTTCGGCAATGCTTTTTGTAGCAGCCAAAGTGTCGCAGTTGGCCTTGTTGCCGCAAGGTAGAGTAGAAGCAAAACGCAGAGCAAAAGCCATGGTGCAAAAAATGGATGAATTAGGATTTGGAAACTGTACTAATACCGGTGCTTGCGCAGCAGAATGTCCTAAGTCTGTAAGCCTTGCTAATATCGCTCGCCTGAATCGTGAATTTATCGGTGCTAAGTTCTCTGATTAAAGAGTTACAATAATGTCAAATGCGCTCATTGTGGGCGCATTTGCTATATTTAATAGGGTAAGTAATACTTTAATGTTCTAATAACCTTCATAAACAAAATCTTTTATGAAACATTATGTTTTTCTATTTGTTTTTATTTTTGCGGGCATATTAAATTCTGTGTCTCAATCATTAGAAGACTCGTGGCCGCAATTGCCTGCTGCGATAAGTAAGCAGGCTGCCTTGCCGGCAAAATTAGCATCGAAATTGGCTCAACTTGAGGCCGATAAAAAAGTAAAGATATGCACTGCCACTAAACGCACATCAAGTCAGACAACGAGTATAAACAACAATTTCTATAAATATGTAGCCGAAGGCGCTGACTTGTTGCCCATGAAGTTTAATGCGGCTGATAATTATCAGATATATAAACCATTGATGAGAATTATCAACTCTTCACATGGTCATGAACTTATCAAAACGGGAACAGAAAAAGAATTTAATAAAAAGAAAGATTTCTTGCAGAATGTATATATGGACAATGATAATAGGATAATTGTTCTCAACCATGACAATCGTCCTTGTAAGATGTCTGATTTTACTTTTTCGTACGACACTAAGTACTTCAAGATGGAAGGCAATAGGTTGATTTTCAATCTTAATGCTTTTAGTGTGGTGAATGGCGAGTGTCCGACTCGACATGAGGTTGAGATTACTCACACGGGTAGCGGATTGCATTATAAGTATAAAGTAGAGTTGTTCTTCAGAAGCGAGATTAATCGTGCAGGAGTAAATGCCGCGTATGCATTTTGTCCGTTAAATAGCGATGTGATGCCCGGAATGGCACTGCTTTGTGATATGGATACGAAACTGATACAAGTAGTTCATTTGCCTTTCACTATTACTGCTGATGGAGCCGATGGCCGTGATGGTAAAGATGGTGCTTGCGGTTTGAATGGAACGAACGAGATATCGTGGACAGATAAGAATGGTACGGTTCATAAGACCCCCGGAACCTGCGGAAAACCAGGTTATAATGGTGGTGATGGAGGAGATGGCGGTAATGGTGGCACCTTCTTGATATGTGTGTCGGATGATATGTACGCGAATCATGGATTGGACGATATCATAGTTACCATAGATGCCGGAAAGGGCGGAAAGGGCGGAAAGGCCGGTCTTGGAGGTAAGCACGGAAAGGGAAGTCCATGTGGATATGGAGGAAGAGCGGCAAGTGGAGTCGCGGGAAGAGATGGTAGAGATGGTGTGAGAGGGGATTTCTTATTTGTTGTGGCTGATACAAGACATTTCTTCCAAAAGGTGTTTGAATAGAAAGCAAGATATGCTATTTCTATAAGTGAAATTATAAAAACATTGATTACTATGAAACGACATATATTGATATTTGTTTTGGTTGTGGCAATGTTGCCGCAGGTAAAGTCGCAAGACGATGGATTGGAGAAGAACTATCGTCGTAATGCTCTTGCTACAATGATGATATATCATCCCAAAGATGAATTTGGATACGATGTATATAATATTTTTAAGAACTTACCTGAACAGGAAAAATACGATGAGCATCAGATTGGCTTGCGTGTAATAGAGGAGACCAAGATAACCGGCGTGAAAAAAGGTCCCGGCTTGCATCGTCAGGAATATGGTAAGAGTATAGTCCTTACTCAGGCAGAAAAAGAAGCCAATGCTCAAGCGATACTCAAAGTGCTCAACGATGCTCAAGTAGGTAATCGTCTTGTTGCAAAATGGTTTGGTTTGTCGGGCGACGATATATCAACTGCTACTTTTAACACCTCTTTGATTGAAAGTCGTGGAGCATACGATGTGAGTGCGTTGGACGCCTTGAAGGCTCAATACACAATTGACGGCACACAAGCATTGTTGTCTGCGTCAGATGAATTGCTTGAGCATACTTTCGTTTTGGTAAGTGATATGATGTATATAACGGCAGAGGATAGAGCCGAGGTGGCATCTGCTGTACTGAAAGTGCTGACCTTGGCGGATGAGTGCTCTGGAAGGAATATAGATGCAATGACTAAGTCGTTCACAGGCTTTAAGGTGATGACGCATAGTTACTTGTATCAATTAGAGTGGAATGATAGTATAGCCAATGAGTTTTTTGTAAAATACTACACTCAAACTCCTGACATAAAGAAAGTGCAGGCATTTATGAATGATAAGAGCCTTTTCAGAATGAAATATGTGGCTCAGGAATCTTGTAATTTTGAGCGTACAAAGATTAAAGATAAATATAATCGTACAGAATTGCTTGCTTTGATAACCAATCGTTCGATAGATAAGAACATAGCCAAGTTGCAACGCAACTATCCTGCATTTCAGGTTAAGACACCTGTGTTGTCAGTAGAAACAGATGCCAAAGGCAAAAATAAAATTATCAAGGCCGCTATTGGTATGAAGGAAGGTTTGGACGATGTAAAGAATGTGAAGTTTTCGGTGGTAGAGCCTAAGTTAGACCCCAAGACACTGCAAGTAGAATATGATCATGTGGCTGTAGTTGAGCCTATTAAGGGAGAAATTTGGGATAATCGTTTCAATGCAGTCATGGAGATGGGTGAGGGTGCAGAACTATCCGGCACTTCGTTCAAACAAGTGAGTGGTGGCACGATACTTCCTGGTATGTTGCTTGTGCAAGATAAGAAATAGAATCAATAAAATGCATATTATATAAAAGTCCGATTCAATAGTTGAGTCGGACTTTTTTATAAATCGTTTGTTTTGAAAGTAAATGACTTTCGGTGATAAGGCGAAAGACCGAACTCTATAACTGCTCTTCTGTGTTGTTTGGTAGGATACCCCATGTTCTTATTCCAGCCATACATTGGATATTGTTCATGCAGTTGCTTCATGTAGTCATCTCTATAGGTTTTAGCGAGTACGGATGCTGCTGCAATTGACATATATTTGCCATCGCCTTTGACAATTGTTTGATAAGGAATAGCCATGCCGGTTTCAGGAGAGATATATGGTTTGAAACGGTTTCCGTCAACTATAATATGCTCTGGTTGCATATTTAGTTTTGCTAATGCACGATGCATGGCGAGAATAGAGGCGTTGAGAATATTGATTTGGTCTATTTCTTCTGCTGTAGTTTGTGCCACAGCCCAGCAAAGTGCATTTTTCTCGATGATTGGTCTAAGAATTGTTCGCTGATGCTCTGTTAGTTGTTTGGAGTCGTTGAGCAGGTCACATTCGAAATCTTGTGGCAAAATGACGGCTGCGGCAAAAACGCTACCAGCCAGCGGTCCTCGTCCTGCTTCATCTACCCCCGCTTCCACTATATTATGAATGTACGATTTTTCGAGCATCTTTGTATTGTTTTCAATAAGGATAAGAATATTATGGTATCCCTATTAACTATCAAACCTCTCAAAAAGAGAGGTTTGACGAGTCTTGCGGAAGGAGGGGGATTCGAACCCCCGGTACCGTTACCAGTACGGCAGTTTAGCAAACTGCTGGTTTCAGCCACTCACCCATCCTTCCTGTCAGGCATCGTGCCAAAACGCTTTTCCTTAAAGCGGTGCAAAAGTACTACAACTTTTTTAATCGTGCAAATAAAAAATTAATTTTATGCTTTTTCAATATTTTCGGGGCGTATATGAGGCTCATTCATCAGGTGTAGAAAGACCTGGGTGGTGGCAACAACATCTTTTTGGCAATAGACTGAAATTCGCTCTATGTCTTTTTCTTTGTAGTAAACATAGGCTACCTGTGAGCCGTCAATATCATCTTTAGGGGTTGGAATACCAAAAAGTGCGGTAAGAGTTTTTAGTGAGGTAAATGATTTATAATCGCCAAATTTCCATAATTCCATAGTGTCTATGAATCTTACTTCCCATGGCTTTTTCCCTGCTATATTAAGGCAATCTGGCAGTCCTAAACCATTGATTATTGCCCGTCGGCACACATACGGCACATCAAATTCTTTAATATTGTGTCCGCATAAATTGTGATATGGTGATACCATAAATCTGCCGAGCAATTCCAGAAAATCAATTAGTATTTGTTTTTCGTCAGTGCCGCAGAATGATTTGGTTCTTAGGTGCCACTCGCGGTCTTTCATATAGCAAATGCCAACAGAGATACACACTATCCTGCCAAATTCAGCATAAATAGATGCTTCTTTCCAACCCTCCTGCGGTGTAGGTGCATCTTCGTATTTTTGTGGTGAGTAGGCTTTCAGTCGTTCATATTTGTCTGCCCAAAGATGTTGCATTTCTTCAGACAGCATATCAAACGATTCTACCACAGGTGCTGTCTCAATATCAAAGAAAATAATTTTGTCAAGTGATTGTTGAAGCATAGTTTTTAATTTTTAGAAGTGCCTTTAATTGTTTGCAAAGGTAATTCAATTTGTTTGTATGAGCAAAAAGAAAAATGTTTGTGTGGTTGTTGGATAATGATTATCTTTGCGGCTGAAAAATTTAAGGGCACTTCTAATAATTTACCATTTATAAGTTTGCCTCCGAGGAAGAATAGATATAAACTTTTATTTGCTTTCGTTTTTTTCTTAGTATCTTGCTGACTATCACTCGGTCACAATACCCGCATTGTACGCTTGCTCAAGTCAACAATTTGCCTAAAAAAAACCACGAAATCCATATAAATCAATTTTTGGAACTACTATTAAGAGGATGAGATGTAGCGTTGTGATACTGAATTGGAATGGTGAGAAATGGTTAGAGCAATTCTTGCCATCGGTAGTGGAATTTACTCAACAAAAAGATGTTGAGGTGGTAGTTGCCGACAATGGTTCTACAGATAGGTCCGTACTATTGTTGCGTGAGTCTTTCCCTGATGTTCGCTTGATTTGTTTTGACCAAAATTATGGTTTTGCAGAGGGCTATAATAGGGCTATTGCTCAGGTTGATTCAGAATATGTGTTGCTATTAAATAGCGATGTAGCGGTTACTAAGTGTTGGCTTGACCCGCTATTGGAATATATGGATAAGCATCGGGATGTGGCTGCGGCGCAACCTAAAATTCTCTCGTATGCAACCATAAATGAGCAACCGCATAAGTTTGAACATGCAGGTGCTGCTGGTGGGAAGATAGATTGGTTGGGTTATCCTTATTGTAGGGGCAGAAAATTGAGTAGAGTGGAGTATGACAACTTGCAGTATAAAACATCTGACGATTTGTTTTGGGCAAGCGGGGCGTGCTTGATTGTAAGGACTGATTTGTATAAGCAACTTGGTGGTTTGGATAAGCATTTTTTTGCTCACATGGAGGAGATTGACCTATGTTGGAGAATGCAATTGAGGGGATATAGGATTGCTTGTGTAACGGAAAGTGAAGTGTATCATGTAGGTGGAGGTTCGTTGAACTATTCAAGCCCCAGAAAAACATATTTGAATTTCAGGAATAACCTGTTGATGCTATATAAAAACTTGCCATCAGACAGACTATGGATAGTATTTTTCTTGCGTTTTTTACTTGATTATTTGGCGGCCTTTCAGATGTTGCTGACAGGTCAGTTAGATAATTTCAAGGCTGTGTTGAAGGCGCGAGTAAATTACCATAAGTTGCATGGTTTATACAAGCATATTCGAAAAGAAAATCTTGCATGTGTGAAAGTAAAATATCCCACATCAATTTCCCGTTCTACTTTATTGATTGACTATTATTTAAGGCGAAAAACGACATAAAACTACATAAATAAGGTGTTGCTATTTGTGTAATTAAATTTTTTGTTGTACTTTTGCAGGCATTTTGGCGTGAAATATGCCCTTTTGAGTTGTGCGGTTGATTATGAGGACTTTAGGTTGTGGATTTTGTAAAGAGAATAACTAAAATTATAATACAATGTCAAAGATTTGTCAAATTACCGGCAAGAAAGCCATGGGTGGATGCAATGTATCACACTCAAAGCGTCACACAAAGAGGACGTTTGATGTGAACTTGTTCCATAAGAAGTTCTACTGGGTAGAACAGGATTGCTGGATTAGCCTAAACGTGAGTGCGGCTGGTCTGCGTACAATTAACAAAATAGGCTTGGATGCAGCCTTGAAGAATGCTGCTGAAAAGGGGTATCTTTACGCTTAAAAAAGGAGGACACAACAATGGCAAAGAAATCAAAAGAAGCACGCGTGCAAGTAATTTTGGAATGCACCGAACACAAAGCCAGCGGTATGCCCGGCACTTCTCGTTACATCACAACGAAGAATCGTAAGAATACTCCTGACAGGCTTGAGTTGAAAAAGTATAACCCTATACTGAAGCGTTATACAATTCACAAAGAAATTAAGTAATAGTAATTAGTATTTGAAGAATTTGTAATCAGTTACATTTATTCAGTTTCAAATCTTCAAATTATCAAATTGGATTAAACTATGGCAAAGAAAGCGGTTGCAACACTTCAGACCGGTAATTCAGGTCGTGCTCATTCGAAGTGCATCAAGATGGTTAAGAGCCCCAAGACAGGTGCTTACATCTTCCAAGAAGAAATCGTTTTGAACGATAATGTAAAAGAATTTTTCGCTTAATTGCGTTTTTAGATATAAGCAGGGACACAATTGTGTGCCCTGCTTTGTTTATTTATATTATATTTTGTTAGTTATGCTTGCAGTTATAATCAATCCTAAATCAGGTGGGAGCAAATATAGAAGGCAGCGCCTATATCTATTTCGTATTTTGCAGCAGCGTAATATAGATTTTGTTTATCGTGTAACCAAATATGCAACTCATGCAACCGAGATTGCCCGCCAGTTGGTGGAACAAGGTTGCCGACGATTGTTGGTGTTGGGTGGTGATGGCACTTTGTCGGAAGTGGTGGATGGAATAATGCACGCTCAGGTGTCATCAACCGATGATATCGAGTTGGGTATTATCCCAAGAGGAACGGGTAATGATTGGGGCAGATGGTGCCAACTTGATAAAAACTATAAGCGATCGATTGATATATTTCTAAATAGTGGTACAAAAGTGCCTATAGATATTGGTTGTATAAGCCTTACGCGAGCAGGCGAGCAGGAAAAACATTATTTTATCAATTCTGTAGGTTTTGGAATAGATAGCAAGACATGCAAGAAGGCGGTACAACTCAAACCGTATTTTGGCAGCCATAGCATAAATTATTTCATAGGACTTCTTTCGGCTGTTTTTACCCACAAGACAGTGCCTGCTCGTATTCTTACCGATGGTGAATTTACTACCGACAAGCCTCTCTTTACAATGAATATAGGCAACGGACCTTATTCCGGCGGAGGCATCCGTCAGAACCCTGACGCTGACCCTACAGACGGAGTGTTTCATGCGATGTTTGTGAGCAAACCGACGATAAAAGATATTTTTCGTGCTTTGCCCAAACTTTTTAATGGGCGACTGAAAGAAATCAGTTTTATAAATAATTTTGTGGCGAGTAGAGTAGTTATTCAAACTAATGACTATATGCTTTTTGAAAAAGATGGTATATTAGTGGATGCGTGTGGTCCTTATGAGATATCTCTTATACCTCATGCAATAAAGATGATAATAAGTAGGTAATCAATATATAAGGGGGAATTAGCAATGTCAACAATTTATTTTGCAGGTGGATGTTTTTGGGGAACAGAGCATTTCTTTAAGCAGATAGATGGTGTAATAAGTACTCAAACAGGTTTTGCTAATGGCAATGAGTCAATCGTAAATCCAACATACGAACAAGTATATACCGACCAGACCGGTTATGCTGAAGCGGTAATGGTGGTATATGATGAAGCAGTAGTTAGTTTGGAATTTTTAGTGAATATGTTTTTTGCAGCCATTGACCCTCTTGCCATCAACCGGCAGGGGCATGACATAGGTACCCGCTATCGCACCGGAGTATATTATACCAGCAAAGAACAGTTGGCTGTAATTCAAAGAGTGTTTGAAGAGCAACAGACTAAATTTACTCGTCCATTGGCAGTGGAACTATTGCCGCTTAAGAATTATTTTCCTGCTTCAGAGTATCATCAAGACTATCTTGACAAGCACCCTGACGGATATTGCCATTTGCCGCTTTCGCTCTTCAAGTGGGCGCGAGAGCAACATCCGTTACAGCAAAAATCTTCGGGGGCAGTTGATCAGATATAAGTAAGAACTTGGTGTGGGTAGTTTTTAGAAATTAAAACTCAAGCCCACCATTGCAGTTACATTCTTTCCCCACAAATATTTAGGTGAGAATTTATTAAGGTAGTATTGTGCCAATTCATCTCCTTGGTAAACAATGGGTGTGCCATCGCTCAACATTCCTCTGTCTTCTGCAGAATTGGGCGTGCTTTGAGGTGCAAATCCTCGTGCGTTGTTGTAAGAAATATTTATTATTGCATAGCACCCGCTAAACACTTCATAAATAGCGTTGAAGGCAAAAGTATCGTTTTGATAAGTCTTTTCGGCAAAAGGCTTGAGCGCAATAATGTTGCTGCCTCCAGAGAGATATTTATAGCAATTATATTTGGTTTCGTTTGTATATGTAAATCTCAAGTCAAGCCCTCTAACAGGCTTATAACCGATTTCTGCATATATGCTCTGAGCATTGTCGCCCATATAATGACCTATATTATAGCCATTGGAAGTGTAGGTGAGAGCAGGTGTATGGTGAGTATATGTCATTATGTTCGACCGCATAAATTCGGCTTTTACATATAGATTCTTTAATGGGAAATTATTTACGCTGACCCCTACTAAATAAGAAATAGGATTACGCTCAGGATTGCCTTTTTTTAGGCGTTTGAGCATAAATTCATCCATAAAGAAGGATGCATAGAAATGAGTGTGTTTGAGGTTTCTTACAGATATAGAAAAGAAGGCTTGTGAGTTTTGGTTGTCAGTGTTGGTGCCTTTGGTATTCAAGTGGTCAAGCGATTTGAAAAAAGCAATAGGTATAAAGTAAAGCGCGTTAGGGTGGTTTTCTGCATAAATGATTGAATTACCAAAAGAGAAGGATAGTTTTTTAATAGGGCTGAAAGTGAACATGTTGGCAGCCATATATTTAGAGCGTGGGCGATAGTTCTTTTTATCTCCTTTGGTAGTGTTGTCTATGTAGTAGTTGGTAGAGTCGAGCACATTAGAATTGAGCCATGCGTGGAAATAGTTGAATTCGAACCATCTGCATGGTGTCAGGTGCAGCGATATCATTGGCACGGCTGGTGCATGATTGGATATGATGTTAGAACTCAAATACGCATCACCCCATTGTATGTTTTCTCTTTCGAAACTAAGGCTTCCCCACCAGTCGTAAACCGACACTCCTCCTTTCGAGTCAGAGAAGTCGCCTCCATAAGTGGCTTCTTTATATTCTTGTCCGGGCAGGTTGTTGAGGAAGGGGCCTACGTCGGCTCTATAAATTTGTCCTCCGCCTTTGGTGAGCAATGCTCCGTCTTGACGACCGTTGACATGCCCCAATGTTTTTACATAGAAGTCAGGAAATTCTGATTTTTTTAGTGCCCATGTGCCATTCCATGAGTTGTCTCTAAGACTTCCCCAGATACTGATATGGTGCACTATATCCATATTTATCTCCGCTCCGTACCATCGTTTGAAGATGGCTCCTTTTTTGTTGGCATACACATGCATTCCTAATATAGGCTTGATGGACATATTAAATTTTTTGTTTGGAGCCAAATAATGGAAAGCGGGTTGTGCAAGACTCAGGTTAAAAGTCTTTCTGTTGGTGTATTCCACCCAATTGTCAGGTATAGTGTCTCGTTCAAGAGAAAATTCGTTGAGATAGAAGTCCAACTCTTGCTTTTGTCGCTTGTTGAGTATGGAGTCCTGCTGTTTGATTTCTTCAAGTTTCTGTGCAATAAAGCGTCTTGAGAATGGTTTTACGACCGAGTTGATATGTATCAGTCCGTCGGCAGCCATTTCATCTAAATAACTATATATCTGTGTGTAACTCATGCTTTCCGGTTGCTGTGCAGGCAAATTGAGGAAAGTGAGTGTAAATAGTGCGATTATAATTATCTTTTTTTTCATTTGCTTCGTGCTCGTTTGAAGATTATGGTATATGCTATTTTGAAGAAATAGACAAAGTCGGTTGCGAATGTACCTTTTTGATTGCATGCCGTCAGATATTTCATTTCAGATGCTTCTATCTCTTCGAGTGTTTTAGGCATATCTGCGTAGAATGGCGGGAGCAATCCCGGTGTGTGCTTGATGCGTTCTTCTTGCAACTCTTTGCTATAGAGCGAGAAATACTGTTTGCTGATAGGTCTCACTCCTACAGGCTTCATGTCTCCTTTTATGAGGTTGATGATCATTGGCCATTCGTCCATCCAAGTCTTACGCATAAATCTGCCAAGTGTAGTGATGCGTATATCATGGCGGAATTTGCCACCTGCAGCAAGATGATATTTCTTATATATATAATCTTGTAAAAATTCGGCGTAGGGGTGCATCGTGCGGAATTTATATACCTTAAACAGATTGCCGTTTTTACCTATCCTTGGCAAACTGACAAACATACCATAAAGTCGTCTTTGTATTGTTTGCGGGTGGAAACTTCTCTGAGCCACTACATATACGAGTCCGCCTCGTTTTTTCTCGTCAATAATCTCAAAACCACAATAGCAAAGTCTGCCTAATACCTCTGCTTTAGAAAGTACTCGGTTTTTGCCCTCAGTTATGTCGTAATATAACCTTGAGGTCATAAACAACTTAGGAATGACGCGCTTATACAAGAAAAACAGGATATAATTAATCCAATTGAGAGGTGGAAAAGTCTTTTTCAGGATTTTTTGTTTTACTGTCCCTTGCGGTTCGAAGCAGCATACAAATTTGCCGTAGTCAGGCAGTCGGTCGTTTACTATACCAAACATTTTGTTGATACCTCTAATTTGGTTAAGCGGCATGAGGTTGATAATAGTGTCGAACCTGTATGGTTTGATTTTTTGCAGGTTAAAGAGTTCTGAGGAGCGTACTAAATAAGTGTTGCTGCTATATAGTGGTACGGCCTCTTCAAGATATTTCAGTGTTGGATAGTCGGTCTGCTCTTGTATGCTTTGCTTGATATTTTCTTTTTGTTGCTCATCATATATTCGTGGAGCATGGAGGACTTTGTGTGTGTTGTCGTCAGATATGCGCTCAATGTCGTTTTCTTCGGACAAGGCATAGTGATAAGCGTGAAAGAAAAGCAGAAAGATGATGCTTACAATCAGCATTGCGAGCCAAATGGATAGCAAGACCCAAATAGAGTAGTTCTCGCCTTTGGCAAGTATATTCATATATCCCCACATAGAAAAGAAAGTGAGTGCAGATGCGCCTAATAGGCGTGCAATACTCACTCCGATGCGCATGTATTTGACCTTAACAAATCTGTGTGTTAAATAAGAGCAAATGAGCCATACGCTGCTGAATACGAGCGAAAATTCCCAATATTTCTGAAAAGGGATATTAGTTGAAAGCGGAAACCATTGTAATATAACAAAAAAACTCACTGCCAACAGAATAATGTCTGTCAGCAAGTAAGTCCATTTTGGGGTATAAATGATTCTTTGAAATCGCCTACTTGGCATATTTATTTCTTTGCGTAGCGCTTGTTAAGTGCCTCAATAACTTCTGCTGTGATATCATACCCTGGTTGAGCAATCAACACGTTGTCAGATTGTGTGTTAGCAAAAATAATCTGATATTTTTTGTCTGCGTTGTATTGTTGCAAATAAAGATTCAGAGTGTCTCTGAGTTGCAAGTTGATTTGTTGTTGCTCAAGCATTATATCTTGTGTGAGTTTGTCTTCCAAATCTTGCAAGTCTTGTTGTTTCTTGAGGAGTCGTTGTTGCTCTTGCTCTGCGCGCTCTCTGCTTAAGAATGCGTTGTTCTCTACTTTGCGCTGAAAATCAGCCATTTCTTGTTGTAATGTGCGTGCGCGAGAATTGAGTTTAAGTCTGGCATCCTCTTGTTTTGACATCAGTCGCTCGCTTGCTTCTTGTGCAAAGGTGTATTCCACTAACAGTGAGTCTAAGTTGATATAAGCCACAGGCAACTGCTCGCTCAAAGCAACGGCTGCATTTTCTTCCGAAGGAACACTTGCTGCTGGACGCAAAGTGAATACTAATACAAACAATGCCACTACTGCTGCGGCAAGAATGCTGTCAATAATAATTTGAATCTTATTCATATATTTTGTTGTTTATTTGTTTCGTTTTTCGATATTTCGGTATTTCGATTACAATTCCCTTACTTCAATTTTCTTTTTGCTGTTGTTTTGTGCGGCTCTGTCTTGCGAAGTGGCACAAGTTATTTTGTTTTGCCTCATTATTTTATTCTCCCCGATATGCTCCGAAGAAAATTTGTCTTTTTTTACAATCAGCCTTATTGCCATCAGTGCAATAGCCAAAATCAGAAGACAGAATGATATGATAAATACTTTCAGCATAAACTTTGCAAAATTACTATAAATATCTTATTCGTGCAAATTCACTTTTTTGTTATTAAATTTTCTCGTTGTGTGGTTATATTTATTTCCAGTGTTTTACATCTAATTGTTCGCTCAGATTATCCATTCCGAGTATTTCTGCGCAAGTAAAAACCGAAGTCATTGATGTGCCAAGCACACCATGTAAGTTGAGGTTTTGTCCTGTGAGCAGCAGATTCGGGATAGGGGTTCGTGGCGAGAGAACGGTGGTGATTGGCGACTGCCAGTCTTTTTGAATACCGTATGCGGACCCGTTTTGAGTGAGTGTGTAGTGATGATAACTCAGTGGGGTAGAGGTAAATATGGCATCAATAGAGCCTCTTAGTTCGGGTATTCGTTTCTCTACTAAATTCAGACACTCTTCGGTCTTTTTGTTCTTAAAATTCACATAACTCTCTCCGCGTCTGCCTTGTGGTTCGGCAGCCCATTGTGCCACTTGATACCAGCGAAGTGGAGTGAGCAAATCGATGGCGGGCGAAAAATCAGCACTATTCTCTGTCGAGGGTGCATAATAACTCACCATCACACTCTTTGCCTTTTCTGAATTGACATTCCATAAGTCGGCATCAGGCGTATGAACAAAGATATTCTTGTTTTCGTACTTAATGCAATCCGGTTTCAGACGGATGTTGGCAGTAAACATACCGAACGAATTTTTCAGGTTGCTTATTCTTCGCCTATAGATGTTTCTTATGACCTGACTGTCTGCTAATAACGACATAAGCGCTTGTGGGTGTTGCGCCGCGATTATATAGTCGGCAGGCATAAACTCCTCTCGGTTGATTCTCACTCCTATTGCTTTTCCTCCGCGTTCTACAATACTCGTAACTGTAGCATTTACTCTTATTGTGCCTCCCATCTGCCTGATACTTTCAGCCAAGTGTTCAGCAATTTGTCCTCCACCGCCTTTTATGCGCCATGCAGACTGAATAAAAGAGTTGTTGATTTGGGCAAAGACATACAACGGCAGGCGTTCGGCGTTGAGTTCCATCTTGAGTGATGTGCCTGATAAGATTTTCCTTAGGGTAGGGTCGTGTATTGTATCGTTTAGCCAATTGTAGGCTGAACGAGCAAAGAGCGAGTTGGCATAGAATTCTTCGGTCTGACGGGGCAAGAAACTATCAGGCAAATGTTCGCCAACCTCTTTTAGTTGTTTTACAAACCGCTTCAGTCCTTCTTTCTCGTGTGGGAAATATTCTACAAGCCGCTCAACAAACCGCTGATGACCATTGGCAAAAGGATAACTCTTGTTGCCTATCACGACCTCATCAAAGCAGTCTTCGTCCAGTTGTTGCCAGGGTAAAGAGAGCAGATCGAAATAGCGGAAAAGTCCGTGCAGACTTTCTCCTTCTCTGAGTCCGCCGACATAGTGAAAGCCGGTGTCAAACAGTGCCTTACCTCTACGAAAAGATTGCAGGCAACCGCCTACAATCTTGTCGTGTTCAAGCACAGTTATGTCGTAACCATTTTTTGCGAGTATATACCCACACTCCAATCCGCCTAATCCGGCTCCTATGATTACTACTTTTTTACTCAAATCATGCCCCCCTTGAATATTTATTTATTTATTTATTTTCCTATCAGTTGTGCTACTATTTGCTCGCATGCCCCTTTCAGTCCATCAGGGTTTTTGCCACCTGCTGTGGCCATAAACGGAGTTCCGCCTCCGCCACCCTGAATAAGTCGGGCTGCATCTTTCACCAACTTTGAAGCATTGAAGCCGGCATCTATGAGTGGTTGGGAAATAAATACCGACAAGAGTGGTCTGCCTTCAAACATAGTGCTTCCTATGACAGCGAATTTCACATCTGTAAATCTACCACGCATCATGGTAAGAACATTGCGCACCATATCAGGGTTATATTCGCCACTGAAATATGTTATCTTAATATCATTTATCTGCAGTGCATTATCAATCAAGTAATCCCTGATTTGCTTTGCTCGCTCCTCCATAAATTTCTCCACATCTTTTTTCAAAGCAGCATTTTCCTCAATCGATTTCCTTATTGCGCTCATAAGGTCAGGTGCATTGTTCATGAGTGTCTTCATATCACTAAGCAGGTCTTGCTGCTTATAGTATATGTCGTCTGCAGCCTGAGCCGTTACAGCCTCTATTCTTCTCACTCCTGCTGCCACACTGGTCTCCATCAATATACGAATAGAGCCGATTTCGCCCGTTGCTCTCACATGGGTTCCACCGCAAAGTTCAATACTCTCGCCGTATTTTATTACTCTCACATCGTCTCCATACTTCTCGCCAAACAACGCCATAGCCCCCATTTCGCGTGCTTTCTGTATAGGTGTATGACGGCTTTCTTGAAGTTGGTAGTTGGCACGAACCAACTTATTGGCCAACTGCTCTGCTTGACGAAGTTCTTCTGTACTTACCTTCTGGAAATGTGAGAAGTCGAAACGCAGCGAGTTGGGAGTTACAAGCGAACCTTTCTGTTCTACATGAGTGCCTAACACTTGTCTGAGAGCATAGTGAAGCAAGTGTGTAGCAGTGTGGTTGCAGGCTATTTTCTGCCTGCGCTCTGCATCCACTTTGGCTACCAACAACTCATTCACATCTTTGGGCAGTTCGGTAGAGATATGCACTGCAAGATTGTTCTCATTTTTTGTGTCGAAAATCTGTATGCACTCTCCCGATTGTGTTAGACAGCCCGTGTCGCCTATCTGACCGCCTTTTTCTGCGTAGAATGGTGTTTGGGAAAGTACAATTTGATAAAATGACTTGTCTTTTATTTTTATCTGACGGTAACGGAGAATCCGTGTTTTACACTCCAACTCGTCATATCCTACAAATTCGGTCTCACCTTCTGCAAGCACAACCCAGTCGCCCAATTCTTGCTTCTGAGCGTTGCGGGCACGGTCTTTTTGTTTTTGCATCTCCTCTTCAAACTCCTTCTCATTGGTTGCAAAACCTTTCTCGCGCAATATAAGTTCGGTCAAATCAAGAGGGAATCCGTAGGTGTCGTATAGCGTAAACACATCCTTTCCGCTGATGATACTGTCTTCTTCCGACTTCCTGCTTGCCACTTTTTGCTGCATAAGTTTATCAAGCAGCGAAATACCTTTGTCCAAAGTTCTGAGGAAGGCTTCTTCTTCCTCTTTTATCACTTTCTCTATCAGGCTCTGCTGCGCTTTGAGTTCAGGGTAAGCCTCTCCCATATCTTCTACCAATTGCGGCACTAATTTATAGAGAAATGCCTCTTTGTGACCTAAGAAAGTATATCCGTATCTAACGGCACGGCGCAGTATTCGGCGAATCACATAGCCTGCCTTGGCGTTAGAAGGCAACTGACCATCGGTTATGGCAAACGATATAGTGCGGATATGGTCGGCAATAACGCGGTATGCCACATCGGTCTTTGCGTCCTGACCATAGAGAGGAATATCAGTATTTTGTTTCCTGCTTTCCGCCTCTATCTTGTGTATCATCGGTTGGAATACATCGGTGTCGTAATTGGATTTCTTGCCTTGCAATGCCATACATAGCCGTTCAAATCCCATACCTGTATCTATCACTTTATTTGGCAGTTGTTCCAGCGAGCCATCGGCTTTCTTCAAGTATTGCATAAACACTATGTTCCAAATCTCTATCACCTGCGGGTGGTCTTTATTGACCATTTCTTTGCCTGGCACTTTGTCTATCTCGTTTTGGTCGCGCAAGTCGATATGTATCTCTGAACAAGGACCACATGGTCCTGTATCGCCCATCTCCCAGAAATTGTCGTGATGATTTCCAAGTATGATTCTGTCCTCGCTGATATGACGCTTCCATATCTGAGCCGCCTCATCGTCTTTAGGCAACCCTTCCGATGGTGAACCTTCAAACACCGTTACATACAAGCGATTTTTATCCAGTTTCAATACATCAGTCAGGTATTCCCATGCGTAGGCAATGGCGTCTTCCTTGAAATAATCGCCAAACGACCAATTACCTAACATCTCAAACATAGTGTGGTGGTAGGTGTCGTTGCCTACTGCTTCCAAGTCGTTGTGCTTGCCGCTTACACGCAGACATTTCTGCGAGTCACATGCGCGACGAAATGTGATAGGATCATTACCTAAAATGATATTCTTAAACTGATTCATACCGGCATTGGTAAACATCAGCGTCGGGTCATCTTTTATTACCATCGGAGCACTCGGTACCACCTTATGCCCCTTCGACTCCATAAAGTCCAAAAAAGACTTGCGTATTTCTTTCGATGTCATCTTATATATATAGTTTTGTTTTTCTGTCTAGTCTGTCTAGTCTGTCTAGTCTGTCTAGTCTGTCTAGTCTGCTCGCTTGTGGGCGATTTCAAGCCTGCAAAGGTACTACTTTTCTTTTAATACCACAAACCAAACAATCAGAGGGTATGCCCGAAGTCGGGCATACCCTCTGATAATAAACCTAATAATAGTTTGTTATGCTCTTTTCTTCTTCCTAAGTCCTCTAACTAAAGCCACAACAGCCATACATGCAAGTACTGCTTGCCAAGCCATATCTCCGATAGGAGTTTTCCACGGGTCATCAGGTGTATCAGGGCCGCTACCGCCGCCGCTATTACCTCCGCTGATGCGTCTTGGACCAATAGCCTGAGTGGGGTCGCTCACCAATTCGCCATTGCCGACCACACCTTTGCCAAACTGCACCTGAGGCATCTGACCACCGCTAAATGTTGCTTGGGGCAAACCGGCACCTATGCTTACCAAACTGCTGCTACCCACTCCGTGAGACTGACCAACACTGCTGCGATAACTGCTCGAACTAACAGGCGTTAGCGACCACTGATTGCTACCGGTCATTTCCAACTTGTGCTCAGAGCGAGTGCTGCTTGACGATGTTTCATACAACGGGCTTTGAGCAAGGGCTATCGCCCCTGCTACAAGCCAAAATAATAATATCATTGTCTTCTTCATAATCATTTTCGTTTTTATTGTTTTTAAGATATCTAAGTTTTCTAAGATATCTATTATTTCACAATCGCTCTAATTGTCCTTCCGTTCTCGCCACTCTGAACACGGATATTATATACTCCCGTCGGAACCATGAATCGCAACATACTTTCCATGTTTGCCACACGGCTTTCAACCAACTTGCCGGTCATATCATATAGCCATACATTGGCATTTTGTGGCAGACCTTGAAGTACTATACCTCCCTCTGTATTTGCCACTGTCACATTTTCTAATCCTAAGCCTGCTGACAAATCACTTAAGTCGGTGTCTATATCACTTTGTTCGTCCTTGAGAATAATGCTTATCGAGAAACGGCTGTCGTTGTAACTGATAGCATCGCTTGTGAACTCATAAGCGCCAAGCAGCAGGTTATATCCGCTCACACCCTCTACATTATCTGTCAGATAAACAGCCTCAATCTCGCTCAGTTTGCTGCCTTCGTTTATCGAGAATACATATTTGCCTGTGCTCGGAGCACGATAACCAAGCATGGTCTCGCCCGATGCACGCTCTTCGTTCACTGACTCAAATGCCATTCGGGTGTTATTATGCATCAACCATACTTTGACTTTGTCGGTTGACTGACCAAATACCTTTTCGTAGTCGTCAAAGTCGAGTTCGTTGCTGTACTTGTCGCTCACATACATACCCGTTTGGTCGGTGTGATTATTGTCAGTGATGTCAACCTGTACAAATGCTTCTCTTGGCTCGTTGTTGCGCACCACCGATGTCAGTTTCTTTTGACGGTTGGTGTTGCTGAAACTGATGTTTCCTGTGCCTCCTGCTGCCGTCTCTTGCATAAAGAACGGGAAGAACGGCTTGAGTTCGGTGTTGGACGCCACATATTGGTCATAGTCGTGCCCGTCCTCTGGCGACATCACGGTGATATACTTAGTTGCAGCATCAACCCATTCGTAGGCACCTGTCCAATGTTCCTCACCACCTTCTGGCTGAAGTTGCTTATGACCTATGTCGCCTTTCCATGTTGCCATAAACGGATTGCCCACAAAGTTCCAACCCACATTGTTGGCTGTCACTGTTCCTGCATTGTAACCTTCTATTCCATGTGCAGTGGTTGATACCTCTTTATCTGCTTCGCCCGAACCATTAAATACATTATTTGTGAGCGGGAAGCGAATAATTGACAATGGACGATTCTGTACTCCTGCTTCTTGGCGTGGGCGGGCGGCAATTATATATCCTATGCCAGCCTCAAAATTCTCTTGACCTGGATCCTCTCCATACCAAGCCCAACTGGTTGCATTAGCATCAGCAGCACGAAGAGCACCATTATAATGCTTAACCCATACAGGGAAATTATCCACTCCCATTTCGTCTGTTACTTTTGCCAAAGGAACACTATATGGCAAGCAGAACTGATAATACTTGTAGTTCTGGATGTAGTAGTCATATATAATCTTTGCACTACCATTGAAGTTGATATTACCATTGATATATAGTTCTGGCAGAGCATAAGTAGTAGTGTTCAACCAACTATATCCGCCACGCACATATACCTGCTGCTTAACACCAAGCGACTGAGCATCTAACACAAGTTTACCTCCGGGATAAACATGTATATTGGCAAAGTCCGTATGATTAGTCTTGGCCTGATCGGCTGTTAGTTTGCCGCCATTAAGCACTATTATATCGCAACTTGCACACACCTCGTCTGTTAAATTAGTACGATAGGTAGAACCAACAGCATTGGCAGAATCATTTACCAATATCGGTTTGCGAATCAATGCACCCTTAGTGTTGTCAGCCCCGTCGGTGAGCATCATCACTTGGCAATCGTTGCTCGTCAAACTCAAGTCGCTAACGGTATATATGTCGCTACTTCCAATTTGCGTCAATGTCTTTGCCGCAGAAGTGCTTCCGCCAAGTGTTACCTTAACCGTTGAAGGCGCAGTGCCGGTAAATCTGAGTGCCATACCATCAGTAGCCCATTCCATCACCTCTACATCCATATCTGTCAGCACATCAGTGATAGGTAATATGAAGATGTCCTGATTGGCATTGGCTGCCGGATACATACCCCATTTACCTGTGTTTTTGCCGTAACCTAAAATGAGATTATTTGCCAAATCTGTTGTGCGGTTACTATTGGTTATCGTATAATGTACCAAATCGGTTGATACCAATTTCCACTCATAGAACAAACTGTCTGTTGACGATGCAGCATTGTCGTGAGTAGCGTATGTGTTCAGTTCCACCTTGCTGCTTGTACTTGTTGTTGCGTTCAATACTTTACTCGTCTGACTGCTCAACAAATGCACAGCCGTACCATTATAGCCGAAGCGATTGCGCGCTACCGAAGGTTTGTCGGTCTGCAAACTAAGCAAACTATACTCGCTTGTGTTCATCGCTACTGTCGCACGAGTCGGGGTGGTTGTTTTATCCACCATGATAGGTACTGCATCTTGCGCTTGACTCTTGGTAATCTTTGCCGTCAGTGCTACCCATTCCGAACCCGCTTTAGCAGCAATCACAAACTGATCGGGCAGACAACGACCTGTCACAAGACCCGGGAACTGAAGATTATTACCCTCGCAACTAACTGATATATCCGGTGTGGCAAAACTCTCGCTTGTATATGCCGTAGGTGCGTATGCCACTACTATCGTCTCCGTTAAACTACCCGTGCCATCGGTCGTAAGTGTTGAAGCACTCGAACCATCAGTCTTGTAGAATAGCAGGTCTGTGCCGCTCAAGGAAACAGTAGCACCGGCTGTGGTTCCTAAAATAATAAGTTCCAAGGTACGCTCACCCTTCACCTTCTGACCACCGGCAGAAGTAATCATCACAGGAGCGGTACTCGTCAGATAATCCGAATGGCGCAATTCCAAATCGATACACATATAGCGATAGTCAACCAATGCCTTCGATGTGGTGAAGTTGTCCTCATATATACCGCTGTTCCCACATTCGTTGGTGGCAGTTACTTTATAATAGTATTTAGTCTGACTCGCTAATCCGCTAACCGAATATGTTTCTGCCGTCTGATTGCTGACATTATACACTGGCGACGAATAATCACTGTTAGTACTAACCACTACCGCATATTTCATATTAGAACATAAATCACCATCTGCTAACACTGTAATATTAGCGCTATTAGCCAATACACCCGTTGCTTCGGCTATGACATCTACTGTCGGACAGGTGGTTTCGAAATCATCACTTGCTCCTTGACCACTTCCGTACAATGTGTGATTGTCGTTTGTTGCATCGATAGTTGAACAATTTTGATTATCAGCAACTACTTTCGCACGATATTCTTTTCCTGTTTCCAAATTTGTGTAGGTATATGAGAGGTTTGTACCTGCATCATACCAATTTCCGATATATGCAAATGCGCTACCATTGTATTCCATCATTCTTACATTATATTTAGTTGCTCCAGATATTGCATTCCAACTGATAGTTGATTCCCAATAGCCGGTCGAGCAATTATAAGTAGGAGTGCTGGCACTAACCTCTGCTTCTTTAGTCCTTATATCCGTACAACCTGTAACGGTCAGTGTTATAGGGATAATTATCTCATAGTGACTATATAAACTATAATCGCTTGATGTGATGTCTAATTCAAGTTGACCAGTAAAATTACCTGCTTCCTTTGCCAAGACACTAATTGTTAGAGGACTGAGAGTAGATGAAGAATAATAGTCATCCTCAACAGTGTTTTCTCCGAAATCACCCGTAACACCACAAGAAGTAACATAATAACCACTTGTTCCGGTAAAATACAATTCTGTCTCAGGCATTCCACCTGTGGCACAAGTAATATTTATTGCGTCTGTTCCACCATTCCATTTGATAGCGGTAGTGCTGATAGAGTGAGTTATGTTGAATGTAAAACTCTGAAATGCAACGGTATTGGTGGCGGTAAAGGTTACAGAAGCAGTGCTTTCATTATCAGCCGTCCATACATTATTTCCGTTCCAAGTTCCTGTGTCTACATTAATTCTACCGGCTGTTCCTCCACCATCTGCATAAGGAGAAATTACTATCTTTGACAAATAACCTGAGGTGGCTGCAATAGTGAAACTATCACCTGAATTGATAGAAATATAGGTCACACTACCACTTGTGTTTTTATAGCATGCCGAAGCACTGAAACTACAAACACTATTACTACCGGTGCCACTGCCTCCTTGTGAATATACCGTTATATTTGTGGCTTTTATCGTACCTGCCTCAGATATATCCACTACTGTCTGTCCTATTGCATTTACAGCAACCAACATCATTAGCAACAACGCACTTACTCGCGTCATGCTTCTTACTGATTTTATATTCTGTGTTTTCATAATCTTGAGTGTATTAAAGATATTTACTATTGTTTTCATAATTCATTTCCTTTCTTATTAACTTATTAAATATCTTATTCTTCTTTTGCCCAAACTGCATAATAGGTCGTACCATCAGCAGTCATCGAAGTAGCCGCTGTTATCAGGTCGGCGATATAATCAGAATCAGAGTTGAATCCGTCGGCTACTGCATCGTCCGATACCCAACCCATAAACTTATAATGCGTCTCTACACAACTCTCGTCCGACGGCGTGCCTGTATCTGCTAAAGTCGGTGCAGAATAAGTCCCGCACTGGTTGCTTATAACCTGATTATGTATTCGGTCAACATACATATCCGCTACACTCACTGTGTCTGTTACAGCGATGTCCTGCGAGAGTGAGTTGACGCTGACAGCCGCGTTAAGGTTGCCGTTGTGGGCACCTGCTGCCGCTGTTGCCGACAGACGGACATATACCTGCGTCCTTGCAACAGTCTTCGTCGATGGCGTCAAAGTCAGCGTGGCAGCGTAGGTGCCGTTCTCTGTCAGGCAGAACTCGTAGCCTGCCGCACCTGAGATGACCAAGTTGCCGTCTAAGTTCTTACCACTTATGTAGAACGACTGAGCGTCGCCGGCTATGCCCTGACATGCCGAGAACGCACTCAATGTAGCCTCTACCTTGATTACAGGATTAGGATTGGGCAACGAGTAAATCTTCACAGCGTCCTGAGTACCACTCTTATAAGCGGCAAAAGGAGTACCCGATGTGTTAAGTTGGATATTGCGCTCTGTGTATGCATTATTTTGTATCGTTGCTATATTCGATGATATACTGATAGTCCATTTAGTTGTGCTGTCGGAGTTTGCAGTGTAAGTCTTCAGATAATTATTATCTGAGTTCAAACCAAGATATTTCTTAGTATCGTTGTTCTCTGCTTTCAGTACCCATGCTCCGGGTTCACCTTCAAGGTCAATCACCTGAACAGTAGTTTGATCGTTGAACGCAGGGTAAATCTTCGCTTCTGTCTTGGTAGCATCGTTCACCCAATTGAAATCATAGGTCGAAGAGCGGTTATTTCCACTTATATTATATGTACTCAATGCCTTCTTATCACTTACATCTCCTATGATGACAATCTTATCCCCCGGGTTCAAATTATTAACATCGGTAACCAGTGTATAAGTCTCACCAAATCGGATATTATATGTTGCCGTTGCCACTGCCGACGAGGTCCCGCAGGTGGCGTTATAACCTATTGCCTTGATGGTATGAGAACCTTCGGTCAGCGTTAGCGCACTCGAATAGGTGGTGCTGCTCGATGTCGGGTCATCGCCGTTAGTGGTGTATTTGATTACTGTTCCCGTATGCGTGGTGGGCAGCAAGAGCGTCAGCGTCTGGTCAGCATCGTAATATGTGCCCTCGGCAAGCGAGAAGGTAGGAGTAGGAACGGTGATAGTATAGGCTTGCGAAGCAATCTCGGAGTCGTCCATGTCTGCTTTGTAGGCAATAGCCTTCACAGTTGCCGAACAACTTACTGTGAAGGCACCACTGTAAACAGTACCGCTTGATTTGGTCGGATCCGTTCCGTCTGTCGTGTACCGAATCGTTGCGTCATCTGTCGCACAAGTGATAGATACACTCACATCGCCAGTCTGAGCCACCGTATCCGGACTAATTACCGGCGTCTTCACTTGATTGGCAGGGGTACATCCGTAATCATCCGGTGTTGAGGTCCATTTATATGAGTCAGGGATGGTGCCGGTGTAAGTAACTACAATATCATCGAAATATCTTATTGCGTTACTATTACCTTCTTGAATATAGGCTAAGCGAACATAGTAGTTGGTTGCACCATCAAAATCAGAAACTTCTGTAGAGTATGTTTTCCACGAACTACTCAAAGCGCTCATTTCACTTATTGTCCAAGTACGGACATCTGTCAGACCGATTGAAAATGTACTATTTGTTGCCTTTTGTACCTTAATGGTTCCTTTTGTATTGTTACTTGATAGTTTGAAAGCAAATGATAGTCCCTTTACTTTAACTTGACTATTGTAAGTCATGTATCCTGTTCCTCCTAAACTTGCATAATTAGAATTATCGACTCCGCCATTATTTTGTGTTGTGCCCGCCGTTGTCCATCCAGTCGTATTATTATCCCAATCGTATGTACTTGTTACATCGCCTGTTCCGCCTCCGAAGTTCTTCTTCCAAACGGCATACATCTGCACTGTCGCTGAGGCGGGTGTGTAACTTGCGCCACTGGCAAGCAGACCTGCTTCGGGGTCGGTGGTCGTCTCTGTTTGAGCAGAACCTACCTTCCAGCCTGCAAACGTCCACCCCTCGCAGTCGATAGTAGCGGTAGCAAGCGTTACGGTACTGCCTATTGTTGTCTGAGTGACACTGTCAACCGATGCTGTACCCGGCGAGGCGTGGAAATAAACAGTGTTGCCATCGCTCCAGTGAGCATAATAAGTAACATTATCGGTGGGTTTATTCGAGCCGCCCACATTGTCAATCTGAGTGCCTGCAGTGGGGTCGGTGAACCAACCAACAAAGATCTTCGAGCCGTTGCCCGATGCCGTTGGCAGCGAGGCAAGAGCCGATGAGTTATATACCCATGTGTCTGATGCTTTGCTCGGCGTTCCACCATTACCGTTCCATGTGATGGTGATGGTTTTTTCCGAGAAAGTAGCAGCGAAAGTGGCATTGGTGGCAAGCACATGGTTGTTAGCGGCTCCCGATGTCAAGTTCTGAGTATCCCCGCCTTCCGGTGTTACGGTGAAGGTAGCGAGTTGATAGCCCGCAGCCGGCGTGGCTGTGGCGGTGATATATGAGCGGTGGGGTAGGTCGCTCACCGTTGCCGTACTCGGACTGCCCGCCTTGCTCGTGTATGCCAAACTGATAGTACCGTTAGTCGGCGCAGTGATGGTAGCCGTATGCTTGAGCATACCATCGGTCTTTGTCACTGAAAAATAGTCACAGCCATCGCTCTGACCCGTACTTGGAGTATTTGGAATAATGGTAACGCCTGCACTTTCCACAACATATTTCTGGAATTCAGTACCTTTTGTAATAGCATAGCCTGAACCGTCAACTTTGTAAATACTATTATCACCTGACCACGATGTATTGTTTGCAATCTGCCATGCCTCAAAACCATTGTACGCCAATGAAACTGTTTGGTAGAAACGGTCTGTTCCGGGAACCAATGTCCAAACCTTACTGTCGGTAATGTTGTTTTTGTTATTACCGCTCTTACCGATACGCAGATAAATATCACTTGCGTCTTCGCTGTTCCAACCTGTTATCACCGACTTGTCGAAGTAAATCGGATAATCGGCTGCTTGATTGGCTGTAGGATAGGTAACACTCACTTGCGGGGCGGTAGGCGTGCTGTAGTTGATGGTAAAGGTATAATAGCCTCCTAAGCCGGCGTTTAAGTTTACATTGGCACCCGTACCATTAAGTGCGATATTCGACTCTGTGCCGGTTATGGTCTTACTGTTCAGTCCAAACCAACCGTCGTTGTTGTCTTTCAGTTTGAACTGATAAGTCCCATCAGCCGACAACTCTACTGTGGTGTTGCTGCCGGCGTTGGTGCCTGTGTTAGTAAAGTCAAGTTCTTGCCAAGCGCCTGCTGCACCGTTGTTGATATATAATGTCCATACGCGTACCCAAGAACCGCTGGTGCTATCGGAGCATGTGCCATTACTTACCTTGCATGTATATTCGCCGGCCTTAGCGGCTGCCATCGTGGTGGTGTAACTTGCACTCGTCGCGCCGCTAATATCTGCGCCGCCTAATTTCCACTGATAAGTAGCACCATCGCCTATGTTCGAGCCGCTGACGGTCAATGTCATACTCTCGCCTGCGCAGAAGTCATACTTGCTGCCTGTGGAAGAGATGCTCAGACTCGTCGGCTTAGAACATGTCCACTTGGCATAAAGGGTGGTGTTCTCCGTCACTTGGTCCGTATTCCAATTCCATGCGTTAGTACAACCCTCTTCTTTATACCAACCGCCGAAGGTCCAACCGGTGGCAGTCGGGTCAGAAGGCTTACTTGAGTTGATAGTGGAGTTCTTCGCTACATCCGTTATCGGATCAGGCGCCGTACCATGACCATTAGCGTTGAAGGTGACGGTATAACTTGCAGGATCTAATTTTACGCATACCTCATCAAGCCAAAAACGATTACCTGTACTACTGAATTCGATTTGCAAACTCGTGCTCGTTGTCGTAAATTCAACCTCATAATCATTCCATTGAGATGCGGTCATTTCACTTGCTGCTGTCCATGTGGTGGTTGTACCGCTTGTCCCTACTATGGCTCCTGTAAATGTCAGTTTTGCAGAGCCGCTATCCCATGCGCCGGTTCTGAATGAAACTCTACCTGTCACACCATTATCAACAGTGATAGTTGGTGTCGTGGCAGTACCGCCGGTGTTACCACTTCCGGCTTTTATACATTTGTTACCCTTATAAGCACCTGCGTTAATTGTCCATCCCGAATTATCATAAGTTGGTGCAGCAGTACTCGAATATCCACTCCAGTTGCCGCCATTTCCACCTTGGCCATCGCATTGATCAAACGACTCGTACCAGTCACAGTTCATTATGCGGTAAGTTGCCGAAGCCACATCCGAATTGGTATAGTTGGTCTTGATGGCAATGGCTTTAATGGTCATGTCATCATCCACCGTTATCGCACTTGAAGAATAGGTCGGGCTGCTGCCGGTCGGTGTCGAGCCGTCGGTGGTGTAGTGTATCACAGCATCTGTCGTTTCGCAGCTCAGCGTCACGCTCTGTGTACTGCTATATGTACCGGCAGCCACAGAGAATGTCGGCGTGGCACATTTGAATGAATAAGTAGCACTCGCCACTGCCGAAGCGTCCAATCCATCCTTGCAGGCTATCGCTTTCACTGTCTGATTGCCATCCACCGTTATTGCACTCGAATATGTTGAACCTGAAGAGCAGGTCGGGTCTGTGCCATTGGTGGTGTAGAGTATGTTTGCACCATCGGTAGAAGTACTGATAGTAAGCGTCTGACTGTTGTCGTATGTCGTTCCTGTTGTCAGCGAGAATGTCGGTGCAGCACATGCCGACGCTGCCATAGTGATGCTGCTTGCAGATATTCTTTCTTTACCTTCCGGGCAGTAAGTACCGCTATTATCAAGTGGAGTAACTCCCACCCAATATTTTGATCCAGCGACGATTGCAGCATTGGTGATGGTTACCGTTGTATCGCTTTGTCCGCTTGTGGTTGCCGATACATCGAGGTAATTGCCTTTTGAACCGTTATTATCTTCATATACCTTCACAAGATAGCCCGTCGCGTCACTCACACCGCTCGTCCACGAAACCGCTATCCCCGCCCCCGACTGGGTCAAATTAATGGGACCATTTATTTGACCCAACGGAGTGCAACAATTCGTCTCGTAATCCGAGTAACTTGTACCACCGGATTTCTTGTAAAATTTGCTTACAATATCAGATGTTACACTGGAACCTACATACCCTCGAAAATCTGCATCATTATAATTACATAGCCATCTATCTGTGTAGTTGTCATTCGTTGCATAATCTCCATCGTTATCTGCTTTCCAATGTTTTCGATCACCAGTACCAACTCTGATATTATTATTAGAACCTGATGTCGCTGTGGTAGAACAATAGAGCCAAGTAGTTGTAGAACCATTAGGATAGAAAATATAACCATCAGTGCTATTACCTCCTAAATTCCATTTAATTTCATCTGTTACAGTAGAAGTGATTTTTCCAGCACTAACAGTAATGGAAACAGCAGAAGGAGCGGAAGATGTGCCGTTATTATTTGAAACTGCATATCCACCAGGAGTAGCGATAACAAATATATCACTTCCTGAAATATCTTCTATTGCTGTTTCTACCCATTCTGTTGTTCCACCAGCACTTGCAGTTGCAAAAACGGCATAGTAGTTTGCTCCGCCATTAGGAATGGTAGTCGGAGAAACGAATGCAGGTGCTGTTGATGCGTGCGAATAATTAGCCGTTGATGTCCAACCTACAAAAGACTTTGAACCATCGCAATCGCTACTTGTAGGTGTAGGGATACTTGTCAGAGTTGCTCCTTCATAACCTGTCTGCGAATGTGCAACAGAACCGTTTACATACCAATTGACGGTATATTGCGGTATATCAATCCAAATGGCATAAAGATTTAAGTTTTGGGTTACAGACGCACCAACAGCATAGTCGGTTCCTGTTCCATTTGAATTAGTATTCCATTTACTGAAAGTCTTTCCGCTTGGAGCCGTAAATGAACAGTCAGCAATTGTTACTGATGCGCCAGTTCCATTACTCATGCTTCCACTACCCCCATTAGCATTGTATGTGACGGTATAAGTAGTACCACCTGAGTAAGTAACAACTACTTGCGTCCACCTGAATTGCGCTGAAGCAGAAAATACTACAGAATTCGCACCAGTTGCATATGTCCAAGTTCCAACCTTTCCTGAGTAGGAATATGAACCAGATTGTCCTGATTTAAGGCTTATTTTTGAAGGACCATTGTTTGAAGTTCCGGATGCCGTTGATGTGAAGGCAATTTTAGTTATATTTCCGACTGATGAACTTACGGTTATTTCACACCCTGAGTATTCGCGAATTGCGGTTGTTCCATCTTTAAACCCCTTAGTTGAACTCACAGTAATTCCACTTTTAGTGACAGATGTTGTGCCACCTGTTCCAGAGGTTCCTGTAGATGTCCAAGTGTCGTTCGCAACACTAATAGTCACATCTGTTGCAAATGTGTGAGAGATTGTTAGAATAAGGACGCTTATCAGTATCCAAATTCGATGTAAATAAATGTTTTTCATATTTATACAGTTTATATTTTACAAATGAATAGACTTCTCAAAATAAAGTATATATTGTTATGACATATTTATCTTATTGTAAAAACATAATATTAAATAAAATGAAAACACAAATCTTTCAACACCGTAAATGGTACGCAGCTGTACTGTTTATGCTAATTCTTTCCATTACTAACGCATGGGGAGATGAAACATGGGATTTAACTACTAATTCTTAT
>JAFVDX010000011.1 GCA_017478225.1 Paludibacteraceae bacterium | reverse complement strand
CAAGCCGCAAGGAGTATATTTCGAGGCTTGTGCGGCGGGGAAACTGCTGTTGGTGCAGCCGGACAAAGAGGCACTCGAACGGGCGGATATTGTTGAAGCGGTAACCGCGAAAGTGGGCAAAATACCGCACGAAAGCCAACGGTATCGGTTTGTAGCGATGAATGTTATAGCAGAGATGATAGTCAAGGCAGAGTAAACACTGGTGGATCCGGCGGCAAGAATGCCGCCGAAGAGAACAACAATCATATCTTTTGCATTTTTCTTGTTTCACTCCCGGGCTTTGGGAGTTTGGTGTAGTAATTTTGCAGCGAAAATCAGAAATAATTCTCTTTATATAGAAAAATATTATGTATAGCGTTGCAACATATCGCACATCTTTAGATAATAATGCGGAAGACTTAAGTAGCCAAAACTTCTTTACGCAGAATCGCGAGGAAGATTTATTTAGGTGGCGTCATCTTATTCACCTTGACCAAAAACACCTTTATTGTGGACTCTGTGGGAAGCCTTTGAAAATATGTGGAGGAGGAAAAGGTGAGAATATGCAAAGATTACATTTCCGGCACAAGTTCAAACAAGAAGCTGAGTGTTGCGGGTATCGGGAGGAAGCGAATAGTCTTTCTCGAAGACAAATTGAATTAAAAAAGTTCGCCAACAAGGAAGAAGGTGAACTGCATAAACACTTAAAATTCCTCATTGCAAACACCTTAAAAAAGTATGGCGCGGAAACAAAAATTGAGCGATATATTGTGGATGAACAAGACCACAGTGATCGTCGTCGCCCCGATATTCGCGCTATCTTCCCAGATAAAGATATTGCCATCGAAGTGCAGATTACAAGTACATTCATGGATGTAATTTTTGGGAGAGAGGATTTCTATGCTTCTCACAACATGTTTCTTCTGTGGGTGATGAATGAATTTCGACCAGACCTATTCCATCAAAAGGATATCATATATTCAACCAAAAGCCAGGCCTTTATCTTGGATGAAGAAGCTCAAAAGCGCACCGAAGATGAAGGTAAATTGTATCTTAAGTGCTATTACAAAAGTTATTATTGTAACTATCGAGGAGAAATTGTAGAGCACACAACTTTTCAGCATGAGTTGATTACATTTGATGATCTGATATTCGATGAGAAAGATTATTCAGTTTACTATTTTGATGTACAGAAAAATAAACAGCAATGCGAAATTGAGCAGAAAGTAATAAAAGAAAGAATACAAAAGGAACAAGAGCAGCGTAGAAAAGAGCAAGAAGCTATCCGTATCCAACAGGAAAAAGAAGAGAGAGAAAGGGCGCGTCTATGGCATATTGAACAAGAAAAATTGCGTGAGCAAGAAGAACAACGAAAAAGAGAGGAAGAGAAGCAACGTGAAAAAGAGGAAGCAGAACGAAAAGAACGTGAAAGACTGTTTAATATTCAAAGGCAACAGCAGACCAAAATTGAAGATTGTGTATATCGTGAGTCTATCTCTTTGGAGGATTTTTGGCAATACTATCAGCAACTCAACGAAGAAGAACGCAAATTTGCGGACACTGAGATACACAATATAATACTTAAAAGCGTTTATCATCACTATACATATTACGAAAAAAAATACATCTATGATAAACATATTACTGATTTATATTACTTCCTTTTGAAACATAACTATCCTTTTGACTGGAAGCAATTTGAGAATATTCCCTTGGCATATTTTAAACGCCCTTACTATGAACTGAATATAAATTTGTATGAGTATATTACGCTTAATTTATATATTAATCATAATTATCACTTGCCTGATAAGGAAAGATATTTGTCTAAAATAACCCAGAGATTTACAGACATCATAGAAGAATCAAAAAGTCGGGATAAGTATTATGATTATGCTGCTTCATTCAAGGATATTGAAATGGAAATCTTGTGCTTTGAGCGAATACATGATTCCTATATGGGACAGGATAAAAATGTATATAGACTGATTCACAATAACATAGAAACAATCAGGCATCTGTTTTCTATTTATTTAGGAGACCTCGTTGGAAAAGATTATAATAAGAACTATAATTATTATCCATTCTATAATGAAATAGCAACCCCATATTATCACTTGTATAAAACAATGATACGAAGCAGAAAGATGATCTTTCACGATCATGGGTTAGTGCCGAATCTCGTAATAAGTCAAAAAGAGATAGATAAGAAAATTTCTAATTGCGGAATTACACCCAATTATGACTTGGATGCCCTGATGCCGATTGTATTTCCTGACATTCAATGGGCATTACAACAAACATTATTCTAAATCTGCAGGATTCTGTATTTTTTTTCTCATTGAACTCCCATGTTTTGGGAGTTTTTTGTTGTAATTTTGCGGTACGTTTTGCATGTGAGAGGCTGTGTTTTTGGTGTCGCTATCGTCCCGTATCCGTCTCGAAAGCCGCTCGTAAGTTGGTTGTATAGAAAGTAGCGCGAGAGTGGCTTGGGAGTGGCTGATTGACCGCTACAATATCGCAGAGCACAACGGCTAAAATTAAAGAACGCGCACACACGTGCGCGTTCCTTAATTTATTAACCTCCGAAGTTATCAAAACGAATATCGGCGTCGTCCACTCCAAGGGAGTGCAGGAGATCCAATACCGTTTTCGCCATCATAGGAGGACCGCAGAGGTAGTACTCGACATCCTCGGGAGCGTCATGCTGCTTGAGGTAGGTGTCGCCCATCACAGGAGCGATGAAGCCCGGGGTGTACTTGATACCCAGTTGGTCTGCCTTCGGGTCCGGACGGTCCAGCGCCAAGTGGAAATGGAAATTCGGGAACTCCTTCTCCAAAGCGAGGAAATCGTCGAGGAAGAAGACTTCGTCGATAGCACGTGCGCCGTAGAAATAGTGCATCTCACGGTCACGGCAGTTGCGGGTCTTCAACATGTGCATGATCTGCGCACGCAGCGGCGCCATACCGGCTCCACCACCAACCCAGATCATCTCCTTCTTACTGTCATAAACAGGACGGAACTCACCGTAAGGACCGCTCATGCGCACCTTGTCGCCCGGTTTGAGCGAGAAGATATACGTGGAAGCGATACCGCAGGGTACGTCCATGAACTCCGGTCCGTTGGGGCACTGATCCTTCGGTTTGAAGGGCGGGGTAGCGATACGGACGGTGAGGGTGATGATGTCGCCCTCGTCGGGGTAGTTAGCCATCGAATAAGCACGAACGGTAGCTTGGGTGTTCTTCTGTTTGAGTTTGAAGAGCCCGAACTTCTGCCATGCCGGCAGATAGAGGTCACCGATGAGCGACTTGTCCATGTCGCGGTCGTAGTCGATGTCGTACTCAGGGATGATAATCTGCGCGTACGAACCAGGCTCGAAGTGCATGTGCTCGCCCGGAGGCAGCTGCACCTTGAACTCCTTGATAAAGGTAGCAACGTTCTTGTTGGAGATGACTTCGCACTCCCATTCTTTGACGCCGAGTACGGCCTCATCGACCTTCATCTGAATATCTTCTTTCACTTTGACCTGACAACCCAGACGCCATCCTTCTTTCTGCTGTTTGCGGGAGAAATGGACGGTCTCGGTAGGCAGAATCTCGCCGCCACCTGAGAGTACCTGGCACTTGCACTGTCCGCAAGAGCCCTTACCGCCACAGGCAGAAGGCAGGTGAACACCGGCTTCGCCCATTGTTGCAAGCAAAGTGCCACCGGCGGGAACATCAAATTCCTTATCGCCATTGACGGTTATCTTAACATTGCCGCTTGCCACCAAATATTTCTTGGCAACCAACAATACTACTACGAGCAAGAGTATCACCAATAAAAATACTCCTATACTCAATAAAATTGCTGTACTATTCATTCAATAGTTTATTAAATATTTAATAACATTTATATTTTGGCAGTTGAGTACTACCTTACTATTCCCATTTGCAGTTGTTCGGATAAACAACCCTTTATAAGGTGTTTTTTCAGCCTGCAAAGATACAACTTTTTTATTACCCTGCAAAATGTTATTGTTTGGCTAATTTTATCACCTCTTGTGCTATTCTTTTAGCAGAATCTCTTTGTGCCAACTTTAGAATGTTACTTTCTAATAGTTTTCTCCGCTTGTCGTTGTTAATGAGTGCCAAAGCAGTTGGCACGAGGTGTTCGTATGCTTCGATATCTCTTACGAGCAATGCTGCTTCTTTATCCACAAGAGCCATAGCATTGTGTGTTTGGTGATCTTCTGCCACATTAGGTGAAGGCACAAGGATGGCCGCTTTCCCAAGCAAACAGAGTTCGCTTATAGACGATGCACCAGCCCGAGAAATAACCACATCGGCTATGGCATACGCTAAATCCATACGCGAGATAAAAGGTGCGCAATAGATATTACTTTGGTCTTGATTGCTGCCTAAAGAATCTTCTAACGCTTGCCTACATTGGTCGTAGTAGGTTTTACCTGTTTGCCAAATTACCTGAATGTCGCTCTTCTCAAGTTCCTGCAATCCTTTGATAACACTCTGGTTGATAGTTCTTGCACCAAGTGAACCTCCTATAATAAGCAGGGTCTTTTTGTCTTTGTCCAAACCAAAGTATTCCGCAGCCTCTTCTTTACTGCCACCTTCAAGATTTTGTCTGACTGGATTGCCTGTAAGTATGATTTTGTCTTTAGGGAAGAACTTCTCCATTCCCTCGTATGCCACACATATTTTTTCTGCATCATTTCGAAGCAGTTTGTTAGTAACACCTGCAAATCCGTTTTGCTCTTGCAAAAGTACCGGCACACCCATCCGAGCAGCCGCTTTCATAGCAGCCCCTGATGCATATCCGCCCACACCAACTGCCACATCCGGCTTGAAGTCACGGATGATTTTTTTTGCTTGTCTGAGTGAGCGAAGCAAGTCCCAAATCACACTGATATTCTTCCATGGTTGTTGACGATTGAAACCTCTTACGGGCAAACCTATAATTTCATAGCCTGCCTGTGGAACACGCTCCATCTCCATTCTGCCCAAAGCACCTACAAAAAGAATCTTGCAATCCGGGTCTAATTCCCTAAGCGCATTGGCTATACTCACTGCGGGAAAAATATGACCTCCTGTACCACCTCCTGAGATTAAGTAATTCATAATATTATAATTATATGTTTTGTGAATTTATTCAATTTCTATATCCGGCACTTCTTTCTCACTTTGTTCTACAACGGCTTCCTGCTCTGCTTTCTTCTCGTTTTGTTCTCGTGCAACACCCATCATAATACCAAAATATATACTCGTTATGATTGCACTTGTTCCACCTTTACTTATCATAGGCAATGGTTGTCCTGTCACAGGTCCTAATCCTACAGCCACAGCCATTGAGACCAGCGCCTGAACGGTTATCATCAGTCCTAATCCCATAACCATAAGTTGAGCGGAATAGTCGCTATAGCGGCTTGAGGCAAGACATGCCCTGAAAAGTATAGCAAGATACAAAAAAACGAGCAAGATAGAACCTGCCATTCCTGTCTCCTCCACTATTATAGCGAATATATAGTCGGCATAGGCAAGTGGCAGATGGTCGCGTTCAACACTGTTCCCTGGTAAAACTCCGAAAAACGATTGCCCGCCGCGTGCAACAGCAACTCGTGCCAACATTGACTGATAGTTGTCGTCGTTAATTCGGAGCGTACCATCACTCTCCTCTTTATGCTCAAGAATCTTATTATCTATTCTGCTAACCCATACAGTTGCGCGGGCAAATGGTCCGTGTAGTTCTCTTTTAGGTCTTACAAAACCAAACTCAACTATAAAATAACCCATAACAAGCACTGCCACTGCCACACCTATTATTCCTGCAAGCCATTTCCATGGTATTCGTGCAAGAATCATGAGTAATATAATAACTCCTCCGAGCAAAATAGCAGTACTTAAGTTTCCAAGCATGATAAGCATACATGTAACAGCGGTAAGGGTAATTACTATCCAGAAATATCGCTTACGGCTCTCTTCGTCTTTGATGCGAGTTAGTAAGTCGCTAACTACTATAATAAGTCCCAATTTGGCTATTTCCGACGACTGTACAGTTATACCGCCTATCTTTATCCACCGAGTGGCGCCATTGATGGTAACACCAATATGTGCTGCATTGAGTAGCAAAAAGATTAAGCCTAATGCAAACAGACCGTATGCGCCCACCCTATATAACCATGAAGGAAGAAATTGCAGTCCATAAGCAATACCAACTCCCAGAAATAAATAAAGTATCTGTGCCGCAATAGGTTGTAACGGGTTATGACCATGTGCAGTGGCCTGACGAATCAAACTACTGCTCGAACTGAACAAGGCGAGAATAGAAACAACTACAAGCGAGATAAATATCACCCAAAAAGCCTTGTCTATATGCTTGCGACTGCCAATATGAAAATACTCTGACATTATCGGTTAATATATGTTAATGCCTACTTTGTTATAATTGTTTTATTTGTTGTATAAATTGCTCGCCTCTGTCTTCATAACTCTTAAATAAGTCGAACGAAGCGCAGCAAGGCGAGAGAAGTACCGTGTCACCCTCTTTGGCTGCATTATAGGCTAAACGAACAGCATCACTTATGCTGTGAGTGTCTATTATATTAAGACCCATATTGTCAAAATGCTCATGCAACTTCTCGTTATTAACACCCATAAATACCAGAGTGTGGCATTTCTCTTTCACTAATGTGTCTATCTCACTATAGTCATTGCCTTTGTCTTTACCCCCAAGTATAAGCACTGTAGGCGCAGTCATTGATTCTAATGCATACCAACATGAATTGACATTGGTCGCTTTGCTGTCGTTGATAAACTTAACACCTCTTATTGTGGCTACATATTGAAGTCTATGAGCAACCCCTGCAAATTGTTGTAGGCTTTGGCGAATAATATCGTTTTTGATATGCAGAATTTGTGCAGCCAAACCAGCAGCCATAGAGTTGAAACTATTGTGTTTACCCTTAAGCGAAAGTGATGAAACTGGCATCGTTAGACTCATGGCATTAGAAGCAGATATAGTCAGGTTATCTCCATCAATATATGCAACATTATGCTCCTTCTTGCTGCCAAAGGGATACAGCGTTGCAAGCGGTTTTATTTTCTTTATTTCATTGTCTATCACCGGATCTTCTGACCAGTAGATAAATGCATCTTTTGGTGTCTGATTGCGTGTGATGCGCATTTTGGCATCTACATAATTCTGAAATTTATATTCATATCTATCCAAATGGTCGGGTGTGATATTCATTAGTATGGCTATATCTGCTTTGAAATCATACATATTGTCCAATTGGAATGAAGATAGTTCAATCACATAATAGTCTCTTTGTTGTTGTGCAACTTGCAGTGCCAAAGAGTTGCCTATGTTACCTGCTAAACCTACATTAAGACCTGCACGAACAAGGATATCGTAAATTAGTGAAGTCGTTGTAGTTTTACCATTGCTGCCCGTGATACATATCATTTTGGCATTTGTGTATCTGGCTGCAAATTCAATCTCTGAAATTACAGGTGTATTCTGAGAACGTAACTTTTGTATGATGGGGGCTGATTCAGGTATTCCGGGGCTTTTTACTACCTCTTGGGCCTGCAGTATGGTCTCTTCGCTATGTTTGCCTGATTCATAGCAAATACCATGTTGCTCAAGTAAAGCCTTATATGCAGGCTTTATTTCGCCCATATCGCTAACAAATACCTTATAGCCTTTTTCTTTGCCTAAAATGGCTGCTCCACAACCGCTCTCACCGGCTCCCAATATTACTAATAATTTATTTTCCATCTTATCGAATCTTTAGTGTAAGTATGGTAAATGTTGCAAGAAGTATTGTTACTAACCAAAAACGAATAGTGATTTTGTTTTCATGATGAAGGTCTTTGCTTCCCTTAAAAAGTACGCTTGAGCCCGGATCTAAATTTTGCACTTGCTCAAGTGATGTTCTGTAATGGTCGTGTAGAGGTGTGCGCTTCCATAGGCGTTGATGAACACCCTTGCGCTTGCCCCATTTGTAGAAAAAGCGCTGACCTATAACCGACACACTCTCCATCAAAAATACTCCGCAAAGGATAGGAAGAAGCAACTCTTTGTGTATTATGCACGCACATACGGCTATGATTCCGCCTATGGTCAAACTGCCTGTGTCCCCCATGAATATCTGAGCAGGGTAGGTGTTGTACCAAAGAAAACCTATCAACGAACCTACAAACGCTCCAAGAAAGACTACCAATTCCTCACTGCCTGGAATATACATCACATCAAAATAATCCGCCCATACTACCGAACCGCTTACGTATGAGAGTATAAGCAATGCAATACCAATAAAGGCGGAATTACCCGCGCACATACCATCCATACCATCATTTAGATTGGCTCCATTGGATACTGCTGCCACAACAAACACTATCATCATGATAAACACTATCCAACCCGCCCAATACTTATAAGGCTCGCCTAACCATGAAAATAAATTAGCATAGTTGGCATTGTGGTTTTTTACAAATGGAATGGTAGTGCGAGTACTTTTTACGTCTGGTGATTTATATACTACCTCCGTGTTGTTTTCTATCTTTACTTCAACCGTCTCGTTTATAACGCTTACAGGGCTGTATCTTAGTGTTAAACCCACAATTAGTCCAAGCATCACTTGCCCGAATATCTTGAACCAACCGTTCAACCCGTCCTTGTTATGGCGGAAGGTCTTGATATAGTCGTCAAGAAAACCAAGCAACCCAAGTATAAGGGTTGTAGCAATCATAAGAAGCATATATACATTGGTCAGTTTGCCAATCAGAAGCACTGCTGTGAGTATAGCCACAATGATAACGATTCCTCCCATAGTTGGGACTCCTACCTTCTTTGTGTTAAAAGGATCGGTCTTTTCATCACGCTGTGTCTCGCTTATATGCTTCCGACGAAGCAGGTTGATAAAGTATTTGCCAAACCACATACTTGTCAGCAACGCTATAACAAATGCAATTATAGCACGGAAACTGATGTATTGCATAAGGCCTGCTCCCGACCAGTGACCAAAAATCGATTGGAGATATTCTGTAAGATGATATAACATAATTGTGTTTATTTAGTTCTATTAAACCATTGCTTTTACTTCTTCGTGATCATCAAAATGATGTTTCACCCCCTTAATTATTTGATAATCTTCATGCCCTTTGCCTGCAATAAGTATTACATCGCCCTTACCAGCCAATGTGCATGCGGTGCGAATAGCCTGTCGGCGGTCTTCTATAACAAGGGTTGAGAGTTTCTCTTCTTCTGTCAAGCCCGCAAGCATATCCTTGAGTATATCTTCGGGCTCTTCGTCGCGAGGATTATCTGAGGTAAGAATAAGTTGCTCTGAACCGTTTTTAGCAATCTTAGCCATCATAGGGCGTTTACCCTTATCCCGATTGCCGCCACAACCTACTACCGTAATGAGTTTCGTACCTGCTTTCCGTATCTCGTTTATGGTACTTATCACATTCTCTACTGCATCGGGCGTGTGAGCATAATCCACTATTGCAGTCCATCCCTTGGGAGAATATATAGTCTCAAATCTTCCATTTACAGGTTTGAGCGTACTTAGTATGCGCAAAACTTCGTCTTTGTCAAAGCCTAAACAAATGGCTGTTCCGTATATCGCAAGCAAATTACTTACATTAAAACGGCCTACTAAAGGTACAAACACTTCCTGCTGGTTTATATTGAGCAACATCCCTTCGAAACCTTCTTCAAGTATCTGTGCCTTGAAATCCGCTATAGTGCGAGTGGAATAACTATAAATCTTGGCTTTTGTGTTCTGAACCATTACTAACCCGTTTTTGTCATCTTTGTTAGTAATGGCAAAACTTTGTTTTGGCAGATTGTCGAAAAAGCGTTTCTTAGTGTCTCTATAGTTGTCGAAAGTCTTGTGAAAATCAATATGGTCACGAGTAAGATTTGTGAATATACCACCATTAAATTTAAGACCTGCAATCCGTTCCTGCGCAATAGAATGGCTGCTTACTTCCATAAAACAATATTCACATCCTTGCTCCACCATTTTAGATAGCAACTCGTTAAGAGCAAGAGCGTCAGGGGTAGTGTGGGTGGATGGTATTGCTTCGTCTTCTATATAATTACATACTGTAGAAAGTAAACCTGTCTTGTGCCCAATTCCGCGAGTCAGTTTATAAAGTAAAGTGGCAATTGTAGTTTTTCCGTTAGTTCCCGTTACACCAACCAAAATAAGTTTCTCCGACGGCCTGCCGTAAAATTCTGATGCCAAAAAACCTAATGCCTTTTGTGTGTCTTTTACCACTATGTATGTTATACCTTCTACTATATTATCTATTCTTTGACATACTATTGCCTTCGCACCGTTATCTATACATTGACCTATAAAATCATGACCATCGACTGTGGTGCCAATAGTTGCCACAAACATAGAACCGTGCTCTATTTTTCGAGAATCGAACTGAATGTTTTTTATCTCTAATTCAGTATCGCCGATTACTCGTTCCGTTTCTATTGCTTTAAGCAGTTGAGAAAGTATCATAATAGTTTGTTTTATTTATGTTTATCTTACTTTAATTCTAAAATTACATTTGCTCCTTTTATGGCCTTTTCCCCTGCACTCACGCTCTGACTGACCACTTTCCCTTTGCCATGAACTGAAACCAGCATCCCTGTTTGCTCCATTGCAAATATAGCATCTTTGGCTCCCATACCTATAACATCAGGAACTATATTCTTGCTTACTTGCAATGGTACAGCCTCGTATTGTTCATTTACTCTTATCCATTGTGAATCGGCACTTTTTACTTTTATCTTAGTCCCTTTAGAAGCGATATGTATCGGTCGTTGTAATCCGCGTTTGATAGTAGGACGAACTATTGAGTCCGGATCCACAGCATAATTACTTACAGGCGTTGAACTGTGATATGCCATTGTCTTTTCTGCAATTCTTCTTACCGTACCACCACAATCGAATCCGGCATCATATATAGCCTGTTCTTTCTGTTGAATAACGCAAATACAAGTGTATTTTGGATTATCCATAGGATAATAGCCGCAAAAGAGAGTGCGGTGATGGTGGGGGTTGTATTTTCCGTTTTTCTCAAGCACTTGTGCAGTGCCGGTTTTGCCTGCTATATGTACTATGTCTGATTGAGCCTTTCGCATTCCCCATGGATTCACTGATGCAGTGCCAAATTTATTGTCCCACACAACCGCCTCCAAACATTCGCGAATATCCCTTAGTGTGCTCGATTTACATATCGAAGAACTGACAGTAGAACTTGAAAATCGCTTATGAGTGATGCCATCTTTCTGTATCTCACTTACTATATATGGACGAATCATCTTGCCATTGTTAGCAATAGCATTGTAGAACATAAGGATATCAATAGGCGGCAACTCTACATAATAACCAAATGCCATGCGGGCAAGAGTCTCGCCGTCGTTGGGATCGTCTATCTTTGGTTGTTGAGTGCCGGGGATATCGAATGGTACCGTTTCCCTTACTCCCATCTTATCCAATTTATCAACGAATTTGGATGCTTTTTTTTCATACGCAGAAGTAACTATCTTGGCCAATCCTACATTAGACGATGTTGCCAATACTTCTTTAACAGTAAACCGAGTAACGGCGAGTGGATTGCCTTGCTTGTCCTTATATATATGTGAGTCGCGGATAGGGCGTTGAGCCTTCTCGTAATACCAAAGTCCTTTTTCTACATCTATTGTGTCGTCTATGCTTACCTTACCATCATCCATAGCAGCCATCAGAGCGTAGGTCTTGAAGGTCGAACCGGGCTCTATACGGCTCACTGCATAATTCTTATCCTCAATATAATTGCCTCCTGCCGTCCTGCCCAAGTTACTCATTGCCCTCACTTTGCCGCTCTTCACTTCCATCAGAATACAGCAACCCCAATCTGCATCAAGGCGATTGAGAGTCTGGCGAAGTTGACTCTCAACTACATCTTGCAAGTTGGCATCAAGAGTGGTGATGATATCCATGCCGTCAATCGCATCCTCGTCTTCTACCGACACTACACGACCATCAACCATTTGTATCGTCTTTTGCCCATCTTTCCCATGTAGATACTCTTCAAATTGCATCTCAAGTCCTGAATTACCTTTACCTGTCTCACCATATATACTACCAATCGTTCTTGATGCCAATGAGCCAAAGGGCTTGATGCGTTGGTAGCGAGATTCTACAATAAGACCGCTCTTCATTGAGCCTTGGTTGAAAAGCGGCAATGCTTTCAATTCTTTTAACTGACTATAAGTAATTCGCTTTGGGTAAATCCTCAAACGACCATTGCCCTTGTAAAAAGCATTTGTTATCGTTTGTTTGTATTGGGCCGCAGTCCGGTCTTGAAACAAATTTGCCAATCCGTCAGAAATACTATCTATATATTTGTTAAAAAGCAGATTGTCGTTGTCAGAAAGCGCGGGGACACGGGTGTCCATATAAATATAATATTGTGGAGCAGAACCGGCAAGCAGTCTGCCACTGCAATCAAATATATTACCCCTGCTTGCAGGTATAGTCTCGTTCCTACTTACCTGTCTTGAAGCAATAGCAAGCAGTTGCTTCCTGTCAATAGTTTGTGTTACGCCGATTTTGATAAGTACTGCCAAAAAACCAATGGCTATCACTGTGTAAATGATAGCAAAGCGGATAATAGTATTTCTTTGTGTATCTGACATGGCTTTTTGAACAATATTATGCGAATGTGTTTCTTCCTTTTTATTCTGAAATCAAGGTGGGCGGAATAGTAGATTCTCGTACTTGGCTGTTTCGTTCTTTCAAAAGTCGGTTGAGTGTAGAAGGGCGTGTCATTTCTGTGTATTCGGCTGAAAGGTCAAGCAGTTCGTAGTGAGCATCTTTGATTTGCTGTTCTAAACGAGCCATTTGGCGAGCCTGTTTCTGACATTCAAAGCCATTGTAAATATAAATAAAAAGCAATGCTGCAATAAGCAAAAATAGTTTGTACTGCTTGCGAAAAAAATCATGGGTAAAAATATTCCCTGATAAGATTTCTTGTATGCTGATGCGCTTCTTGTCTGACATAACTATTTTTTTTCTGCTATTCTTAACTTGGCACTTCTTGCTCTTGGGTTTTGTTCCACTTCTTCTTCGCTTGCCACAATAACTTTGTTATTAACAAGCATGAATGGCGAAATGAGATTTCCGTAAAAGTCTTTTTCCTGTTTACCCTCAAAGTTGCCTGTACGAAAGAAATTCTTAACTATTCGATCTTCTAACGAATGGTAGGTAAGCACTGCAATTCTGCCTTTAGGTCTGAGTAGTTCCAGCGCATCGGTAAGCATACTTCTAAGCGCTCCCATTTCATCATTCACCTCTATTCTCAATGCTTGAAAAAGTCGTGCTAAATCCTTTTTATAACGAGCGTCAATATCTAACTCATCTTCCTTTGATTCTACTTTACTCCCTATCACTACCTCCACAAGTCTTTTTGTAGTAGTAATTATTTCATTTTCTCTTGCTTTTACTATTTTCCTTGCAATTTGGCGTGAGTTATTCATCTCACCATACAAATGCAACACCCGCGCTAATTCCTGTTCTGAATAAGTATTTATAACTTGTTGGGCTGTAATAAGGCTTTTTTGATTCATACGCATATCAAGCGGCCCCATAAATCTAAAAGAAAATCCCCGCTTGGCAGTGTCGAAATGATGAAAACTAACACCTAAATCGGCCACCAAACCATCTATCTCGTTCACCCCATAATATTGCATGAAATTCTTTAGATATTTGAAATTACTGTGAACAAATTCCCAATTCTCAGGTGTTTCAGAGTTGTTGGCAGTAAAATTATTGTAAGCATCAATATCTTGGTCAAAACTAAATAGTTTACCTTCTTCTGAGAGTAAATTAAGGATGGCTTTAGAATGACCGCCACCACCGAAAGTAACATCCACATAAATTCCGTTTTGACTGATGTTTAGTCCGTCAATAGTCTCATGAAGCAAAGCCGGTATGTGATATGTTTCTGTCATTTGATATTGAATATATCTATTTCTTCATCCTCTCATGAATCTTCTGAGCAAAGTCTTTTTGTGCTAACCTCTTGTTCTCAAATGTCTCTTTGTCCCAAATAGCAAAGCGATTCATCAACCCAACAATAAGTATGTCATTTGTAGCACCTATTTGTTGCAAATTTCTTTTTTGGAGCAGTACTCGACCTTGTGAGTCCAATTCAAGAAATTCGGCATCGCTCACAAATTGCATAAGAAGCATTTGATCCTCAGCGTCCCATTCGTTTAAGGCACTACTTAATTCTTCAACTTTACGATTCCATATTTCTTCAGGGTACATTATCAGACATGCATTGTCAGTGTCTCTACGCATTACGATTCGTTCCGACTGCATCTCACTCAGAATCTTCCTATATTGCGCGGGAACAAACATGCGGCCTTTGCTATCTAATTTAGCCTCTATATTTCCGATAAAAGTAGTCATCTGAATAAAAGTTTTCTTGTAAAGTGTTAGTTTCCACGCTGCAAAGGTATGAAAAAGTTTTTATATTCACCACATTTCCCCACAAAAAAGTTTTTAACATGATTTATGAATAGATATAAACATATTTATGAACATGATAAATTATAGAAAATAAGTGTTTTATGTAAGTTATTAACAATGGTGGAGGAATGTGGGGCTGTATGTTGATATTTATGTTGTTTTTGGTACCAATTATGTGCGGATATAAAAAAAAGATATCAAATGATTGATATCCTTTTGTCATAATATAACTGAGATTTATTAGAACTATTCTTAGTTCTGATATAATACAACAATCATGTCTTATTTTTTAAGAAGTATCCAGATGATGATTGGTGCTCCAAAAAGAGCCGAGATGGTGCTGATAGGGAGCGGGTAGGTAAATAGATTAGCAATAGTGTCGCACAAAAGCATAAGGTTGGCGCCTATTAGTGCTGAGGCAGGTAGGGTGGTGCGATGGTTGCTGGTTTTGTACAACCCTCTTGCTATGTGGGGCACCGCCACTCCTATAAATGCAATTGGACCGCAAAAGGCGGTAACGACCCCGGCAAGCAAACCGGTTGAAACAACTATTATTAGTCGAGTTTGACCTACATTTATTCCTAATCCTTTAGCGTAATTTTCGCCAAGCATAAGACCATTAAGAGGCTTTACGAGGAGAATGGACATAATAAGCCCTAAAACAAATACAGGTACCACTACGCTCATCTCGTGCCACCCTACGGCTGAGAGTGAGCCAAGCGACCATACGATAAAGAGTTTTAGAGAATCCGGATTGGCGAAGTTTTGCATTAAGTTGACCAATGCTCCGGCAACAGAACCTAACATCATACCAATAATAAGTAATGACACATTGCTCTCTACTTTAAATGAGACTGCTAACACCAAAAGTAGTATAATGCTTGCACCAAGTATAGCCGCAAATACTGTGGCTGTGGATGTGGCGGTAAAACCAATGATAGAGCCAAGTAAAACTAATGTACCAACTCCTAATGTGGCACCTGAAGATACACCTAATATATAAGGACCTGCAAGGGGGTTGCGAAAAAGAGTCTGCATCATAAGTCCTGATACAGAAAGACTTATTCCCGCGATTATGGCAGTTATAGCACGAGGAAGGCGCAAGTTCATGAAAATCTGATGATATACACCTGTGCTTGTAAATATATCATTGAATGATAAACTGATTGCTCCAAACAAAATGTCACAAAAAAACAAAATCACCAATAATAATATCAAAGGAATGGTTCGTTTCATTGTGTTGCGGCAAGATATTGTTTGTACTTTATATAAATGATATTGAATTATGTCTTAAAGTAAAAGACTACCCGAAGGCAGTCTTTTACTTATTTCTTTGCGCCTTCTTTAAGGTTAGGCGTTTTTTGCTTTTTCAACTATTGCTTTGAAAGCAGCGGGTTGATTCATAGCAAGATCTGCCAACACTTTGCGGTTGATAACGATACCTGCTTTATGAAGTGCACCCATAAGTTGGCTGTATGATAAACCTTCTAAGCGTGCAGCGGCATTGATACGCTGAATCCAAAGAGCACGGAAATTGCGTTTTTTGTTACGACGATCGCGGAAAGCGTATTGCAAACCTTTTTCCCAAGTGTTCTTGGCTACGGTCCAAACATTAGCGCGTCCACCGAAGTTGCCTCTTGTGAGGCTCATGATTTTTTTGCGACGGTTGCGAGATGCAACATGATTTACTGATCTTGGCATAATTCTTTTTGTTTTTGATTGCCGGCGTTGCTCCCTATGGCAAACTTACAGCCGGACATTCGGTTAATAAATTAGGTTAGCGCAGCAGAAGCATTTCGCGGATTGAACGAGTGTTGGCTTCGTTAGCAATAGCAACATGAGTCAAGTTGCGTTTCTGCTTTTTGGTCTTCTTGGTCAAAATGTGACTCTTGTAAGCATGTTTGCGCTTAATTTTTCCTGTTCCGGTAAGGTTGAAACGCTTTTTAGCACCGGAATTAGTTTTCATTTTTGGCATTTTCTTATTTATTTAGTTGTTTATAATTATGGAGTGTAGGCAGCCTATAGCCTATGACTCCGTTGTCGCTTTATTTTTTAGGAGCAAGGAAAAGTATCATTCTTTTGCCTTCCAACTTAGGCAGTTGTTCTACCTTGCCGTATTCATCCAAATCAAGAGCAAAACGAGCAAGCAACTGTTCCCCTTGCTCCTTATATACTATACTCCTGCCTTTGAAGAATACATACGCTTTAACCTTACTTCCTTCTTTCAAAAACTCTTGAGCATGACGCAACTTAAAGTTATAATCATGATCGTCAGTTTGTGGCCCGAACCTAATCTCTTTAATCACTACCTTAGCAGAATTGGCTTTCTTTTCTTTCTCTTTCTTCTTCAGTTGATAGAGAAATTTCTGATAGTCTATTATTCTGCATACCGGTGGGTCCGCTTTCGGACTGATTTCCACAAGGTCTAATTCCAACTCATCGGCAATCTCCATCGCTTGGCGATATGAATATATGCCTTGCTCTACATTGTCGCCAACAAGGCGAACTTCTTGCACTCCGCGTATCTTTTCATTGATGCGGTGCAACTCTTCTTTTATTACACGCCCAGGACGATTTTGCTGGGGATTCTGTGGTAGTGCGATAACTTGGGTCCTCCTAATTTGTTAGTAAATCTGTTGTTAAGGTCTGCTCTTTACGCAAACTATTTTTTTTACACGAAAAATAATCTTGCACCAAAAAAGCGTGCAAAATTACAACTATTTTTTATATTGCACAAATATCAAGCAAAAAAACTATTTTTTTTAATGTACTGCTAAAAATTGTTTTACACTGATTTTAAGTTTTGTCTTGAGTGAATTTTTGATTTGTACAAGGGCACAAAGCGGGCATTGTAACTAAACACAAATAATAAATGACCAAGAGAAAACCAAAAGCGGTATATATTAAGTGTAAGTACCAATTTATATCAAGATATGTTCTAATTAACGACTTTTTTTTGAATGCCCTTAATTTATGCTACAAAAGTAGTTTGTGTATATAAATAAATAGTCGTACCTTTGCGTGTTGAAATTAAACAAAACAAATAAATAATAATCTTAAAAAAAATTATCATGAAAACGACAAAATTTATGACCGCTCTTATGCTGGTCGCAAGTTTGGCATTTGTAGCCTGCAACAACAAGAACACACCTGAAGATCCTAACCAACAAGGCACAGAACAAGGTGGTGAGCAAGGTGGCGAACAAGGTGGTGAAACCGTGATTCCAACAGGTTCTACAATGACATGCGCTGAGGCTGCTCAACAAGCAGAAGGTACTTCTGTTACAGTTGAAGGCTATGTAACATTTGCATACGATGCTTCAGATAAATTTGAGAATTTACAACAATCTGCATGGCTTTCTGATGATGCAAGTGCTTCTAAAGGTACTGTTCAAGCATATTATTTGGATGTAACAGAGGCTGTTAAGAAAGGCGATAAAGTTCGTGCAACCGGTACTATTAAGTTCTATGAGAAAGACGGTGAGAAGACCGTTGAAATAGTAAAAGGTAAAATGGAAATTATCGAGAAAGGTAACGGCGGCGGTAATGGCGGCAATGACTATGCAGGTCAAGGCGACGGCACTATTCAAACCGATGTAACTAACGTTACAATAGCAGAGGCTATCGAAATTGCTAAACCTATCACAACAGGTAAGAGCGAGAAATTCTACCGTGTTTCTGGTACTGTCAAAGAAGTAAAAACTAAAGCAGAGGATTTGGCTAAATATGGCAACTGCGATTTTATCATTACTGATGGTACTAACGAAATCACATGCTTCCGTACATATAATGTAGGTAATGTGAAATTCACATCATCTGACCAAGCACCTAAGAAAGGCCAAACAGCAACTGTTGTAGGTCAACTTATGTGGTACTCAAAAGGTAATGTAGCAGAAGTGGCTTACGGCTATATTGAAGAATTAAAATAAATAATTTCTTGTAATAAGATAATCGGTAGCCTTTGTGGCTACCGATTTTTTTTATCACTATTTATAGTGAATTTCAATAATTTATTTTGTATGTCATAATAAATGTTGTACTTTTGGACCCGTTAAAAAGCATAGATGCTTTGCTTACTGCAGTATCATTTACGATAATTATATAAAGGTTGTTTGCGATGAAATCTAAAATCACATTTATTTGTGCTCTCTTACTTTCCTTTGTAGTAAGAGGTTTTTCGCAAGCATACCCGCCTGACCTTGAAGAAATTGAAGGTAAAACAATTAATTATACAGATATGAATATTTATGATTTTACGGTGCTTGACGCAAAAAAGCAGCCGGTCAGTTTGGACATTTACAAAGGTAAGGTCCTTTTAGTGGTTAATACTGCTACAGGTTGTGGTTTTACTCCACAGTACGAAGGCTTAGAAGCACTCTACAGCAAGTACAAAGACAAAGGTCTTGTGATTCTTGATTTTCCTTGCAATCAATTCGCCAATCAGGCCCCGGGTACTGAGGAGGAAATCGTAAGTTTTTGCCAACTCAAATACAATGTTAGTTTTCCGCAATTTGCTAAAATTAAGGTAAATGGAGATGATGCAGACCCTTTGTATAAGTATCTTAAAGAGCAAAAAGGTGGCGTGTTAGGCAAGGCTATTAAATGGAATTTTACAAAATTCTTGATCGACCGCGAAGGTAATGTCGTTGATCGTTACGCCCCAACAACTAAACCTGAAGATATAGAGAAAGATATTCTGAAACTTCTTTAACCTTCTTTAACCTTCTATAATCTTTGGTAGTATTCTGTAATCTTTTGTGATTACAAAAAATCACCTCTCATATTTTAGTAGGAGAGGTGATTTTTCAGTTAATATAGTGATTAATCTAAATATGATAATTATTTAGTACTTTAGATTATCCCTTGCTCCAACATTGCTGTAGCCACTTTCATAAATCCTGCAATATTTGCTCCTTTCACATAGTCAATAGTACCATCTGCTTGCGTGCCGTGCATTACGCACTGTTCGTGAATTGATTTCATGATGTGATGCAAGCGGTCGTCCACCTCTTGTGCAGTCCAATTCAAGTGTTGGGCGTTTTGTGTCATTTCAAGTCCTGATGTTGCAACACCACCTGCATTTACTGCTTTACCCGGAGCAAACAAAACTCCGTTATGTTGGAAATAATGTATTGCATCCGGTTGGCACCCCATATTACTTACCTCACAGCAGCACCAGCAACCATTTCTTTTTAGTTCCTGTGCATCTTCTAATGCGAGTTCGTTTTGGAAAGCGCAAGGTAATGCAATATCGCATTTTACCGACCATGCCTTTTTGCCTTCCTTAAACACTGCCTTGTCAGGAAATTTGGTCGCCATATCTTCTACTTTGTTACGATTAGAAGCGCGCATAATGAGCATGTAGTCTATCATTTCTGCTGTTATGCCGTCTGCGATTTCGCATACTCCGTCCGGACCGCTAATTGCTACTACTTTAGCCCCTAATTCTGTTGCTTTTTTGGCTGCTCCCCATGCAACATTTCCAAAACCACTAATAGCAATTTTTTTGCCTTTCAAAGTCTTGCCGGCTTTATCCAGCAAGTGTTGAGTGAAATAAAGAGCACCATATCCTGTTGCTTCAGGACGCAAGATACTTCCGCCCCATGTCATGCCCTTACCAGTGAGTACACCTGTGTGATATTCTCGGGCAAGTTTCTGATACATACCATTCAAGAAACCTATTTCTCTCCCCCCTACACCTACATCGCCTGCGGGTATATCTTGGTCAGGACCTATACAGCGCCATAACTCCATCATAAACGCTTGGCAAAAACGCATAATTTCACCATCTGACTTGCCAACTGGGTCAAAATCACTACCGCCCTTTGCACCGCCCATTGGCAGGGTTGTTAATGCATTCTTAAATGTCTGCTCAAATCCTAAAAACTTAAGCATTGAGAGGGTAACAGCCCTATGAAAACGCAGACCGCCTTTGTAAGGACCTATGGCAGAATTAAACTGAACACGATAACCCAAATTGGTTTGTACTTTGCCCCTATCATCGGTCCAAACCACGCGGAAAGTAAAGATTCTGTCAGGTTCTACCAAACGCTCAATGATTTGGGCTTGTTCGAACTCAGGATGTTGGTTATAAACATCTTCTATTGACTCCAACACTTCTTGTACTGCCTGTAAGTATTCCGATTCACCAGGATGCTTACGAGAGAGTTGCTGCATGATATCAGTTGTCTTCATAATATTTAGATTTTATAGTGTCCGATATTGTCTTCGATATTGTCGAATATGTTGCATATTGCTTTATCCACTCGCAAAATTACTCACTTTAGGTGAAACAAAAAAATATTTTTTTCTGCTTGATAGCATATAAAGCATTATTTAATCAATACCTGAGACCTGAAAATAATGTATTGCGTTTGCGTTTTGCCATTTCATCAAAAAGCACTACCTTTGCACGCTGAAAAATATGCACTTATGATAACTATAGAACAACTGAAAGAAATTGAACTTAGAGCCGATAAACTGCGTCAGTATCTGCAAATTGACGAAAAAAGAATGCAACTGCAAGAAGAGGAACTTCGGACCCAAGATCCTGAGTTTTGGTCAGATCAAAAGGCTGCAGAGGCACAGATGAAGAAAGTAAAAAACCTAAAGAATTGGATCGCAGGTTACGAAGGAGTAAGAAAAGCAACTGAAGAATTGCAACTTGCTTTCGACTATTGCAAGGAAGAAATAGTAAGTGAAGAAGAGGTGGATAGTGCATATCAAGTGGCACTGAAAGAAGTAGAAAACCTCGAAATGAAGAATATGCTTTCTCACGAAGAGGACCAAATGTCGGCAGTGCTTAAAATCGTAGCAGGAGCAGGCGGAACAGAAGCACAAGACTGGGCAGATATGTTGATGCGTATGTATCTCAGATATTGCGAAAAACACGGATATAAAACTACTATACAGAACTTGCAAGAAGGTGAAGAGGCTGGTATAAAGACTGTAACGTTCAATGTAGAGGGTGATATGGCTTACGGCTATTTGAAGTCAGAAAATGGGGTGCATAGGCTTGTCAGAGTATCGCCATATAATGCTCAAGGCAAAAGGATGACAAGTTTTTCATCTGTATTTGTAGTTCCACTTATTGACGACACTATTGAGATTGAGGTTAATCCTGCTGGAATCAGTTGGGATACATTCCGTTCGTCGGGTGCCGGTGGTCAAAATGTGAACAAAGTGGAATCAGGAGTGAGATTGCACTATAAGTTCAAAAATCCTCTGACGGAGCAAGATGACGAAATAGTGATAGAGAATACTGAAACGCGTGATCAGCCTAAGAATCGTGAGAATGCACTTCGTTTGCTTCGTTCTCAACTCTATGAACTTGAACTTGAAAAGCGCCGTCAGGCAGCAGCAAAGGTTGAAGCGGGAAAGAAAAAAATAGAGTGGGGAAGTCAAATACGAAGTTATGTATTTGATGACCGCAGAGTAAAAGACCATCGCACAAACTATCAAACAAGCAATGTAGGAGCCGTTATGGACGGCGATTTGGATGAATTTATTAAGGCTTATCTGATGCAGTTTCCTGATTAAAAAACTTTTCGTACCTTTGCAGGCTGTTTTGATTTACTATAAAGATTATGCAAAAAATTAGAAATATAGCAATAATTGCCCATGTTGACCATGGGAAAACCACATTGGTGGATAAGATGCTCTATACCGCTCATTTGTTTCGCGAGAATGAGACAAAGGGCGAGTTGATACTTGATAATAACGAACTTGAACGAGAGCGCGGTATCACTATCCTTGCCAAGAATGTGAGCATAGAATACAAAGGCTACAAAATCAATATCATTGATACCCCGGGTCACGCTGACTTCGGCGGTGAGGTGGAGCGAGTTTTGAATATGGCAGATGGCGTGCTGCTGTTAGTAGATGCGTTTGAAGGTCCGATGCCTCAAACTCGTTTCGTATTGCAAAAAGCCTTGCAGATGAATTTGAAGCCGATAGTGGTAATAAACAAGGTTGATAAACTCAACTGCCGTCCTGATGAAGTACAAGAGGCTGTGTTCGACCTGATGGTCAATCTGGATGCTACTGAAGAACAACTCGATTTTCAAACCATTTATGGCTCTGCCAAAAATGGTTGGATGAGTACTGATTGGCATAAGCCTACAACTGACATTACCGCTCTGCTTGATGCAATAATAGAATATATACCTGCTCCTGAAGAGTTGCAAGGTACACCTCAGATGCTTATTACCTCGCTTGACTATTCTCCTTATGTTGGTCGTATAGCTATAGGTAGAGTTCATCGTGGTACATTAAAAGAAGGTATGCAGGTAACGCTCGCTAAGCGTGATGGGACAATGCAGAAAACCAAAATCAAAGAGTTGCATACCTTTACCGGTTTAGGTAGGCAGAAAACAGATGCTGTAAGCAGTGGAGATATATGTGCATTGGTTGGCATTGACGGATTTGAAATAGGTGATACTATATGTGATTTTAATAATCCTGAGCCACTGAAGCCTATTGCTATTGACGAGCCTACAATGTCAATGGTGTTCACAATAAATGATTCACCTTTTTTCGGACAAGAAGGGAAATTTGTTACCTCAAGACATATTCATGAGCGGCTCATGAAAGAGTTGGACAAGAATCTTGCTCTCAGGGTAGAGAAAAATCCAACAGAGGATGTCTGGCATGTATATGGCAGGGGTGTGTTACATTTGTCAGTCCTTATAGAGACAATGCGTCGTGAGGGGTATGAGTTGCAGGTAGGTCAACCGCAGGTTATCATCAAAGAAATAGATGGAGTCAAGTGTGAGCCAATAGAGCAATTGACAGTGAATACCCCAGAAGAGTGTAGCGGAAAAATCATTGAGTATGTAAGTACTCACAAGGGCGAGATGACCAAGATGGAAATGGTCAACGACCGAGTTCAACTTGAGTTCCAAATACCTTCGCGAGGAATTATAGGAATGCGAACTTATGTGATGAATGTGAGTGCCGGAGAGGCTATAATGGCGCATCGTTTCCTTGAATTCCAACCATATAAAGGCGAGATAGAAAAACGCTCTAATGGTTCTCTTATTGCTATGGAGTCAGGAACAGCATACGCTTATGCTCTCGACAAACTACAAGACAGAGGGCGATTCTTTATCTATCCGCAAGACGAAGTTTATGCAGGACAAGTAGTGGGAGAAAATGCAAAAGAAGGAGATATAGTTATCAATGTAACCAAATCTAAAAAACTAACTAATATGCGTAGTAAGTCTGCAGATGACAAGGCTACACTCCCTCCTCCTATCATTTTCTCTCTCGAAGAAGCGCTTGAATATATCAAGGAAGATGAATATGTTGAAGTTACGCCCACAAAAATGCGTATCAGAAAAATCATTCTTGATGAACTTGAGAGAAAAAGACAAAACAGATAAATTTGAGGTTGAATATGTCTTAATTAGTATATTCCCCTCACCAAATAAATGTTCAAATCATTAAATAAAATAATATATGCAAGTAACAAAAACAGACATCGATCAACTCAATGCTAAGTTAAGTATAGTTATTGAGCCTCAGGACTATGAAGAAAAAGTCCAAAAAGAATTAAAGGACATCCGTCGTAAAGCCAATGTACCCGGTTTCCGCCCAGGTATGGTTCCTACAAGTTTAGTAAAGAAAATGTATGGAAAGGCTGTACTTGGCGAGCAGGTTAATAATGCTATCAATGAAGGTATTTATAACTTTGTTAAAGAGCAAAAACTCAACATCCTTGGTGAGCCTCTGCCAAACGATACAGAAACACCTGCAATAGACTGGGATGTGGATACTACTTTTACTTTTGTCTTTGATATAGCCATCGCACCCGAAATCGATGTTAAACTCAATGGTAAAAACAAACTGACATACTATGATATTCAAGTCAGTGAAGAACAAGTGAATAACCAAATAGAATCGTACGCTTATCGTTTTGGGGAATACAAACAAGTAGAAGAATATCAAGGCAACGATATGCTTAGAGGCAAATTGGTTGAGAATAAAGAAAATGGTGTGGTTAAAGAAAATGCCGTACTCTCTCCTGAATATATGCAAGACGAAGACCAAAAGAAACTTTTTGAGGGGGCTAAAAAGGGAGATATCATCACTTTTAACCCTAAAAAAGCCTATAACTCAGAAGTGGAAGTGTCGTCAATGCTCAGCATAAAGAAAGAGGAAGTGGCGGGATTGGCTGACGAGTTTACTTTTGAAATACAGTCTATTACCCGTCATGAAAAAGCAGATGTTAACGAGGCGCTGTTTGCAAAAGTATATGGCGAAGGAAAGGTAAGTGATGAGGCTGATTTTCGCAATCGCATTAAAGAGGAAATCAAGGGCAATTTCAAACAAGATGCAGATTATAAGTTCGGACTTGATGCCAAAGCAGCCATCATGAAAAAAATGGAAAAGGTCGAATTTCCTGAGGCCTTCCTCAAACGCTGGCTCTTGCAACAAAACGAGCAAAAGATGACCGAAGAGCAAGTGGAAAAAGAGTTTCCTAAGATGATAGAAGAACTCAAATGGCATTTGGCTAAAGACCAACTTGCAGAGGCTTATGAGATTAAAGTAGAAAAAGCCGATGTTGAGGCTTATGCTAAAGAGATGACCCGCATGCAGTTCCTGCAATATGGTTTGTCAAATATAAGTGATGAGATGCTCACTCAGTATGCTCAGGAAACTCTCAAAAAAGAAGACCAAGTGCGTGGTATAGCCGAGAGAGTGGCTGAAAATAAAATTTACGAGGCACTGAAAGGTATAGTTAAATTAGAAACCAAAGAAATCTCATACGAAGATTTTGGTAAATTATTTGAGGCCTAATGAGGGAAATCATTAACCCATGGGTAGATATGCAGGGCTACAACTGTTTTGGTTGTAGCCCTGCTAACCCTAAAGGGATGCGGATGCACTTCTATGAAGAAGACGAAAATGATATAGAAGGCGATATATTGTCGGTATGGCATCCTACCAGCGACCACCAATCATGGATAAACACTCTTCATGGTGGTATTCAGGCAACTTTGCTTGATGAGGTTTGTGGATGGGTGGTCTTTAAGAAACTGCGTACAAGCGGCGTAACTGCTAAAATGGAAATTCGTTACCGACAAGCAGTTTCTACAATCAATGGCCCTTTATTACTAAAGGCAAGACTTAAAAGCAATAACCATCGTGTGGCGGTAGTTCAAGGAGAAATATGGAGCAAAAGCAAACCTGAAAGCGAATTTCAGATCTGTGCTATTGCTGAATGTACTTATTTCACCTTCAATGAAGACAAAGCCAAAGAGATGGGATTTGTAAGCGCAAGTCTTAGTCAACAAGATTATACTCTTCAGCAAGTTATCGAAAGAACAGACTATAAGCCAATAGGTGTTGTAAAATAATCTAAAACTGATGTATTATGAATATCGTTGTTTTTACAGGAGCAGGTATAAGTGCCGATAGCGGATTGAGCACTTTTCGGGATGCTGATGGCTATTGGGATAAATATCGGATAGAAGATGTTTGCACCCATGAAGCCATTTTAAGAAATCGTGAATTGGTAGTGAATTTCTACAATGAACGTCGCAAGGAACTGCTTGGTGTTCAGCCTAATGCTGCACATTATGCTATTGCCGAATTAGAAAAGTATTTTCCTGTTCAGGTAATCACACAAAATGTAGATGACCTTCATGAGCGTGCCGGAAGTACCCACATCACTCACCTGCATGGGGAACTTATGAAATTGCGTTCTTCCATTGACGAAACAGCCACTGTGCCTATTCATGGCTGGCAACAGCCTCTTGACGCACGCCATCCTGACGGCTCGCTTCTTCGACCTTACATAGTGTTTTTTGGAGAAGGAGTACCCAATATGACTCCTGCAATCGAAATTGCTCAGAGAGCAGATGTGTTTGTGGTAGTAGGAACTTCGCTCGCCGTTTATCCCGCTGCGTCATTGCTTGAATATGTGCATGATAATGTACCCATATATATAGTTGACCCCGGTCAACCGGCATTGGGATATTATGCTTTAAGAGTAACTCATATCAAACAACGGGCAGCAATAGGCGTTCCACAACTCGTTGAGATGCTGAAAAAAGAATATTTGTAATACTTATCTCATTATTTTATGTTCAACTTCATCGATTGGGGCGTGATTGATTATAACGAAGCACTAAAAAATCAAGAGGCCCTCTTTAATCTTAAAATTGAGCAGAAAATCGCAGGCAAGCAGCCCACACAAGACTTGATTTTGTGTGAGCACTTGCCCGTATATACCATTGGTAAGCATGGGGATGATAATAATATGCTTATGTCTGATAAGTGGTTGAAGGAAAACAATATAAAACTTATTCATATTTCTCGTGGGGGAGATATAACATATCATGGACCAGGGCAGATTACCGGTTATCCTATACTCGATTTACAGCAACTGCATTTAGGACTAAAAGATTATATCCATCAAATCGAAGAAGCCGTTATTATAACGATTGCTAACTATGGTATTATAGGTTCGCGGCTGACGGGCGCAACTGGTGTTTGGATTGACCCATTAGGCTCTAATGCAAGAAAAATTTGTGCTATAGGTGTTAGGGCATCAAGGTATGTTACAATGCATGGATTCGCGCTTAATGTAAATACCGACCTGAGATATTTCTCATATATCAATCCTTGCGGTTTCTCTGACAAAGCAGTTACTTCTATACAAAAAGAAATAGGCACTTGTGTGCCTATAAATCAAGTTAAACAAGAATTATGGTCTAATATCTCTAAGTGCTTGTCGTTAAAGAGGAATAAAGATACTTTTATTTAGACATTAAAGACCAAGTACTTTAAAATCTTTTAACTTCCTAACTCGCATTGGAACTTAATCCTTACAAGTCTTACTTCAATTTCCGTAAAATCGTCTTCACCTAATGCCCGAAGTGCTGTGGCTATATTGTCGGTTTCGGCATTGCGGAAATAGTCGTAAATCTCTTCTTCTTTATCAGGATCAACCACCTCTTCAATAAAATAGTTTATATTGATTTTTGTTCCTGAATATACTATTGCCTCAATTTCCTCGAGCAGTTCCTCCATCGACATACCCTTTGACTCTGCCAAATCGTCAAGGTCTTTCTGAAGGTCAATGGCTTGAATGATACTAATTTTTAATTGCGATTTCTTGGCAACAGTCCTCACACGCAAGTCTTCAGGACGAATAATCTCATTTTCATCCACATATTCTTTTATCACATGCAAGAATTCCTCTCCATAGCGTTTGGCCTTGCCTGCACCTACACCCGGTATGTTTTGCAACTCTTCGTATGTGATAGGATATGATGTTGCCATTGCTTCCAAACTTGGATCTTGGAATATGACGAACGGAGGTACATTCAGTTTCTTGGAAATCTTTTTTCGTATATCTTTCAATATACTATACAGCACATCATCTGCCGCCGAACCGCTCGACATGCCAGGGTCAATAGCATCTTCATCATCCTCGCTATTTTGCTCAATAGGCACCTTAAATTCTCCACCCTTCTTCATGAATTTCTTTCCCTCTGCAGTCACTTTCAAGTCACCATACGAGTCAATGTCTTTCTTTATCATTCCCGTCAGCATGGCCTGACGAATCACTGCATGCAGTGTAGTCTCATCCTCATCCTCTGCTGCACCGAAATTCTCCAATTCGTTGTGCTTATAACTGATAACGGCAGCCGTCTCGTTGCCCTTCAGTACATCTACTACATGCTCAGCCTTGAATTTCTCATTGAGTTGTTGAATAGTCTCAATCACCAACTGAAGCAACTCGCCTGCATCAATTATCTTATAGTGCTTCTTGCAGTTGTCACAGTTGCCACAATTATCTTTGTCGTATTCCTCACCAAAATAATGCAATAGCAGTTTCCTACGGCAAAGAGTGGATTCGGCATAACTCTGCGTCTCAAACAAGAGTTGATTACCTATCTCTTGCTCTGCCACAGGTTTACCCTGCTGAAACTTACGCAACCGCTCTATATCTTTAGGGGAATAATAGCATATACATTGTCCTTCACCTCCATCTCTTCCTGCACGACCCGTCTCTTGATAATAACCCTCAAGTGACTTCGGGATATCATAATGCACCACGAAACGCACATCCGGTTTGTCTATACCCATTCCAAAGGCAATGGTGGCTACTATCACCTGAACTTTCTCCATCAAAAAAGCGTCTTGATTCTCCGAGCGAACCGACGACTCCATGCCTGCATGATATGGCAAGGCTGTTATGTTGTTCACCTGAAGGGTTTGTGCCAAATCTTCAACCGTCTTGCGGCTCAAACAATATACTATGCCTGACTTGCCTTCCATCGAACGGATGTACTTAATCAAATCCTTATCTACATCATCAGTCTTGGGACGCACCTCATAGTATAAATTCTGCCTGTTGAACGACGATTTGAAAACTTTTGCCTTCAACATACCTAAGTTTTTCTGTATATCGTGCTGAACTTTAGGAGTTGCTGTCGCGGTAAGGGCTATTATTGGCGAGCGACCAATACGCTTCACTATAGGCAATATACGACGATACTCAGGACGGAAATCATGACCCCACTCACTTATACAATGGGCCTCATCTACAGCATAAAACGATATCTTTACATTCTTCAAAAAATCTACATTCTCATCTTTATTGAGCGATTCAGGAGCTACATACAGCAACTTGGTTTTGCCGGCCATTATATCATCTCTCACTGCTGCAATTTCTGCCTTAGTAAGCGATGAATTGATAAAATGAGCCACTCCGTCTTCCTCCGAGAAATTGCGCATCGCATCCACTTGATTCTTCATCAGCGCAATCAACGGGGATATCACTATCGCTGTCCCTTCCATCAATAATGAAGGCAACTGATAACATAGACTCTTACCTCCACCTGTAGGCATAAGTACAAATGTGTCGTTGCCATCCATTACGTTCTCTATAATAGCCTCCTGATTGCCCTTAAATCCATCAAATCCAAAATTATGTTTTAGGGCTTGTAGCAATTGCTCGTGACGATTCATATAATAGTGTAGATATATAAGGTTACTCTCTTCTTTAGATAGTTTTGTTATATGTTTTTCCGTGTGCAAAAGTAATGTTATTTTCTTATTCATCAAACTTTTTTCAAAAAAAATGATTTTTATGACCTAATATACTTTATAATAAATCATTATGACCATAGTAAAACAACTAAATATAACTTTCTCTTATTCTTTATATGTTTTATAGCACAATTCCCATTCAGTATCGTAAAAGTGCTTTTTAGCCACTTTTTTGCGACTATTCATAATTGAATTTGAAAAAATCAAGCAAAAATTATTTTGCCCATTAAATACATTTGTGTAACTTTGCAACCGCTAAATTATGTACAGACCTATGGAAAACACAAAACGCAACTTGTCTTTAGGACAACTTTTTAATCTCAGTTTCGGTTTTTTTGGTGTGCAGATAGCCTATGCTCTGCAAAGTGCAAATATCAGCCGTATATTTGCCACTCTTGGTGCTGACCCTCATCAGTTGAGTTTCTTTTGGGTGCTACCTCCCCTCATGGGTATGATTGTGCAACCTCTTATCGGTAAGTATTCTGATAAGACGTGGACTCGTCTTGGTAGGCGCAAACCTTATCTGCTTGTAGGTGCACTAATAGCAGTGGCTGTTATGGTACTTTTGCCTAATGCCGGTGACTTTACTTTTGGTCAGTCGCTTTTCCTTGGGTTGAATGCAGCCATGTGGTTCGGTCTGTTCTCACTTATGTTCCTTGACACATCCATCAACATAGCCATGCAACCTTTCAAGATGATGGTTGGCGATATGGTAAATGAAGAACAGAAAGGTACTGCTTATGCCATTCAATCAGCCCTCTGCAATGCAGGCTCTGTAGTAGGATATATATTCCCTTATTTCTTTGCATGGATTGGCGTTAGCAATCTTGCTCCCGAAGGCGTAATTCCTGATGCAGTAAAATGGTCATTTTATATAGGTGCTGCAATACTTATTATTTGCGTACTTTATACCTTCTTTGCAGTAAAAGAACTTAATCCGGAAGAGTATGCAGAGTTTCATGGAATAGACCTTAAAAAACAAGAAGATAAAAAAGACGATGTGAATTTTATTCGCCTTTTGATAGATGCTCCTAAGACTTTCTGGACAGTTGGCCTTGTTCAATTCTTCTGTTGGTCGGCCTTCCTCTTTATGTGGACATATTCCAATGGTGCTATTGCTGCTCAGTGTTTCGGTTGGGATGGTGGTAGTACTGCTGTCGCCGCTTTCCAAGATGCAGGCGCATGGGTAGGAGTGGTATTCATGATTCAAGCCATCGGTTCGCTCTTGTGGGCAATGGTTCTTGCGCCGCTTGAAAAAATTGTTGGTAACAAAGGCGCATACGCAATCTCATTGGTAGTGGGTGCTATAGGATTCATATCTACAATGTTTGTTACCAATCAGTATGTGTTGTTTGTTAGTTACGCTCTTATAGGTGCTGCTTGGGCTGCTATGTTGGCGTTGCCGTTTACCATACTTACCAATTCGCTTAAAGGCGACAATATGGGCTACTATCTCGGTTTGTTCAATTGCACCATTTGCCTGCCTCAAATCATAGCAGCACTCTGTGGCGGACTCATACTTAAATATATATGTGGCGGTAGCCAAGTGATGATGTTAGTTGCAGCAGGCGTGCTCCTTCTTTGCGGCGCAGCAAGTGTCTTTGTGATAAAAGAAAAAGAATAAAATTGAATCTACAAAAACGGCAAGTTTAATTTGTTGTATGTAGTATATAGATATCAATTAAGAAGTAAATAAATTAATAATAAAATACTTAAACAATAAATTTATTTAACATGAAAAGCAAAACAATCTCTCTCATGCGTGGTTTGGCTTTGGTAGTGGTTGCCTTTATGAGCACCGCTATGTACGCTCAAATCACAGCTTCGGGTACTGTTGTTGATGCTGCTTCAGGTGAAGAAATCATCGGAGCAAGTGTATTGGAAATTGGAACAACCAATGGTACAATCACTGACTTTGAAGGTGCATTCTCACTGAAAGTACAACAAGGTGCCAAGTTGAGTATTTCCTACATGGGCTACAAAACTCAAGAAGTTGCTGCAGGTCAAAACTTGCGTATTAAGTTGGCTGAAGACTCAGAACTCTTGGACGAAGTGGTAGTTGTAGGTTATGGTGTGGTAAAGAAGAATGATGCTACCGGTTCGGTTACTGCTATCAAACCAGATGACATGAACAAAGGTTTGACAACCACTGCTACCGATATGCTTTCAGGTAAGATCGCCGGTGTGGCTGTTACATCCAATGACGGTACCCCCGGTGGTGGCGCTACAATCCGCGTCCGTGGTGGATCCTCACTGAACGCAAGCAATGACCCGCTTATCGTCATAGATGGTTTGGCAATGGATAACGATGGTATCAAAGGTGTGGCTAACCCCTTGTCGTTGGTCAACCCGAATGATATCGAGTCCTTCACCGTCCTCAAAGATGCTTCTGCTACCGCTATCTATGGTTCGCGTGCTTCTAATGGTGTCATCATCATTACTACTAAGAAAGGCTCGGCCGGTCAGAAACTCAAAGTTAGTTACAATGGCAATGTATCAATGGGTACTTTGCTCAAAACTATGGATGTATTCTCCGCCAATGAGTTGAGAACTTATGCACAGGCTCTTGGATTAGGCAACTCTAAACTCAATAAGTTGGGTACAGCAAATACCGATTGGCAGAGCGAAATATACCGCATTGCCATAAGTACTGACCACAATATCAGTTTGATGGGTGGAACCAAGAATATGCCTTACCGCTTCTCAATCGGTTATACAGACCAAAACGGTATTATTAAAACAAGTAATATGCAGCGTGTAACTGCATCTATGAACTTGAATCCAACATTCTTAGATAAGCACTTGACTTTCAACTTGAATGCTAAGGGTATGTATATATTCAACCGTTATGCTCCGGGCGTTACAGGCGCTGCAATTGCTTATGACCCAACGCAACCTGTAATGGATCCTTCGCTTGAGCACTTTGGTGGATATTACGGACGCACTCAATCCGGCTCGTCGCTCAATGACGATACTTGGACTTATATGTTCAACACACAAACTGCAGCCAACCCTGTAAATATGCTCAAGATGACCAATGACCGCGCTAATTCAGGTTCATTCGTTGGTAACTTAGAAGCAGATTATAAAATCCACGGATTAGAAGACTTGCGTATTCATGCCAACTTCGGTGCTGACTATTCTTATGGTAAACAACGCACCACCAAGAATCCTTATATCCAAGATACAGGTGCAGGATACTATGGATATGACGGCTATGTAAAAGAAAGTAAGTATAATCTTTCGTTCAACGCATATCTGCAATACTACAAAGATTTTAACGACAATCAACACTTCGACATAATGGCCGGTGGCGAGTATCAGAAATTCCATCGTACATCATATAACGAAGGCGGCGGTGTATATCCTACTACTAACAATGATGTTACCCTAAGAGGTACTCCGTACAACTTCTCAACATATAATTACGGAACACAATCGGCACTGCTTTCATTCTTCGGCCGTGCCAACTGGATTGGCTGGAACCAAGTGATGGCAACTGTTACATTGCGTGCTGATGCTTCTACTCGCTTTGCTCCGAATGTACGCTGGGGCTTGTTCCCATCAGTGGCTCTCGGTTGGAAAATCAAAGAGTCTTTCTTCAAAGATGTCAATTGGCTCGACGATTGGAAACTCCGTTTGGGTTATGGTATAACCGGTCAGCAAAATATGGGTATGGGTGACTTCCAATACTTGGCAGTTTATGCTCAAAACCAAACTGGTGCTTGGTCAACTCTTGGCGAATCTAAAGACAAAGTTGACTTGACAGGACTTGTTGAAGGCACTGACTATGTAATAGGTAAAGATGGTTATGTTTATTACATGACTTATCGTCCTAACGAATTTAATCCCGACCTGACTTGGGAAAAGACAACTACCTACAATGTCGGCTTTGATTACGCTTTCCTCAACAACCGTATATCAGGTAGTATTGACTACTATTATCGTTTGACCAACGACCTTATCAACCAAGTTTATATACCTGCCGGTTCTAACTTCAAAACAAAAGTAACAAAGAATATCGGTTCGTTGTATAACACCGGTGTCGAATTTGCAATCAATGCAGTGGCTATTGACCACTCTAAGAGCAAAAGCAAATTCAAATGGGATTTAGGATTCAATATCACATGGAATAAGAACCAAATTACCAAACTTATTGGTGCTGACGAAGAAGGATATTATCAATATGATCCGGGTTCGAACATCGGTAATGACCAACATGTTAGAGCATGGGCTGTTGGACATTCTGCAAGTGCATTCTATGTATATGAAACCAAGAAGAATCCTAATACAGGGCTTCTCTATATGGTTGACCAAGAGCACCCCAATGCTCTCCCAGGTGATGCAGACTATGACCTGACATCTGACGACAAGATATTCTATCATAGTGCAGCCGCTCCTGTGATGATGGGCTTCAATACTAAGTTCCAATTCTATAACTTCGACCTTGGTATTACTTTCCGTGCTAACATTGGCAACTATGTATATAACAGTGTGCTCCAAGACCAATTGCAATATGTTACCACTATCTACGATGCTAAGTTTGAAGGTTATCACTCAATCCTTCGCGAAGCATATCACGCTTATTGGTACGAAGGCAACCAACTCCGTAACGAAACTGATGGCGTCCTCTCAACAGCATTTGTTCAGAACGCTTCTTTCTTGCGTTGCGACAACATAACACTCGGTTACTCTTTCAAAGCAAAGAACAATCCTCTCTCAGGTCGTGTATATGCAACTGTGAGCAATCCTTTCGTCATAACCGGATATAAGGGACTTGACCCTGAAATCGCCGGTGGTATCGATAGCAATATGTATCCTCGTTGCATGACATCTACTCTTGGTCTTTCACTTAACTTCTAAAAAGCAGTAGAATTATGAAAAAGAATATTAAAACAGTGGTTGCAGCAGTAATTGTTATGTTTGGCTTTGCTGCTTGCATGGATTTGGAACCAATAGATCCAAACACAATTCAAATCAATAGCGAAAACGAACAGCAGGTTATTGATGCTCTGTATGCAAAACTCTACTGCGCTTTCGTACAAACAGGACAAACAGGTGGTGGCGGAAATGCTGATATCATCACCGATGACGAAGGTTATTCGGGCTACTATCGTACACTTTGTGTGCTCAACGAGTTCCCAACTGATGCCGGTTGGTGGACATGGCGTAACGACGCCGGTTGCTCCGACTTGCTGATGCTTTGCTGGACTGCAAGTAATCCTTTCGTCTCGAAACTATATAATCGTCTGAATTATGCCGTTACAATGTCAAATCACTATTTGGATCTGACCGAAGGCAGAACCGACGAAGAAACCAAACATCGTCGCGCTGAGGTGCGCTTTATCCGTGCCGTCAACTACTATGCTCTCCTTGATATGTTTGGAAATGTGCCTTTCACTGTTACTATGACAGGTGAAGACCCTCATCAAATTGCTCGTGCTGACTTGTATGAGTGGCTCGTTGACGAAATCATAAATGGTCATAATGGTAAAACCTATAATGTATCTACATACAAAGTAACCGGTGATGCTGATCATGGTTTCCTTAATGATATGTTTGACAAAGGCGCAACAACTATCTATCGTGCAACCAAACCTGCTGCATATATGTTGCTTGCTCGTCTGTATCTAAATGCTGAGGTATATACAGGTACTGCACAATGGGCAAAGGCAGAAGAGGCCGCTCGCAAAGTGATTGAGTCATATCCTACACTTCATAAACCATTTGCTCAGATATTTATGGGTGATAACGATCAAGCGGCAGCCGAAGAAATGGTGTTCTTAGCAGCATGTGATGGTGCTAACATTCGTTCCTACGCCGGCTCACAATACACCATCGCTTCGTGCCGCAACCAAAAGATGAACGATTGTGGCCAGTCTGACAACAACTGGGGCTGCTGGAGAAGTTCGCCTGAGTTGATTAAAGTGTTCTTCCCTGGTAAAACACCTGCAGAAATCGTCGCTCTTGGTAAAGACGCCGATGAGTTCGCAATGCCTGCAATCGCAAAAGACGACCGCGCAATGTTCTGCGCCAAGAACCAATTTAAAGATGCGCTCTCCGGACAAATTGAAGATAATGTCAAAGGCTTCTTAGGTTATGTACCAAATAATGGTGATGGCTTTGACTCATGCTGGGCAATATGCAAATGGACTAATAAGTATTCATCACAGTTTGATGCTAACTTGCAACCTATTGCTGACGCTCCTGCTCTACAACACGATAGCAAGTATTCTGACACTGATGTGCCAATCATGCGTGCCTCTGAGGCCTATTTGACCCTTGCTGAAGCTTTGCTTCGTCAAGGTAAAGCTGGTGAAGCACTCGCTGAGGTTAATAAAGTTCGCCAACGCGCTAATGCTGCTGACTTGGCTTCTTTGACCGAAGATGAGATGCTTGACGAGTGGCTCCGCGAATTCTATCACGAAGGTCGTCGTCGTATCGACCTCATACGATTCGGACAATTTACCGGTTCTACTTGCACTCGTACATGGGAAGGACGCTCCGGTAACAACCAAGTCAAAGTTACTTCATTTGACAATCCTAACGCTTGGAATACAAATGTTGTAAATATCGACACACACTACAACCTCTATCCTATTCCTGAGACAGATGTTGTAGCTAACCCAAATGTTAAACAAAATCCAGGTTATTAAGAATAAGTGTTAACTTATTATAAATAAATAACAATTAATAATTAACTAATTAACAAAATCATTATGAAAGCAAACAAATTGATGATTGCAGCCCTCTTTATGGGCGCTCTTGCAATGGCTTCTTGCAGCAAGAAAGAAAGTGAAGATCCTATCGTTCCTGTTAATCCAGGTACCAACACCGATGAGGCTCCTGAGGTAGATAAACCGGCTGACGGTTATGTAACTATTGTTATCAATATTCCTGCAGGTTCAGAGTGCAATGGTATTGCAGTTAAAGGAACTATTATAGGTGAAGATGGTACATGGACAGGTGCTGACCAATATTTGGCAGCTGATGGTTCAGTTGCTGACGCTGCTGGCGCTGCAAAGTTCGAGAAAATCGAAGGCAACTGGTGGAAAACCACTATCAAACTTGGTGCAGGTTATGCAGCAACTGATGAGGCTGGAAACGATGTTACCAACTACCTCGCTGGTAAAATCTGCTTGATTTACAAAGGCGATGGTTCATGGGATGGCCAAGCAAGTGATTGGGAGTTCTTGGATGACTCTAACATCCAATACTCAAAATCAGGTGATGGCAACCTCCAAGTTAATGGTACACAAGGTGTTCTCTACATCAAGGTTAATGCATGGAATAAGTCAGAGTGCGTTACTATAACCTATGTTGATGTTACCTTCACAATGAAACCACAAATTCCTGTAACAAATGACGGCGTTGTTTATATCGTTGGTGATGCATTTGAACAATCATGGGTTCCAGATGCATATCCTATGACAAAAGACGGTGACAGCTGGAAAGTTACCTTGAAAGCAAATGTAGGTGGTGAGTACAAATATGTTGTTAATGGCACATGGGACAACGACCAAATGGCTGCTCCAGAAGAAGGTCAAACATGCTCAAAGGGTGCTCCTAACATTAAATTGGAAGGCACCAGCGTTAATGACGAGGTTTATGGCTTCTTAAACTTTGGTGTATCTGAGAAGTGCGAATAATTCAACTTCTGTGATAATATAAAAAAGTGCGTCTTTAAGACGCACTTTTTTATATTATTCCTTTCCCTTCTGTTCCCATTTCTTATACTGATGAAATGGGAAAAGGTAACTAATAAAAAATTCAAATAATTAACTGATAAAAAATCCTTATTATGAAAAAAATATGTTTGTTACTTTTGTGCAGTGCTTTTTTGTTGTTTACTCATGCACAATCTGTTGTTTTACCGCTTATTTTAGAAGATGATGAAACAACTATATCAGGTATTTTGATTGACAAAGATTTGCCACAGATGGTCAATAACACCTATGGTATTAATGACTTTAGACCAAAAGATTTTAATGTTAAAGAATATTACATATTCAATGGTGATGGAGCATTAGAAATTACAGTAGATGCTTTCAAATTTGAGTTTGCTCCCAATAAGGCTTCAACTTATTCTCACGATATTTTTAATCAGTATGCCAAAGCAGTATGTGATAAAATATCAAAAGTTGCAGATGATGGAAAAATCTATAATGGCTTTTATAGTGGTTCCAAAGAAATTAGTTTTGAAGAGAGCATTAAGGTTGTTGACAAATCGCAGGATCGTCGTTTAGCGCGGTTTTATTATAAGTACAAAGGTCAATCAAGAAAAATCACAATTACTGAAAGAAGCTTTAAGGACGGTGGCTTCACAATCTTAGGTGTAGATTTTGATAGAGTGGATTAAAGTAGGTCTTGATAGTGATGTTTTACTTTTACTTTTATCTCAAAATCTTAATGATTATTCATATCTATTCGTAAAAACAGAGGCTGCAAATCAATGATTGCAGCCTCTGTACTGTAATGATGATAGAGTACAATTCGTTTATTCTTGTATTTTCTCAATCCTTATAGCCACTCCTCCGCTGCGGGCTAAGTGCAGATGAAGTGTAGATTGAGAACTAACCATTTGCTCGCTTATTTCAAGCGAGTATGGATTGGTTTGATAGTCTGCATCAATGCCATCTTGAAAGATTGTTGCCAAATATGATGCGTTACTATCTAAAAAATGCAAGGTGAGAGCAATATCCCGAGCAACTTCATTGGTTATCGCTGCCACAAACCAAGCCCCTGCTTGTGGCTCTTTACCTGTAGGTTGACAGTCGTCTCTCACCTTGCGTGCTTCTACTATATATTCGCCTATCTTTGCGTCAATCACTCGTGTTTCTTCCCATGTCGTAGGACATGATTCTATAAAGTCCATGCCGTCTTGTCCCTCCATATTTTCTATCATATCAGCAGCCATTTGCAGTGGAGAATAAAGTATCATAAATTCTGCAAGTTGTTTGGCAATAGTGGACTCCGGATGTACATCGGGTAGTACTTTATTGTTGAAATTGAAAATAACAGGTGTAAAATCCATAGGTCCTGCCAGTCCGCGTGTGAAAGGCAGTACGCAGGTGTGGTATGGCGGATTTCCTCCTGCTGCATTCCATGCGTTCCACTCTTGTCCTCTCACTCCCTCGCCGGTCATCAGATTAGGCCATGTACGACGGATTCCTGTGGGCATGGCAGGCTCATGATTATCAATCATTATTTCGTATTTGGCTGCCGTCTCCACTACTTTTCTGTAATGTTCCACTCCATATTGCGAGCGTTGCCATTCTTTGCCGTTGTGTTTGGGATTGACATAACCTGTCTTTACGGCATTGATGCCCAAGCGATGATAGTAACTAAAAGCCGAATCCATCTGGTTCTCGAAATTCTCTACAGCACCGCCCGTTTCTGTATGTGCAATTATTCTGACACCTTTAGCCTTAGCATATTCACATAGATAATTGATGTCGTAGTCCGGATAGGCTTCGGTATAGTTGAAATGGTCGTCAATAATGGTCCAGTCGCCTTCCCAACCTTTGTTCCAACCTTCTACAAGCACTCCCTTGAAACCATGTTTAGCGGCAAAATCAATATATCGTTTAGTGTTGTCAGTGGTGGCTCCATGTTTTGGTCCCATTTCCCATGTATAGTCTTTCATGTGCATGCCCCACCATATACCTATATATCTGCCCGGCTCTATCCACGACAAATCTTCTATCTTACAAGGCTCGTTTAAGTTGAGTTCCATGTATGAAGTTATTAAATCACCCGGTTTATTTGCCAAAAGGACAGTCCTCCATGGACTTTTGAAGGGGAATGTAGTCTTAACTAATACTCCATCCGACCAAGGCACAAGCGTCGCTTTAAGAGTGGTTTTAGTATCTTCTCTTTTTGCAGGTGCTAAGTCAAGTGATGAGTAGTTGGTCAGGTTGGCTTCGTGAATAACCATATATAGGTCATCTCTAACCTCAATGGTCATTGGCGTTGCTACAGTATCTTTTTCGCTCACAGCACTCTTTGTCCATAACGCTTCTAAGAAATTAGTATGATTGGTTGGTCCTGACCATGCTTGAGCGTCCCATGGCAGGCAGAACTCAGTATTCTCATCCACTATCTCTGCTTTGCCACCTATGTTGTTTTGGCTATCAACTATATAGCGAAATGCAAATCCTTCGTTGTAGGCTCTTACTACTACGCTCATTGATAAATCCGGATTGGCAAGGCTAATAAGGCGCATGGTAAGTTCATTATAATGGTTCCTTATAACTCGTTGCTCTCCCCAAGGTTGCTCCCATGTGTCGTCGTGTGTGAGTTGCGTAAAACCATCCAAACGGAATTGTGTGAGGTCTATATCGCCTGACAAAGTATATCCTAAATAAGAATTGTTGATCACGGTCTCTGAATGGTATTGGGCTGTATAATATGCCCTGTTATGATTATCAACACCAATAGTTACTTTGATGTTTCCGTTGGGTGAATACACTTGCTGTTGTTTAGTTTGGCATGCAAGTAGAGCAAAGGCAAGAGCAATACAACTGAAAAATCTTATTCTCATATTCTTGTAGTTTTATTTTTTCACATATACCATATATCCTTTGGCTGGAATAGTGATATATTCTGATGCTTTGAGAGTTGTTGTTGTTTTTGTAGGTCCTTGCTCAATGGTTTTGCTGTCTAACCACATCTCGTATTCACCTTCCTCTGCTCCGATGATATATGTCGGAGTGTCTGTGGAAGCAAAATTAAGTACAACCACTACTACGTTGTTTCCCTTCCGTTTTTCGTATGCCACTACAGATGATTGATTGACATCGAGGAACTTGACTTCAGGTCGGTCGGCTTTTTTGCCACCTGCGAGTGCGGGTTGAGTATGTCTCAGAGCCACCAATGTTCGGATTGTATTCTTGATTTGGTTGTTTGGTGCATTCCAATTGATAGCGTCACGGTTGAAGTAATTTTGCACTTTGCGATAACCTATTTCCTGACCATTATATAGTAGCGGCATGCCATACATCGTAAATTCCAGCACAGTCATCGCCGGCACATTAGCACCCCAATAATTGAAATAATTGGCAGAGAAATTATTGCCTATATCATCGTGATTGGTAAGATATACCATACGATCCATCATGGTGTAGTTGTTGTTATTAATGAGATTTTTGCTTTGTGTTATAATGCTTGATGCATTTTCTCCTGTGCCCAGTCCGTTTTTCATCAAGTCGTGGTATCCCCAAGCATAGTCAAAGTCGAAGCCGACACTAAGCAGACTTTTAGCATCAGCGGCAAAATCAGCCTCGCCGAGCATCCAAAGATACTTGTTGTTTGCTGCACTGCGTAATTCAGGAATGGCTTTTTGCCAGAAAGTATATGGAATCTTAGGTGAAGAAACATAATCGCAGCGGAAACCATCGATGTCTGCATTTGCAATCCAATACTTCATTGCCTCTATCATAGCCTGCTGCAAGTCATTGTTTGAATAGTTCAATTGATATACATCACCATAATTATTGGGATGCACTATATTTCCGCCTGATTGCTCATAATAGTCCTTATGCTCACTAACCCATATATTATCCAAGCCTGTGTGATTTGGCACCCAATCAAGCCACACTTGCATACCAAGTGAGTGCGCTTTTGCAACAAACGACTTGAAATCGTCCAAAGTGCCATGGTCAGGATTGACTTCCGTATAGTTCCTTAGAGCGTATGGTGAACCAAGCGAACCAATCTTACCTTCCTTGCTACGGGGCTGAATAGGCATAAGCCATACTATATCCACACCCAAAGTTCTGAGTTCCTCAAGGCGCGCTTCTGCTGCTTTAAAGGTTCCTTGTGAGGTGAAGTTATATAGGTTCATCTCATAAATGACCTTGTTGTAGTCGGTCAATGCTGTTGTGTTATCTACTTGTAGCGTTTCCGCTACCGGTTCCACTTGAGGCTCGTCAGAATCGCCTGAGTTGTTGCAATTGGCAAGAGTTATAACCAATCCTGCTAATAAAATAATATTCATTGCTTTCATAATAAAATAGTTACGACAAAAATCATACCACCCGATGATTATGGCTCAATAGGGTGGTATGATTAAGATGGATTTATTTGTCTGAATTGTTCTGTGCTTTTAGGTCAACTACACCTTCTGCCGTGAGTTCAAGATAGGCATCGTGGTCGATAGTATAAGCAAAGTCTTTCAACTGCTCGCCACCACCGTTGTTGTTGAAAATCAAGTTATATTGGTGTGCATTACCTTTCATTGTTATCACCAGATACTCAACTCCATCAACTGTTTCTTTGGTTTCTAATTTTTGTCCGGGCCAAGCACCGAAGTAATCAACCAAATTGGTTCCATAGGCATAAACGGCCACATCTGCATATCCGCATTTGTTGCTTATATAGAGTTTGTATTCTTTGGCGTCGGGGTCATCTCGAGGATCAACTTTGTCCGGTTCGGGTTCCGGTTCAGGTATAATATCGTTAGGATCAATTTCGGTAACGCCACCTGGTGCGAGTTGCAAATAGATATCTCGGGTGATTTCAAAGTCAAAATCAGCCAATTGCTTGCCTCCGTTGTTGTTATTGAATATCAAGTGATATGACATACCGCTATGTGCTTCTCCCATGTCGAAATAGACATATTTGTTTCCTGCAATGGTTACTTCTCCGTCCGGTGTTTTTCCCGGCCAGCCGCCGAACAGTTCCTCTTGACCATCGTACCAGCCATAGAGAGCAAGTGCATCATATCCGGTTTGGTCAAGGGCATAAACCACAAAGCCGTCGTGTTCAGGTTCGTTGCTGATTTCTTCAACTCCTTTATCGGTTAGTTTCAGATAAAGGTCTCTGTTGATTGTATAAGCGAAATCATCAAGTTGCTTGCCTGCATTGTTGTTATTGAAGATAAGGTTGTAGGTGAGTCCTTCGTTTGCGGCTCCTGTATCAAAGTATGCGTATTTAACGCCGTTCATGGTAACAAGTCCTGTGGCTTGTACGCCGGGCCAACTGCCAAACAGTTCGGGCAAACCATCTCCCCATGCGTATAGAGATAAGACATCCCAACCGGTCTCGTCAATAACATAAATCACATAACCGTCGTGCTCTATCTCGTCCGGATTCTCAACCTTATCAAAATATGCAGCCCAACGATCAATAGTGAGAATAGTTCTTGAACCTACTTTGGGATTATCGTAACGGACTACGGTATCATTTTTCAGAGTGCGCTCTTCCCGTTGTGTCTTGCTTATGAAATGGAATCCGTCAGCAAGAGTCTTGCCTCCGACAAAGTCGCTTGGATTGAGATAAACTCCCCATTTGGCATCGGAATCAGGATGAGGCGTCAAGCGAAACTTGCTATTGCTCTTTGCTGCCTCATCGCCTCCACTAAACGCACCGGCTACATACAACTCATCGGTTTTTGTAGTACTCGTTGGCACTACTACCTCAAGAAGTATGGCATCAGCACGAGTCTCAAAATGAATATTCTCGTAGTCAAATTCTATTTCTTCTTGTTTGCAACTTGGCAACATAAGTGCCAAGATTGCAAACAAAGATAATAACTTTATTTTTTTCATATTCACCATTTTACAGGTTTATTTCTTAATGATATTCTCCACTGCACTATTTCCCTCAATAGTCTCAAGACGCAATATGTACATACCTGCTGAGAGGTCTGTCAGGTCAATGCAGAGGCTATGAGCGTTTGCGTTGGTTTCAAATACTTTCTGACCTGCTATGTCGAATATAGCCACATTCTCAATAGCAGAATTGGAATTGATATTGAGGTTGTCTTGTACAGGATTGGGATAGATACTGATGCCGATAGCGTCAATGTTCTGCAATGCACTATTGCCGCCTTCGTTGCCGCCTTCATTACCACCTTCATTACCGCCTTCGTTACCACCTTCATTGCCGCCTTCGTTTCCACCTTCTTCGGGGCAGTCTGCCTTTTCACATTTGATATCATCGCTAATCTCAAAGCAAGCATCTGCTTTCCATGGGTTCTCAGGTGCGTCAACTTGGTTGCCATCACCACCTTCTCCGTTGTTGAAGATAATGTTGTTGTTTTCGGATTTAGATGTAACCTCCAACTTGAACCAATTGTCTTTCGTTGCGGTCATCTTTGTTCCCGGCCATGCGCCAAGTACTTCACTTCCACCGTAGATATAAGCATATACATCTTTCTCACTCCATGAAGCAGGGCGTTTTACTTGTATCGTGAATTTAACATCTTTTTCTTCCGGAACAACCACTGTAGCAGTACATTCTGTTGTCGGCACTCCTTCGGTTACCTCTGTGTAGTTGCCGTCGGCTTGTACATCATATCCTTTTGTGCCGTCCACATTGTCGATATTAGCGGTTTGTTTGTCGCTGCCGTTGTTGAAGATAACACTTACTCCTGCAGGCACATTATAGCAATACCATCCGTTGCCGTTGTCGGTCATGTCAACACCCGGCCATGTGCCGCCTGTGTAATTCTTACCATTTTCAACCCAGGCCCAAATCTTCATAGCACTCCAATCGGCAGGTTTCTTTGCGCGTACTGTGATAAGGTTGTCCTCGTCAATAGTTGGAGTTTGTCCACCTTGCCCGCCTTCGTCTTTTACCTCAGGGCAGCCTTCGGTCAGTGCTACCGGTCCGTCTAATTTCACTTCGAAGCAAACATCTGCTTTATAAGGATTTGCAGGAGCGTCAACTTGGTTGCCCTCACCACCTTCTCCGTTGTTGAAAATAAGATTGTGTTCCAAGCCTTCAGCCGCAGTTAAGGTAACATAGTACCAACCGTCATTGCCATCAATGGCTGTTGCTTTTGTTCCCGGCCAACCGCCGAGCGCCTGAACATTATTGTCGCCGCCTGTGTAAGAATATACATAAAGTGCGTTCCAACCCGTGCTGTTCTTCATCTTTATTGTGAAGGATGCTTGTGTAACCTCTTCGGGCTTGTTGTTTTCCGGATTTGATTTATCGGCAATATTTGTTGCATTAGATGCAGTAAGATAAAGATATACCGTCTCACCTACTTTGTATTTCGGGCCGTCGAATTGAGTGCTACCATTGTTGAAAATCAGGTTGTATTCAACTCCGTCTGTTCCGTTAACATCAACGTATTTGTAGGTATAATCGCCAACGGCTTCGGTTGCGGTGAATGCCGCACCTGTCCAAGCACCAAACAATTCAGGTTGACCATCTGCCCATGCATACACATTCAGTGCATCCCATCCGGTTTTGTCATATACATATATACGACCTGCTGCGGAAGCACTAACTGCGAGTGTGAGCAGCATAATGAGAGATAAATAGATCTTTTTCATGATGACTATAATTTAGAAGTTAAACATATATTTTTTCAATTTTAATATCCGGGTGTTTGAACTAATCCCGGGTTTACAAGCAGTGCGCTTGCGGGCAGTGGAAACCACTCGTATTTCCTGTCGCGTTGTGCAGGGAAGGCTACATTGTCGGCTGTGCGCCCAAAGAACCACCACTGTCCTTGAGTGAATTTATCAAATCGGCGCAAGTCTGTGCGACGACGATTGCCTTCGTTGAGGTATTCTTTGCCCCATTCTGAGAGCATCCAATCCATATCAAATGCTGTGAATCCAGGACCGGGCTCAGCAAGTTTAGCAGCAGGTACATAACGACTGCGCACCATATCTACATAATTCTTTGCCTCACCTGAATTGCCCTTGCGCATCTCGCACTCGGCTATCATATACACAACCTCTGCTAAACGGAATTGTACATCGTCGATATCACGATAGTCGATTCCCGTTGAGGTCGGGTAGATAGGATATTTAACAAGTCTTACGCCCGAGTTGGTCTCGCCCCAGCGAGGTGACATCACATCCTCAAGACTTCTCCCCAGATTCATGAAAGTACCCACTTGGTCAACATAAACCAAGTCTTGTCCTTCTCTGTCGGCATCTGCCGTGAGGGCTGCTCCCGTGCCAAAATCGGCTCGCATCGCTCCCTTCAAGAACATACCCTTGTGCTCGCCTGTAGTAGCATCATACACATAATTCTGTTTTCTTACATCTTGGTCGTCAAAACGCTCATATACAGCACCTAACTTGTCTCCGTAATCAGTAAGGAACGACTTGGGATTGGTTGTTCCGCCTTGTGGTTGTATATCACCGGAGTTGTCCCATGATGGTGCCAAGCATGTGCAGTTCCAACCGGGATTGCCATCGTATTCACCTTGGAAATACTCACCATAGTTATATGGGTAAAAAGGTGTGTTACGGTTGTTGGTAGCGTTCAAATGGCCTACCTCAAACGACAATGCGAATACAACTTCGGAGCATTGGTTGTTGCTTATATCGAACACTTGCCTGTAGTCAGGTGCTATGGAATATGCGCCCCAATCTCCTGCCATAATTTCTTTGCATAATGCCTCACATTCAGCGAAGTGATCTTCTTTGATAAATATCTCGGAGTTGAGGAGCAGGCGTGCTTTGAGGATTCTGTTTACGCCGGCATTCATTCTTGTTCGTGTAGAGTTGTCGCCGTTCTCTTTTGGCAGGTAGTTGATAGTCTCATCCAATTCTTTCATAATAAAATCGTAGATGATATGGCAACTCTTGTCGAAGTCCTTATCAGCCGAACCAGGGACGTCAGCGGTAACCTTATCATTGAGAGGCAGTGAACCGCCCCATATTTCAAAAAGACTATAGTATGACCATGCTCTGATAAGCCTTGCTTCTGCTACATAGGATGCCAATTTCTCATCGGTCATTCCTAATTCGTTGGCATCGAGTTTTTCAATGTCAGAAATCAGTTGATTAGCAAGTCCGATTATCTTCCATGTGTTGTTCCATGCGTTTTTTATGATAACCGACTCTGATGACCATGTGTGTGTTGAGAGTACATACTTCTCACCCTCATCGTAGCCCCATTCGCCTCCATTCCAAATTCGCCATGCTATTTGGTCGGCACTGAACTCTTGCAAATACCAAAACCACTCAGGAAATCCGTATGCCACATCGTTGTACATAGCACTGACCGCACCCTGAATACTTTGCTCATTCTGATAGTAGATACCTGCGTCAAGTTTGTCATAGACTTTTTCTGTCAGGTCAAGACATGAAGTGACCAAAAGACACATCATTGCTATCGTAATATATTTCTTAAAAGATTTCATAATGTTCAAGTTTATAAATGTTAATCTTTTCTAACTATTCTATATTACACATGTAATTAGTGGAATTTAACGGTAAGTCCAAGGCTCAATTGAGTGGCAGTCGGATAAGCACTGCTTTCATCGACACCAGGTGTGATACCTGTTATATTCACATTAGAGGGATCTGTTCCACTGTATTTGGTGGCGGTAAACAAATTTTTTGCGTTTATATATACTCTAAGACTTTCCAATAATTTCTTCTCTTTTGGAGTATATGTATATCCGATAGTAACATTATCCAACTTGAAGAAATCACCTTTTTCAAGGAAGTAACTGCTTATAACGCCACCACCTGTGCGAACACTTTTGTCGGTAAGGTATGCGGAGCGCAGTACATTCTCCGAGCCGCTTCCTTGCAGCCCCATGCCGTATCGACGCATGTTGAAGATATCAAATCCGAATACGCCTCTGAATTGCAGCGTCAAGTCGAACCATTTCCATTTAAGAGTATTGTTCCAGTTCAAGAAATGCTCAGGTGCACCATTACCGATATATTGTTTATTGCTTGCATCTTGTGCTGCGATATCAACCGGTACTTTATTGCCGTTTTTGTCATACACAAGCATATTGCCTAAATCATCGTGTCCTGCATATTTATATCCCCAGAACTGACCTATCTTTCCGCCTTCCTGTATGCGGAAGAATCGTTCGCTGGCTCCTACACCCGGCTTATCGTACAAATCAATATATGTGGTTTGATATATATCGCTTGAGAGTTTGGTCATTCTGGTCGTCCCGTATGAATAGGTGATTCCGGTGGTCCATGTAACAGGAGTTTTCTTGAATACATCATATTCTAATGACACTTCTACACCCTTATTGTCGGTAGTACCTACATTGACTAAGATATCCGAATGAATGAACGGAGGTTGCGGCGCAGTATATCTGTAGAGTAGGTCTTGTGATTGACGGTCGAAGAATTCAACAGAACCTCTGAGTGCACTGCCTTCCAAAAATTCAAAGTCAACACCCACATTGAGTGAGGTACTCTTTTCCCAACCTAAATTAGGATTGCTATTCACCGATGGACCAAATCCAGTTACCCATTGTCCGTCTATCAGATATGAACCCCAATTGACATATTGAGCGGTAGATTGATACGGGTCGAAGTCAGAACGACCTGTAACGCCGTATGATATACGAGGTTTCAAACTCTTAACGGCATGTTTGGCAGGTGCCATAAATTTGGCAGCCATCATCTCCCATGCCAAACTCACTGATGGGAAGGCACCCCATTTATGGTCGGCACCAAACTTAGTTGAACCTTCGTATCTGATACTTGCTGATGCAAAAAGCATATTGCGCCAGTTGTAATTGGCTCTACCAAAGAAACCAACGAGGGTATATTCTGATTTGCCTGTCCACATAGTGGCTTTGCCGTCTGCTAAATAGGAACCGCTACTTATATTGTGCCAAAGGAAATTGTCGTATGCAAAATCTTTGTTTTCGGCACCTATCTGCTCCCATGTATGCTTCTCCCACGAATAACCGACTACAATCTTCAAATCGTGATCTCCGAGCGACATCTGATAATTGCCCAACCACTCAACTCTGTGGGTGATATTCTTTTGGTAATTCACATTGGCTCTACCATTGAAATTACCCCAGAACGATTCGGCTGCGTATGAAGGGGTATAGTAATTGGATTTCAAGTCGTCGTATTGTAGAGCGTAACTGACAGAAGTAGAGAGGTTGTGCCCGTCTTTGCGAACTATATTCCACTTCAGGTCTGCATTGCCTAATACATACATGCGGTCTCCGTTGCTGTTATTTTCCATCAACTCCAGAACAGGGTTGGTCGCATTGGTTGGCGAGGTTGGCTGATAGTATGACCCGTCTTCGTTACGCACGGGCATAGTCGGGTTCATGGACAATGCGCGGTCGAACAACCCATCGTTACCCCAATCTTCGTGTACTTTACGAGCGGAGAGTGAAGCGGAAAAGAGCAAGCGACGGTCGAGTGCATTTTGTTCCATACGGAAGCGTGCACCATACTCATCTCTACCTGATTTCTTATCCAAACCATTACCTTTTTTCCAGTTCAGACTACCACCATAGTATCCACCACTCTTAGTTGTGGCATCAATAGATACATATTGGTTGGTGTTGTAGCCTATTTTACGAGTGATAAGGTCGTACCAGTCGGTGCTGTATCCATAGTCATTTCCTCTTCGTGAGCGACGCCATTCGTCTGCAGAAAGTACTTGAGGCTTGTTGTTAGCCATGTTCATAGTAACATAACTATCGTATGTAACATTGACAACTCCCTCTTGTCCACTACCTTTTTTGGTAGTAACCAATATCACACCATTTGCGCCGCGTGTTCCGTAAATAGCAGCAGAAGCAGCATCTTTCAGCACGGTGATACTTTCTACATCTTGCGATGCGATATTTCTTAAGTCACCTCCTGCAATACCATCTATAACTACCAACGGACCGTTGCTGGCGGTAATACTTGTTGCACCACGAACCTGAATGGAGTTCATGGCATTGGGGTTGGCATCGGCTGTTGAGTTGACACTTAGTCCGGCAATCTTACCGGCAACCAATCCCATAGCATCGCTAACTGCGCCTTGGTTGAAATCGTCTTTGTTGACTTGTACTACTGACGAACTGACTTCTTTCTTCGACAGAGAACCATAGCCGATTACCACCACTTCATCCAATTGCTCTGCGTCCTCCTTCATGGTAACACGCATCTGCTTACTCGCAGTCAATTCTTGGGTCTTGTAACCCATGTAAGAGAAGATAAGGGTGGAACCCTCTGCACAAGAAAGACTGAAATTACCTTCAAAATCGGTAATCGTACCATTAGTAGTACCTTTTATCTGTATGCTCGCACCTATTATTCCTTCACCATTCTCGTCTATTACGGTACCAGTAATGGTGGTTTGAGCAAACAGAAATGAAGGTACTAACAACGCACACAAAATAAGAAATGTGCGAAAATAATGTACTCTTTGTTTCATTGTTTGTATAATTTTGTTTGTAGAATCACAAGGTAATAATGTGACTTCTTAGAAACACCTTTCAAGAGTCAAATTAGTAAACATAAACAACACAAACCTTTCTTGTAATCTTAATACCTAATCTGTCATTAGACCAGAGTATAAATAAATACTCATGACCGATTGGGCTCAAAACAAAATTAACTTCATGAAAAGCAAAATCTTTTACGATGCAAAGTTCTTTTTATTTTTTTTATTGCACAATATGTATGACCATGCATCAAATAAAATCAAAGTATATCTAATTGTCAAGGATATGAAAATGAAGGCTTTATGTGGTTTCATTGTAGGGTTTTATCTAAATCGGATATTATGAGTTTCAGCGTTGTGTTAGCGTTTTATAGCCGTATTTATGCTAAAACCTGTGTTATTTCACATAGACTTTATAAGTGTTGTTATTGGTATGAACAAAATATATTCCCGGATTAACATTTATATGCATGTTGTTTGCGTATCCTGAATATATAAGTTGACCTATTGCCGTATAAATGCTGATATTTTCCTGCTTGTCGCTATGAACATACATTGTGCCTTCAGCAATGGTGATGTCTATTGGGTCATCCTCAGAAGCAGTGTCGGTAGCAGTGGGTGTGTCTTGCTCTTGTTTCTCTTTAAGTCTGATAACAAAACGATTGTCGTAGGTTCCTTTGACTAAAAGAACACTATATTCGTTATTGTCGAGCAATATCTCCGTGTCGGTTAGGTTGTCGTAGAGCACAACACTCATATTAGTCAGTTCTTGTGCAATCGTGAAGGTGTAGTTGCCGTCTTGTTTTACGCTAACTCCAATAGGTATTTCCGTTGTCAGTGGCGAAACACTGTTTCCTGCCATCTGCACCCCTTCGAAAGTGCTGTATATCGATACTTTTCTATTTAGGTCTTTGCTTAGGTCGGTGTTTATATCCCAGCCTAAAGTAGCCCCCTCGCGCAGACGAATATAAGTGTGGTCGAAGTACATATCTCCATTCAAACGAAGGTCTATTATTTGTATGCTTTCATTGAGTCGTTTGGAGGTAAGCGAGCGAATAACTGCGTTATTGCTAACCGGGTTCCATGTCAGATAGCCATAGAATTGCATCATATAAGACTGCATGGGTAAGAACTGCTCCGAGCCGGTTATGGCTTTGACATCATATACTCCTTCTCCATTAGTAAACGACCACTCATAATAGAAGTTAGGGTAATTCATCAGAGCATCTTCTAAATCAACTGGTGCCGTTGTTGTGGCAAGAGTCATAGGTTGAAATCCGGGAATACCCACAATATTCCAATGGCTATCTATTTGCTCTCTGTCAGTGATAGTGCAAGTATGTGCCGCTACACGAGTTTGTTTGGTAGTAGTAAGACTCTCAATGGAGATATTGGTGTTTTCCGACCTTGACGGAAAATACAAGAACCTGTTGTATTCTCCTCCATCGCCAATTAAGAAGTCGCTTTCTTTCAGTCTGACTCGAATCACATAACCACGGTTAGCCTCCATCTTTGTAGTTGGTGTGAGGTTCATCTCAGCCCAGAAAGTCATCCAATCTTTCTGATATGCCAATTGTGCGCGTTTGTCGCCGCGATATCTTTGTACTGTCCATTTGTCGCCATAGTCTTCCATACCGAAGATATCGGTCAAATAGCAGTCGTATGGCAAAGAAATCCAATAGTAGTAGTTGCGTGCGCCGAGTCGGTCGCGTACATACGCGGTCTTGGTGATTTGCAGCACACTATATATCTCTTTTATACCATTTACCTCATGTCCGCTACCTAACAATATAGTTTTCGCAGCCTCGTCGTCGCGCCTTAACATCATCATGTCTGCATTGATGGTAAGGTCGTCATTGATTGTAGTTGTAGGTGCAGAATAAAGCGTCATCAAACGATTGGTCTTATAATCATATATCAATTTAAGCGTGTAGTTGCCGTTGGTGGTAGATGAACCGAGTATGGTCTTGGGTGTAGGATTGCCACTGCCGTCTGCGCCAAGCAAGTAGTTGGCTACATCATGATCCTGACCTACACCATTAGCATCAATAGGGTACATGGCACGCAGGATTACCTTGACATCTGAAGCGGTGGCTTTCCTTACCTCAACATCCAATTTATACACCCAGTTGCCCATATCTGCCATACGCATATTGACCGCATCTGTATTGCTTTGCAGTTGTGTGTCAGTGTCGGGCTTATACACGGGGTCTGATGCCGTTGCGCCGTAGATATTCAAATAGTCGTTGCCACCGGTGGTGAGTTTGATAAAATGGCGATTGAAATAGTTGGTCTCAGGATTATACTCAAATCGCATACTTGCCGCCTGCGTTATGTTGTAGTCGCCTAATGTCTGTGCAAGGCAGGGGTTGATGGTGTTGCCTACCTCGGCTTTCACATTGTCCCACTGATTAGCGATACCGCACCAATAATGGTTGTAAGGCTCGGTGGGGAAGTTGCTGTTGGGTGCAAAATAGAAGAACTGATTTGCCAACTGACGGTAATTGGTCCAACCGCCACCCGCTATATCAGTGCGGATATAGTAATTACCGGTGTATGCTGCAACATCGCTCAAAGTACCTGTCGTCAGGCTCGTACAAACAGCCTGATAAATACCGCGAGTTTTGCCGCTGAACGAAGATGTTACTGCATGCGATTCCCATTGAGAGGTGTTCACATTATAGTTCTGGAAACTGATGGCACGAGTGGCGTTATTACTACCTACATACATCGACACGGGTGTGTTGACCGTTTCGAAATAATTGGAATAGTATGTTCCTTCAGTGCTTACAGATTCATATCTGTAGAACAGTCCGCACTCGCTATTAACGAAGTATTTCTTATAGTTAGTGCCCTCTTCATAGTCTTCGGTTATTTCTATGCAAATATCGTCTTCTACCGGTCCCACTACCACAGAGCGTTTCCAGCCGTTACAATCCCCTTCCCAACTTGTGGTGCAACCGTTGCCTTTGACGATGAAGTAAATCAAGTTTCTGCCTTTGATGGTTATTTCATACCATTTGCTTGTGCCTACCTGTGTCAGCCCGGCAGCCGAGCCTTCTACATAGTCTGATGCGTCGGTGTCGGAGTTGGTCCAGTACTTGAGTTGCATACCGTACTCCTCAAAACTGTCAAATGCTTTTACTCGCACGATTATCTTGCGCCTGATGTTCAGCATGGTTGTCTGTGTCCATGTTTTTCCGTCTTTCGAGATAACTACTTTGAACTCAAACCAATCGTCTTCTTCGGTCGTCCAAGTGGTTGTGGCGGTGCTACCTTCTATGTTTGTCCAAGAAGTCTCGCCTGTCTTTCTGACGGAGTAGGCGAACGAAGCCCCAGTGGATGCCGCTGGAGGAGGAGTGGTGGTAAGTGTGATAGTGGCAATAGTGGCAGCGTCATTGACGGTGTAGGTCGCAGTAAGTTCCGGCTCTGCGGGCGAGCAGTCGTTGCGAGAAGCGGTATAGCCCATTTTCCCTTTGTTTTCAATCGCATATCCGTTTCTGTCACCCGAATTGATAGTATAACATTGTATGCCGCGTGTACCGCTCACATCGTTTGTCTGACGCGTTTCGGCTTCTTCTGTTGAACCATTATTGAAGATAGCGTTATTGATTGTATGTAAGCCGAGATTATCTCCATCGAAAGTATATCCGTAGTAGCCATCTTCGTCCATTGTGAGTTTTACTCCTGGCCAATTGCCAAGAACATTTTGGTCAGAACCATTGGCTTTCCATACATACAGATATACATCGCCCCAACCTTTGGCATTGTCAAAGCGAATAGTAACGGGTGTCTGTTGAGCGGTGAATGTCATAGCGGACACTTGCGCCTTTGATGGGTCGTAGGTGAAGTTAATCATATCGCCGTTTGTCGTGCCTGAAAGCAATGAACTCCATTCATATATATATGTCCAACCTGAGTTGCAGTCGGTGCAATCGCCTGAGTCGCAGCGGTATAGTTGTACATAGGTATCGCTTCCTGCTTTTGCGCCACTATATGTGTATGTGCCTGTCGACTCATCGTAATTCATGCGTTTGACACAATGCCCTCCGTCAATGAAGTTGGTCTTCACTCCATATACAGGTGCGCCGGTAACGGTGAGGGTGAAGTTGTCGGAGTATTCAGTGTCATCAATAGTGCAAGAGGCGGTTATCGTATATACACCTTCTGTTGAAGGGGTGAAACGATAAGTGGCAGAGTTGCTACTCACCGATGCCGTACCGATAGTGTATTCCCCGCGTTTGTATGTGATAGTGGTGCCATTAGGTATATTGGCGGTAGTTACAGTGAGGTCAATAGCACTATTTTTTATTACACTACCTGAAGCAGGTGAGAAACTAACGGACGGAGTGAGATCAACAGGCCAAGTACAAGTGAACCATTTCTCACTTGCATTGGTATCAAATGTAAAAGTATATGTACCTGTGCGGTCGGCAATTAGAGTGAAAGAGTGTTCGAAGTTCGATGTTCCGTATTGATAAGTCTGAATCCTGTTACCATCGGTGAAGGTCTGATTTGCATTCAGGTAGTCGCAGTTCGTATTTGCATCTGCCGCAGGATTAGAAGTAACATAGAAATAATATGTGCCGGTTGTTGTACATTCCCAATCAGCAGATTTTGTTGTCCCCTCGCCTGACATCTTTGCTACTATAGAGCCTTTGTTGCCACTTGTATGATTATTTTGCATAAGATAATAGCCTTCGTCTAATGCGAAATTGGCTTGTATGGTTGCATTGCCTTGTACGGTAAGAGTTGTGGATGCAGATGAGATGTTTGTTATTGATGCTGTGCCGCTTTCGACTGACCAATTAACAAAATGGTAATATGCAGCGGTATTGGCTGTGGCTGTGATGGTTATATTATCGCCATAATGTTTGTTGGTGAAAGAAGTAGCAGAAGAGATTGAACCTCCCGCACCAGCCGTGAGTGTGATGGTATAGTTATCTTGCGTATAATTAGCTGTGAGGGTGTAATTACCGCTTGATTTGGTAGTTATGTCGATACTATTTGTTGAGGACGAACCATTAACGCCTGTGCCTACATTCCAATTGCTGAAGGTATAGCCGTTGATAGCTGGTGCTGTGACTGTTGTTGCACTACCACTTGACTCTTGAACATCTGAAACTGTCGTAGAAACCTTTATGTCTGTACTGCCGCATTTGTAAAATACAGTAACATTGTGTGTTGGTACCGCCGCTGCATTGACGGTGAGAGTATAGTTGGTTGAGGCTGTTTCAGAATATGAGGTAACGCTTGCAGCGATTGTTTTTGCACCTGTTGTTGAGGGGGTGTAGTTAATAGAGGCGGTACCATTAGCAGCCACAATAGCAGTGCCGATATTTGCACCATCGGCAGTAAAAGTAACCGTCGAACCAATAGCATTGGTGGTTGTAACACTGAGTGTTATTTGCGTACCGACAGTAGTACTCGTGGTTTTGTCTGTGAAAGAGATAGTGGGAGTCAACGACGCTATAGAACTGCATGAAACTGCGTCATTCCCTATTGTGTGAAAAGAGTCTGATCCAAAATTGTCGGTATAATCAAATTGTGATCCATTGTTGTTATTAAATATCGGGTGGAAAGTTCCAGAATTTGGAATAGATATTGCAATCCAACCATTGGCATCTGCCGGAATATCTGTTATGTGTATACCTGGCCAACTGCCGAAAATTTCTTTATCTCCCCAAATATATAGATATTCATTATTTCCTGTAATTTTAATTCTTATCGTCTTTGTATTAGCATTTCCTTCATTCCAATTGGTAACAAAAGCCGTTATTCCCGACCACGAGGAAATCGTAAAACTATTCCAATCGTCATCATCACTACTATTACGGCGGATAAACTTCAGTTCTTTACCTTCAATGGCTTCGGTTACCTCAGCACTATACAAATGCGAACTTACATTTGAAAAAAGATAACTATTGCCTGTTGAGGTTACTTGAACTCGGAATTTTGCACCAGCATCCTCCCAACCGGTATGATAAAAAGTGTTAAGATAGATAGTTACAGCCGATATCTGTTGTGGAATAAACAAACAGGCAATGGTAAGAAAACTATAGACAACGACTTGTAATGCTTTTTTCAAGCATTTAGAGAGAACTAACCTTTGACGAAGGTTTATATTATTTGGAAATTGGGTGAAATCAGTATTCATATATGTAGCAATTTATATGTGTTTTTAATATTTGAGTAAATCATGCTTTTCTGTTATAACGCAAACGCAATGTCTGATGGGCGACGCTTCGCCTCATCAGACATTCCTGCATTATCAATCAGATAGTGTGTCGTCTGATTGAACAAACCATGAAAAACAAATGCGTTGTCTCAACGCTCCAAATATATTGTGTGTAATATATTTTCTTCTAAAACTTGAGTTGCGGCCATTCCTGCAAAGGAGTAGTGCGTAAATCAAAGCAAAAAGTAAAACTATCCAACTATTGCCTATCGGAACGGGGTCTTTCTCAGGATCGCCTGCATTACCATTACCGTCTCCTTGACCGCCTGTTGATGTCCAGTTGTCGTCATCATCGTCATCGTCGTCTTCCCAACCGTCAACCCTACGTACTGTCATTGGCTGATTCACATTGCCTGCACTTTGTATTATAGAGGCATTTCTTGAACCGCTGTTGCCGTAATTTGCTGTTCCAGCACCTCTCCACGAAACACTATTGTTTACAGGTGATGTGGCACCAATTGCAACAAAACCATGGCATGCTGAGGTGTGATTGCCGTTATGCAGACGCTGATTGCTCAAAAATGAATGCTCAGACAATACTTGTTGAGCATTGAGAGATGTAGCACATAACAAACCTAAAAAGCAAAAGACATATAGATAAATTCTTTTCACGGTGTGAGATTTAGTTAAGCACCGCAAAATTATTTGCTTTACTTATTATGCACAATAAGTAGAATCTTAATCAAAGAAAAATCAAAGGGGATAAAAGAGTTAAGATATTGTCAATTAACAATATGGTGGTTGTCAATCAAGTGTAAAATCAAAGTTGCAATCAAGTTATTTATGCCTTTGTGGATGGTTTATGTTTATTCCAAGTTAGCGCCAATAAGCATTATGTCTTGCTCGAATGTGGCAGGTTGGACGGCTTTTGAGCGCAGGCGGGAACGATAAGTATAGATTGTAGTAATAGACGAGCGCAAAATCTCTGCTATTTGTTGATTGTCGGAAATACCTAATCTGAGTAGCGCAAGTATCCTAAGTTCTGTAGAGAGTTTTTCTCCTTCTTTGGGAATGATTTGATTATCTGCTGTGAGCAGGCGGTTGACGGCAGAAATAAAAGTTGGGTAGATATTCAGAAAAGCAGTGTCGAAAGTATGGTGGAAGGTTTGCACATTTCTTTGCTCAAGCGAAGGGCTTTTGAGCATCTTTTCAACTTCTGTTTTTTTACCTTCCATCATCAGTTTGTTTACTTGCTTGCGATTCTTGTCAAATTCAGTGATATAATTAGAGGCAAGCATCATATATCTTGATACATACTCAAGTTTTATTTTGTTCGACTCTTTCAGTTGTTGGTTAATAAGTTCAATATTTTCTTTTTGCTTATTGATTATTTGATTTTTCTTGCTAATCCGTCTCAAGGTAATAGTGGCTGCAACAAAAGATATGATTAGCAAGAGTACAAGCAATGTGGCAAGCAGGAGTTGCAACTGCAAGAGGCGTCTGCTTTTTTTTTGCTCATCTTGCCATGCTTTAACTATAAGAGGTGTGATTTGACCTGTTTGAAAAGTTCGTAGTCTTGATCCATAAAATTGAGCATCTTGCACGCTTACATAGAGGTAGTTATAAGCCCTTTCTATTTGATTTTCCTGATAGAGTAGTGTGGCCAGTGCCCTGAGCGAGTTGGTCTCGCATATATTACCTTTGATATCGCTAATTGCAGATAAAGCAAAATAGTGTTTTTGCTTTTCTATATCTTGCTTGAAGGAATAGAAATATGCCAGTGTGCCGCTTACCACTGAGTATTTTCTGTCGCCTTGCGTTAGTGTTTCTAATAGTTGTTCAAGCAATTGAATCGCAGTGTCGTGATTATCTGCTTCATCTTCTATAATAGCAAGGGCAAATTGATAATCGTAACTCCCTTTTGGGGCGGTATCTATGATTTTTTGTCGGTAGGCAAGCGATTTGCTATTGTATTCGTCGAAATAATGCCTATCGGAGTATTCTGATTTATATAGATATAAGTCACCCGCATAGGTGTAGAACTTGATTTTCAGGTCAATGATAGTACTATCATCATCTACATCTTTCGTTAAGTTGATATTTTCGAGAATGCTTGTCAGTTCTTGCAACATATACTCGGCTTCGGAAAACAGACCTGCTACCGACAAAATATGAACCATATCCAATTGGGCATCAATGATGTCGGTGGGTCTGTATTGCTGCGGTGAAGCATTTATGAGTCGGATGTTTCGGTCTGCATAGTAGTAAGCACTATCATACTTAAACGCTGAATAGGCTTCGTACATCGCTTTGTTGCTCTTGTAGGTGTTCTTTTTGGATAAAGCACTCAGACTATCTTGATAGTTGGCAACCATAGAGTTATGTCGCCCTATATACACATCCAATTCATCTAACAAATCTGCCTTGACAAATATCGACGGCAAAAGCAATAATATTATTAATACATTCTTTTTCATATCGATAGTTTAATGGATAGGTTTATATTGCGCAAAATTATGAATTTACTTTTATCTGTCAAAAATGTTTTTGATACATACTTATCTATGTAAATTTTGCAGTTGCTATAAAGGACCATTAAACAACGTAAGATATAGTGTTAGTAACTTGTTGTGCAAATAATAAAATAATAGTAACTTTGCACCGGCTTTTGAGAGCCTTTGATAACTTATAATATCTAACTTATTAATTTGTTATTTTAAGAAAATGAAAAGAATTTCTTCTTTCCTGCTCATGGTGTTATTTGCCATGGGTAGTTTCGCGGCAGACCGCGCTCACACTCTCAAAGTGTATAACTGGGCAGACTACATTGATGAGGATGTGCTCAATGGGTTCCCTGCATGGTACAAACAGATGACGGGCGAAGATGTTGAGGTAATTTATCAGACTTTCGACATCAACGAGTCAATGCTTACTCAGATTGAGGTAGGTCATGAGGATTACGATGTGATATGTCCGTCGGAATATATCATTGAGCGTATGCTTAAGCAAGGTCTTCTTTTGCCTCTTGACAAAACGCTTATCCCAGACTCACTTAGCAATTTTCATCATGTTGCACCTTTTGTAGTTGATAAGTTTCAACAGATGTCTCAAAAAGTGCAGGTTAGCGATTATACAGTAGGCTATATGTGGGGTACAACAGGCTTTTTGTTTAATCCTACATTTGTAAGCAAAGAAGAACTTAGCAGTTGGGGCGCCATACTTGACCCTAAGTATGAGGACAAAATCTATATGAAAGACGCTTTCCGTGATATATATTCCGTTATAGTGCTGTATGCTTATTATCAAGATATATTGGACGGCAAAGTTACCCGAGACGAATTGGTTGGTCAAATAACTCAAGAGCGCTTGGACTCTGTAGAACATATCTTGCTTCGTGCTAAGGAGAATGTTGCCGGATGGGAAGTGGACTTCGGTAAAGAAGAAATGACCAAAGGTAAAGCATGGATGAATGTAAGTTGGTCCGGTGATGCACAATGGGCAATTGAAGAGGCTGCCGAAGTAGGTATCAACTTGGACTATATAGTGCCAAAAGAAGGTAGTAATGTATGGTTTGATGGCTGGTGCATTCCTAAATATGCTGTCAACACCAAAGCCGCAACTTGGTGGATAAACTATATGTGTATTCCTCAGAATGCAATTAAAAATATGGAATACATCGGTTATGTGTCCTGTATTGCTTCGCCTGAAGTACTCGAATGGGCTGACGACGACGAAATCGAAGATACAGCGGACTTAACTTATTTCTTCGGTGAAGGTGCTGAGGCGGTTCATGCCAATCAAGTCTTTTATCCCGATCAATCAGTTATCAATCGCTGCGCTCTTATGCATGATGCCGGTAGCCAGGCTGAGTCGTTGATTGCTATGTGGAACCGAGTTAAAGGCGACAACCTCTCCACAAGTATGATAATTATAGTGGTTATAATAGTAGCCCTGTTGCTAATTTATCTTATATTCACCATTTTTGCTCGCCGCAGAAACGAAAGTCGCAGACCATCTAAACGCAGACGATAATTGTATATTTTTAAGATTTTTTTAATAATAAGTACTCTTTTGTGGTTCAAAGGAGTACTTTTTTTAATATCACTTGTATAATTAAGAAATTCTTAATACCTTTGCACCGCACTTGATGTTAAAGCGTAGTGTTGTATGTGAAGTGTAGGTGTTTGGGCCTATACGAATAATAAAAATAACCGATAATTCTTTTTTGTATTATGGATGAACAAAAAGAAATACCTTTGCTTGATTGTCCTGTGGACTATATGGTGGGCGATGCAAGTGGTAAATTGATGAATGAGTATGGCCGTTTCCCTTGTAAGATTATGTGTGGAACCTTTGCTCTTATGGTGCGTGGTAGGGCACGCGCTACAGTCAATATCAACGAAACTGAATTTAGTGAAAACGATTGGCTTTACATTGAGCCGGGCAGTTTTTTGCTTATACACGAATTTTCTGAAGATGCATTAGTCTATTATGTACTCTTCTCATCTGCTTTCCTCGAAAAAAATACATTCAATACACGCATTTCATTTGAGACTATCGGTAGGCATAATCCTGTCGTTCATTTGAAAGATGATGTGGCTAAGGTGCACAGAAAACTTGTGGAAGTGCTTATTGACGGTATGAATTGTGACCCAACGGTGCTTAATACCGAAAAAATGGTACAAGTGTTCAATTTGCTGCAAATCACATATATGGAATATCTGCGTAAACATGATAATGTGATTCGTCCGCAAGACCGCAAAATGGAAATCTATTATCTCTATAGCAAAATGGTTATGGCTCATTATCACGAGTGGCACCATGTGGCGCAATATGCCGACGAGATGAGACTTACACTGCCGCACTTGTGCAGCACAATAAAACAAGTGAGTGGCAAAACAGCCGGTGACTTAATTAATGAGGCCATACTAACTGCTGCCAAATCACAACTGAAGATAACCAATATGCAAGTAAAAGAAATCGCTATGTCGCTCGGATTTGATAATGTGGCTTTCTTCAATCGCTTCTTCAAAGCACATGTAGGAGTAACACCTAAAACATACAGAAACAGTTAATTTGTATTGATATGAAAAAACTTATGTTGCTTGCAGTAGGAGCATTGTGTCTGCTCGGCTGCCAAAAACAAACTAAACAAGAAATCAATTATAATGTGGAAAGATTCTATGATTTAGAAGTCTTGCGCTTTGATGTCCCTGACTTCGACCAACTCACTCTTGAGCAAAAGAAACTGGTGTATTACCTTACTGAAGCGTCTCTTTGGGGGCGTGACATACTCTTCGACCAAAATTGTCGCTACAACCTTGCTATCCGCCGCTTACTGGAGCAAGTGTATGAGAATTATCCTAACAAGGAAGACGAGGATTACATCCTGATGACCAAATACTTGAAACGCGTATGGTTTAGCAACGGTATTCATCATCACTATAACGAGGATAAGTTCTTGCCCGAATTCTCTCAAGTATGGTGGTATGATGCTGTATATCAGCAACCCGAAGATACGCTTAAAAAAATCTTAGGCAACAACTATAAGGACCAATTTGCTGCGGTATCGAATGTAATGTTCAATCCTGAGGTGCTTAAGAAAAAAGTTAATCAAGCAGCCGGGGCAGACCTTATCCTCACTTCTGCTTGCAACTATTATCAGGGTGTAACCCAAGCCGAGGCTGAGGAGTATTATGCTACTCATAAAGATACTTCCGAAGAGCCGTTGTGGGTAGGACTTAATGCTCAACTCGTCAAAGATAAAGACGGTCAGCTGGTTGAGCGTACTTATAAGGTAGGCGGTTTGTATGGTGAGGCTCTCGAAAAAGTGGTCTATTGGCTCGAGAAAGCAAAAGAAGTGGCAGAAAACGACGAGCAACGACTCGTTATAGAAAAACTGATTGAATACAACCAAACAGGCGATCTGAAAACCTTTAATGAATATGCCATCGCTTGGGTTAAGGATATAGAGAGTAGGGTGGATTTTATCAATGGCTTCACTGAAGTCTATGGCGACCCTCTCGGCATAACAGGTGCATGGGAAGCCATGGCTAATTTCAAAAACTTAGAGGCTACGCGCCGCACAGAAATACTCGCACAAAATGCACAGTGGTTTGAGGATAATTCTCCCACGGATAAAGCATTCAAAAAAGAGCAAGTGAAGGGCGTTACAGCCAAAGTGATCAATGCCGCTATCTTGGGCGGCGATTGCTACCCCTCAACTCCAATAGGCATCAACCTGCCTAATGCCAACTGGATTCGTAAAGAATATGGCTCCAAATCAGTTACTATTCAAAATATAACTGATGCATACGATAAGGCTGCTCAAGGAAATGGTTTTGCTGAAGAGTTTATGTTGTCTGCCGAAGAGGTAGAAATGGCTCGTAAGTATGGTAGCATAACCGACAATTGTCATACCGACTTGCATGAATGTTTGGGACATGGCTCCGGCAAATTGCTCAGCGGAGTTACTAAAGACGATCTCAAAGAGCATGGATCCACTATTGAAGAAGCCCGTGCTGACTTGTTCGGACTTTATTATATTGCCGACCCTAAAATGGTGGAATTGGGCATAATGCCTAATAAAGATGCCTATAAGGCTGAATACTACAGACAAATGATGAATGGTGCACTCACTCAATTAGTCAGAATAGAACTCGGCAAAGATTTAGAAGAAGCGCACATGCGTAACAGACAACTCATTGCCAATTGGGTACTTGACCATACCAACAAAGAAAATCCTGAAGTGGAGATAATTGAAGTCCCCGTGCCTGTGGATAAAACACAACAAGATTCACCTGCATGTCTTAAACATTTTATTCGTGTGAATGATTACGAAGGTCTGCGCCAACTCTATGGACAGTTGCTCGCAATCATACAACAAATTACATCTACAGGCGACTATCAAATGGCAAAAGAGTTGGTAGAGAAATATGCAGTGAAGATAGACTATAATCTGCATAAAGAAATGCTTGCTCGCTATGAGAAACTAAACCTCGCACCATATAAAGGTTTCTTGAATCCTGTCTATACTCCTATTACTGACAAACAAGGTAATATAACTGACATCAAAATAGACTTTACAGAAGGTTACGCCGAGCAGCATTTGCGCTACTCACATAATTATTCTCCATTACCTACTTTCAATTGACAATTCCACTACCTATATCAAAAAGCATAGCAAATCGCCTGCTCTTGCTTCATGCAAGCAAGGGAGGCGATTTGTCCCTATTGCATATCGATAACTCCACCCCTGACGATGTGCAACTTATGTATCACTCGCTCGTTGCGGTCCAAGACGCAGGCTATACACCCTTCAAACTTGACTTGCAAAATTGTGGTACCGCTATGCGGATGCTTACCGCTTATTTCGCACAAAAGCAAGGGTGTGAAGTGGTGTTAGACGGAACGGAGCGTATGCATCATCGCCCCATAAACCAACTTGTGGACGCATTGAGGGCCATGGGAGCAGATATACAATATCTCGGCTCAGAGGGTTTTCCGCCATTATTGATTCGTGGAAAAGAATTGGACAAAAAACAAGTAGTGTTGAACAACCCGCTTAGCACTCAGTTCGTATCAGCCCTTCTTCTTATCGGAGCACAGGTGCAAACAACTTGCCAATCACCTTATATCACTATGACACAATCTCTGCTAAAACATACTCCAAGCCTAACCGAATCAATCGAATCTGACTGGTCGGCTGCGGCATTTTGGTATGAATATGCAGTACTAAATAAATCAACTTTATTCCTTCAGGGATTAAAACATGATTCTTTACAAGCAGATAAAGCAGCGGTGGAGTTGTTTCGACAATTTGGAGTAAACACAACCTTTGAAAACGATGGTGTAAAAATAATTGGTACGGGAAATATATTAAGCGCTATTGCGCATGTTGATTTCTCGTCGTATCCTGACTTATACCCTGCTGTGTTTGCCACTTGTTTTAAGTTAGGAATACAAATGAGATTTTCCGGTTTAGAATCACTTACAATAAAAGAAAGCAATAGAATAGATGCTATGAATCAACTGCTTAATGTAAATCACAATATGACGCTTTCTTCTTTTGATGACCATAGAATAGCAATGGCATTGCTCTGTGCAGGATATAATGTGGATAATACTGACTGCATAAACAAATCATACCCTACATTTATAAGTCAATGGAAAAGATTGCAATCATAATTCCGCGGCGAGGGGTCAACGATGAGGGCAAAGGCAAAAAGTTTGCTCTCAATAAACTTATTAGTCAGGCTTCCACCGAGTTGGTTTGGCTAAGGGATGACGATATGGTTTTCCATGAATATAAAGCAGAAGACTATGTTGAAGTCCCTGACTTATTATTTCCCGATACAGACCTTATCATATTGCCTCTTACAATGACTGAAGGCAACGGAACATTAATCGAACGCTTGCAGCAAATAGAGTATTTGGCAATTCAATCACTGACATTACTGGCTGCGCAACATGGCCATGCAGTCATGTGTAGTGGAGCAAATATGATTGTCCGACGAAACAGATGGTTAGAAAGTTATAAAGACCTGCATCTTGAAATTCCATCAGGAGACGATATGTTCCTATTGGAGAGTTTCAAACGCCGTGGGTTGAAAATCATGACGCTGTGCCATGATAGTTTTATTGCTTCTGTTCAACCTCAACCGAATCTGCATGCCTTCCTTCGTCAGCGTATGCGTTGGGCAGGTAAAGCACCTAAATATAAAGATAAAGATATAATTTGTTGTGGTATCCTTACTCTTCTTGCTAATCTGTTAGTGTGGATACCGCCTATATTCCTTTTGAAATTCCCGCTTGACTGCTATCTTGTGAGTCGTGCCATTAGAAAATATCATCTCCAACCAACATCTTTCTTTTCTTTTCGCCGTTTGGTTGAGATATTCTTGCTCGAATTACTCTATCCGATATATATGTTGATAAGTATAATCGGAGGACTGATTCACCCTCAACGCTGGTAAATCATTATTTTTGGCTTACTGACATATTAGGATTAAGCAAAATCTTCAGTGCTTCCATCGGCTTACCATCCTCAGTAAAGCACCCCATATCGTATGGACCCCACCCCAATGCGTCATATTCTCTTGGTTTCCAACCTCCATAGCATTGCGGTTCCCAATAGAATATACCAACGCATGAATCTATCTGACTTACTCTGTTTACGAAATCCCTCATAACCTCTGCCGATAACTCATCGTCAAAATTCATCGTTCCTACCTCTGCTACCATCACAGGGCAATGAAATTCTCTTATCAAACTCCTGATATTATGCTCTGCCAACTCATTCATCTCTTTCCACTCTTTACCACTCCATATTTTCATCATAGGGTAATGGCTCAGACCTATCATGTCAAACTTACCACCATATTCAAGCATATTCTTGAAAAACCAATCTCTATATTCGTATGCATTGTCCACATGCACAATTACATTCGTCTTTGGAAACGCCTCTTTGGCTGCTTTGTAACCTGCCAAAGTAAGTCCGGCATATCTCTCCCAACAACCATCCTCGTTTTCTGCTTTATTTGTAAGTTTGCACATCGGCCACATCATTCCGTTAGGCGTTTCGTTGCCTATTTGCACCCATTCAGGCTTTATTCCGGCTTCCTTCAATGCATAGAGCACATCTCTTGTATGCTCTGCCACTGCCTCACATGCCATCTCATAACTATAATTGCTCCATGCAGCAGGGATAGTTTGGTGCTGCGGATCTGCAAAATTGTCTGAATAGTGAAAATCAATCATTATGCGCTGACCTTGTTTGGCTGCCTTGATGGCTTTGTTTACAACATCGGCTTTGTTACACCAACCTGTCTCATGATTTACCCAAACACGAAGTCGCACTGAATTCATACCCAATGAACGAAGCAATGCAATACATTCTGTGGCCTGACCTTCGTCGTTATAGAATAGTACTCCATCGCGCTCTTGCTCGCTCAACCAACTCAAGTCTGCACCTCTCGCAAAAGTACCAACGGCTGAATCGGTCTTATAAGAACATGAACTAACTATCGTAACACAAACTAAAAGGCAAAAATTGATAATGTTTTTCATATAAAATTAGTTTAAAAGATTGATTTAAGTTAATCGCTGCGACGCTGCAAAGTTACTATTTTATTTTGTTATGGCAATTTTTTGTTGTGAGTTTATTCAGAAATATATAATTTTGCGCTTTCAGGATTGCAAGATTCTGTAATTAAGTAATCCACAGAGAAAATAAAGTGTGTAACAATGCTAATATTATATAGTTAATAACAAGGATTTTTGTTGTTTTTTTATATTATAAGTTTTTTTGCGTTGGTTGCTTATTCTTCTGAATCAGTTGAAAATGCGTTCAAGCAACACGAAGTGAGAATTGGTTGGGGAGATATGCTGTTTGAAACTGTGGCATTTTATTATCGCAAATCTAACACATGGGTTGATAAGTTATCTTACCCCGACAATTACACATACTCTGCCCTGCATCATCATTCCTATACAGGTTATTTATTTGCAGACTATCACTATAATGTATTGCGTTGGCTTGAGGTAGGGGGACAGGTGGATTTTGAAGGGATATTTTGGCAAGAAACGACCTACAACAATCAACACATGCCTATATCCGACACCAAATATATCAACAACTACAATCTTGTATTTATGCCAACTATCCGTTTTGTATGGTATCATAGTCAATGGGTTAATCTTTATAGCGGTTTGGCAGTTGGTGTAAATATCGCATTCGACAACCAACATAAAGTAAAATGTGCTCCTGCTTTTAATCTTAATTTGATAGGTATGATGGCGGGAGGTAAGCATTGATATGACACTTTCGAATTGGGTATGCTTAATTCACTCCTAAATAAAGACATATACATGTTAGGTTCCAGACTATTTTCTGTAGGAGTAGGATATAGATTTCCATAGTAACCTGTTTTGTATATATTCTTTTAAAGAGTTATTAGTTTTTTATATTCACACAAAAACATCTCTATGCTATTATGTGTCGTAGTATTAATATATGTTTTTTTAGTTGTTGTGGCTGTCAGTTTGTGTGCATGCCAGCAAGCAGAATATGAGTATGTGATGTTTGCTGTTGGATATAATGGTGAAATGAATTCAGAGCCATTATTTAAAAACTTTATCTATAGTATAAAATGGAATAAAGTAACCGATATATTTATTTCTGTTCCTCACATTATTGTCATGCATAAGTAGTGTATGACTTCAAACGCATTTACTTATCTTAAAAGTATGAAGAAATTAATCTATATTTTTTTATTCTTTATTTTATTTCCCTTTGCAGCACATGCTCAATGGCGTTTAGGGGCGTCTGCAGGTGGAGACTATAATCACTATTCTATCAATACTCATTATCAGACCGACTATCACTATTCAGGTGTTTGGGGGTGGAATGTGGCCTTGTTTACTCAGTATAACTTCAGACAATGGCTCGCACTCAGAGCAGAGATTGAGGCAATTGAAAAAGACTATAGATTTTATAGAACAGGTATTTATAGTGGTACAAATTATACAACCACCAATACCTATTTGCAGTTGCCCGTTATGGTCTCGTTTAGTTTTGGCGGGCAGAAAGTAAGAGGATTCGTCAACACAGGAGTCTATGCGGGGTGCTGGTTAGCAAGCAAACAAAAAGGCACTTATTACAACACTCTATCCTATGAGACAGAGAAAGTAAATCAAGCATATCAGTTTATTAAACAAAAAGACCAAAGAGCAGATTTTGGCTTAGTAGCAGGTATAGGAATAGAATATCTGCCGCATGAGCATTGGGCAGTACATCTGGAAACCAGAAGTTACTATAGTTTCATAAGTACGGTTAAACAATATATGGAAATCAATGACTATCGATATAATACTACAATCACTTTGCAAGCAGGTTTTAGTTATATATTCTAATTACTAAATCTACAATGAAAAAATATACATACATATTACTTTTACTTTCTTTATTTTCTTGTCGTCCTGAAAGCGATGAACTTCTATCGTACGGGCAAAACGACAACCAAGTCTATTCAAATGCTAAAAGGAATTTTACCGAAGAATTCAAGTCTTTTTGGTTGGCGATGAACGAGAATTATTCCATTTGGGATTATGAATATAAATGTGGTCTTGATTGGGACCAAGTGTACGAAACCTATCTGCCTAAGTTTGAGGAACTTGACGACACAACAAAACATAAGCAAGTAACAAACAACGAATTATATTCGCTCTATTCTCAATTTGTTGATTCACTTCATGATGGTCACCTTCAGTTGCAAATTAAAAACCTGCATACAGGTAAATACATTATTCTCAATCCCGGTCAAGCCCGTAATAAGCGCGAGCGAGGAGAGCAATTTGCAATAGAAGGAAAATATATAACGAATCTTAATGTATATAGTTCTGACTATACAAATCCCAAATATCGGATTATAGAATATGACAATGCTAACGCAAATACTATGTCGTTTGAGCATATTGCTCGTGTACTTAATTTAGCCAAAGAAAAAACACAAATATATATTGAAGAAATAGATAAAAGCGGCGGACCAAACCAACTTAACGACTCTATTTATGAATCGGCAAAACAAATGCTTTCTGAAACTTACGAATTAGATAGTATTCTTAACTCAACGGCCATCAACGCATCGCTCATTTCTAAAATCATACCTCTATATAATACATATTGTGACATGTATTATATCTTAGGAAAACAAATAGGAGTGGTGTTGTCGAAAGCAGATGCTAATCTTGCTGAGTCCGCTCTTAAATCTATAGAATACTCGCTTTTCGATGGAAATATATTGTACTTACGACTCTCTGCTTTCGGTCTTACTCCTAATCTCGTTTCTTCAATGCGTACAGCGGATACTACATCTATGCTCTATTCGTATCAATTGGCGGTGGACAGAGTATGGCAAAGGTGGTTCAGGCAAGTACAACAATTCTCTAATGAAGACTCGCTTGGAGGAATTATTTTGGATGTGAGAAACAATGGTGGAGGATATGTCAACGACTATCAGTTTGTTCTTGGAGCACTGCTACCCGCCGGAGGGTATAACTCTCATGTACTAAGGGTGAAAAATGGTGTGGGAAGATACGATTTCAGTCCATTGATGAATTTCGTTGTGCCAACATTAGAACAAGAACATGCAGTTGTATCTTCTGCTCCAATAGTAGTGCTGGCAAATAGTCGTTCAGGAAGTATGGCGGAAAATACAGCGTGGGGAGTAACTCAACAACCTAACGGCTGTTTTATCGGCACAAGGACCTATGGGGCACTGAGCGCTCTCAATACGAATCCTGCAGATTATAGTGCTACCTATTCAGGTGCTTTCGGCGAAGAAAATGTTACCGCCATATATGGATACATTCCTAAATATGTCTGTCTCTATGGAAACGACCATCATCCTATTGAAGGTGTAGGTGTTATCCCAGACATTCAAGTGCCTCTTGATACCACACTCTTTGTAGAGCAAGGGCGAGATAATCAACTCGAAGCCGCTATTGATTATATCAGGAAAGACTAAGAGCAAACGCCTAATTGAAGATATTGCTGATTAGCGATAATAAAAGAGGCTACCTATGTTGGCAGCCTCTTTTATTATAAGTATTGTTGTTTATCCTATGTTGATTCCGCTGAAGCACATGAATGCCATAGCCATCAAACCTACAGTAATAAAAGTGATACCTAATCCTTGAAGTGGTTTGGGTACATCGTTGTATTCCATCTTCTCGCGAATACCGGCAAGACATACAATAGCCATAAACCAACCTATACCAGAACCCAACGCATACATTATTGCATCAACTATTGATGTTATTGCTTTTGGGTCGGTATCTGCCAAACTAACGCGTTGTTGCATGAACAACGAGCAACCCATAATAGCGCAGTTTACTGCTATCAATGGCAAGAATATACCTAACGAGGCATATAGCGATGGCGAGTATTTCTCTACAACCATTTCTACAATTTGTACGATAGCGGCAATGACAGCAATAAATATGATGAAACTCAAGTAACTCAAATCTACACCCTCTACGAGGCAATTAGGACCGAGTACATATACTTGCAAAAGATAATTGACGGGTAGGGTAACAAGCAACACAAAAGTTACTGCAACACCCAAACCTGCACTTGTCTTCACATCTTTTGACACTGCCAAATAAGAACACATACCCAAGAAGTATGCAAATATCATGTTGTCAGCAAATATGCTGCGAACAAATAAACTAAGTGCGTGTTCCATAATTTATTTCTTTTCTTCTTTGTTAATACTTCTATGAACCCATATAATGCATCCTACAAGGATAAGTGCCATTGCTGGCATCATCATCATACCATTATTTACATATCCGTGCTCAAAGCACCATTGGGGAATCACTTGGAATCCAAGTAATGAACCTGAACCGAGCAATTCACGGAAAAAGGCTACAATAACAAGAATAATTGCATAACCTAAACCATTGCCCAGTCCGTCAAGAAAACTATCCCAAGGACCATTTGTCATAGCAAAAGCCTCCAAACGACCCATCAATATACAGTTGGTAATGATAAGACCAATATATACCGACAACTGTACTGACACATCGTATGCAAAAGCACGAAGCACTTCACTCACTAAAGTAACCAACGCTGCCACTACTACCAATTGTACGATAATACGGATTCGCATCGGTATGGTGTTGCGAAGCAAAGATATAATCACATTAGACATGGCAACGATAATCGTTACTGCAATTCCCATTACCAAAGCAGGCTTGAGTTGCACTGTAACTGCCAATGCAGAACAAATACCCAAAACCTGAACAACAACAGGGTTGTTCACATTCAATGGACCAAGTAAGGTCTCACGAGTTTTATCTGATAATTTCATATTCAATTCTCCTCTTATTCGTTAATACTTGCCGCAACTTCGGCCGGTTCAACCTCTTGATAAGGGTCATTTACTTCTTCTACTACTTGAGGCTCTACTTGCTCTTTGGTCTCAATGGCAATGATATTTGACTCTGCACTGCTCTGTCCGGCCTCACAACTGCCATTTCCGCTTAAGAACGATAAATAATCAGACAAAGTGGTGTTGATCATTGTCTCAACTCCTTTAGAGGTGATAGTGGCGCCTGAAATTGCTTGAACCTGTTCGCCCTGTGCTTCGCCTTTAACTATCTCCATTTGGTAGCCTTCTGCTCCCAATATGTGTTTGCCGTTGAAGCGTGTCTGGAAATAGCGTGTGGTAATCTCACCTCCTAAACCCGGAGTCTCACTATCATGGTTAAAATAAGTACCATAGATAGTGTTTTTGTCGTCATCAAGAGCGATATATCCCCAAATGGCTCCCCATAGACCTGCACCATGCATCGGGATGATATATTTTTTAGAACCATCTTCAAGTGTTGCTACAAACACCTGCTTGCCATCAATTTGCTGTTCGCTGATGAGTTGAGCGTAGAGAGCCTCTGCGTCTTGACCTTTTAGGTCTATATTGAGCGAACTCAATACCTGTTTTTTTCTGTCTAGCTCCACATTTGCCTGCTGTTTGGGCTTGAGTGCCGACGAAACAACAGCCAATAGAAGAGCCACAATAACAACCATAACCGTTGCATAGACTATGGTATATACATTACTATTGGTATCTAACTTTTTCATAATCTATATTTATTTTATAGTTGCTCTTTTCATTCGTTTATTGATATTTACTTTCACAACGCACCAGTCGATGAGCGGAGCAAAAGCATTCATAAGCAATATAGCAAGCATCATGCCTTCAGGATAACCCGGATTGAGAACACGAATAGTGATTGCCATCACACCAATCAAGAAACCATATATCCACTTGCCACATTCTGTGCGTGCTGATGTTACAGGGTCGGTTGCCATAAATACTGCACCAAATGCAAATCCTCCTAAAACTAAGTGCATATACCATGGAGTGTTGGCTGCTGCATTATCAATACCCGAGATATTGAATATCCAAGCCATCAAACCTCCACCAACAAATATCGATAGCATTGTTTTCCAACTTGCCACACCTGTTATCAAAAGCAAGCATGCACCAAGTAGGATAGCCCAAACACAAGTCTCACCCACTGAGCCGGGGTACAAACCATTCATTGCATCAATAAACGACAACGGACTGCCTACTGTGTTGGTCAAGGCAATTGTGGGCTCTTGTGCAGTGGCTATCTGACCAAGAGGAGTCGCACCGGAAAAGCCGTCCACTAACGCTTGTCCGTTATCCCAACCCCATGTGCCTCCTATGCGAACAAACACTTTGTCGCCAGACATCTTGGTTGGATAGGCAAAGAACAAGAATGCACGAGTAATCAATGCTACATTGAAGATGTTATAGCCCGTGCCACCAAATATCTCTTTAGCGAAAATGACTGCAAAGGCAGTGGCTATGGCTACCATCCATAGAGGAGTGTCAATAGGCACAATAAGAGGAATCAAAAAGCCCGTAACGAGGAAACCTTCTGCAATCTCTTCTTTTTTCCACTGAGCCACAGTAAATTCTATTCCTAATCCTACAACATAACTGACAATAATAAATGGCAGCAAAGCTAAAAGACCAAAAGCAAAGGCTTTCCAGAACAATGCCCATGTCATGCCACCTGCTACTATCTCGCCTGTGGCAAGAAAATGTTGATAACCAACATTGAACATACCAAACAACATGGCAGGTACCAATGCTAACACAACCACTATCATTGTGCGCTTAGAGTCGGTCGCGTCATGAACCTGCGCTCCTATACGCTTTGAAGTAGTATTGGGGGTGAATAAAAAAGTGTCGAATCCATCAAATAATGAGTGGAACGCATGCAGTTTGCCGCCTTCTTCAAACGACGGACGCAACTTCTCTACTATATTATATAACCATTTCATTATTCAAGCTCCTTTCTCATATTATCTAATGCTGTTCTAACTATAGCCTGAAGCGGCATCTTGCTGGTGCAAACATATTCGCACAAAGCGAAATCTTCGGGTGCTACCTCGTAGGCTCCCAATTGCTCCATCTTGTCCAAATTGCCGGCAATCATAGCCTTAATAAGATATTCAGGATAGATATCCATAGGGAATACTTTATCGTATTCACCACTAACGATAATTGCTCTCCTGCCACCAAGCATACGAGCGTCATATACCCAATTCTCCGCCTTAGTCAAGCAACGCATAAAAGCAGATGGTACAGAATGGTTCTGACTGAAGGTATGGAATCGTGGCATTAACCAACCCATAAACTCATGCGTCTCGGAACCTTCATCAATTGCAGTATATTGATTGTCGTATGGGGAAATAGTTTCGTCTAAATTAACCTGATGCCCGGACAATACATTTCCTGCTATGTAGCGTATAGGCAGACCCTTCTGACAATTAGCACCAAAAACAGCGGTGAGTGGCATACCAGGCAATACTCTGTAGTATTTAGGAGATACAACCAACGGACCGGTCAGTGCTACCAACTTCTGCATGTCAACTATGCCTTTAAGAAGCAAACGACCAATAATAACTACATCTTGGATATTTACTGTCCAAACCACTTCTCCTTTATTTACCGGATTTACATGATTGATTTGCACTCCTACATTACCTGCGGGGTGTGGACCTGCAAATTCTGTGATTTCAACATCTTTCAGATGGCGGAATTGCGTGGCGGCGGCTGAGTGACAAATGCCCAAATTAACATTCTTGCCTGCTATCTTTGCAAGAGCCGATATACCTGCCTGCAAGGCAGTAGTCTCTGCGGAAAGAACATACTCATAATCAGGCGCTAATGGAGCACTATCAAAACTGCTGACAAACACTGCCTTCGGAGTTTGCGCCGGATTGGCAATGCAGTCGTATGGACGCTGCTTGATATACGACCATACTCCTGATTTGAGCAACAATTCTTTTACTTGCTCGCCTGTCATTTGGCTCAAGTTACACTCGTAATGCAAATAGTCAATCTGACTATCTGCTTCAATGTCTATGCTCATGATTTTTCTGCGCTCACCACGGACGATTGCTTTAACTCTCCCGCTTACAGGTGACGCAAAAAACATCTGAACAAACTGCTTGTCGTGAAAGAGAGGCGAGCCGGCTTTCACTTCGTCGCCTTCCTTCACATCCAGTCGTGGAGTGATTCCGGCATAGTGGTCTGGCACTACCTGATACACATCCGGACGACACACACTGCCGATTTCTTTGGCAGCCGCACCGCACATCTGCAAGTCCAAACCACGAGTCAGTTTAATTACTTTACTCATAAATTTACATGTATATTTATTATTTTCAATTATTTATCGTTAATCCCGTATCAATAAATACTCTTGTTAGTTGCTCTACAATTCGTAGTTTTTGTATGTACATATTTAAGCGTGCAAATTTACGAATTATTATTGATATAATAGCAATCTTTGCTCTTTTTTGTAGAAAAATACTTATTTTTGTGTATGTAAAAAGAAAATTGTATATTTGCACGCTCAAAATGATTATTAACCGAAATTGTAAAATTATATGAAAAACATGAAACTGAGGCTCATCGTAATGAATTTCCTTGAATATGCTGTTTGGGGAGCGTATCTTACTTGTATGAGCCGCTATTTGGCTACTCATGGAATGGGTGCACACATTGGTTGGTTCTATGCCATACAGGGCATCGTTAGTTTGTTTATGCCAGCATTGATGGGTATTGTGGCCGACCGTTGGATACCCGCTCAGAAACTTCTTAGTTTGAGTCATTTACTTGCCGGTTTGTTTATGGGCGGAGCCGGATTTTATGCGCTCAGTGCAGGCGAAGTGGCTTTTGCACCTTTGTTTGTCCTCTATACTATTTCTGTGGCCTTCTTTATGCCTACTATCGCTTTGAGCAACTCTGTGGCTTTTAATGCTTTGAAAAAGGCAAATATGGACACAGTGAAAGACTTCCCGCCAATTCGTGTCTTCGGTACTGTCGGTTTTATCGCTGCCATGTGGGCGGTTGATTTGCTCGGCTTCCAAGATACACCATATCAATTCCTTGTTAGTGGCGGATTAAGCCTTATGTTGGCTGCATATTCACTCACCTTACCCAATTGTGATATCAAAAAGGCAGAAGGTAAAGTCGATTTGGTTGACGCTCTTGGTTTGCGTGCTTTCGCTTTGTTCAAACAAAAGAAAATGGCATTGTTCTTTATCTTCTGTATGACTCTCGGTGTAAGCCTTCAGATAACCAATGGTTTTGCTAATCCTTTCCTCGGCAGTTTTGAGGCTATACAGAAATACTCTTCTACTTTTGCTGTGCAACACTCTAATATGCTGATTTCTATATCTCAAATATGTGAAGCATGCTGCATACTGCTTATACCTGTTTGCTTAAAGAAATTCGGAATAAAGAATGTTATGCTTATGGCTATGTTTGCATGGGTATTGCGTTTCGCTTTCTTTGGAATAGGGAATCCGGGTAATGGCTTGATATTCTTTGTTCTGAGTTGTATAGTATATGGCTTTGCTTTCGATTTCTTCAATATATCTGGTGCTTTGTATGTAGATCAAGAAACATCACCCGAAATCCGCTCTTCTGCTCAAGGCTTGTTTATGATGATGACCAATGGTGTTGGAGCAACTATCGGCACTTTGAGCGCACAGGCTGTAGTAAATAAAGTGGTGCCATCTGTCGATTGGAGCGCCTATGGAGTGGCACAAGATAATGCAGGAAAATATCTTTGGCTCGAATTTTGGGATAAAATCAATCAAATGGGAGGGCAGATAAGTGCTGAGTTGCAAGACACGCTTAACCAAATTTCTGACAAAGCAATGGAAGTATGGGCAGGATGGCAAACTGCATGGTATATCTTTGCTGCTTATGCCTTAGTGGTAGCAGTACTGTTCTGGATATTCTTCGACTATAAACATAATAAAGAAACAGAAAATAAATAAAGATGTATAGGTATCTAAAAATATCTTTTTTCTCTGTATTTTCTCTGCTTTTGCTTATGCCAAGTAAAGCAGAAAATGCTGAAATTGAGTATTACTTGCCCATGACAGAGATTGTGTTAGATGTAGAGTATGAACAAATCAGTCATGAGGCGGGTATGTTTTATCAGTATGCCGAGAGATATTTAGGGACCAAGGGCGTAATAACCAAAGACGAACAATTCTATCGTCTCGTGGGAATCAAAGTGCATACACATGCCAAGGCAGACAAGTCAAGAGTATATTCTGTAACAATAGACAAAAAGAATTTGCAGAATATAAATATATTGCGCACTAAAGACGGCCGACTGCTTTCTGTTAATTGTGAAGCAAAAGAACATTCTTTCAAACCTGCTAATAAACCATCAAATGCTCGTCATGACATCCATAAAAATAACACAACAATTCTTGCGCCCTTACAAGAAGACCAAATGATGGCAAGTAGCACGAGCAAGATGGCTGAGAATACTGCTAAATTGATATATCGTATCCGCGAGCAAAGGCTCAATCTCTTGGCTGGTGATACTGAACATTCGCCTGCTGATGGTGAGTCAATGAAACTCGTTCTTAAAGAATTGCGGCAGCAAGAAGATGCGTTGTGTGAGTTGTTTGTAGGTAAAACAACAACCCAAAGGATGCATAAGCAAATCCGTTTTGTACCTACTGCTTCTATTTCCGAAGAATGTTTGTTCCGTTTCTCATATTTCAACGGAGTTGTGGAGCCTGATGATTTGAGTGGTGAACCGGTGTACATAACTCTTGTCGCGCAGAAAACACAAGCGCCTGAAATCGCTGACAAAAAAGAGAAAGCACCAACTCCTTCACCCATTTATTATAATATCCCCGGCTCGGCTCAGGTGAAAATCACCGATGAAAATAACACATGGGCAGACGAAACTTTCTTAGTCGCTCAATTCGGATATAGTCAGGCATTACCACAAGACCTGTTTGTAAAAAATATCCCGCAGATAACCTTTGATATTCAAACAGGCAACATAATATCTATCAAATGAAGAAATTTCTATACATACTAACCTCTTATTTGTTGGCTGTGTCTGTTGTTAATGCTCAGGAACTCAACTGTAATGTACAAGTCAATAGCGACAAGATAGAAGGTACTAACAAACAAGTCTTTCAAACACTTCAAAAATCTATATCAGAATATGTTAATTCCATTCGGTGGACTGGCATGACTTTCGCTCAAACAGAGAAAATTGAGTGTAATATGACTATTATTCTCAACAAAGTTACCACTGACAATGAATATACAGCAGAGATTCAGGTTCAGTCGCGCCGTCCAGTCTATGGCTCTACTTATACCACACCAATACTGAATTTCAGAGATAAATACTTCAATTTTACTTATCAGGAATATGACCCATTAGAGTATCAAGAGAATGTCTTTACCACCAACCTGACGGCAATGCTTGCTTATTATTGCTATCTTATCATAGGACTTGATATGGATAGTTATCAAAGACTTGGTGGTACTCCGTATTTTCAGCAATGTGAAAATATAATAACTGCTGCACAAACATCTTCTCTCAATAATTCTGAGATGGAAGGATGGAGAGCATTCGGAAATAATAAGAATAGATATGTTGTAATAAGCAATCTTATGGATGAGGCTTTCCGCCAATACAGAGAGTTTTTCTATGAGTATCACCGACTTGGGCTGGATGAAATGACCAAAAATGTGGATAATTCCCGTGCAAGAATGGCACAAGGCTTCCCTATCCTAAAAAGCGCTATCAAGGCTCGTCCTAATTCGTTTCTCATACCCGTTTTCCTTGATACTAAAGCAGATGAATTGGTAAGCATATTTCAAAAAGGTACTTCAGATGAGAAAAAGACTGCTTATAGTACTTTAATGGATATTGACCCTACAAGGCAAAATATCTATGATAAAATCAATCAACAATGAAAAAAGTAATAATAATTTTTTCTTCAATCTTTGCTATCTTAATTGCTTCTTTTGCTATTGATCAATATTACCGACTCTTTGTTAGAAATATAGTAAGTCTTGATGATGAGCCTCATTTGATATATATCTATCCTAATACATCGCTTGACTCATTGACCAATATTCTTTCCGAACAATTCCAGATATCTTCTCACTGGAATTGGCAACTCCATTGCCGTCTTCTTAAGTTCCGACATCCTAAAACTGGTTGCTACAAAATAAATCCTTCCGAGGGAGATTTAGCCGTTATACGACGCATAAGAAATGGCGAACAAACACCTGTTGAGGTCACTTTCAATAGAATACGCACTCGCCAACAACTCGCAAAACGCCTCGCCGACCAACTCCAACTCGATTCTGCAAGTATTGCATCAAGACTATGCTCCGAAGAATATATGGCGCAATTTGGACTTAATTTGGAAACTGCTGTCTGCCTGTTTATTCCCAATACTTATGAACTCTATTGGACAATTTCGCCCGACAGACTCTTTGAGCGTATGAAAACGGAATATCAACTCTTTTGGACACCGGCAAGACAAAATAAAGCAAAAAAAATAGGGCTTAGTCAGTCTCAAGTACAGACGCTTGCATCAATAGTTGAATCGGAAACTAACAAAGATTTTGAGTACCCTATAATAGCAGGACTCTACCTTAATCGTTTGCGCAAAGGTATGCCTCTGCAAGCATGCCCCACCATCATCTTCGCATGGCAAGATTTTTCAATGCGAAGGGTGTTAAAAAAACATCTTGAGATAGATTCACCATACAACACCTATAAGCGAAAAGGACTTCCGCCAGGACCTATCAGAGTCGCAAAACCCGCTACTATTGATGCTGTGCTTAATTATACTCCTTCCGACTATCTCTTTATGTGCGCATCAGCAGATTTTGACGGGACCAACCATTTCTCATCTTCTTACAAACAACATGCTGCCTACGCACGTGCATATCAAGCAGAACTCAATAGAAGAAAAATAATAAAATAAAGAGAGTTTATCTCAGTAAACTCTCTTTAATTATATGTAACTCAATATTCCTTTCTACACCGTCATTATTTCTTTTTCCTTCTTTGCGTAAACCTCGTCAATCTGCTTAACATATTTGTCATGCAGTTTCTGAACTTCAGCCTCTGCGTCTTTCTCATTGTCTTCTGACAGACCGTCTTTAATCTGTTTTTTCAGTGTCTCTATTGCATCTCTGCGAGCGGTGCGAACACTTACCTTAGCGTTTTCTGCTTCACCCTTGCATTGTTTGGCCAACTCACGACGGCGCTCCTCAGTCAATGGAGGAATGGTCAGACGAATAATCTCACCGTTATTTGACGGGGTTAAACCGATATTGGAATTGATGATAGCACGCTCAATATCATTAAGAATCTTCTTTTCCCAAGGTTGAATAGTGATAGTGCGAGCATCCGGAGTTAAGACAGTAGCCACATTACCAAGTGGGGTGGGGGCTCCGTAATAATCTACACGCACTGAATCAAGCAGTTTTGGACTCGCCTTACCGGCACGAATATGAGCAAGTGCATCATCTAAATACATAACGGCAGCCTGCATCATCTCCTCAGCGTCTGCCTGAATTTTTTTAGGTTCAATCATGGTGTTATATGGTTTTTATTATACTATGCAATTTTATTTTATAAGTAAAAAATAGCGACCTCATCTATGGCTTAACGGTTGTACCCAATTTTTCGCCTTTTATTACTTTTAGCAAATTACCTTCTTTGTCCATGTCAAATACATAGATAGGCATCTTATTGTCTTTGGCAAGTGCTATTGCCGTTAAATCCATAACTCTAAGATTCCTGCTAAGCACTTCATCATAAGTTATCTCTTCAAATTTTGTTGCATTAGGATCTTTTTCAGGGTCCGCCGTATAAATGCCATCTACTCGAGTCCCTTTTAGCATCAAATCGGCCTCTATCTCTATTGCTCTAAGTACACTTGCGGTATCGGTGGTAAAATACGGATTACCTGTACCGCCTGCGATTATTACTACAACACCCTTCGAGAGTAATCGCATTGCCTTGTCTTTTTGATAAAATTCACCAATAGGTTCCATCCTAACAGAAGTCATCACACGAGCCTTCTGACCTACAGAATTTAATGCTGATTGTAATGCCAAAGAGTTAATCACTGTGGCCAACATGCCCATCTGATCCCCTTTAACACGGTCAAAACCTTTGGCGGCACCGCTCAAACCTCTAAATATATTCCCCCCGCCGATAACAATTCCAACCTCTACACCCATGTCTGCAATCTGCTTTATCTGATTAGCATATTGCATCAATCTATCTTCGTTTATCCCTTGTTTCTTCTCTCCGGCAAGACTCTCACCAGAAAGTTTTAGTAGAATTCTATTCATAATTACTCCGTTCTGTTATCTATTTCTATTTGTTCCCTCTCGGGTACTTCTATCACCATGGTGTTACGACTCGAATAACTTATTTTAACATCGTGAGCAGGCATAATAAAACGAATCTCATAGCCTTTCTCCCAACTAAACCCCGAGGTGTTTAGTAGCTCATTATCAATTGTAAAACTATATTTTGTGTCCGTAGCAACCATAGGAAAATATATCACTACCTCCTCGCCTGCTTTGGCGCTTTTCGGGGGCTCGTTGCTATTTACACCAGTAAAAGCAAATTCTACACCTGAATAATCTATTTTATATTTTTTGTCACATCCCATAGCATTGACAACTGTTAAAAGGCATATTATTGCGGCTAAAACCTTTTTCATCGTATTACCAATTATGTATCAATTATGTCATTTATCACCTTCATTGTCTTTGTCGTACCAACTGGCATACATGGCATAGTTGTGAGCAATTTTCTGATTAATCTCTGCCGTCTGTTTCTCTTCGGCCTTCTTTATGAATTTTGCAGGCACACCTCCCCATATCTCGTATGGACCTATCTTGGTGTTTTTCAATACTAAGGCACCCGCAGCCACTATTGCTCCTTCACCTACTTCGGCATCATCAAGCAATGTACTTCCCATACCTATCAATGCATAATCATGTACGTGAGCACCATGTATCGTTACATTATGCCCAACTGACACATAATCACCTATCTCTATTGTCGATTTCTGATATAATGTGTGCAATACCGCACCATCTTGAATATTCACATGATTGCCAATCCTTATACTATTTACATCTCCACGCAATACCGCACCAAACCAAATGGAGCAACCATCGCCTATTATCGTATCACCAATAATGGCAGCATTGTCTGCCAAAAAACAATCATTGCCTATTTGTGGAGTAAAACCCCTTACCGATTTTATTATAGCCATATTTCTAAGATTATTTCCGAAATTTAGATTATTAGTCTATGTTGATAGACTACAATGTAATCGCCGCAAAGATAATAGATTTTTCTTAAACAACAAAATGCAAACAATTTTTCAAAAAAAAGAATGTTCTCAAATTCCAATTTGCGTATTTCAAAAACTTGCACTACCTTTGCAGCCGTCTTTTGGAGTGCGGTAGGCTTGCCTGTCTCAACCCGCAACCCAAATATATATAGGAAATAACAGATTTGTTATATTGAAGCCGTTGGTAGTGCGAGTTAAGCCATTCGTTTCTTAAAAAAGGAACTAACAAAATCGTTATTGACATTAAATATTTTATTGAAAATCTTATAGGTTAATAATAAAGATTATTTTAGTGGTGAGTTTATCGCCACATTCGAGAAGTAGCGCAGTTGGTAGCGCACCACGTTCGGGACGTGGGGGTCGGGCGTTCGAGTCGCCTCTTCTCGACCAAGTGGAGAATTGAAGTAAATTCAGTTCTCCTCTTGCTTTTATTTGCGCCTGTAATTCGTTGTAGTACAACAGAATGAGAACGAACGCCACGTTCGTTCGAGGCGTTCGAGAAATCCCAGAATTGCTATCATATTCAATTCCGTCTGGAAACACTAAAAATTCTAATTTCTTACGGCTTCCACTATCCATCTTATTCCATAAACTGCCTAATTGTGAGGCAGTTACAAGAGCCTTGTCTATTTTTGAGGAGACGTTCGAGGAAAGTTCGTTAACTACCCTGAACTTCTCATCTATTTTGGCAATCTCATCTGTTAGGTATTGTCTCGTGACTTCGTACACATCAGAAGGCATCTTGCTCATCCCGAACTTAACCATTGCATCCTTCAATTCGCCTTCCAACTCCGTTTTCCTTGCCTTCAAAACCTTATTGTTATCCTCATTCTCCTTGTTCTGCTCCTTGAGTTCTCTCTCTATAATCCTCTTGAGTAAAGGCATATAACGTTCATCTACCCTATACCCTCCCAGCATTTCCCCGAACTCCTTGTGAACAGAATCGGCGTTCACATTGCATTTGCAACCGTACGTGCTGCACTTGTAGTAACGATATAGCCGCTCTGTACCGTTCTTGTTCTTGCGGTGCGCCTCATATCCAGATAAAACGCAGCCGCAGCGGGCGCATCGAATAAATGTGTTCATAGGAGCGTATTCAGGTTCTTTTACCTGCTCATAACCCGCGAAAGACGAGCCGTTTGCCTTTCTAAAGGTCGGCTCGTCAATCAATGCAGGGAAGTTCCCCTTGATGCGGTGCTCCTCATTCTCAATGAGTTCACTCTCAATATATCCATAGTAGAAGGGATTTTGCAGTATCTTGCTGAGGCGTTTGAGGTGCATAGGTCTTCCACTCTTCAGCCTCAGCCCAAGAGCATTCAACTTATCCACGATATCCAGCAATTTCTCGCCTTTCGCTCTCCATATCCAAGCGTTACGGAGTAGTTCTCCCTCTGGGGTAATCTCCAATACGTGATGAGTACCCTCTTTGCGAACGCGCTTGAATCCAAATGGCACTTGCAGACACCACTCTCCACGATTGAGGGCGGCTATCGTTCCAGAATAGGTTGCATCCTTCCTTTGCTCGTTCTCGGTGTTATTGAAAACATCACGAATGCTATCCATCATCCTACACATCTTATCATCAGGATTGTAGAACTCTTTAGCAGGGATAACATAAATGCCTTGTGCACGCAACTGAGACTTGATAACAGAAGCCTCAAGACCTATACGGCTAAAACGTGATGAAGTGCGAACAAGAATTACATTTACCTCTTTGTCCTTGCGTGCGAGGGCTAACATCTCCCTAAATCCCTTACCTTCTGTCTTTGCACTCTCATACTTCCCTCCAAGATAATACTTGATGCGGATTCCGTTCTCGGCTGCAAAGCGTTCACAATCCTCTCTCTGAGTGTCCAATGAACAATTTTCCCTCTCCTGTTGAAAGGAACTTACACGTGTCCAAAGGATAGCCACTTTGCGGCTTAAATCACTGTAAGCAACTACTTTCTTTTTCATAACTATAAGTTGTTTATATTGGTTATTATCATGTGTGCGAACTGCTCTAACTGAACAATGATTTGCTCATGCTGCTGAGGTTCAGTAATCCCCAAAGCCACCAGAAAATCTATGTCACTCATGTTCTTCATTGCAATTCGTTATTGAAATCTGGTGCAAAAGTACTGCTTTTCGGTTATATGGGCAATACCTTGAGCAAGAAAGTGTTACGTAAAAAAGTTGCTCAAGGTATTGTATGTGTCGATTCTTTTGTTATCGCCTGCGCCCACGCTTTTAATATAAGGTGTGAACTGCTTCCAAAATCCCATCCAATCCTGACCAAATTTCTTGCGTATATGCCACTTTTATGCTATCTTTGCAGAAATTTTAGAATTTATGGCAAAACAGAAAGCAGTTAGAATTGGCTTGGATTGGTTGAAGATATGTTGCAGGCAAGACCCCAACTGCCCATTATGGGATGAGTTGAAGGGAGGACGTAATCATTTTGGATCTAATGGAGAGTTGTTTATTTTTAATATCTCAAAATCCTCATTACGTATTGATGCCATCGTGGGCACTCTCAACGAATACGGTGCATACACAATGTTAGCAGACCTTACTGTCTATCCTTCATCCGCTGATAGTGGAGTGTCTTCAGACCAATATGGAAAAGCGTTCTTGCGTCTCCATAACGAATGGCTTTATGACTCTGAAGGCATTGGCTATCTGATGGGAGCAATAGATAGCCTTCATTTGGAGTTTAATAACATTACTCGGATGGATATTGCCCTTACTTCCATACATGTAAACTTCTCTCGCTATATCCTTGCAGCCATCCGAGACACATCACTCAAAATGGTTTATCGTGGTCGGGAGTGGCAAAAGGATGACGCTACGGCTATTGATGGCGTTGGCGTTATGCAAAATGTGTGTCGCCGAGGAAAAATCCGAAACTCGGACACTCTTTATTGTGGCATGGCAAAGGATTCGGATGTTCGACTTCGTACATACAATAAAGATTTTGAACTCTTCGTAAGCGATGATGATGACAAACGCTCTACTATCAATCGGTGGCTTGGATTGTCTGACGATAACAAATGTGCTATATATCGGCTCGAAGTTGAGTTAAAAAATGATGACCTTAATGAAAGACTGATAGCATTGCTTAAATGCAAGGATGACTACAAAGAGAATGTAGATTACCAATTTCTAAAGACGGGTGGTATATTGTGGAAAATAATGGATGATGATTTTCTATTGTGTTTGTTGGATGATAGCCTACATCGCATATTGCGTTTTCGCAAAGGGAATAAGCAGTTCTCCCTCTTTGATATATGCAAACTTGCTGATGCAAAACAATTATATTCTGAATCGCCAGCCCTCCTTCCACTAATAATAAACATCCCTCCCTCGCTTCGCAAAAACGGCATAGTATATTGAAATATAGCGAATTGCAAGGTTCTGTTTCGTGCAATTTATTCAGGTGCTCCCTCCATAGCCCTCCTATATAATAGCCCTCCCTATGTTGAGATAACTGAGTTGCCTCTGTGTATCTTCTGCCCTGTACTCCCTGTACTAAGAATTAACACACCCCTATTTCAAAGACCATGGTTCTCCAGAGAATTTTTCTGGAAATTTTTTCTCAAATCAGTTAGGAATAGTACCTAAAAATGGCTGATTTTATCCCATTTTCTCCTCAAAGCATCCCACATCTCTTAAAATATATTGGAAAGCAAATTGTGCTCCGACCGCTATTTCTCTGACTTTTCACGCTCGCAAGTACGGTTCTCTATGCGAAATGTATGGTATTTTTAGCAAATCTACAGAAAAACCACCCCTATATACCATAGAAAGAGGCGCGTCCAACCGCTTCGACACACCCCTTTCTGTATGGTTCGCACAACTCAGTTAGTCTAATGGACGAATCTCTTTGGCAAAATAGTCTGTTCCCCAATAACTGTTCTGATACTTGCTTATACTTCCTTTGGGTACGTATAAGATAAATTTAACAGCATTATCCCACTCACTTTCGCTATTATACCCTATGCTGGGCGGTTCAACGGCATAGCATTTCACTTCTTTCAAATTTGTACAACCGCCTAAACTTCCTACGGTTGTTACGGATTGTGGAATAGATAGAGCCGTTATGGAAGAACACCCATATAAAGCACTATGCATCCGCTCTAATTTACTCGGAAGTTCAATTGTTTCAAGTGAGGTGCAACATTCAAAGGTCTCAGGTAAATCTATTATGCTTTCTGGAAGATTCACATTTTTCAAATTCGAGCAATTCATAAAGACCCAATATAATGTAGTTACACCATCAGGAATATTAATAGATTCTAATGAAGAACACCCCATAAATGCTTCCCCATCTATAAACCTGATAGAAGTTGGCAGAGACACCTCACGCAGTTTCTTCATGGCAAAACATGCTCTACCGTTAATCCCTTCTACGCTATATGTTTCTTTGGCATTCCCTGTGTTTATAGTTACCGAAGATGGAATCGTCAACTTACCACTATACGCATATTGCTCCGCCATTTCGGATTGATTACTATACCCTGAGTAGTACTCGTCAGCATTTGATAAAGCAAAGTAATATGGTGTATCTTTATAATCTTGCCTTCTTTGAAAGTATAAACGTGTACCATCTTTCATCTCAATTTCATAGTAGGAACCATGATGACCTATATATTTTGCATCTGCCGTTTCTGTTTGAGGGTCGTCTGGGTTATTGTTGTTCCCTTTACATCCCGCCATTGCCAATGCCATCACTAATGCCATTGACCAAATACATAATTTCTCTTTCATACGCATTACTTATTAAGTCCAGCAAGTTCACGAAAACGTTGTTTGATAGATGATATTTCGCTTTCTGGAACTTCTTGGTTGTTTACTAACTTCTTGAATACCTCAATTACATTTCCTTCTTGCAAAAGGATAGTCGGCTCATTGATAACGATGTCTTTCATATTATAGAAATTTTGTAAGTTTTCCCTACTTCCTATAACGGCGGTTCGGTTCTTCCGCGATAGCCTTGACAACTCAGTTAATGCCAACACATACGAAAAGCGCAGGCTATCTGTGAAACTCTATTGGAATTCTCAGGCTACCACACCTATCACCTCCAATATACAGAATAGCCCACGCCGTAGCATGAGCGTATTGCATATATCCAGAACGGTGATTCAAAATTGTGGTAGATTGAGAATGTCCCAAATAAAGCAAAAACGCTTTTGTGTGTTATGTCTCTACATGATTGTTATTTTCCCATAGGCTTATGACTTTGCACAAATTTTTGCGCAAAATTACTGCTTTTTTTTCATATATGCAAGAGAATCGCCCACAAAAGTAAATTTTGCAGGCGATTTGTCAGCATTTGCGAGTTAAGTTCTACAAATCGAACGTTTCTTTTAACTTCTGGATGGTAGTTTTGCTGCGGCTGGTAATCTTAGCAACATTGCGAACCGAATAACCTTTGCGCAATAGAGTTAAACACTCTTTGTACTCCTCTCGCATCTGGTCTTTGCTTTTGTTCGTTCCTCTCGGTCTTCCAAACCCAGCCTCAGCGAGCGTTATACCTGCCTGCAATGCCTCTTGCTTTTTCTTCTCTCTGGCATCATTTAAGCGGAATTTTATGCTATCCCTCTCAATGGCAGAACAAGTGGCTATAACTGCCACGAAAATGGCTAAAAATGGGTTCTCTTTGCCATCTATGAATAACGACATCTGTTCCTTCTGGAAATAGGCATTGATTCTATGGTCAAGCATCCATTTGATATTCTCCTGTACCTCCCAGATGGCACGTCCTAAGCGGTCAAGGCTGCTGAAATAGATAATGTCGATTTGGTTCTCTGCTGCGTATTGCAGACACTCATTCAGAAGCACGCGGTTCTTGTTCAATGTCGCTCCAGAAATGTGCTCCTCAAAGGTCTTCACCAATTCGTCACCATTGGCTTCTATCAAATTCGTTAAAGAGTAAACTTGTCGGTCTGTACTCTGTCTATTCTCCTGCGCTCCCGATGATGATGTGCGCGCGTATATAAGGGCTTTCTTGGTCATATTATATCAAAGGTTATTAGTGGGTCTTATTTCTTTTGGTACACTTCATTTTTCGTGGTACACTTTCCATCTGGTACAAAAGGAATGGGCTGCGGCTTATGCAACCCATAAGAGGTCATTCCATCTAAAAGATTTCCATTTCATACCATCCTCTAAATCCATCCATGCGCAAGTGGCATAACACTCACGGCTTACACCACGTCCGTTTACCATAGAGCCAGCGAACTTAATAGTTCCGCGCGCAATCCTTGTAGAACCGTCACGCTTAGTGAAGGCAAATACCACCTCTCCGTTTTGGGCTTTCTCTTTCCAGAGTTCAATCATCATTGCTTTTGCGGCTGCCATTACTACATCGCCTGTGCGATGTGCGATTACTTTCATCCTTGCTGCTGTAGAATCCTTTACACAAATCATTTGGTTCAATCCGTTGTTGTTCATTGTTGCAATCGCTTTCATGTTAAAATCTCCTATTTTTAGTTATGTTAATGTTGTTTCTCAAATCTGGTGCAAAGGTATAAAAAATTATTGGAATATGCAAATAATAATATAATTATTTTGCAAAAAAGTGCATTTTTTATTGTTTTTTGCATATTTGAATCATATTTTGACCAAAAAATTTGCTTTTATCGGAAATTATTTGTACCTTTGCAGCCGAAAACGATAAAGCATGGAAAGTAACAGGACAATCATCCACCTCGAATGGAAAGAAAACAGAGAACCAAAGCATGAATACTTCGGTTCTCCAGCATCACTCTTCGACAAATATGCCGTGAGCGATTTAGGCATAGGTAGAGGGGCACTCAATAACCTATATAGCAAACTATCGAAAGATGGTAAGCCTCAAGAGTACCAGAATGACCAATGTATTATCCGCAAAGGTCGCCTGTACTGCAAGCCTACCGACCGAGGGCGCAAACCGTCACTTTCGGAATAGGTGCTTGAACTCCTGATAAAACTCTTCGATGCGTCTGAGGTCGTCTAAAAACGTTCGAGAATCAGATATGCTTCTCGACAAGAAAAGACATCCGCTTTGGTGGATGTCTTGTTTTTTTGTAAGATATTGTAAGACTAAAAAAATAACCTTATCTTTGCAGCGCTCATTGGGTAGTGCTTATCGTAAAATGCTCATTAGATTGCTTTATGCAGGTAATAGATTTTATGGATTATATAGAGCATTTATGTGTAGTTATTGTAAGATATTGGTTTTATTAAGAATTAATAGTAAATAAGCGATTATTTCGGATGTCAACTTACGACGAGATATTACAAAATCTGAAGCGTGGAAATTTTGCTCCTATATATTTTCTATATGGTGAGGAGTCTTATTATATAGACAAGTTAAGTGATTATATAGAGCAGAATATATTGGACGAGATGTCTCGTGAGTTTGACCAAATGGTGCTTTATGGTAAGGATTACGAGCGTGATATGGGTCCTATTATATCTGCTGCTCGTCGTTTTCCGATGATGGGGCATCAGGTGATAATTGTTAAGGAGGCACAATTAATTCGCTCATGGGAGCCTTTGGCAAATTATCTCAAGCAGATGCAGCCAACTACGATGCTTGTATTTTGTTATAAGCATGGTAAGATAGACAAGAGGCTTAAGGTGTTCAAGGAATTGGAAGAGAAGGGTGGGGTGCTGATGGAGTCGTCTCCTCTGAGAGATAGTCAAGTACAAGGTTGGATATTGAATTATATAAGGGATTGGAACAAGCAGAAGGGTCAGGAGGTGAAAATAAGTGAGCAGATAGTTATGCTGCTTGCGGAGTCGTTGGGCACAGATTTGACAAAGATTGTAGGTGCCTTACAGAAATTGATTGATGGAAGGCCTGAGGGGGTAAATGAGATAACTGCTGAGTTAGTGGAGCGCAATATAGGTATAAGCAAAGATTATAATATATTTGAATTAGAAAAGGCTCTAACGATAGGTGATGTTCTCAAGGCCAATAGAATAGTGCGTTATTTTGCACAAAACACGAAGCAACATGCCATACAAAAAGAGATAGTCGTGCTTTTTGGTTGGTTTCAAAACCTGATGGTATATCATTATTTGCCTGATAAAAGTGAGCCGATGGTGGCGAAGGCGTTGGGCATAAATCCGTATTTTGTGAAGGACTATCGTGCTGCTGCTCAGAGGTTCAATGCAATGAAGGTGTTTAGGATAATAGGCTATATCCGTCAAGCTGATGCTAAAAGTAAGGGTTTTGAATGTCCTAATGTGGATGAGATGCAGATATGGCAAGAATTGATATATAAGATATTACATTAATAATATCAGAATTATAAATTCTTAACGATGAAAATATTAAATTAAAATACAATGAAAACACTTCGTCTTATTCAGTCAGATCCTTATCTTCGTCCTTATGAAGATGCAATCAATGGTCGTTATTATTATGCGCTTGCAACAGAGAAGGCGTTAACAGGCGGTGATAAAAAACTAAAAGACTTTGCCGATGGTTATCTTTATTTTGGTTTGCACCGTGATGCCGATGGCAATTGGGTATTCCGTGAATGGGCTCCTAATGCAACGGCTATTTATCTGAAGGGTGATTTTAACGGTTGGGAAAAGTCCGAATCATATCGCTTGAGAAAAATAGATAATGGCAATTGGGAGGGTGTTTTTCCTCCTCAAGCCATGAAGCATGGTGATTTGTTCAAATTGCTTGTTGAGTGGCAGGGTGGATATGGTGAGCGTGTGCCGAGTTATGCATATCGTGTTGTACAAGACGAGCAAACAAAGATATTCTCGGCTCAAGTATGGGCTCCCGAAAAACCCTATAAACGCAAGGTGAAGAGGTTTGTGCCAAACACAGACCCGTTGCTTATATATGAGTGCCATATCGGTATGTCTTCCTCGGATGAGAAAGTGTCCACTTATGCAGAGTTCCGTCAGAATGTGTTGCCTCGTATAGCAGCAGATGGTTATAACTGCATTCAGATTATGGCTATTCAGGAACACCCTTATTATGGCTCTTTCGGTTATCATGTGAGTTCTTTCTTTGCAGCAAGTAGTAGATTTGGTACGCCTGATGAGTTGAAACGACTGATAGATGAGGCTCATTCTAAGGGTATTGCTGTCATTATGGACTTGGTTCATTCGCATGCAGTGAAAAATGAAATAGAGGGATTAGGAAAATTCGATGGAACGGGTTATCAGTATTTTCATGATGGTTGGAGGAGAGAGCATCCGGCATGGGATAGTTTATGCTTTAACTATGGCAAGCATGAAGTGATGCATTTCTTGCTGTCGAATTGCAAATTCTGGTTGGAAGAGTATGGTTTTGACGGGTTTAGATTTGATGGTGTAACGAGTATGATATATCTTTCGCATGGATTAGGTGAAGATTTTAATGGTTATAGTTCGTATTATAATTTGAATCAAGATGGTGATGCTATATGTTATCTTACTCTTGCCAATAAGTTGATACACGAAGTGAAGCCTCATGCGATAACAATAGCAGAAGAGATGTCTGGCATGCCGGGATTGGCATATCCAATCAAAGATGGTGGAATAGGATTTGACTACAGACTTGCCATGGGGCAACCTGATTTTTGGATAAAATATATCAAAGAGGTAAAAGACGAAGATTGGAAGGCCGGTCATATATTGTGGGAAATGACTAATCGTCGTGCAGACGAGAAGACCATCTCGTATGCAGAAAGTCATGATCAGGCACTTGTTGGTGATAAGACTATCATTTTCCGTTTGATAGATGCAGAGATGTATTGGCACATGCAACATGGTGACAATACTTATATGGTTGATAGGGGCATGGCGCTTCATAAGATGATTCGCTTGATTACTTGTTCAACTATCAATGGTGGTTATTTGAATTTTATGGGTAATGAGTTTGGTCATCCTGAGTGGATAGATTTTCCGCGTGAAGGTAATGGTTGGAGTTATAAATATGCACGCAGGCAGTGGGAACTTGTGGATAATCCTAACTTCTATTATCACGAATTAGGTGAGTTTGATAAGGCTATGATACACCTCATAGGTGGTATTGAGAAGTTTGAGCAACTACCTGTAGTTAATCTTTGGGACAGGGAAGGAGATCAGGTGGTGGCTTATCAAAGAGGCAATTATGTGTTTGTGTTCAACTGGAACGGACAACAATCATTTCCGGATTATGGTTTTCTTGCGCCTGCAGGTAAGTATCAGGTTGTGCTTAATACCGATGCTAAAGAGTTTGCCGGTTTTGGTATTGCAGATGATAGTGTAGAGCATTTTACTCAAAACGACCCATTGTATGAGCAAGATGGTAAAGGTTGGCTTAAATTATATTTGCCTGCTCGTTCGGCTGTGGTTCTTAAGAAAATGGATTAATGGCTTAATGCGCAAATTGATGGATGATATGTATGTGCAATTGTGATATACATATACAAAAAAACGGGTTTAAGCCCGTTTTTTTGTAGTGTATATTGCAAGAAGATTAATTCAATGTTAATGCTTTGAAGAGTTTATTTTGTTTGGCCTCTTCTTTTGCTATTTGGTCAAGTATGCCATTGATAAATTGCGGGCTATTGTCGGTGGAATATTCGCGTGCGATATCAAGATATTCGTTTAGTGAGACTTGAATGGCGATGTCAGGGAAATTAAGTATTTCTGCCAATGCTGTTTTTAGAATTATCATATCCATGAAAGCCACGCGTTCTGCATCCCAGTTTTTGAGTTTTTCGGAAATCAACTTCTCATACTCATCGCTATGCTCAATGGTAGTGCGAAGCAGTTTGGTAGCAAACTCCACTTCGTCTTCCGAGTCAAACATTTCCAGCAGAGGTTGGTCGGCGCCATTGTCTTCGTTGAAACGCTTGATGGTCTTGATAATATAAGAGATAACTACATTCATGTCTGTAGTCCAAGAGGATGCGTCGAGCACTACTTCTAATTCATCTAATCCATGCTCTAAGTCTTCACTATTGGCAAATATATATGTAAAGATTTTGCGCCATATCATCTTGTCGGCTTCGTATGATGACTCTTCCGAAGCCATATATTCTTTATATGTGTCCCACTCGGTTATTTTTTTGTACAATGTAGCCACTACATCATGGGCTGCATCCCAACTGAGTTTTTGCTCTTCAATATAATGCCTGAGCGTACGGTTGTCAAACAACTGTTTGGCAAACCTATTTTGTACAAATCGTGGATTGGCATTGAAGTAAGTATGCATAGCCTGTGCGCGCTCTTGAGCATCAGAAATGCTTTCGGATGCATACGAAGTTACTTCATCCACCAATGATAGAAGCAAAAAATAGAGATTATAAGTGTCAGAAAACGAGCGCATCAATTCTTTTTGCGCTGTAGAGCGAGTTTTGCCCGAGTCAGAAAAGAAAGCGAACAGAGTTTGCACTACTTTGGTTCGCACGAGAGTCCTGTTTATCATAAAATTTATATATTGCACCGCTGTGCAGATTGATTGACGCTTTTCAAAAAAAATCTTAGCCTATTATGGAGATGTTGTAAATATAGAAAATAATATCTTGAATTAATTATTTTATTTAACTATTTGCACGACCATGAGTAAATAATAATATCGTCATGATGTATTAATTTACTTCAGAGTAATTGTGTTTATGTGCGTTACCTATGCGTGTTGGCAGATTACAAAATATATTTCTATACGACGGTGCAAAGGTAGTGTAATTTGATAAAATTCACAATGAAAAAAATTTTTTTATTTTGTTTGTGCATTTATAAAAAAAAACATAACTTTGCAAAATGAAAGCCGCTTATAATAGGAGGTGATTATAATATTTTAAAGTATAACTAATTATTAACTACTTATAAAATGGAAACACGAAGATTAGAAGACAGAAAGGAACCCGAAATAGTATATTCTCGTTCCGTTAAAGCAGGTAAACGCATCTATTATTTAGATGTAAAGAAGGCTCGTAATGAGGATTTATACTTGTGCATTACGGAGAGTAAGCGTAAGCAAGGTGAGGATGAATTTCCTCAGTTTGAGAAGCACAAAGTGTTCCTTTATAAAGAAGACTTCAACCATTTCAACGAGGCATTGCAAGATGTGATAGGTTATGTGGCTGACAAATTAGGAAAGATAGAGGAGCGTGAAGAGTGGGTGCCTTCTGCAGAAACTGCTGAAGATGCTTCTGAAGAAGCCGATGTAGAAGCAGAAGAAGATGGTGATGATGAACCCAAGAAGAAAGGCTTATTTTCAAGATTAACCGGTAAATAATATGATTGATTGCTATATAGCATTTCAAACTCAGCAAGTGGCTCTGACGGAAAATAATCTCCGTACTCAGCCACTTGTGCGTAATATAGAGTTTCTGCAAGATTCGCTTGTCAAATCAGGTACGATTAAGTATATTTCTCAAAACTCTGAGTCGGAATATACTCTTTTATACACCAAACCGACTGCTTTGTCGTTTGTTCATTTTGCTATAGAAAGAATGGTTCAGGTGGCAGAAATGACAGGTGCAGTGATGGTGTATGCCGATCATTTTAATCAGTCGAATGGTGTGATTACTCAAGCCCCTGTGATAGATTATCAGCAGGGTTCGCTGCGGGATGATTTTGATTTTGGCTCTGTTCTGCTGATATATACCCAAGCGCTTAAAAAAGTGGCTGTTGATATGCCTGATGATTTGCAATATGCTGCATTGTATGATATGCGGCTCAGGTTATCGGAGCAGGGCAAGTTAGTGCATATAAACGAATACTTGTATTACGATGTTGAGTTGGATACCCGCAAGTCAGGTGAGAAATTGTTTGATTATGTAAATCCTAAAAACCGTGCAGTACAAGTGGAGATGGAGAGGGTTTGCACAGATTATTTGAAAAGAATAGGTGCATTTGTTGACTATCGTTCACTAAAGACCATTGACCTCACAGACGGCGATTTTGAGTATGAAGCATCGGTGGTTATACCTTGTAAAAATCGTGTGCGCACAATAGGTGATGCCATTAAGTCGGCTCTTAATCAACAGGTCAGAGCACCATATAAATATAATGTTATTGTGGTGGATGATAACTCAACCGACGGGACAGTAGATGTGATAAATAGTTTCAATGATGACCGCTTGGTATATATAGCCCAAGACCCTACTTGGCATGCCATTGGCGGCAATTGGAATATGGCTCTTCATCATCCTAAATGCGGACGATTTGCCTTGCAATTAGATTCTGATGATATGTACTCAGACAACCAAACAGTGCAGCGATTTATAGATAAATTTCATGAGGAGCATTGCGCTATGGTAATAGGTACATATAGAATAACCGATTTCAATCTTAACGAACTTCCTCCAGGGGTGATAGACCACAGAGAGTGGACGGCTGAGAATGGAATGAATAATGCTTTGCGTATCAACGGTTTGGGTGCTCCAAGAGGATTCTTTACTCCGCTTATGCGCCAAATAAATTTCCCCACTACCAAGTATGGAGAAGATTATGCAGTAGGACTTCGTTTATGCCGTGAATATAAGATAGGTAGGATATATGAAGTTATGTATAATTGTCGTAGGTGGGATGATAACTCTGATGCGAATGTGGATATAGAGGGTATGAACAAAAATAACTTATATAAGGACAGACTCCGCACATGGGAATTGCAGGCAAGGCTTAACATGCCAAAATAAATTATGCGACCACTGGAAGTAGGCATAATGTCGGCTCCGCTTATTAGATGCTCAATGGGCGAGGCTATATATAAAGATGGTAAGATTCTTTATAAAGGGCAACTTTTCAAAGAGTTGCTCTTTAATTGTGAGCAATTTACTTTGTATGAAGTAACTATCGGAGTAAATTTCCATTGGCAACGGCAGCAAACGCAGATGTTCAAGGGCAAGTTGAAGATCATTGTAGAGGGCGAGATGCTTACGGCGGTTAATGTATTGGATGTAGAGGATTATTTGGCTTCTGTAATTTCGAGTGAGATGAGTGCTAATAGTCATATAGAATTGCTTAAGGCGCATGCAATAATCTCTCGAAGTTGGCTTTTGCATCCTTTGTTTAGTGCAAAAAAAGAGGAAAAGAACAAAACAGAAGAAATATCTGATAATAGAATTATTAGAATTTATGAGCGCATGTCGCATAAGAATTTTGATGTATGTGCCGATGACCATTGTCAGCGTTATCAAGGTCTGGCTGTGCAAACATCGCCTAATGTGGGTATTGCTATTGACGCTACGCGCTCAATGGTACTCACATACAAGGGAGAGATTTGTGATACACGCTTTTATAAGTGCTGCGGTGGGCGGACAGAACTATTTGAGACATGTTGGGCAGATGAGCCGCATCCTTATTTAGAGAGTGTTAAGGATGACTTTTGCAACACTCACGACAAGCAGGTGTTGAATCAAGTGCTCAATGACTATGATTTGGAAACTAACGATTTTCATGATTGGAAGGTTGTCTATTCACAAGAGCAATTGAGTGATTTGGTTCGGCTGAAGAGCGGGATAGATTTTGGCTTGATTAGTGAGTTGGTGGCGCTGAAGTGCGGAGCGTCGGGGAGAATATATGAATTGAAAATAATAGGTGACAAGTGCTCAAAGATAGTGGGTAAGGAGTTGGAAATCAGACGATGGTTGTCGCCGTCGCATTTGTATTCTTCTAATTTTGAAGTAAAAAAGAGCGAAGATGCCGATGGACGGTACTTCACTCTTATAGGTCATGGTTGGGGGCATGGAGTAGGGCTTTGCCAAATAGGAGCCGCCGCCATGGCTAACCAAGGATATTCTTATCAGGAAATCCTGAAGCATTATTTCCCTAAGGCCGAGATTACTCTTCTGTAACAGATTCATTACTCTATTGTAACAAATTAGTTACTCTACAGTAACCGATTTGGCAAGATTGCGAGGTTGGTCAACATCGCAGCCTTTCTTTACTGCTATATGATAGGCAAGCAGTTGAAGCGGTATGACAGTGAGCAGAGGAGTAAGTGACTCTTCGGCTGCAGGGATAGATATAGTGTAGTCTGAGAGTTTGCTCACTTGTATATCTCCTTCTGTTACAACCGAAATGACTATGCCATGTCTTGCTTTTATTTCCTGGATGTTGCTTACAATTTTTTCGTATGTCCCGCAGTGAGGTGCCACTACCACAACAGGCATCTCTTCTGAGATGAGGGCTATTGGCCCATGTTTCATTTCGGCAGCAGGATACCCTTCGGCATGGATATAACTAATCTCTTTTAGTTTCAATGCACCTTCGAGTGCTACGGGGAAATTATACCCGCGGCCTAAATATAGGAAATTCTGAGCAGTAGTGAATTGCTCCGCTATTTGCTCTATGTTTTTGTTTTGCTCAAGTATGTATCTGATTTTATCAGGAACGAGTGCAAGGTCTTTTACAAGAGCCAGATATTTTTCTTTGCTTAAAGTGCCTTTTTCTCTGCCAATCATAAATGCAAGCATTGAGAGTGCAGTCACTTGTGCGGTAAATGCTTTGGTAGATGCCACTCCTATTTCTGGTCCGACATGCGTATAACAACCTGAATGAGCAGTGCGAGGAATACTTGAGCCCACTACATTGCAAATGCCAAAAATAAATGCTCCTTGTTTCTTTGCCATTTCTACTGCGGCAAGCGTATCGGCTGTTTCGCCTGATTGACTGATGGCAATTACCACATCGCCTTGGTTGATAACGGGTTTTCGATAGCGAAATTCTGAAGCATACTCAACCTCAACGGGAATATGTGCAAATTCTTCGATGCAATACATGGCTATCAAACCTGCATGCCACGATGTGCCACAAGCGACTATAATAATACGCTTGGCATTGATGAATTTGTCTTTATTATCGATAAATCCTGATAGAGTAATGTTGTTTAATTCTACATTTACCCTGCCTCGCATGGAGGCGGCAAGAGTTTGGGGTTGCTCAAAAATCTCTTTAAGCATGAAATGTGGATATCCGCCTTTCTCTATCTCTGACAGAGTGAGTTCTAACTTTTTTATCTCTGGTGTTTTCTCAACATTGGAAAGCGTGCGGATGCTTATACCTTTCCCGCGCTCAAGACATACTATATCTTCGTCGTCCAAGTAGATAACCTTGTCGGTGTATTCCACGATAGGTGTGGCATCAGACGCAAGAAAATACTCGTCTTCGCCTAATCCGACAACAAGCGGTGAGGATTTGCGTGCGGCTACTATCAGGTTAGGGTTTTCTTTGTCCAATACGGCTATTGCATACGCACCTACTACTTGGTTGAGTGCCAACTGCACTGCTGTTTGCAGATTGACATTATCTTTTTGTTTGATATATTCAATAAGTTGAACGAGCACTTCTGTGTCGGTTTCCGAACGGAAAGTAAAGCCATGTTGTTGTAATCCTTTTTTCAAGACTGCGTAGTTTTCAATTATTCCGTTGTGGATTATAGCTAGTGTCTCGCTCTCGGAATAATGTGGGTGGGCATTTTGTTGATTAGGTGCTCCATGAGTTGCCCAGCGTGTGTGAGCAATTCCTATTTTCCCTGATTTATCTTTTTGAGCAGCAAAGGCTTCCAAGTCGGCTACCTTGCCTTTGGCTTTGTATATATTCAAATTTCCTTTTTTATTGATAAGAGCCACTCCGGCACTGTCGTAGCCTCTATATTCAAGACGATGAAGCCCCTTGATAAGAATATCAAATGCCTCTCTTTTGCCTACATATCCTACTATTCCACACATAGTTTAGGTGATTTTATATTATGTATATTAAGTATATGTTATGTACTGATATCAGTACATAACAAGTATTTTTGTTAGTTTGTGCTCTTTGCCATCAGCAGAAACAATCTGTGCTGTATAAACTCCGCTGCGTACATGCCTTCCGCTATAGTCTCTTCCGTCCCATACTGCAATGCTGCCTTTGCTTACCGTTTGACAAACTAAATTGCCGGCAGCATCAGTGATTTTGACAAATGACCCGTCTGTAAGTCCCATGATGGCTATTTGTCCGTCGTAGTCCGGGCGTACAGGATTAGGATAAGCATAAACATCTGAATAGTCTTCTGCGCTATCTGCAGCATCACTTTGGTAGGTAATAAATCCTTCTGCGGTGCCTATCATCACTTCTCCTGTACGAGGGTCAATATCTAAAGCAATGATATTATTTGATGGCAAAGGCGAGTTGTCAGTAGTGAAGTGATGATAAATCTCCATTCCGTAATCTTCGGTTTCTTTGAGGAGATAGAGTCCTGAATTGGCGGTACCTATCCAACGCCGATTGGTACCATCGAACGTGATGCAATTTACTCTTTCGTCGTTGAGCAGGTAGTCTGCAAGTGTGGTGCCGTCGTTACGAGAAATTTTGATACGGCGGCAGTGATTATTGTCGAGCAAAGTAGCAGGATTATCCACTAAGAAAAGTCCTGCATTGGTGCATACCCACAACACTCCATTTTTATCTTGATTGATGGAGTAGATATTGTCGGGGTGTATCTCTTTGTTGTCTTCGTCAATAAACACTTGTCGTAATACGGCACGGTCATCTTGTTCGTAAAAAGGAGTACCGTTGTCGTCAAATACTCCAACTCCCGTATTGCTTCTAATAGACATTGTGATTTTTATATTCTCGTTCAGACTACTAATAAGCAGGTCTTTTGATCGGTCTAATTCGTTGGTGGCTTGATTGCTGATAGAATGCCAATTGCCTTTCGGGTCAAGTATTTTGACTCCGGCAGGGGAGTTGTTGAGCATGTAAAGATTGCCTTTGCTGTCGTATCTAAGACCATCAACCCAAGTATAAGCGGTGGGCCTGTCTTCAATTTTGCTGTCCAACCCGCTATTTAGTGGTGTGTGCCATTTGACTAATTTATCATCTTTAAATTCAAATAGTCCGTTGCCGAACGAGGAAATAAAGAAATGTTCAGGGTGATTGGGTTCTACTATCACATTGTCAAAATTATGTGGCACAAATCCATCTAACTGCTCTGCGAAAAATCCGGTATTATAGTTGTACCATGTCCCGTTTTTATATATCATCAAGGCTCCTTCTGCCCCTGTTCCGCTCGTAAAATAACCACCCGGGACAATGTATGTGGCACCTTCTTGGCACCTAATACGATAAGGGGTATTACTGCATGGTCCGACCGGATATATATAAGATAAGTTGTTTGTACTTTTTTCTAATCGCCCCACACCATATCCTCCAAGTGCGAACCAATATGTGTTATGAAAATTGTCTAATGTGGCACCATACACCATATTGGGTAACTTGAGCAGATTGAGTTTATCGTTTTTATAAATTGTGTATGTGTTGGGGTCAGAATAAATATAAATGCTGTCACCTTCAATTTCGAAATCACTAACCTTAATAGTATCGCTCACGCATTTCCATTCATTATTCCTTTCGTTTGTACGACAAAACAATTGATTGCCTGCAAGTAAGTATATGTCATTGCCATGATTGGAGATTTTTTTGAAATTGCTTTGAGCGGGTAAGTCGCTTACGCTTTGCCATGATGCAAAATCAAGTAAGTTGTTTTTAAGATAGGCAGAATATATATTGTCTTTAGTGAGAGCAAATATGGTGTCGTTTGTGAGTACAACCGAAATGATGGCTTGCTGCTCGTCTTGTTGTGTTACAGAATATGTGTCAGCGATTTCTTTTTTCCTGAGGTTGATTGCCAAGACACCAAATTCAGTTGCCAAATATGCGTAATGACCTTGTAGGGTAATGGAATTAGGTTGCTTGGAGTAATTGATTTCTGAAAGATATAAGTCAAAAATACTTTCTACATCTCCATCCTCTGTAAGTAAATCTATTTTGCCGTCTGCATAAATAATAATGAGTTTGTCTAACTCTTTTGAATAGGCAATTTGCTTTATGTTTGTGCCCGTGAGTCCTGTTACTTTACTATAGTACTGCAATTCCATATCGTTTTTGTCAACACTAAATAAAGTACCTTCTGTGATACCGAAAATTAGATTATTGCCTTGAGCAATTTGTGTTACTTGTGTAAAGGGATTATGCATTTTCCACTGACCCATAGGTAACTGACCAAATACACAGGTAGTTATTGTCAGTGAAACGATAAGAAAAATATGTTTAATGCTTTTCATTGTCGAAACGATTGTGATGCTTTGTTGAGTATTTGCTATAGTAACATACTACCGCATTTTATTTATAATTTTCAAACCGCAAAGGTATAACAAAAAAATAAAATTGAAAAGTTCTATGTAACTTTTTATTATGTGTAAAAATATGTAATGTGGTTTCTTTATATGGTTGAGTTTTTCATGTTTGTGTAATTCAGAAAGTTGTTGTAATTTTGCCGCTTAAAACAAAAAAGGCATTTTTATGAAACGGTATATATTATTTATATTTTTGGGTGCTCTTGTAACTTGCACTGTTTCAGCGCAAAAAATTGCTTATGTTGATATGGCATACATTTTGAAAAATATTCCACAGTATGAAACAGCAAATGAGCAATTGACTATGCTTTCCAAGCGTTGGCAAAAAGAAATTGACGGGTTGACACAAGAAGTTCAAGTATTAGAGCAAAACTACCAAACGGAGCAGATATTCTTAACAGATGATATGCGTCAGAAGCGTGAGAAAGAAATACTTGACAAGGAGCAGGAAGCATTAGAACTGAAAAGAAAGTATTTCGGTCAAAACGGCGAGTTGTTCAAGAAGCGTGAGAGTTTGATAAAGCCTATACAAGACGATATTTACACTGCGATTCAAGAAATAGCAGGTGAGAAAAAATACGATATTGTAAAAGACCGTTCAGCGGAACCGAGTTTGATTTATATGTCTAATAAACTGGATATTAGTGATCAGGTGTTGAGAAAACTCGGTGCCAAATAACATAAGTTGAAATAGATAAATTTTTATACAATGAAAAAGTTTTTTTTGATTATTGCATTGGTATTGCCAATGGCATTATGCGCACAAAAGTTTGGACATGTGAATCAGCAAGAGGTATTTATGTTGATGCCGGAACTCAAGCAAGTGCAACAAAAGATTGATACTCTTCAGGGACAATATGAGACGCAAATTGCTAATATGCAAGAAGAGTTTAATAAGAAAGTGGCAGATTATCAGCAGAATGAGGCTACTATGCCAGATGCTATGAAACAACTCCGTCAACAAGAATTAGGAGAGATGGAGCAGCGTATTCAATTGTTCTATCAAACTGCTCAACAAGATATTCAGAAAAAACAACAAGAGTTGTTGGCTCCTGTTCATGAGAAACTCACTAAAGCCATTCAGGCTGTAGGTAAAGATAATGGTTTTACCTATATTTTTGATTCAATTGCATTGGCTTTTATCTCTCCTGATGCTACCGATGTTACTTCGCTTGTAAAAGCGCAGTTGGGAATCAAATAAGATAAATGGCTGATAATTATTTAGAAAAACATTATGCCGAGTATGAGGAGCGCAAAAAGAAATGGCTTCTCAAAAAAGGTAAGCATATTGCTCCAGAGGACAAAGACCCTTGGAGCGATTTGTGATATATAAACTATTTATAATCATAATTTTATGGCTGAAGTTATTAAAGAGACACTAAGAGACAAGGCATGGGCGCGTTGGACTGCCTTGTTGCTGCTTGCATTGGCAATGTTTTGTTGCTATATATTTATGGATATCCTTTCCCCAATCAAAGACCTGATGCAAACTGAGCGTGGTTGGGATAGTACTGCCTTCGGTACGATGGAAGGGGCAGAGACATTCTTGAATGTGTTTGTATTTTTCCTGATTTTTGCCGGAATTATTCTTGACAAGATGGGAGTACGCTTTACCGCTGTTCTTTCTGGTGTGGTAATGCTTGTAGGTGGACTTATTAAGTATTATGCTATCAGTGAGAGTTTTATGGGAAGTGGCGTAGAGACATGGTTTACTAATAATTTGAATTACATACCACTTTTTGATGAGTTAGGAGTATCACCATTTTATCGTGGTATGCCTGCTTCTGCTAAATGTGCTGCAGTTGGCTTTATGATTTTTGGCTGTGGCTGTGAGATGGCAGGTATTACCGTAAGTCGAGGTATAGTAAAATGGTTCAAAGGAAGAGAAACGGCCTTGGCAATGGGGTCGGAGATGGCGTTAGCCCGCTTAGGAGTTGCTACATGCATGATCTTTTCGCCTTTCTTTGCTAAATTAGGAGGAAATGTGGATGTTAGTCGTTCTGTTGCTTTTGGTGTAGTCTTGCTGTGTATTGCTCTTATTATGACAATCGTATATTTCTTTATGGATAAGAAACTTGATAGTCAGACAGGTGAAGCAGAAGAGAAAGATGACCCGTTTAAGGTATCAGATATAGGTAAGATATTGTCAAGTGGTGGTTTTTGGCTGGTCGCTTTACTTTGTGTGTTGTATTATAGTGCTATCTTCCCGTTCCAAAAATATGCGGTGAACATGCTTCAGTGCAATCTCACCCTTGTGCCCGGTGAGGGCTTTTGGGGAGGTGATAGCGTGGCAATAGTACAGTATATAATAATGCTTTGCGTGGCTGCAGCCTCTTTTGCAAGCAATTTTTCAAAAGATAAAGTCGTAAAATATAGTCTGATGGCTATTGCTGTTGTTGCCTTGATTATTTACTGCGTTATGGGCTACAAGCGTGGTTCGGCTGAGACTATATTCGCTGTATTCCCATTGCTTGCTGTTGCTATTACTCCTATACTTGGTAATTATGTTGACCATAAAGGTAAGGCTGCGTCGATGCTTATGATAGGTTCACTGCTACTTATAGTATGCCATTTGGTATTTGCATTCGTATTGCCTGCATGCAAAGGTAGTTCTGTCGGCGGCGTTATAGTGGCATACACAACTATATTAGTTCTTGGTGCATCGTTCTCGCTTGTTCCTGCTGCTCTTTGGCCAAGCGTTCCAAAACTGGTTGACGAGAAAATAATAGGTTCTGCTTACGCTCTTATATTCTGGATTCAGAACATAGGCTTGTGGTTGTTCCCGTTGCTGATAGGTAAAGTGCTTGATAGCACTAATCCAGAAGGCACCGATGCTCAATCTCTTGACTATACATGGGCACTAATCATGCTTGCGTGCCTTGGCATCGCAGCCTTTGCTATCGGATTTGTTCTGAAAATTGTGGACAAGAAAAAACATCTCGGTCTTGAAGAACCAAATATCAAGAAGTAAATGTGTGAATTTTGGCTCATTAGAATTCATTTCTATATGACAATGTAATGTTTTTGCTATAATGAATTGGGATTTTCTGATTAAGGATAAAACAAGTATTTGTGTAAGTACAGATACTCGCAATCTGCCTGTAGGATGCATTTTTTTCGCTCTAAAAGGTGAGAATTTCAATGGAAATATATTCGCTTTGCAGGCATTGGAGATGGGCGCTGAGTATGTTGTAGTAGATGAGGATATACCTTCGACTTGTAGTCAAAAAAGATGCTTCGACAAGCAGATAATTCGTGTTGAAAACACTCTTTGGGCTTTGCAAGACTTGGCTCGCACATGGCGCAGACAATGGGGAAAGACTATAATAGGGATAACTGGAACTAATGGTAAGACCACTACTAAAGAACTAACAGCCGCAGTTTTATCAGAGAAATACAGCGTGCATTATACGCAAGGCAATTTGAATAATCAAGTAGGTGTGCCATTGACTTTGCTGCAACTCACCAACCAACATGATTTGGCAATAGTTGAAATGGGAGCATCGCATCCGGGAGATATAAAAGAGTTGGTTGATATAGCAGAACCTGATATGGGGCTCGTCACTAATGTTGGTAAGGCTCATCTGTTAGGCTTTGGCTCTTTTGAAGGAGTGATGAAAACCAAAGCAGAATTATATGATTATTTAAGACAACATAATGGTACATGCTTCCGCAATCTTGATAATCCCTATTTAGAGCAAATGGCGGCGGGGCTGAAAACTATTGGTTATCACACAGGTACTATGCCCGAAGGTATGCATCTTATAGGCGAATATAATTCAGAAAATGTGAGCGCTGCACTTTGCGTGGGAGAATATTTTGGTGTATCAAAAGCAGATGGCTTAAAGGCAGTGCGTGCCTATATACCAAAAAATAATAGGTCACAACTCTTGAAAACTGAAAAAAATAATATAGTAGTTGATGCCTACAATGCCAATCCCACATCTATGAGAGCAGCAATACTAAGTTTTCTGAAAACCTATCCTAACGATTCCTCATCAGTTTTTATTCTTGGAGATATGCTTGAACTCGGCGAGCAATCGCATCTTGAACACCAAAATATTGTAAATTTGCTTGCAGAACAAAAAGTACATAATGTACTGCTCGTGGGGAAAGAATTTATGAAAACTACTGCCTCATATCATACATTTGAGAATACAGACCAACTGAGAGATTATTTGCAAAACCACAAGATAGAAAATGCAAATATACTATTGAAGGGGTCAAGAGGTGTGAAAATGGAAAAAGTAATTGAGATATTATAAAAAATAAATTATAGTAAAATGACTGATAAGAATCAAAGAACCAAATATCCATATTGGATTATTATTCTGCTTGTTGTGGCAGTTGCTATTGGAATCTATTTCTTTGTTGACTCTCGACGCACAAAGTCTGAGATGTCTGAGATGATAGAGCAGATGACCTTTGAAAAAGAACAGTTAGAGGACGAATACGAAGAATTGGCTATTCAATTTGATGGTTATGGGAAAAATATCCATAACGACTCGCTAGCACAATTATTAAATAAGGAGCAACAACGGGTTCAGGACTTGCTTGAAGAATTGCGTATTACCAAGGCTACCAATGCAAAGCGTATAGCAGAACTGAAAAAGGAATTAGCAACAGTTAGGGCAGTCTTGGTAGAATACGTACATCAGATTGATTCACTGAACGCAACCAACAAACGACTTACGGCTGAAAACAAACAAGTAAGAGAACAATATGAGCAGGTAAGCGAAAAGGCCAACCAGTTGGAGCAAGAAACCAATCGTTTGAGTGAAGTGGTTTCTCGCGCATCGATGCTTGAAATAAAAGATTTCAATGTGCTTACACTTGATCATAGAGGGAAAAAGACAGGCAGATTGAGTAAAATTCAAAAACTACAATTTAATTTTACAATAGCAAAGAACATAACAACCCAAGCCGGTGTAAAAACTATATATCTTAGACTTCTTAGACCCGATGGAGAAGCCATGTATAAGAACGAAAACAATCTTTTCCCTTATGAAAATGTGCAATTGCAGTATTCTGTGAAAAAAGATATTGAATATGGTGGCGAGGAAATAAGTGAGGTGTTGTATTGGAATGTAGAGGAAATACTCCAAGTAGGCACCTATAATGCTGATTTCTTTATTGATGGCAATCTGTGCGGAAGTTTTCCGTTTAGTATTTCCAAATAAATAATAGCCGCTGCGGCGGCTATTATTGTTGCTGTATATGTAAAAATATAGTTCTACTTTTTAGAAACGATATAAATTTTATCCTCAACAGGTGAGAATTTAGAATCGGTCTCAACATGGAACCCTACAGAAACAGCCCCTTCTTTTTTAGGACTGCAATAGAAAGGTAATGCCATGATGTTGTAGCCTGTGGGTAAATCGAATTTGCAGGCGGCCGAATCAGAAGTTTCTAAAAGAACTTCGGAAACGCTTGAATAAGCAAGAGTATATAATGCAAGCGACGAGGTGTCCCAAGAGAGTTTGGCGGAAAGCAGATTATCGCCTATCGCATCAAATTCCACTGCAAACAAAAGAGTGTCTCCCACAGTCAAAGTATCTACTTGACGGAATCCTTCAGCGTTCCAATGGAGCGAAAATGTATCAGTACGAAGACTATCTTGAAGAACGAAATCGCTTATATAAATACGCGCAGTATAGTCAGAACCGCTATTCTTAAAACAAGAACAGAGTAATAAACTTAAAAATAAAATGCTTAGGATTTTACGCATAGAAATCAAAAGAAAGTGCGGCATATAGGACTCGAACCTACACGACTTGCGTCACCAGATCCTAAGTCTGGCGCGGCTACCAATTACGCCAATGCCGCAAATCATTTTTCAACGCCGCAAAGGTACGGTAAAGTTTTTAATTATGCAAAACGAAATTTTTTATCATACACTCGCAAACGGAATAAAAGTAGTATTCCGACGCACCAACTCGCCTGTAGCCTATGTAGGCATAATGGTTGGAGCAGGCACCAGGGACGAACAAAAAGGCGAAAGCGGTATCGCACACTTTATTGAACATTGTAGTTTTAAAGGAACAAAGCATAGAACTGCCAAGCAAATTATTAACCGAATAGAGGGAGTAGGCGGCGAAATCAATGCCTTTACCACCAAAGAAGAAACAACTTTTTATGCCGCCGTACCCACACGATATGTTGCAAGAGCAACTGATGTGCTGGCAGATATGGTGTTTAATTCTGTGTTCCCAACAGAAGAAATTGATAAAGAGAAACAAGTGGTGTTAGATGAGATTGAAAGTTATAACGACTCTCCGTCTGAACTTATCTTCGATGATTTCGAAAATCTTATCTTTTCTGGAAATCCTTTGCAAAACCCTATCTTAGGAACACGACGGTCGGTTAATTCGCTCTCACAGAAAAAAAATACCGCTTTTGTAAAGAGAGAATATGCAACCGATAGAATGGTGTATTTTGTTCAAGGTAGTCTCAAACAGCAACAAATAATCGCCTGTGCCGAAAAATTCCTTGCTTATTCCCCATTGATTCAGTCTGCTACAACAAAAAGAATCGTCCCTGACACTTATACCAAATCTGAGGCTGCATACCATAAGCATACTCACCAGACACATGTTATGCTTGGGGCTAGAGCATATCCAATCGGTGATAAAAAACAAATCTCACTTTATTTATTAAACCAGATATTAGGTGGCGGAAGTCTTAATTCAAAACTTAATTTGTCTCTCAGAGAAGACGAGGGCTTGGTATATGGCGTAGAGTCAATATACTCGCCTATGTCTGATACAGGTTATTGGGCTGTCTATCTTGCATCTGAACCACAACATATTGACCAATGCCTAAGTATAGTTTATAAGCAGTTGGAAGCATTTAGAACAAAACCATTATCTTCCGGTACACTCGCTGCATGGATAAGGCAAATAAAAGGTAATCTTGCAATTGCCGCCGAAAATCAAGAAAATAATGCAATAGCCATGGCTAAAAACATGCTTTATCTTAATTATGCTCCATCATGGCAAGAGCAGTGGCAAGCACTCTCTGAAATAAATAGTACAGATTTGCTAAATGTAGCCAACGAAATGTTCGACCCTCAGAAAATATCACTGCTTAAATATTGCTGATGCACTATCTTATTATTATTTTTATGCCTCAAGTTGTGATTAACCTTGAGGCTGTTTTTTATGATATATTTTGTTCGCTTGCTGCAAAATTATGTCAAAAAACACAAAAAAATGCGCAAAATGTTACTTTTTTGGCACTTTTAAGGTCATTTTGTTTGCCGGTTTAGAAAAATGTCGTACCTTTGCACGAAATTTCGATAGGTATGGGATAACTATACCCGATTATGTGTATATAAGAATAGCAATTCATAGTGTTGATTTGTCACTCTTAACATAGATGAAGAATAATAAAGAATAATTATTAAATAAGGTATGAAAAAATTATTTACATTGTTGAGCCTTGTGATGTTGAGCATAGCAGTGTTTGCTCAAGACATAGAGGTTAAAGGTGTGGTGGAGGATGAAAAGGGCGAGCCTGTGATAGGCGCCTCTATCCAAGTAACAGGCACCACAATTGGTACAATTTCAGATTATGACGGAACATTCTCGCTCTCTGTTCCTGCTTCTGCAAAAACGCTTACAGTGTCGTTTATCGGTATGCAATCGCAGACTGTTCCTGTAAAAAAGAATGTGCGTGTTACGATGCGTGAGAATAGTGAGGAATTGCAAGAGGTGGTCGTTACCGGTTATGGTAATGTGGTAAAAGGTGCGTTCGCCGGTTCCGCTCAAGCAGTGGATGCTGATAATATAGAAAAGAAAAGCCCTTCAGAAATAAGTAAGGCTTTGGCAGGCGAAGTGGCTGGTGTTCAGGTAGTAACGACATCAGGTCAACCAGGTACCAACGCAAGTATTCGTATCCGTGGTATAGGCTCTATAAATGCAAGTACAGCGCCTCTGTATGTTGTTGATGGTGTGACTTATAATGGCGATATCTCATCTATCGATCCGAGCGATATTGCTACTACCACTATTTTGAAAGATGCTACCGCAACTTCAATGTATGGTTCTCGTGGTGCAAATGGTGTTATATTGATTACAACCAAAAAAGGTACTTCGGGCGAAGAAGGCAAGATCGATGTTGACTTGAAATATGGTGCCAACATGCGCCTTTTGCCTATGTATTCTGTTATTACTTCGCCTCAAGAGTATGTGGAAATGGCTTATATGGGTATCTATAACTCGTATAGCGGATCCTACACATCTGCAACTGCTGCTTATGCAGCCGCTGCTAAGGACCTGTTCTCCAATGTAGGTATTCCCGAAATGTATAATCTCTGGGGCATTCCAGGCTCCCAACTCATCAATGCTGATGGTAAATTCTTTGATGGAACACAGATATTACCTCAATACAGAAACATGCAAACATGGAAAAGCGCTATCTTCCGTGTTGGTCAGAAGGCAGAGGCAACTGTGAAGATTCATGGTGGTTCCGAAAAACTTACTTATTATACGAGTTTCGGCTATTTGAAGGATGAGGGTTATTATATCAGTTCTGACTTCAATCGTTTCACCGTGCGCTCCAATATTGACTATCAGCCTAAGAAATGGTTACGTGGTGAGTTGAATTTGGCATACGCCTACTCCACAATGAACAGCCCCGGACAAGGCGACAACATGAATAATGGTTTCGCTTATGTTAATGGTATCCCGCCTATTTATCCTGTTTATCTTTATAATGCTGACGGAACAATTAAGACTGATCCTCGTACAGGTGGCCTGGCATACGACTATGGTATGCACGAAGGTGGTGGTCGTGGATTCGGCTCTGGTATTAACCCCGCAGGATCATTAAGATATGATAAGCAAAAAACTCAACAGCACCAGTTCGCAGGTTCTGCTATGTTTGAGATAAAATTCTATAAAGACCTGAAATTCACTGCTAATATCGGTTTCCAGTATATCGGTGCTTCATATTCTGAACTCACCAATAGTTATTATGGCGATGCAGCAGGCTTAGGTAGAATAGAAAAGGCTCAAGACAATGTCATGGCACTTACAGCCAATCAACTGCTCGAATACAATAAAGTAATTGATGAGCATACTATTCGTGCTATGGCGGGTCACGAGACCTACCTCTCTATAAATTCTGAGACCGCAGGACAAAAAAATAAAATTGCTGACCCTGCAGGGTTAGAGTGGGGTAATGCTGTTCAAATGGGTTACATGACCTCTGCTACAAGCCAATATGCTTTGGATAGTTATTTGGCTACGGTTAGTTACACCTACGACGATAAGTATTTGATTACTGCTAACTATCGCGCCGATGGTTCAAGCAAATTCGCAAAAGGACATCGCTGGGGACACTTCGGCTCTGTTGGTGCCGCATGGTCGTTCACCAAAGAACAATTTATGGAGCCTGCTAAAGAATGGTTGAAAAATGGTAAGTTGCGTTTGAGTTGGGGTCTGTTGGGTAACCAAGGCGGAATATCCGGTAACCTGTATGAAGATCAGTATTCAATAGAATATGTTGATGGACAGATAGGTTATGTATGGGGATATAAAGGTAATCCTGATTTGACATGGGAGCGTACATCCACCGTTGACTTAGGACTTGAATTCGACATCTCCAAATACTTAACAGCCGAATTGGACTATTTCTACAAACTCACTGACAACATGCTCTTCCCGCGCTATACACCACCTTCGATTGGTTATTCTTACACATATATCAATGGTGGTAAGTTGGAAAACCAAGGTTTTGAAATGCAATTCACCGTACATGCAGTTGATAAGCGAAATGTGAAATTCGACATCCGCTTGAATGGCGCTCACTATTCCAATAAAGTTAAAGCATTGCCTGTTGGTATTGATGACGACGGACAAGAAATGCTTTATAATGGTGGTCTTGTGGTTGGACATAGTTTGTATGATTATAATATGCCTCATTACGAAGGCGTTGACCCCCAAACAGGTAAGGCATTATATACCGGTTATTATGACGCTGGCTTAGGTGGCTTCGGCGGTAGTTCGGCAGAGGCAATGTTAGAGCGTGGTCAGACTGGTAATAACTATATCAGCAATGTATATCTATACAAAAAAGAACATCCGGGTGCAGATATCAGAACAACCACTACTGACGACGGCGCTCGTGCAGGATCTGATTTCATAGGTAAATCAGCCGAGCCGGGACTTGATGGTGGCTTCGGTTTCAACCTGGAAGTATATGGTGTTACGCTGGATGTGGCTTGCTCATATCGTTTAGGCGGTTACGGCTATGATGGACAATATCAGACATTGATGGGCTCTGAAAAGGCCGGCTCACACAACTGGCATGTAGATATGAGAAATGCGTGGACCGAAAAAAATACCGATACCAATGTGCCCCGACTCAGCAATGGTGTTGACTTGTACGCGAATATGGGGTCAGACCGATTCCTTATAAGCAATACATTCCTTTCACTCAATAATGTTCGTATAGGATATAATTTCCCAAAGAAACTGATAGAGAAGATTAAACTCAAAACACTTAATATCTGGGTTGCAGGCGATAACCTTGCTGTATTCTCTGCACGCAAAGGATACAACCCGCTTACCTCTTTCGCAGGTTCTTCTGACGAATATCAATATACACCACTCTCTACTATCATGGGAGGAATTAAATTCACATTCTAATACACACGGTAACGAGAATTTAATTTTAATTTAAGGAGGAAAGAAAATGAAAAAGAATTTATTTATTATATCAGTTTTAAGCATTTTGCTTTCAGGTTGCGCAGATAGTTATCTGGAGCGTAATCCCGCCGGAAGCACTCTTACTAAGAGCCAGTACGATAAACTCAGCGACAAAATAGAAGGCTCTATGCGTGGTGTGTATGCGATGTTGTACACTGTTAGTGACCATGATGAGTTCGGCGTGCGTAGTATAGATATGTATGGTGATCTTTTGAGTGGTGATATGGCTCTTACAAGCCGTACCTATGGTTGGTTCTATACCGATGAGGCTATGCAATCATCTACATATCGAACCGGTTATGTTTGGGCATATTATTATCGTATGCTCCGAAATGTAAATCTTGCTATTAGCACTTTCAAATCTCAAAGTACATTGCAAGACACTATTGCTAAATATGGTTTGGACGGAACAGCATATAAATATACTCGTGAAGAATACACGATGGCTAAGGCTTATGCTCAAGCATTGGCAATGAGAGGATATATTTATAGCCGTCTATTCTATCTTTATATGCCGTCAGACCAAGCATTCAAGGCATCTGAGGCCAATTCATTCAAGGTGTTCCCGCTCTATACTGAGGATAATTTCGAAAAACCCGGTGCTTTTGCTACTCCTAACGAGGTGTTCGCAAGAATCGAGAATGACTTGACTACCGCCATTACTTATTTTGACCAAATCCCCGATTCTATTCCTCGCGAAAGCAAATTGGAAATAGATAAGAATGTGGCTCGCGGCATTCTTGCATACGAATTGCTCAATAAAGCCTACTATTATCAAGCAGGTAGTGAAAGAAATACCGCATTCACAAATGCTGAGAAATATGCAGTAGAAGTCATCAACGATGGAGCATATTCTATTCTTCCTAATTCCGAACTGCTCACTACCGGCTTTAATAATGTGGAGCATAGTTCATGGATGTGGGGACAGGATGTAACGACAGAAACCGCAGGTGGTCTTGCTTCCTTCTTCGGACAAGTGGATATTCACTCCTATTCCTATGCTTGGGCTGGTGATACCAAAGTAATCGATCTCAATCTCCAAAACAAAATACCTAAGTGGGATGGTCGTGCTAAATGGTTTAACGACGGAAAGAAAAACAAAAAATTTGCCGGTTGCCCTGATGGAAAATTCTATTCCGCTGCTAATCCTACATCTACCGCCGACAGCGATATAGACCGTGAGTGGCTTTCGGATAATGTGTTTATGCGAATTGAAAGTATGTATCTGATTGCTGCTGAAGCAAAGTGTCAATTAGGCGATTTGGCAGGTGCCGCAAATTATCTGAATGCTCTTACCGATAATCGATTGGAACCGGAGTACTTAAATGCTGCTACCGAATATGCTGAGTACAAGACCACATTGTCTGATGCAACAACCCTGATTCGTGCTATCGAATACAACTGGCGCTTGGAGTTGTGGGGCGAGGGTTATGGATTGCAAACACTTAAGAGAATGGTTCGTCCAAGTCAAAGCGATCCTGAGTCAAAACGAATTAGAGGTAGCAATCACCTTGAGAGCAAAGGAAAAGAATTAAACCCATCTGACCAGAGTTTTTATTTCCAAATACCAAGTAGTGAAACTACATACAACAACAATATCTAATTGGATTATTGCTTAAATTATAGAAATAATAAAATAGAAATATACACTTAATAAAAATTTGTTATTATGAAGAAAAATTTGATTTTAGGTACATTAGTACTTTGTTTGTTCGGATTTTTTTCCTGCAAACCCAAAAACAGCGTTAAAATAACAAGCGCAACTATTTCTCCTGAAACGGTTACAATGCGTGCGGGTGAAACCTTCCGCTTGACTCTCAACACAGAACCGAGTTCACTTCAAGGTGTTGAAATCACTTGGTCTTCCTCTAACGAAGAGGTCGCTACAGTAAATAATCTTGGTGTTGTTACAGCAGTAGGCGAAGGAAGCACTAATATCTATGCTTCTGTTACTTACGATGGTGAAACCGTAGAGGCTGCTCCTTGTGCTGTTAAGGTAGCAACATTCTTCGAGGCTCTTAAATTTACCCAGGCTTGTCCTTTCTTCTTCTCAATTAAGGATAGTAGCGTAACAAAGAAAATCACCGCTGCTGATGGTACTGTTTATGAGTGCTATATTTGCGATGGTAGTTTTATCGCCTTCTCCGAAGGTTTGTATTTGGACGACGAAGGCTATTTCGTAGGCTCAAGCGAAGGTGCTTATCTTGAATTCGACGCTAAGTTGTATTATGGTACAGAGGAACTTAACAACGGCGATGCCGCTTACTTCTGCTTAGGCTCATGGTTAGTAACTGATCAAACTGTTACTTTGACCAATGGAGATACCAAGATTGATAGAATTGGTGTTCCAGGTAAATATGATGCTATTACCTATGCAGCAAACCTTAAGGACGCTATGAATTTCTACAATCAGTATGTTGATGCAACCGCAGATGCTGACAAATCGGCTGCCGCTGAGAAATATACTCAATCCTTGGATCTCGCTGCAGAGGCTATTTCAGGTGCTACACTCGAAGTTCTTTACTATGAATGCGACGAGAATGGTGAATGTGGTTATTACACACTCAGTGGATATAATGGTTTGCCTTATGGACTTATCAATGCCGCTCAATTAGAACTTGACAATGGTACAGGTACAAGTTCATATATGCTTCCTCTTACATATTCTTATGTACGCTACAAATACTTTGATGGTGATTTCTTCGGCCTTGATGCTGCATACGATGAAACAACTCATAAATTCAGTGCTAACAGCGACAAGATTCTTGAGTCTGCAGAAATGATTTCGGAGAATGGTACTCTGCCTGCTAACGAGGCTCAGCAACGCTATGTTCAGGTAAAGATGATGCCAGAAAAAATGGCTAAAGGCTTTATGGAGAACAAAGCACGCATGAAAGCACGCAAACACGAATTGACAATTAAGAAATAATCAGAACGGATTATACTAAAAGGGCGGAAGGACTTTTCTTTCCGCTCTTTTAGTATAGGCTTTAGAAGTCTTAGACCGTTGCACTATTGTAAAATAATTAGAGGTTAGAATTTGAATTTAGCATGATATTGTTGCCGATTGATGCGTTTGTTGGGGACAATATATTTTGCTATATAGATATTATTATGATTGAGTATTTGAGTAGGGATAGTAACAGAATTATCCCCCTTTAATATATCAATTGCAGTTAGCATTTGTCCCATAGTATTGTATATTGCTAATTGTGAATTACCATCTCCATTGAAAGGTAGATATGCTTTCAGTGTGCCGTCTGCAAGTTGTACGATGGTCAGTTCGTTACTCTTGCTATTGCCCTGAATAGTTGTGGTAGTAATGGTGTTGAGGGCGTTGGTTGAGTGTGGCGTACAGCCTTTTGATTCGCTGCATCGTACATAATAGTAATAAGTAGTGTTGGGCTGTACTCCGCTCAGACTGAATGTGGTATCCGGTGCTAAAATAAGATGCCCATTAGGGTCAAATATATAATCTGGCGTTTGAGCAGTAGTAACATTGAAAGCATCGATGAGTATTTGGTTCTCATCTGAAGAGTTTTTATTGACAAGCCTAAATTGGCGATAACCTTGGTTTATGTTGAAAGAATAGGTTTTCTTTGTGTTTTTTGTGGTGATAAGTATAGGTATATTCTCTATATCTTGCCATTGTTGATTTTCGGTCGCTGCTTGTAGCAAAAGTGAGCCATTAGGTGGCGTTGTGTTGAGTTCATAATTGTTAGACAACCAGAAACTAAGTTCTTTGACGGCAGAAGGATATACTGGTGATACCGCAAATGAATTGGGGACATTGAGGGAGAGCGAAGTGTTTCCGTCTGAGTGGAGATTATAATATGCGGTGGCATCTATGGTTGTCCAACCTTGTGCTATGATAGAGTCGGGATCATCGAAATTCTCGAAACTTTCCAGATATGAGTAATCTTGGTCAAGCAGAGTATATAGTGTCAGGTAATAATACTCTGCATCTGCTTGTTGCTGCCAATTGATTTGGAAAGCGTATGGAGTTATATCGGTTGCAGGCAACGAGACTACCGGAGTGATGTAAGTAGGACGAGGAGAAGTGCCTGTAAGAGTGATACGATTGAAGATACTATTGTGTTCGTCAGATACTCTGAGGGTAGTAGTGGTAAAAGCGCAATTTTGTCTAACAGGTCTGTGGCGTAAAAGGATAGTTCTTGAGTAGGTGCTATCGTCTTGCACTTTGTCTTTTATTTGTCTGAAGTTGTTGTTCCATTCTCCATTGATATAAATATCAAATAGAGTATTATTGGTGCTGATAATAATAGAGTCTGTAGGTATTCCTTCGCCCGTTATTGTGATCTCTTGTGTTTGTTGGTCAATAACTCGGCGGTCGTAGGTAGAGGTGAATATCGGCAAGTTTTGAGGACTGAAACTAAATCCGACTCCATCTGCAAGTCCATAGTGGAAGGTGATTGTTCTGTCGGTTTCTTGTGTTATGTTGCTTACTAATTGTTGTTGCAGTACAGTGCCGTCGTTTAGTGTCGGCAGCCAATCTGTTATGCCGAGCGTCCCCGGATAGGTGTCGTCTGAGGTGCTCCTTGACGGGTTTTTGCCCGAGGCTTCTACTATATCAAATCCAAGCGGATAGTAGTCGTTAAAAGTGTTAGAATCATATCTGCCGCTAAATGTGATATGTGTTATAAGCATACCTTCACCAGGAATGGCACTCAGTGGGTTATTCTCAAGATCTTTAACTTTTTCATTATATACAGAGTCCCAACCTAATCGTTGACGATTTTCAAGTAGGAAATATTCATTAGGTTGTGGTGCGTAGTTATTGCCGTTAAACACTGTGTCTGCAAGCAGATATGCTGTGTTGTGTGTCTCCAGTGGTAGAAGTTCATAATTCCTTATTTCTGACAATTGTTCAGGTTGTAGCCAATCGAGCATAAAACGCTCAAAGGCAGTATATACAGGCGGAGTGCGACTATCGTTGTTATAACTGCCACGGCACATTATATCCCATGTCCCCACTGTGTAAATGCTTGAACCTGAGTTGTTGGAAGTGTTGTACATATCGGGCAAACCGAGTACATGACCAAATTCGTGGCAGAAAGTACCTATACCACAAATCTTTTGTCCTGTGTTGTTTTGAAGTTCAGAGGTACATGCATAGTCTCTGATTACCTTGCCGGAGTATTTGGGACTATTGATTATGTACGAACGATGTGGCCAAATGGTCTCCTCCGCTCCGCCTTCCGCTTCGTTATAGCCTGCATAATAAACAAATATATTGTCTATCACGCCGTCTTGATTGAGGTCATATTCTGCAAAATTCACTCCTTGAGCCTCCGCTAAAGCGCAAGCATTTTTTATCATTTCGTCGGCTCTAATAGAGTGGTTGTTGCCCGTATTAGCGCCATAGTATTCCATGGCGTTTGGTAAGTCAAATGGACCATATACATCAAATTGAGGTATAAATTGTCCTGCAGAACTCGCAATAAAATAGTCACGAGCACTACCTGTTGCACCATTTTCAGAATAGTTGGTCTGATTCAGTAGATTGTTGAATGCTTGTTGAGGATTATCAATCTGAAACTTCACATCTTTGAAGTTAACAAGCAACACAACACTTCTTACTTCCCCTTTTGTAGGAAAATTCGATTGAATATGTGTAGTCTTCTTTGGCGCAATTTGCCGCGGCACAGGATTATCTGATATAACGAATTTGCCGAAATGGTTTTTCTTTAGCAAATTGCCACTTAGGTCTGTGTAATAACTAAAATGTTCATCGCCGTGCAACAAGACGGTTTGGGTAGTTCCATCCGGATGTGTGATTTGGATAGGGTGGGATACTGCGGGTACAGCAAACAATACCGCCGATATATTTATAGTCAGTGCATAGATGATGGCCAAATATCTTTTTGTCATTTTTCTGTCGTTTAATTGTGCAAAATTACTCTTTTTTTTAGTTTCTTACAAAAATATGAGTGAAAATGCCCGTTTTTTTGTCTAAATGAACAATTCTTTGTAATTTTGCAGGCGTCAGTGTTCAGAATAAATACCAAATACTTACTATATGAAAAGAATTACTATTATTTTTTCAGTGTTATTGCTATCTATGATTTCTTATGCCGAGCAGCGCAGCATGGACGATGTTATGCGTATTGCAGGCAAGTTCTTGCCTACCGCCGCACAGAGACGTTGTGTGCGTTCGTCAGAAATTATTAATAGCAATATCAAGCAAGATGCGTTTTATGTGGTGTCTAATCAGTCAAACAAAGGTTTTGTAATCGTCTCTTCTGATACTCGTATGCCTGCTGTTTTGGCTATATCAGATGAGGAGGTGAGTTGGACAGATAATCAGATACCCGAGCATATAATGTGGGTGCTGAATTCTTATTCTGATGGTCTGGCGCGTATCAATAATGGCGAAGCAGCAGACGAGGTCTTCCCTCAGTTAAGTATAGTAGGTGCTAAAAATGAAGTTACATCATTGTTAGGAGATATAAAATACGATCAAGGCTATCCCTATAATATGATGTGTCCAAAGAAGGGCAGTCAGAACTGTTTAACAGGATGTGTTGCAACAGCAATGGCTCAGTTGATGCGTTATTATAAGTATCCTGAGTGTGGTGTAGGCACATTTACAGTCAATTCTTCAGGCAAGTCACTCTCCGTTGATCTCTCAAAAATGCCTTTTGATTGGAACAATATGTTGGCTTCCTATAAAGGTTCAGACTTCACTACCGCCCAGGCTGAGGCTGTGGCTACATTGATGTATGCTTGTGGTGCGTCTGTCAACATGAATTATGGTGTTGATGGAAGTAGTTCGCAGTCCGATTATGTTCAGCCTGCACTGACCCAGAATTTTGGATATAGCAATGCTGCCCGTTATGTTCAAGGGGAAGGTACTGACCCTAATCAAAAACCTTATTTCGATTGGATTCCTACTTTAATAGAGCAGTTCGAAAAAGGACATCCTGTCTATTTTGCCGGTGCACCGGGTGGAGCAGGACATGCTTTCTTGTTAGATGGTTATAAAGGAGCGTATGTTGACAATGTAGAAGATGTACTTTTCCATGTGAATTGGGGCTGGAGTGGAGAAATGAACGGCTTCTTCTATCTTAACAACTTGAATCCCGATGGTACTAATTATGCAGGTTTCAGAAGTGAGTGGGTGTTTAATATCTATCCCGAGAGTTGGACATCAATTCAGGTGGTAGAAGGAAGTAGAGAAACAGGCAAGATATATAATATATTTGGCCAGGAGGTACAACAGGAGAGTTTGCAACCCAATACCATATATATCCGCGATGGGAAGAAATTTATCAAATAAGTAAAATCAGTTATATAATACGAAGGGAGCCACAAAAGACTCCCTTCTTTTTATTTACTAAAGATTCCTACATAGGAGAGAATAAAATTTCATTTTTGCTAATTTTGGATAATTTTTAACAATCTAAAAATATAAGAAAACGAAGTATTAGTTAAATTAGTATAGTTCATAAACGACCAATAATTATAATTCATAAGGTAACTTGCACCTTGCAACGTTTTTCAATAAAAATCAAAATAGAGCAACTATTTGCATATTCTCTTAATTTAAGTATCTTTGCAGCCATCATTTGGAACGCGGTAGGCTTGCCGGTCCTCGCCCGCAACCAAAACAAAAACATGTAATAACAGATTTGTTATATAGAAATCAGTAATCTAATACTTAATATGATATGATGACAAATACTCTATCCCAAAAAGCAACCAGACAATTTGCAGAAAAATGGCAAGGCAAAGGCTACGAGAAAGGCGATACTCAAAAGTTCTGGCTTGAACTGTTGCAAAATGTGTTAGGCGTGCAGGACGTATTCAATTTTATTGAGTTTGAAGACCAAGTGTTGGTGGAGAATACGAACTTTATGGACGGTTATATACCTGCCACAAAAGTACTGATAGAGCAAAAGTCTATAGAAAAAGAATTGGGCAAGCCTGTTGTGCAAAGTGATGGTTCACTCTTGAATCCTTTTCAACAAGCAAAGAAATATATTGTCGGTTTGCCTGTAAGCAAGCACCCTCGTTGGGTTGTAACCTGCAATTTTCGCGAAATTTGGGTGTATGATATGGAGCAGCCTAACGGCGAGCCGCAAAAGATACTGCTGAAAAATCTTGAAAAGGAGTACTACCGCTTGCAGTTCCTTGTAGATGAGGGTAATGAGCATCTCAAACGCGAGATGGAAGTGTCAGTCAAGGCAGGCGAGTTGGTGGGTGTTATCTATGACAAGTTGCTTGAACAGTATATCGACAAAGACAGCCCCGAGACATTGCGCTCGCTTAATATCCTCTGCGTGCGTTTGGTTTTCTGCCTGTATGCCGAAGATGCCGGCTTATTCCCTTCAAAAACAGCCTTTCACGATTATCTGCAAAAGTATGGTGCAACCGATTTTCGCCGAGCGTTGATTGACTTTTTTGTGTTGCTTGATACTCCGATACAAAGCCGTGACCCGTATTTAGAAGACGATATTGCGGCGTTTCCATACGTGAACGGCGGATTATTCAGCGATGAGAAAATCATTATCCCGCGCTTTACGGAAGAATTGAAGCAACTTTTATTGCAGAACGCAAGTTCCGATTTCGATTGGAGCGAGATTAGTCCGACTATCTTCGGAGCGGTATTTGAATCGACCTTGAACCCCGAAACGCGTCGCAGTGGCGGTATGCACTATACAAGCATAGAGAACATACACAAAGTCATCGACCCGCTGTTTATGAACGACCTCAGGGATGAGTTTGAGGGGATACTTGGAACGCGGTCGTCCTCGCCCGCAAAGAAACTCCTCGCCGCCTTCCAAGACAAACTTGCCTCTCTCACATTCCTTGACCCGGCTTGCGGTAGCGGCAATTTCCTGACAGAGACTTTTCTCTCTTTGCGGCGTCTTGAAAACGAGGTGATACAGGCTATGTACGGCGGCAATCGTCAAATAGGCTTTGAAGGAACAATCAAAGTCAACATCTCGCAGTTCTATGGTATAGAGATTAACGACTTCGCCTGCACGGTAGCAAAGACGGCACTATGGATAGCCGAGAGCCAAATGCTCAAAGAGACCTCTTCGATTGTGGGTGTTGATTTGAATTTCCTGCCGCTGAAAACCAATGCCTATATCCACGAGGGCAATGCCCTCAGGATGGATTGGGCAGAGATTATTGCTCCCGACAAACTGAACTACATAATGGGTAACCCGCCGTTTGTGGGGTATAAACTCTTAACAGACAACCAAAGAGAAGATTTGCTCGCAATCAACCCGAATTTCCGCTCTATCGATTATGTTACAGGTTGGTATTATAAAGCAGCGGAAATGATGCAAGGTACGGCTATTAAAGCGGCTTTTGTTTCTACAAATAGTATATCACAAGGCTCTGCTATTCAAAATATTTGGAAGGATTTGATTGAAAAATACAAGATAAATATAAACTTTGCTTGGAAATCTTTTGTATGGAACAGTGAGAGCAATGAAAAAGCGGCTGTACATTGCGTAATAATTGGTTTTTCTCATTGCCGACATACTCCCAAACTATTATTTGAAAATGAACAACACTATAGAGAAGTAACACAAATTAACCCTTATTTGGTAGAGGCTGATAATATCATTATAGAGCGCAGGGGCAAGCAAATTTGCGATATGCCCGATATGACAAAAGGCGCACAACTGATTGACGGTGGCGGTTTTATGCTGGAGACTGAGGAAGAAAAAGCAGAGTTTATAAAAAAATATCCTGAAGCCGCTCCCTTTATTTACAGATACTATAATGCACAAGATTTTCTGAATGCTGCGCCTGCAAAGTATTGCTTATATCTCAAACATTGTCCTCCGCAATTATTACATTCTTGTCAGGGAATAAGGGAGAAAGTAAAGGCTGTCTATGAGTATCGTGCCAATAGTTCTGCTCGCACTACTAATGTGCTGAAAGATACCCCTGCACAATTTTTCCAGTCGCAAGTACCAGAACACGAAAACATCGTAATTCCTGTTGTCTCATCGGAAAACAGACGATATATTCCTATGTGTTTTATGCCTGCGGGTAATGTCTATACTAACGCGCTTTTTTATGTGGATAATGCAGATATATACACTTTTGGCATACTTGAATCTAATGTCCACATGGCGTGGATGCGGGTGGTGTGCGGACGATTGGAAATGCGCTATCGCTATTCTAATGATATAGTCTATAATAATTTCCCCTTCCCAAAACCGACTGAAGAACAGCGCAAACAGATAGAGCAAACGGCAAAGGCAATACTTGATGCTCGTGCTAAATATCCTGACAGTAGCCTTGCAGCGTTGTATGATGAGTTATCTATGCCGCCCGAATTGCGCAAAGCCCACCAAGAGAACGACCGTGCCGTGATGGCGGCGTATGGTTTTTCGCCGAAGATGACCGAGAGCGAGTGCGTGGCAGAACTATTCAAGATGTATCAAGAAATAGTGAATAGCAAAAAGTAAAAGGATATTCTATATTATGCCCAAAGAAGAAAGTAATATCATTATTTATAACTCCGTTGACGGGCGAGCAAGTGTAGTGCTCTATGCCCGCGACGGGAGCGTGTGGATGAACCAAAATCAACTCGCTGAACTTTTTGACACCTCCATACCAAACATAAGTATGCACATTGCTAACGTACTGTCAGATGGAGAATTAGAGCAAGATTCAGTTATTAAGAATTACTTAACAACTGCCGCTGATGGCAAGCAGTACAACGTAACATTCTACTCGCTTGATATGATTCTTGCCATTGGTTTTCGTGTGCGCAGCAAGCGCGGCACCCAATTCCGAATTTGGGCAAATCAGCACCTCAAGGAATATCTCGTCAAAGGCTTTACAATGGATGATGAGAGACTCAAGAACCCTGACGGCAGACCCGACTATTTTGACGAACTTTTAGAGCGTGTCAGAGAGATACGCGCATCAGAGAAGCGTTTCTACCAAAAAGTTCGCGACCTGCTTGCTTTGAGCAGTGACTATGATGCCACCGATAAAGCTACGCAGATGTTTTTTGACGAGACGCAAAACAAACTGCTATACGCAGTTACCGGGCAAACCGCTGCTGAAATCATCGTCAGTCGCGCAGATGCATCGCAACCTAATATGGCACTGACTTCGTGGAAAGGTAGTGTGGTTCGCAAGCAAGATATATTCATTGCCACCGATGTAGAAAAACTTGTAATGTTTCTTTTGCTGCACCATTATGTAGTGATTGTAAATTGAAAAGATAATAATATGCACCTCTACATCGCATCTTCTTGTAGGAACACATATTATCCCGAAGTCATTACCGCGCTATGAGCAGCGGAACACGAGGTTTACAACTTCCACAATCCGCCATCGGGCGACCACGGATTTCGTTGGACGGACCGATAAATACCGGGTTAACAAAGTCTCAATTGTTTCAAAGACATAATTGGCAAATGAAAATGACACTTATACTTACGCCTAAAATAGCGTAGTGGTCTAAATTCTCTAAATCCTCTAAACTTTCTTACACAAGAGAAATATCCAATTGTGGGTAATTGTTGGTAATTGTGGACAAAAAAAGCGAAAAACGCAGTTTTTCGCTTTTTTTGTTTTCTTAGTTTATATTAGAGATCTTGTCCGAGCACAAAGTGGAATTGGCTACCTCCGCGTTTCCCGTTAACCTCGTCGAATCCCCAACCCCAGTCGATACCCAATAGTCCGAACATAGGTAGGAAAATGCGTACTCCAACCCCGGCTGAGCGCTTCAAATCAAATGGATTGAATTTCTTTATATCGCTAAAACAGTTACCCGCTTCTAAGAATCCTAACGCCCAGATGGTGGCATTTTGCTCAAGTGTGATAGGATAACGCAATTCAAGTGTGAATTTGTCATATACATATCCGTTGGTTCGGCCTGTCGCCTCATCGTATGGAGTGAGCGAACCGCTTGAGTAACCTCTCAGAGCAATATATTCGGTGGAATAACTACTATACGATGTCATACCATCACCACCCATATAATAGGTCTCAAACGGAGATTTTGCGTAGGGATTGAAATGACCCAAATAGCCAAATTCGGCTCGAGCCATAAGGACAAGTTTGGAATCGCGAGTGAGAGGTGTGAATACCTTGCCTTGGAATTTCCATTTGTGGTACTCTATGAACTTATACCTTTCTTTTTCAGGCAAAGAAGAATAATCCTTGCCGTTGATAAGCGAGTAGGGCGGCGTTATCTTCAGTCCTATCGTAAACGACGAACCACGGCGAGTATATATAGGATTATCTATACTGTTGCGGCTAAGTACAAGATTGAGAGCAATCGTGTGGAAAAAACCATTTGACATAAGAAGCCAAGGCCAATCATGCATCTTGTAGAATTGGTAACTCAGTTCTGAATAGAATGAGAAATAGTCGTCAGGCCAGTGGAGCCTTTTACCATATCCTATTGAAACACCAAAGGTCCTTAGGTATTTCTCAGGATCCGCTTCCGCCTCTTGCAACGACTGATAATAGTTGCTCGTATTACTATTGTAATAGTAATTAGCATAGGTATTATATAGGTTTTGGTATGCTCGGTAGTATCTGTTCGAGTAGCCGGTTTGCGAAGCGAAGAATATGCTTGCAGAAAGTGAATTAGGACGCTTGCCACCGAGCCATGGTTCAAGAAAACTCATGCTCACCGAGTTGTAATACACTCCGTTGAGGCGCGCGTTGATCGAGAAGGTCTGCCCTTCACCTTGCGGCACAATCCTATAGGTCTTGGGCTTGAATAAGTTCTGAATAGCAAAATTGGTGAATTTAACACCAACAGAACCTACTATACCTGTTGCACCCCAACCCAGCGAGAGTTCCAATTGGTCACTCGATTTGGTCTCCAACTGATATGTGATATCCACAGTACCATTTTCGGGGTCAGGCTGAATATCCGGGACAAGTTTCTCAGGGTCAAAATGCCCCATCTGAGCCAACTCACGAAGCGAACGCATGATGTCCGATTGTGAATACAATTGACCGGGCTTAGTGTACAATTCTCGCCTCACAACATGTTCATACACACGAGTGTTTCCTACTATGTTTATTTCGTTGATAGTGGCAGGCTTACCCTCGTATATTCGCATCTCAAAATCAATACTGTCGTTGTCCACCTTAATTTCTACTGGCTCTACATTGAAAAAGAGATATCCCCTGTCAGTGTATAGTTTGGCAACAGCATCATCGTCTTGTTGCAATCGCTCGTTGAGTTCTTTCAGATTGTATGTGTCGCCTTTTTTTATGCCTAATACAGCGTCCAAATACTCGTATGGATAAAGCGTATTACCAACCCAGTTTATGTCTCTTATGTAGTATTTGTTGCCCTCTGATATGGTCATATATACATCTACATGCGTCGGGTCGTCAGGCGTCGAAACAACCGAATCCGCCACTATATATGCGTCCCTATAACCCAATTCGTTGTATTTCTCAATTACCGCTACCTTGTCTTTCTCATACAAGTCCGTAACGAATTTTTTGGTGCGGAAGAAGTTGATGATGTTGTTATCATTCGTCTTCTTCATCACTTTATTTATCTTGTTGTCCGACAAGGCTTCGTTGCCTGTGATGTATATAGCATTAACCTTCGTCTTGGCCTTCTTGTCCACATTAACTTGCACTCGTACATATCCCGGATGTTCGCTGTCTTCTTTATGCCTAATCTGTACTTGAGCATTATGGAATCCCTTGTCTGCAAGAAATTTGGTTATTACTTTCTTAGTCTTATCTTCGCCATTTGGAGTCAGTTGACCACCCTTTGATATACCTATCTTTGGCTCTATATCATCTTTTTCCGATTTCTTAAGACCATTGATTTGCAATTCACTTATTCGAGGCTGTTGCTTGAGGGCTATGTTCAGCCATATTTTGTTACCTTCAATTTTTGTCGCATTGATTTTGACATCCGAAAAATAACCTTGCTTCCAGAAGCGTTTGATAGCCTTCGATATAGCATCTCCAGGCACTTCAATCTTCTCACCTACAGCCAATCCCGAAAAACCTATAAGCACAAAATCTTCGTAGTTGTCTGCACCCGTAACCGTAACATCTGCAATCTCGTAGGTCTTGCGTGAAAGGGAATATTCAATCGCAGGCATAGTCTGTGCAGGCTGAGGCTGAGAAGAAACAATAGTATCTTTCGTCATCTCGTTCAAAGAATCTTTCTCTGCAAGTGTATCTTGCTTAGAAAGAGTGTCTCTAACAGCAACAGAATCTTTTGCGGCAATCGTATCATTGAAAACTATGCTGTCGTATATTGCCTTTGGTATCTGTGCCATAACACTATCACCGGCAGTTATTGAGTCCTTAGATACAAGAGTAGAATCTTGTGCAAGATTTGTGTCAGTTGCTTTAGCAACGGTGGTAGCAATAATGATAAAGGATAATATGATTGTAGTTAATCTTTTCAAAGTAGTCTTAGTGAGTGTTGTTGCTAATTTGTTCGCTCGTTTTTCCAAAGCGACGCTCCCTGTTTTGGTAGTTAATAAGGGCTTTGTACAGTTCTTCTTTGTTGAAATCAGGCCAAAGAGTATCGGTAAAATAAAGTTCCGTGTAAGCCAATTGCCATAGTAAGAAATTACTTATCCTATATTCACCGCTTGTCCTAATCAACAAATCAGGGTCGGGTATGTGGCTCGTAGTAAGAAATGTAGCAAAAGTACTTTCGTCTATTTGCTTGATGCCCTTGTCTATAATTTGTTTAACTGCGTTTACAATTTCCCATCTCGAAGAGTACGAAAGTGCTAAAACAAGAACAAGCCCTGTATTACACGCTGTTTGGTTGATGCAATTGATGAATTTTGTTTGCGCTTTTTCCGGCAGTCGGCTCGTGTCGCCTATCGTAGTCAAACGAACATTATTTTTCATCAGTGTTGGCGTCTCTTTCTCAATAGTATCTACAAGTAGCGACATGAGAGCATCCACTTCTTCTTTCGGACGATTCCAATTCTCAGTGGAGAAAGCATAGAGAGTAAGATATTCAATTCCTAATTCTGCACATGTCTCTGTAATCTCATGCACAGTCTCTACTCCTTTTTTGTGCCCGAACATGCGAAGCAGACCTTGTTTCTTAGCCCACCTGCCGTTACCATCCATAATAATGGCTATATGTCGAGGCAGTTGGTCCTTTATTATGTTGTCCTTTAGTGACATCTGTCTTCGTTGATTCCCTTTCGTTTGTGTAAATAAACTGTTCTTCTATGGCTCACATAGCGGGCAAACGGCACGCTGTTTCATAAACTCAAATACAATGCCAATCGTGAGCATACCCGTCACATCGTTGTTTATTATGTTGCTACCATTCAGGTTATATGTGTTGCCGTAATGACCTACTCCTTCCAATTCGTCCGTAAGAAATATCTGGTGTTGCCACATCACATTCAGTCCCCAATGCTTGGCAAATTTCCATTTAAGTCCAAATCCTAATGGTATATACGCCCCCACTTGTTTGCCATCATTATATAAACTTGCTCCTATACCTAAAAAAATATATGGCGTGATAGGTTTTACCCTTTCATCATATTGCTTTGTCCCGAATCGGAAAAAATTAAATTCCGCCACAATATCCAAATTGCCCATGTTGCGTTTGTCCGTGAATTTAACTCCGTCTGTGTCGTAATTCGGAAAAGCAATCTGTGACCACATACCTTTTAGTTGCAACGCCCAGCGAGATGTGAATTTATATCTTAGTTGTGCCCCCGCCGCAGGCCTCGGATAGGTAAAAATATGCTTCACTCCATCGCCTACATAGTAATTCACGCCCCCCTGAACACCCACATCCATACGATATCGCAACTCTTCGGCTTGCAATATTCCAACTGACAACAAACATATTGTCAGCAGACTAACCCTTGTTATATGTTGCTTGTTTGACATCTGCTTCGAGCGCATACTTTCAAGCGTACAAAATTACTGCATTTTTTTTAATCCTGCAAATGCTTGTACAACTCAAAGGTTTTTCTTACATTTGCAGGCACAAAACAAGCAGTATGGAAAATACAGAAATCGAACGAAAGTATTTGTTGTTAAACGATACCTATCGTGGCTTGGCTACTGAGAAACATCATATAATTCAGGGCTTTATAAGCCGCGGTGGAGGCCGCGTAGTAAGAGTGAGATTGATCGACAACAAAGGCTTCCTGACAATAAAAGCACCTATCAGCGACCAACAAAGGCTTGCTCATTTTGAATGGGAAAAAGAGATAACTCCTCAAGACGCTCAAGCATTGTTGGTTTATTGCTTGCCCTCCAAGATTGAGAAGATAAGATATATTGTCCCAATGGGAGAACTGAAGGTGGAGATTGATGAATTCTTAGGCTTAAACCAAGGACTCGTTATGGCAGAAGTGGAATTGCCCCAAGAAGAATACCAATTCCAAAAACCTGATTTCTTAGGAGAAGAAGTAACTAAAGATAAAAGATATTATAACAGTTACTTATCTGAACACCCATATAAAGAATGGGAACACTGCACCCATATTAAAATGGAAAAACTGAATCCCATGTAAAGAATTGAAAACCACTAAATCTAAATATCATGTTTACAGATCTTGACTTGAAACAATTGGCAGAACGCGGAATTAGCGTAGAATCTGCCGAAAAGCAAATGGAAAGTTTTAAGAAAGGCTTTCCGAGTTTGACAATTAAGGCTGCTGCCGCAATCGACAATGGCATCATGCGTCCGTCAGATAAAGAAGTCGGGGACTATTTGAAAAAATGGGAAGACTATCTTGCAGGCAAACATACAATCCTCAAGTTCGTACCTGCCTCTGGTGCAGCAAGCCGAATGTTCAAAAATTTGTTTGAATATATGGATGGAGGAGAGGAAACTGACTTCATAAAAGAGTTCCTCAATAATTTGCAAAAATTCGCTTTTTATAGCGACCTTGAGCGGGTGATGAGCGAGAGACCTCTTTGTCAAAAGGATGGAAGAGCCATCGTGCGTGCCCTCCTCGAAGATATGCAATATGGCAAATTACCCAAAGGACTACTACTCTTCCATAAGTATGAAGATGGCCCTCGTACTCCTGCCTTGGAGCACTTGGTTGAAGGCGCACTCTATGCCAAAACTACTTCCAACCAAGTGAACCTGCACTTCACTATCTCACATGAGCATAAGGCACTGTTTGAGAAGCATATCGCAGATAATCTGCAAGCATATCAGGATAAGTTCGGAGTTAAATACAATGTCTCATTCTCCGAGCAAAAACCTTCTACCGACACTTTAGCCGCCGACAAAGAAGGAAATCCTTTTCGCGATAAGAACGGCAAATTAGTCTTCCGCCCTGGTGGACATGGAGCCTTAATAGAGAACTTAGGAGAACAACAAGCAGATGTGGTCTTCGTGAAGAATATAGACAATGTGGTGCCGGATAGACTGAAAGAACCAACGGTAAAATATAAACGCTTGATAGCAGGCGTGCTGGTCGATTTGCAAGCAAGAGCATTTGCTTATCTAAAAGAGTTAGAAGGCGAAGTGAGTCCCGATAAACTCAATGAGATAAGAGCCTTTGTCGAGAATGACCTTTGCTGCCATTTGCCAATGCTCGAAGGTAAGGCCTTAAAAGAGATGCTTATCAAGAAACTTAATCGTCCGATTCGTGTATGCGGAATGGTCAAGAACGAGGGCGAGCCCGGAGGAGGCCCATTCCTCGTGGTAAATGACAAGGACCAATCGGTGCAACTGCAAGTGTTGGAGTCGTCACAAATCGCTGACAAATCGCTTATGGAGAAATCTACTCACTTCAATCCTGTAGATCTGGTGTGTGGTTTGAAAGATTATAAGGGCAATAAGTTCGATTTGAAGAAGTTTGTGGACCCTATGACTGCTTTTATCTCACAGAAATCTAAAGATGGTAAAGAATTGCAAGCACTGGAGTTGCCAGGCCTTTGGAATGGTGCAATGGCTGATTGGAATACTATATTTGTAGAAGTACCAATAGAAACATTTAACCCCGTAAAAACTGTTAATGACTTGTTGCGTGAGCAACACCAATAATGAAAAAAGCATATTTTTTTGACATGGATGGAGTCATATATGACTCAATGCCTAATCATGCCGCTGCGTGGGAAATGATCATGCAGCGGCATGGACTGAATTTTACAGCCCGTGATTGTTATTTAAATGAGGGCAGAACCGGATATGATGTGATCTATGAGGCGTTGCGCTCAAAGCAGAATAGAGAGGTGAGTAGAGAAGAGATAGAGGCTATTTACAAAGAAAAAACCGAGTCGTTTGTAGCGTTAGGCGGTGCAAAACCTATGAGAGGAATAAAAGAGGTGTTATGTAAGTTGAAAAATTTGGGTGTCCAGATTTGGATAGTAACAGGAAGTGGACAAAAGACTCTTTTTGACCGCTTGCAAACTGATTTCCCTGATATTTTCTCTCGTGAGAAGATGATTACGGCATTTGATGTTGAACATGGTAAACCACATCCTGAACCCTATTTGAAGGCTTGGAAGAAAAGTGGATTTGAAAAAGAAGAATGTGTCGTTGTAGAGAATGCGCCCCTTGGCGTTAAGTCAGGAAAAGCGGCGGGATTAGAAGTGATAGCCGTTAATACAGGAGTATTGACTTTCGACGATTTGAAAAATGCAGGTGCAGATATCGTGATGTCAGATATGTATGAGTTGTCAGATTATATAACTAAAGAGTATGTCAAAGAATAAGTTACAGAGGTTTGCAGCAATGGAACAATTTAACAATGTGTTCCAATGCACTGCTAAAGAGGTCTTGTTAGGTGGCGAAAAATCTGACTTCTCAGGACATTGGCATGAGTATTTTTGCAACGACAATCCTATCGTCTTGGAATTAGGCTGTGGGCATGGCGACTACACTGTCGGCTTGGCTAAGTTATTTCCAAACAAAAACTTTATTGGAGTAGATATAAAAGGTGCCAGAATGTACAATGGTGCCAAAGCCGCAACAGAAAACCGCATGCCCAATGTTGCTTTCTTGAGAACTAACATAGAATTTGTAGAGCGTTTTTTTGACCATGACGAAGTGGATGAAATATGGATTACTTTCCCTGACCCACAAATGAAAAAAGCAACTAAAAGATTGACTTCCTCGTTCTTTATGCTCAGATATCAGAATATTCTTAAAAACAATGGACTGATACATCTAAAAACCGACAGCCCCTTCTTGTATCAATATACGATAGAGATGGTAAGAGCAAATAACTATCTATTGTTGGCTGATACTGATAATCTGTACAATGCAGATGTTCAAATGCCTAATTATAAGTATGCAACTTGTATCCAAACTCATTATGAGAGGCAGTGGTTAGAGCGCGGAATGAATATAAAATATATATGTTTTGAACTGAAACATAAAAATGAAGTCCTTGAGCCTGAAGTCGATATAGAAAAAGACACTTATCGTTCATACGGAAGGAATTACAATGCCTAAAAGTTTTGTGACCTAAATCTTAGTAGATAAATTAAGGAAACTAACAAATATTTTTTTATAAAGATATGTATCCTCAACAGATTATTGATGCCCTGCATAAGGTCCGTTATCCGGGCAACGGGAAAGATTTAGTAGAGAGTGGCATGTTGGAAGACGACATTCGTATAAGTGGTTATGCCGTTTCGTTCTCACTGATTTTCGACAAAGAGAATGATCCGTTTATTAAATCGGTTCTTAAGGCCACAGAGGCTGCCATAAAACTATATGTTGACAGCAATGCACAAGTAAAGATAAATACCAAATTTCGTAAGCAATATGCTCCCTCAAAGCAAGATGAAGAAAAACCATTAGCCAAGAAAATAATTGCCATAAGTTCGGGCAAAGGCGGTGTGGGCAAAAGCACGGTCGCTGCTAATTTGGCAGTGTCATTGGCTGCTATGGGCTATAAAGTTGGACTGCTGGATGCAGACATTCATGGACCTTCACAACCTAAAATGTTTCAGGTAGAAAATGCAAGACCCGTCATGGTGGAAGTGGAGGGTAGAGAACTGATAGAGCCTATTGAAAATTACGGCATCAAGATGCTGTCGATAGGCTTTTTCGTTGACCCTGACAATGCTGTGATATGGAGAGGGGGCTTGGCAAGCAATGCTGTTAAACAACTCCTGCAAGATGCTCATTGGGGAGATTTGGATTATTTCCTTATTGACCTTCCCCCGGGAACAAGTGATATACATTTAACTGTCGTTCAGACAATTCACCTGACGGGTGCCATCGTTGTTACGACGCCTCAACCTGTTGCCTTAGTGGATGCAAAAAAAGGCATTGATATGTTCCAAAATGAGAAAATCAATGTGCCTGTATTGGGAATTATAGAAAATATGTCATGGTTTACACCTGCTGAGTTGCCCGAAAACAGATATTATATCTTTGGTAAGGATGGTGGAAAACTCTTGGCAGAAGAACTGCATGTAAAACTGCTTGGTCAAGTGCCTTTGGTTCAGTCCATCAGACAGTCAGGAGATGATGGAACTCCTATTGCTTTGCAGCAAGGGCACCCGGCTGCACAGATTTTTATGCAAATAGCAAGTCAGATTTAGTATGGCCAAAACCAAAACAAGAACGCTTCAGTTGGGTACAGAACCTGTAGGCAGGTTGTTGTGGAAATACTCTATGCCCGCCATTATTGCGATGACCGCCTCATCGTTGTATAACCTTGTGGATAGTGTGTTCATTGGTCATGGCGTTGGTTCAATGGCATTGTCTGCTCTAACTGTCGCTAAACCATTTATGGATATATGTGCTGCATTTGGCTCGTTGGTTGGCGTCGGCGCAAGCACTTTGGTCGCAATCAGTTTAGGAGAAAAAGACTATGAAAAAGCACAGAGAGTACTCGGAAATGTGATAGTGCTAAATATTGCCCTTAGTGCCTTAGTAACTTTTGTGGGGCTTATGTGGCTCAATCCTATCCTAAGGGCTTTTGGAGCAAGCGACGACACTCTTATGCTCGCTCGCGAATATATGATACCTATACTTATAGGTAATGTGCTGACGCATATCTATTTCGGACTGAATAATGTACTGCGCTCTTCAGGGCATCCTATTTCATCTATGGTGGCTACTATAGTGGCGGTAAGTGCCAATATAATCCTTGACCCCATATTTATTTTCTATTTGGATATGGGAGTTCGTGGTGCGGCCATCGCAACTATGATATCGCAAGCAATAGCAGTCGCATGGCAATTTACTATTTTCCTAAATCCCCGAGAATTGTTACATTTCAACAGAAAAATGTGGCATCTGGATATGAATATAGTCGTGGAGAGCCTACTTATCGGTCTATCTCCATTCCTTATGAACTTGGCGCATAGTTTGGTGGTGGTAATAATGAATAATCAGTTGCTTTCTTATGGTGGTGATATGGCACTGGCTTCGTATGGTATTATCAATCGTTTTACCTTCGTCTTTGCTATGATTGTTATGGGGCTCAATCAGGGTATGCAACCGATAGTTGGTTACAATTACGGAGCCAAGAAATACCATCGTATGCTATCTGCATTCCGCCTGACGGCACTTTGGGCCACTGCTGTAACATCGTTGGTTTGTGTGTTAGGTGAGTTGGTGCCGGATATAATGGTCAGTATGTTTACTCATGACAATGAACTCACTCAGATGACTATTCCCGCTATGCGTATAGTGCTATGTGTGTTCTTCTGTACCGGTTTTCAGATGGTAACAGGCAATTTCTTTACATCAATAGGAATGGCAGGTAAGGCTATTTTCTTAAGCCTGAGTCGTCAGGTGATTTTGCTTATCCCATTGGCTTTTATTATGCCATTGTTCTTCCAACTGAATGGTGTGTGGCTGGCAATGCCTATGTCTGATATACTTTCCGCATTGATTGCTGCTTGTATGCTTCAGCAATTTATCAGTAAAACCAAGCGGCATATACAAATGACTGATATAGAGTAGAGAAATAATTTGTGAGATTTAAACATTATTTTTATCTTTGCAGCCAACTTTTGGATCGCGGTTGTCCTCGCTCGCAACCAAAATAAAAACAGGTAATAACAGATTTGTTATATAGAAGCCAACTTAATATACATTTGTATGTGAGTATGATTTTTTCGTACTGCAATAAATAAAAGTTACTAATTTTTTATTATACAATGAAAGATTTTTGGAAATATGTGTTAGCAACAATAGTTGCATTGTTGTTGCTTTCAATTGTTAGTTCTGTTCTGACAGGTATGTTTTTTGGTGCCATTCTCGCTTTCTCTGATTCAGAAACTACATTGAGCAAACATTCTGTTTATCGTCTTGATTTGGATGGTGTTTTGGTGGAACAGGCAGAGTCAGATGAGTTCACTGCTGCTTTTGCAGAGTTGTCAGGGAAAACAGTTGACAAAGAATTAGGTCTTGAAGATGTGCTCAGAAATATCCGTCTTGCCAAAGAAAATGATAACATAGATGGTATATATCTTAAAGGTGGTTCGCTGCAAGGTGGTTTTGCTTCAATGAAAGAAATAAGAGATGCCTTAGAAGATTTTAAAGAGTCTGGCAAGTTTGTGGTTGCATACGCTGATGGCTATGGTCAGGGCAATTATTGGCTCGCTTCTGTTGCGGATAAAGTGTATGTAAATACTCATGGAGAAGTTAGTTGGAGCGGATTGAGTTCTACTCTTATGTTTTATTCAGGAGCGTTAGAAAAATTAGGCGTTGAGATGCAAGTGGTGAAGGTGGGCACTTTCAAATCGGCTGTAGAACCATACATAAGAAAAGATATGTCAGATGCCAATCGCTTGCAAATGAATGTACTTTTACAAGATATATGGCAAGGGGTAGTGGCAGATGTGGCTAAATCCAGAAATCTGACTGAAGAAGAACTCAACAGATTGGCTGATTTGAATATGGCTTATCAATCAGAGGATGTGTTGCAAAAGAGTGGATTGATAGACTCGATGATATATCTTCAGGATATGGAAACAGTGCTGACCAACTTGTGTGATACAAAGAATTATAAATTGGTTTCTCACAGCAGTATGCTAAGTGTGAAGAGTGCTGAGAAGTATGAGAAAAACAAGATAGCCGTTATTTATGCGGAGGGTGACATAACCGACGAGTCGGGTAATGGAATAGTAGGCAAGAAGATGGTTAGTCTTATTGACAAAGTGGCAAAAAAGGACAATGTCAAGGCCGTTGTGTTCCGTGTTAATAGCCCTGGTGGAAGTGCATACGCAAGTGAGCAGATATGGCATGCTCTCTCTCTACTGAAAGAAAAGAAGCCGTTGGTGGTAAGTATGGGCGACTATGCAGCATCAGGCGGATATTATATTTCATGCTTGGCTGATACAATCTTTGCTCAAGAAAATACTCTTACAGGGTCGATAGGTATATTCGGACTGATTCCGTCGTATGGTAAGTTGGCTGGTAAATTAGGTCTTACTTTTGATGGTGTTCAGACCAATAAGATGGGTAGAATGGAAACTAATATGGTGATCAAAGGCATGAGTAAAGAAGAACGCGATTTGTTGCAAGGTACAGTAAACAGAGGTTATGAGTTGTTTGTTAGTCGTTGTGCCGAAGCCAGAGACATGACTACCGAACAAATTAAAAAGATAGCCGAGGGTAGAGTGTGGAGCGGAAAAAAAGCATTGGAATTAGGACTTGTGGATGCAATAGGTAATATTGATGATGCAGTGTGTGCAGCCGCTCAAATGGCACAAGTAGAGAATTACCAGGTTGTTACCTATCCTGAAGCAAAAGACAAACTCACCAAAGTAATAGAATCCTTTAGTGGAGTGGACGATACTGAAAAACTTATGCTTAAAGAGTTTAATCAGTTGAAGAAAATGTCTGAAAAACCTTCTTTGCAGGCCAGATTACCTTATTTTATTGAAATTAGATAATCAAACGATGATGTATATCACTAATAATCAATATAATCCCCCTCCCATTGTGCGCGCTGTACAAATCTTTGGCAGTGTATATAGCAAAAAGATTTAATATCCACAATATAGTGGCAGATGCTTTATGCGTCTGCCACTATGTGTTTTAATAGGAAATTTTAGTAACTGAGACTATTATTATAAACCTAAAAAACAATAATCGTATGAAAAAGATTTTACTTTTCTTTGCAGCAACACTATTAGTGTCGGTTGCAAGTGCTCAGACTTCTTCTGCTATACAAGGTGCATCTGTAAGTAAGTTTGAAGCCACTCAAATGACCAACAATGGTAATATGTTCGTAGTGCCGTTGGTGTCAGAGTTGAAGGTGATGAAAAATACACCTACTGACTATACAATGCAAGGTTCTATTATAATTCCTGATATGCGTCAGAAAGAAGATGAAGACAAGTATATGACGCGTTTGGAAAATTACATCAAAACCAAGATTGAGGAATTGAAGGCACAGGCTCTTTTTGAGTTTATTGATCATGAGAGGGCATCGCTTATTGTATCACCTATATATAGTGTTACCACAGTGTCGAGTAATGCCAACAAAATGAATATTGAGGTGAAAATCAAGGGGTACCCCGCTGTCTATACTAATTTCCGCAATTTGCAAGCCGCAGACTCAACTCTTATTAAATTGGATGGAAGAATTGTAGAACATAAGCCCAAAGAAATGATTATCAATAATAAGAAGATAGAGACGACAGAGCAGATAGAAGAGGTTAAACGCAATTAAACCATTACGACTATGAAAAGATATATTTTGATAGCATTATGTTTATGTGGTTTTATGCTCTCTGAGGCTCAAACCTTCAATTATACGGGTATTGAGTTGAAAAATGAGAAGGTTAAGAAGAAAAATGTATATGAGTGGGAGCAGTTTATATTATTCCACTATGGTGCCGGTTTTGGCAAGCCTTATTTGAATTCGTTTGGTGTTACCTATGGTCAAGTTAAGTTGTTTGGTTGGTATGCCAGTATGATGCTTGGTACCGGTATGCACTATGGTTATCAATATGAGGCCAATTACCAAAATATGATAGACGATGTATATCCGTTTTATACCGATAAAATATCTAACAACCGCATATCTTTTAGCGCTGGTGCAATAGTTCGTATGGTAGCACCTATATATTTGTATGCCGGTGTGGGGTATGCCTACCGCACTGTTACTCGTCAGATTGCAGGTGGAGATTGGGTGCGGATGCCCAGAGGTGGCTACAACGACTATCAATCAATAGGTAATGCATTTCTTTGGGAAGTAGGTGTGCAAGGAAATATAAAAGGTTTTACTCTCTCGGCGGCGTATTGTATGATGGTTGGTTCGGAACCTCAACATGAACTAAAAATAGGTATAGGATATACATTCAAAACTAAAAAATCAGAATAACTATGAAAAAGATTATATACATATTAGTAGCAACTATGTTGCTTGTAGGATGCAGGGAGAAAGACATGGAATACATAGTTTCTTTAGATGCTGTTGATCCTGTGGTTTCAGGTACAAATGCATCTTTTCGAGTAGTTGTGCTAAATCAAAAAAATAGTGTTGATATACCGACAACTATATCTGAATATGGTGTTTATTATTCCGATAAAGACAAGACGCCTTCATCAAATGATAACAAAAAAGAAGTAAAATATGATGAAGAAGGTAATTCAGGTTCTTATTGGAGCAGAAAAGAATATAATTATAGTAATTTGTTGGTTGAAGTAAGTGATTTGAAGGCCAACACTACCTACTACGCCCGTACTTATATCAAAAACAAATATGGTACAATAATGAGTGATGTGATGACTTTCACTACCGGTAAAAGTAGCGGCGGCAATAATGGTGGCGGAAATGGCTCGTCGGGCGAAGGAGATAGTAATATAACAATTGGCATGAACGATGCGACCAATGTAACTACAAATTCGGCAAGTGTGAGTGGAAATATAACAATAGGTTCTGCTGCGGTCGGCAAACTAACTGAAGTAGGTTTTATTTGTTCGTCGTCAGTTACTAATCCAACCATCAGCCAAAATGATAAGAAAATATATTATGAGCAAAGCAAAGTTCAGTCGTGGAGTGGAACAAAAACAATGACAGGTAGGTTTACATCATTAACACCTTCTAGTGTTTATTATTATAGGGCATATTTCACTACTGCTGAGGGCACAATATATACTGATACCAAGACATTTACTACATTAAGTGATGGTAGCGACAATTCATCAACAGAAAACATTGATCTTAATATATTTATGTCTCACTATAATGTAGCGGCAACAAGTGTTACTATTGAAGCCAATTTGGCAAATGCTTCAGAACTGTTGTATGGTGCAATGATAGAAATAGCAACTGATATGAATATGAATAATATAGTAAAGCACACTGATTATCAATATAAATACGATTATCCAAGTGGAATTTTTACTTATAATATTACCGGACTTAATGCAAACACTAAATATTATTATCGTGCTGTTGCTGCTACTCAATATGCTGGTGCCCCGGTTGCTTATTCTGTAACATTCAGTTTCACGACACTCTCTTCGGGTGGTGGTGGCAGTTCTACAGGATTAGATAAGTTTCTGGGTACATATAGTTGCAGCGCATACAATGCTAATAGTAATGAATATGAAAGTTGGACGGGAGTAGGAATATATACATTTACGAATAACAACACCGGAACTCAGTGGGTAGCAGTAGAAGGGTTGTTATTTGGTACAGATCATCCTTATCTAACAGCAATGGGAGAATATAGCGAAGCGTATGATTGCATTAAATTATATAGCGGTTGGGCATTTACAAGTAGAACTTTCTATTTTACAACCGATCCCAGTAAAAAATATCTTGCGAGATTTTATCCAATATATTATACAACAACTAATACTTATTTAATAGTATCAGGCAATGGATATGATGGTTCGGGTGAGGCATGGTTAAGATTTAATACCAGTGGAAATTTGGTATTAGGAGCGGCAAATACCTCTTCTTCTGATGGCTACTATGCAAATGGCATGAGTTACTATTATGAGAATGTTAGTAATAGTTCTGACTATGGTTGGTTCAATGATTATATCCAAGTAACATTAACCAAGACTTCTTCTACATATACGCCTGAATCAATGCCTAAGAAAGTGACGAATACAAAGATAGGCATGCAAACAAAGGAATTAGGGAAACCTAACCACAATTATAAAGAGATAATGTTATGGAAGGGGTTATAAGTAAAAATCCTGCGTGAGCATAGAGTATTGCATGCTTCTTTTGCCTGCCTTGTCCTGTAGGACAAGGTAGGTTTGTTTTATAGCGGTGTTTACCGCTAAGGGTGGCGTAGTAGTGGTATTTGCAGACCGATCATGCATGAGTTCTAACATAATTCTTTTGACGGGTTTATGCTCAACACCATGAATGTAGCAAATTCTGTTTAGGAAGAGAGAGTTCTGTTTAGCAAGTTGCAAGATATGTTTTTCTTCCCATGCAGGTAAGATAAGTGAAAGTATGCCGTTAAAGGAGAGTAGGTTATTGGAAATCTCAATAAGTTGCTCGTATGAGAGAGTATCGGTATGTCGTGCAGTAGTACGAGCAAGTGATGGTGTCTTTAGTGAGTTTTCAAAGTAGGGCGGGTTGCTCACAATCATGTCAAACGATGTGGGGGGTGTGCTGGATATGTTATTTTGAAAAAAAAGGTCACTTAACGAACAATGTTTGCAGTGTAGTCGTTCTGCCCAAGGAGAAGCAAGGAAATTTTTCTCAGCCTGCGAGGCGGCAGATGAGTCGATGTCAATGGCGGTGATTGAAGCGTTTGGAAATCGTTGCGCGAGCATAAGTGCTATCAATCCGCTGCCTGTGCCTATATCTAAAATATTGATGGAAGTAGTTTGCAGAATTTCTTTCTGCCGTTCAGCCCCAGCCCATGCCCCCAGCAATACTCCGTCGGTGCCTACTTTCATAGCGCACCCCTTATCTTCTACTGAGAATTGCTTGAACTGAAAGGGCATAGTGTTGTTTATTTTGTGAGATGGTTGTGCTAATTACTTATAATATTTAAGGCCTATATCTCTATAGTTTATTGCTGTTTTTAATGATATTGTCCGACAGAATGGTATAAATTTCTTTTAGTTCTTGAGGCATAAGATTTAATTGCTTTTGCATGACATCAGTATCTCCTCGGCGTGCAGGACCTGTTTGCGCCTGTCGTGGAGTAGTTAAATGTACTTTGTGAGCGGTCTCGTCGATGAGTGGTAGCAAAATATCAAAAGGTAAGTCTGCTTTCTCAAGTTGTTCATTGGCGAGTGCATAAAGGCAATTGGTAAAATTGTTGGCGAGTACACCTGCCAGATGCAGTCGTGCTCGGCTTTCAGAGGTACTCTTATATATTTTTTCTGATAGGCAATGTGCCAATTCCTCGGTTTTGAGTAAGGATTGATTGTCGCTTGCTTCTATAAGTATTGGAACATCCTGAAAATTGCTGACGGGTTGAACTTTGCTGAAAGTCTGAAAAGGGTAAAATATTCCTGCATGTTGCGCTCCTCGCAAGGCTGTATATGGCACAGAACCAGAAGTGAGAAGATGCAGGGCTTGGCGTGAACCAACAATATCAATAGGATAATTTTTGTCTGTTATAGCATAGATATAGATGTCAGCATCTTGTCTTATGCTATCGGCGGAGGTAGTAAAATCGCAATTTAATATTGTGGCGAGTTGTTGTGCTGAAGCAGTTGTGCGGCTATATATTTGAATGATATGTTGACCTGCTTTTTGAAGCGCCGGGGCAACGCTGCTTGCTAAATTTCCCGCTCCTATAAATACTATTTTCATTGACTATTAGTATATACTGTTAAAGTCCGATTATTTTAACTTTCTTGTTTTCCAGTTGTTAGTTGCCTGTGGACTATAAGAAATAGTAGGTGTCTGTGATTTTTTGATTTCTATGGATGATGTTCTGCCTACTTTTGTTTTAACAAATTCAAAGAGGCTTCCGAAATTGGTCTCTCCTTTAGAATCTTGTAGTTTTTTGAGTAGCCAATAAGTAAAAAGACCATGTCCTTTTGATTTATATTGATGTGCTACTTCGTTGTTAGATGAGGCACTGAATACGACGCAGTTGCCTTTGGGTTGTCCGCGATTGATAGTTTTTCCTACAGCCCTTGTTTGTGTAAGTGTGGCACCCGATTTGGTCTGTCCGCTGAAACAAGCATCTAAGAATATGACGCACTCGTTATTGATGTCGGCGAAGGTGTTATATAAGTCAGATATTTTAAACCCGGAGTTGGTGATGTCGGTAACTACACCATCTTTAGGCAACAGGTAAGTGGAGCCGGTGCGCTCGTCGGGAATACCGTGTCCTGTGTAATAGATGATAAATTTGGCTTTATCAGCAAATAATTCATTTCCTGCGATTTCTTCTCTTATCCATCTGATTTCTTGTCGCATATTACCAATAGTTGCGTTTTTGCGGAAATGTATGTTTTCTTTCGGAATACCCAATGTCTTTACGCAATATTCATTAAAAATAGATCCGTCATTAAATGCAAATTCTACAGAAGGTGCATCTTCATATTCCTGATTGGCAAAAATCACTACAAAAGTGTTTTCTTGTGTGGTTGAGGTAACGGGTATTTGTATGTCCACATCTGCTCTGCCGATTGCAATCTGTGAGGTAGAGATTGTTTGTTTGCCTGCGTGTGAGCCGCCTAAAGCCGACACATCAACATTGATAGCGTCGAAGTTATACTCTACCTGAGCGATATTATATGTAAGTGATGCCTGATTGCTGTATTTGTAGATTTTGCCGTTAGGCATAAGGAATTGATATTCTGCTATAGAGAGTTTGTCGTCTTCTATGAAGTATGTAGGTTTTTTCACAGCCGATGCCAATTCTTGGCGGAAGTTGGACGCTTCATTTTCAGGTACAGGAACCAACATATCTTTGTCCAAATTACTTGAGTGTAGTCGATAGGTCTCGTTGTCCGGGTCGTATTGACCAACTATAGTAATTACATCCTGTGGAAGTCTTTTGGCATGTTTGTCTATATATTCGTCTTGTGCCTGCTTAGTGAGGTTATATACTTGTTGAGTTCGTGTATCGTTGTTTACACGCATACGCCATGCATCGGTCTTTTCAAATTCCCCTTTTCGTTGCCATTCGTTGACCAAACGCTCAACATAATTCTGGGCGTAGAAACTGAACGATTCGCGTTTTGAGAGTTGGAAAAGACGCTTATTGTTAAAGTCGCCACTTGCATTTTCTAATTGTTCCTTGCCTGCTTGATTCATCTGATCTATATTGTTTTTAACAATATATTTAATCATTTTCTTAGGAATATATCTCTCTCCATTTTTGGCTGGAATAAGTATATTTCCATTGTAATCTAATGTGCCATAGCGATTGCGATAACTGAAAGTAATGTATTTTTCGTGAGGAATAAGTTGGTCGGCAAGTACGGGATTGAAGAGGCGATTACCGTTCATATCAACTATTGTCATGTCGTTGCCTACACTACAAATAAACAAATTGTTTTTGCTGTCGTGTTTTATTGTTGAGTACAGACATTCAACCAGAGGCTCTCCCCATATAGTATATATGCCTTTCTTGCCATCTTTAATAACGCTTAGAAATTCGGACTTGTCATATACTATTTCAGAATATTCAGCAGGAATAATCATGCTTCCGTCTTCGTCATAGAGCCCTATTTTGCCTGCTTTAGTTACCCGTGCATATACTTTTTGTTGATAAGTAACCAAGTCTATGTTGCTGTATTCGCATGGTATAAGCATAGTGCCCACACCGGAGTACAATCCGCATTTGTTGTCTTTCTTTACCCAGAAAAAGCCTGTTGAGTTTTGTGTGAGCAATTTAATGTCATTGAAGTTATACGGCAATATGTTCACGCCTGTGTTGAAGTCAAACAACCCCCAAAGAGCATGCTGCTTGGCCTGAAGAAAGAGTTTGTTTTCGACCATTACAATTTTCAGTTCCTCGTAGCGGCAGGGATACCAGTCTTTGCCGTCAGCGGTGGTGATTCCATAACTGCCTTGTTTCTTAACTTTGTAGCAGTTGTGCTCTTTTGTTATTTCCTGATATTGACATGGTAAAATTTGTTTGCCGCTTTGGTTAAATATTCCGTAAAGACCACCTTTCTTGCATGATAATAAATTGTCAGATGTGAGTGTAATATCATCATATATACATGGCAGTACCATTCTGCTTTCACCATCCAACAAGCCTATTTTGCCTTTATCTTTAATTTTTTGAAGTTTATATGCAATAAGTGTCTGTTGTTTTACTTTCTCGTTGTTTGTGCAAGCGACCACCTCTTTTAGGTTGAAGTCTAATAATCCGTATTTGCCGTTTTTCATCACATCGGCATAACAGCCTTTTTGATCGAGTGCTGCAAAATCTACATAGGAATAGTAGGAAGGTTGTTTCAATAGGAAACTTTTCCAATAGTGTCCGTCGGAAGGTTCGGTGGGTTTTTTAGGTTCAGGATTATATGGTGCTGTGGGTGGGGTGGTAAGATTGCGTGCGGCTAACTCTGCTTTCTCGTAAGGTTCGTATTTCACGCTGTTTGCCGCAGTAGCCACATTGGCTATTTTGGCTGCACCATTGGCTATATTGCCTGCAAGATCTGCCCATACATTGCCTGTATTGTATGTTTGATTATTATATGAGTTGGCTACTTGTGCGCGTTGTATGGCTATTTGCCGTGCTTCATTGTACTTGCCTAATGCCACTTGTTTGGCAGCCTCTACATCTGCGTTGTATTTAGCAAGTTTAGATTCGTATTCTGCTCTTGTCTGAGCATATTTAGCGTATGCCTTCTCATATTGTTTCATCTCCTGTTTCCATTGGTCATGGACCAATTTCTGCTCGTTGTTGAGGAGATAAAATTCAATATATACATCGTGTTGTTTGTATTTGGTTGCATCCTTAACGATGACATTACCCTGTGGGTCACACATGCCGTAGTATGTCTGACCATTGCGGTCATAACTAATAAAATACCACCCACTAAAATCTTTGTGATATACCACCATGCCATACTTGCTTTTGAGTTGCTTCTCAATAGCGGCAGTGTTATTTCCCTTAGGTGCACTTGTTAGGGAAGTGGTCAATAATGATAAAAACAATAAAGAAAGGAAAGTTCTCTTCATATCAAATAAAGGTTTAGTAATAGATTGCTATTTTACATCAAACACACGAAATTCTATATATTTTCTGTCAGTAGGAATACCTGCTACCCATTGTTCTATTTCCTGAGGGTCGTGAGTGTCAATATTAAACGGACATTCGTCTTTGGTGAATACGAATACTAATTCAGTCTTTTCAATAGGCTGTGGAACATTCTTCTCTAACGGATAGTCCATTTCTTTAAGTATAGGGAAGGCATATTTCTTGTTGGCTTTGAATTGCTCAACAGTATCGTAATCGTAGTCGGGATATAATAAGTCTCCTCTGCCTGAGGCAATACTGAATATCTTTAAGTAGCAGTCTTTGTAGGGGGTTACGATAAATTTTAAGAGTTCGCCCACATAATATGCACTCTTTATGCCCTCTACTTTTGCCTTGAAGTTTGGGTCGATATCAGTACCTCGTTTCACCTTTACTTTGGCGACACAATAGAATATCATCTCGGTTTCCCTTACAAGCGATTGTGTATGTCCTTCTTCGATGATTTCGAAGTCTGCAATTTCTCCGGTAGTGCGATTGACGGTAAGTGTGTTGAAGGAGTCGCCTGAGGCAGAACTTTCGGCTCGGTCCCATATACTTATTTGTTCGCCACACACCTTTTTTATTGCCTCTTGTTTGGCTGCCTGGCGAGCCTCTTCTTCCAGTTCGGCAAAGGTCTGTCTGAGGTTTCTGGTGGAGACTATTACCTCTCCCCTGACCTTTACTGTCTCGCTCATCTCTCGCTCATTGCCGCTTATTGAGGGTAAAAAAGCGGATAAAAAAACGATTAGTAAATAGAACTTATTTTTCATAGTTGAGTTACACAAAACTTGGTTTTCATAGTTTAGTTAAGAAAAACTTGGTTTTTATAATTGAGTTAAGCAAAATTTGATTTTTTGAGGTGAGCGGTGGGGTTATCTTCTACCTCTTTTTGCTTGTTCTCTCATGTATTGTTGTTGTTCGCGTTGCATCTTTTCCAATCTTGCCATCAGTCCTGATTTTTTGGGTTTATTAGCATTTTTGGCTGCTCTTGCTTCCATTTGTTTTAGCAGTTTCTCGTCGTTGATAGACAGACGGAAGATGTAGGTTTGTATGATAGTTATGAGCAATGAGAGGAAGTAGTAATAACTGAGTCCTGCTGCATAATCATTAAAGATATACATAAACATGAGTGGCATGAGATACATCATCCATCGCATCATCTTTGCTGCGGGGTCGTTGCCTGTGTTTTGGCTTTGCATGTTGATCCATGTATAAATCAAGTTGGTTACTGTCATGAGCAGACAGAACAGCGACAAGTGGTTTCCGAATATCCATGATATGACGGGTATGTTTCTGTTCCAAGTCAAGATAGCATCGTAAGTTGACAGGTCGTCTGCCCAGAAGAGTGATTGTCCGCGGAGTTCGATGGCGGTAGGGAAGAACCAGAACATAGCCATCAGGACTGGGAATTGGAAGAGCATGGGTAGGCAACCTGACATAGGGCTTGCCCCTGCTTTTTGGTATAGAGCCATAGTTGCTTGTTGGCGTTCTTGCATTTTGTCAGCCGGATATTTCTCGTTGATAGCATCTACTTGTGGTTTAAGTACGCGCATTTTTGCCGACGAGCGATATGATTGGAAAGTGAAGGGCAGAATAATAAGTTTGATGACGATAGTCATAAGAAGAATCACCCAACCGATGTGCATGCCCCACGACATGAACAAGTCGAACATAGGAATAACGAGCCACATATTTATCCAACTAACTATTTTCCAGCCGAGTGGTACGAGCGATTTCAAATATAATTTTTCGCTTTTTTCTTTGCCTTTATCGTATGCTTTGAGAGTGTTGTAGTGGTTAGGACCGAGGTACATGCGCAATTTGGTAGATTGTGTACCGGACGGGTCAAAGGCAAGTGAGGCACGAGTTTGATATGCTTTGATATATCCTGAGTTCTTCTCCATAGGTGTGGAGGTGAGTTGAGCCGAGTACAATTCACCGTCTGCGATAAGTACAGTGGAAAAGAATTGGTCTTTGTATGCGATCCATTTCAATCGACCATTCACATCCTCTTTTACTTGTTTTGACTCTGACAGATTTTCTATATCACCGCCTTTGTACATATATTGCAAAGTGGCATATCTCTCCTCGAATTTTCTGCCTCTCTCTTGTTGTGGTATAAGTTGGCTCCAATTCATCTCAAGCGAAGTGGCATTTAGAGCCAACACTTGTTGCATCTGATGTGGGGTGATGTCGAATTGTAGCATATAGTTATTTTGTGGGAGGGTATATACAAAGTCCAAGTAAGCGGCGGAGTCTGTCATAAGACGCATAGTAAGCATCTGAGCGCTGTCCGGCGTCAGAACAATAGGTTGAGGAGTGAAGAAGAGATTACCTGTGTTTAATATCCTATTTGATTTGGTGACAAAGGTGAAGTTCATAGCCGCCTCTTTGTCTTCAAAAAGGCTAAGATAATTCAGTGAGTCGCCATAAGTCTTGTATTTCTTTAACTCGGCTTTATATAGTTTGCCACCTTCGGTCTGGAAGGTAAGCCTAAGTAAGTCGTTCTCAAGTACAACAAACTCGTTTTGACCTATAGCAGCCGAAGAAAAAGCACCATATATACCTTGCATTTTTTCTGCCAATTGTTCGTCGGTAATGGCTTGTTCTTCTTTGTGTGCCACTAATTCAGACATTTCTTTTGAGAGTCTGTCCGTCTCGCGTTGTATTTGCTGAATATATGCTATAGAATCGCGCTCATGCTGACGCTTTGCCAACTCCTCTTTGGATGGTCTGTTGAATAATGAAAAGCCTATTAAAATTAAGGCTATAAGTCCGAAACCAATTAATGTGTTTTTATCCATATTTCTTTGTGATTTATACTTTTTATGATGTTGTAATATGATATCCTTCTTATAGAATAATTAACCTATTGACTATAAATTATTATAGAATTCTACCACTGCCTCTATTCCTTTTTCAAACACTTCAAGGTCAAAACTCTCGTTGGGCGAGTGTATAGCATTTTGTTCTAAGCCGAAGCCCATGAGTATGGTTTTAACTTCGAGTATTTGTTCGAAGGTGGAGATGATGGGTATGCTTCCTCCCCGTCTGGCGGCAAGTGGTTTTTTCCCGAATGCTTTTTCGAATCCTGCTTCTGCTGCTTTGTATTCCGGCAAATCGATAGGGCAAATATACCCTTGTCCGCCGTGCATGGGTGTTACCTCAACCTTGACAGATTTAGGAGCGAGTTGCTGTATATATTCTACAAACAACTTACTTATTTGTTCATGGTCTTGGTTGGCAACCAGTCGGCACGATACTTTTGCATGTGCAGTTGAGGGTAGCACGGTCTTACTTCCCTCTGCTGTATATCCTCCCCATATTCCGCAGATGTCTAACGACGGGCGGCACGAATTGCGCTCAAGCGTGCTATATCCTTCTTCGCCCTGCAATTCCTGAACCCCAATGGCTGACTTGTATTTGTCTTCGTCAAAAGGAATTTGTGCTATCATATCACGCTCTTGTTGAGGAATGGGCAATACATTATCGTAAAAGTGAGGTATGGTTATTATGCCTTTTTTGTTGATTAGTTGGCTAAGCATATCACATAGCACATTTATCGTATTTGCTACTGCTCCACCGAAATGACCTGAATGTAGATCTCTATTAGGTCCTGTTACATCCACTTGCCAATATGCCAAACCTCGAAGTCCCGTGGTGATAGACGGAGTGTCTTTGCCTATCATAGAGGTGTCGCTAACTAAGATAATGTCGCACGAAAGCAAGTCTTTATGCTCAAGCAGAAATTTACTTAGCGAAGGTGAACCGATTTCTTCTTCTCCCTCGAAGATAAATTTAACATTGCAGTTGAGTAAGTTGTTTTTAACTAAATACTCGAATGCTTTTACTTGAATGAGTGTTTGTCCTTTGTCGTCGTCAGCGCCTCTGCCATATACCCTACCATCTTTTTCTGTAAGTTGCCATGGGTTGGTTTTCCATGCTTCTAATGGCTCAACGGGCATAACATCGTAATGTCCATATACAAGTACTGTTTTGGCATTGGTATTCTTGCAGAGGTATTCTCCATAGACCATAGGATTGCCTTCTGACGGCATTATTTCTGCTTTTTGCGCACCTGCTTGCAAAAGCAATTGTTGCCACCTCTGAGCCATCTTGAGCATGTCTGGCTTATGCTCCTGTTGGCATGAAACGGAAGGAATGGCAACAAGTGAAGCCCATTCGTCCATTATTCGTGGCATATTGTCTTTTATATATTGTCTGATCATTGTTTGATTGTTTAGAGATATGTCAATCAATAAAACCTTTTCTTTCTAACAGGAATTTAGGGTCTGCTTTTCTGCCTCTGAATTCGTCCCATAGTTCTTGAGCGTCTCTTGTTCCTCCTTGTTCGAGTAGATGTTTGAATCGTTTTGCCACTTCGGGATTGAGTATGTCGCCTGTTTCTTTGAATGCAGCGAAGGCATCGGCATCTAATACGGCAGACCATGTGTAACTATAGTATCCTGCTTCGTAGCCTGTGGTGAAGATATGATTATAGAATGTGGAGCGATAGCGTACAATGATTTGTGGAATCATGTTCATTTTCTGCATTGATTCGGCTTCGAACTTATTGACATCTATAGTGTCTGCTTGGCTGAGGCAATGATAGTCCATATCGAGAATAGAGGCTGAGAGCAACTCGGTTTCAACAAAGCCTTGGTTGAATTGTTTGGCGTTGTTTATTTTGGTTATCAGCGAGTCGGGCATTGTTTCTCCTGTCAGGTAGTGGAAGGCATAGGTGCGCAATATCTCGGGTTCGTAGCAGTAGTTTTCCATAAATTGAGATGGCATTTCTACGAAGTCGCGAGGGACATTGGTGCCTGCTAAAGATTTGTAGGTGGCTTTAGACATAAGTCCGTGTAAAGCGTGTCCGAACTCATGGAAGAGTGTTTCTACATCGTCCATTGAAAGCAGTGAGGGTTGGTCTTTGGTGGGTCGGTTGAAATTGCCTACATTGATGATAACGGGTCTGTGGTCAACGCCATTTTGGTCAACATATTGATGGCAGATATCATTCATCCATGCGCCAGGGCGTTTGCCTGCGCGAGGGAAATAGTCGGTATAGAGAATACCAACAAGGTTGCCTTTGTCGTCTGTAACTTTGAATACCTCTACTTCGGGATTATATACAGGCATGTTATGTAGAGGTTCAAACTGAAGTCCGTAGAGGTTATGTGCTAATTGGAATACTCCATTGCGAACATTTGATAGTTCAAAATAGGGTTTGAGTTCTTCTTCGTTCAAGTCGTATTTTTGCTTGCGTAGTTTTTCAGAATAGTACCACCAGTCCCAAGGCTGCAGTTTTTTGTCTTCTGCTTGGTTTATCTGAACCTTACCTGCTGCGATGTCTTGGTCGAGGAGTTTTTGCAGTTCTGCTGCTTCTTTGCGTGCAGCATTGAGCGAAGGTCCCCAAACGGTGTGCAAGAGTTCGTTTACATTTTGGCTGTTGTGTGCCATGCAGTCGGAGAGGATATAGTCAGCGGGTGTGTCATAACCAAACAGGTGTGCTTTTTCTATTCTCAGTCGCATAGTTTGATTAATAACTGCTTTGTTGTCGTTTTCGTTGTCTCGGTTGCCTCGTATGGTATAGTCGATAAGTAATTGTTTTCTCAATTCTCTGTTTTCGCAGTATTGTAGTACGGGTGTGAAACTTGTGCGTTTGGGCGAAAAGAGCCATGCGTCTGTTACGCTGCCATCGGCTTCTGCTGCTTCTTTGGCTGCCGCTTTGGCTGATTCGGGCAGGCCTTGAAGTTCTGATTCGTCGGTGATAAAACGCTTAATAGAATTGGTTTCAGCCACTACATTATTTCCAAATTTAAGCGAGAGAAGCGACAACTCTTGATTGATTTGTCTGAGGCGTTCTTTTTGAGCAGGGTTTAGGTTGGCTCCGTTCTGCACGAAACTCTTGTAAGTTTCAGTGAGCAGGCGCATTTGCTCTGCATTTAATCCCAAATCGTCTCGTTTGTCATATACGGCCTTGACTCTATTGAATAATTGGTCGTTGAGCAGGATATTGTCGCTCAGTTCTGTAACCCATGGAGTTACTTTTTCTGCTATTTTATCCATTTCCTCGTTGCCATCGGCTTCAAGGATATTGAAAAATACGCCTTCTACTTTGTCCAGCAAACTGCCACTTCGGTCAAGTGCCACTATGGTGTTTTCAAATGTAGGCTCGTTGGTGATTTGACAAATAGCGTCTATCTCTGCTTGATATTGTGCTATAGCCTCTTTGAAGGCAGGCTCGTAATGTTTGAGTTGAATCTTATCAAATGCGGGCACTCCGTATGGTGTGTCTTGCTCTGTCAACAGAGGATTGGTGTTATTACATGCTGCAATCATAACAACAAAACTTAATAGTAAAAATTGTTTCTTCATATCTTTTTTATATTATTTGTCTTTCTACGAATTATACTAATTTTACGAATGACTATTTTTTCCTTTTTTAGTTGTCAAAAAATTACCCCAAAGTTGATTTCTATTTTTTCTTATGTGTGAAATGTAGGTTATTTACTTTACTCTTGATTCATAATGACAGCGGTATGGCATGCCACGACTCCTGCTGTTTCGGTTCGAAGTCGGCTTTTGCCCAAGCCTACGGCCACAAAGCCTTTGTCAAGAGCGTCTTTTACTTCTTGTTCCGAGAAGTCGCCTTCAGGTCCGATCATTACCAGACAACTCTTGCCACGCTGAATTTCGTCTTTGAGTTCTCGCTTATCTTCTTTGTAGCAATGAGCGATAAAGCGTGTTTGTTCTTGTGCATTATTGATGAAGTGGTTGTATTCAGTTAGTGGGTTGAGTTTAGGAAGGTAGGGTGTGAGTGATTGTTTGGCGGCGCTAAGAATGATTTTTTCCAATCGGTCTTGCCTTATTTGTTTTCTTTCAGAATAGTGGCAGAGTAGTGGGGTGATTTCATCTACGCCTATCTCTGTGCATTTCTCAACCATCCATTCCATCCGCTCTATGTTTTTTGTTGGGGCAATGGCTATATGCAGGTAGAAATCATGCGATTTGGTTTGTTTTTCTTTGCTTATTATTTCAAATTCGCAATGTTTGGGATGTGGATTGGTTATTTTGGCATTGTAGGTATAACCTTTCCCATCGGTGAGTAGTATTTCGTCGCCGCTGTTATATCTAAGTACTCTTATACAATGGGCAGATTCTTCTTCTGAAAGAATCTGTGTAGTATCAATATCAGGAGTATAAAACAAATACATCTTTGCGGTTCTACAAACTTTAATAGATATTCTAGAGGTTCTAGATATTCTAGATATTCTAGATTTTCTAGAACTAGTTTCTTTTCCTTAATACAGAAATCCAAAGAGCCAAAGTGGCACTTGATTTCCGATTCCTACTTCTAAATTGCTTACTGCAGCCAATCGGAACGATGCTTTTGATGATGGTCGTTCGGATATGTTGAAATACTGTTTGTTGTCCACCACAAAATTAGCCGTGCGGTCGGTAGCATTGATTTTATGTGTGCCATGCAGGGCGTTATAGAAGAATGTTTCTGCTATTGCTTGTTCCGACACATTTCTTGTAGGTAGAGCATAGAGCAAATTAGTGTTTTGCATATATACGCGTGCAGGTTTTTGCGGGAACTGCTTTTCTTCGGTATAGAGCAAATTAAGTAATCTTGCATCTTTGAGATACTTTAGATAATTCATCACAGTGGCACGCGCGATACCAGTCTCTTCTGCCAGTCGGCTCACATTAAGCGAGCATGGCGACTCGCTAAGAAAAATATACAGCAGATGTCTGAGTTGCTCAAGGTAGGTTATATCTATCTGTCTTATGAGCAGGATATCTACCTCAAGCATCATATTCATTGTCTTAAGTAATGTCTCAGAGAAGTCGTGTTTTTCGAGGTAGAACGGATAGTAGCCATGTCTGAGGTAATCAGGGAAATACCAAAGTGGATTTACTTCGGCTGCGATTTGTCGAGATATGGTCTCGTGTCGGGTGGTGATGTCTTTGAGTGTATATACGGGGAAGTTCTTGTGTGCTGTCAGATTAAGATATTCGCGAAACGAAAACCCTCTCAGATTATACATTTTTACAATATCGCGCAAGTCGTTGTTTTCTTCTGTGAGACGCATGACGGGTGAGGCGGTAAAGACGATATGCAATGAGGGAAATTTCTCGTAGCATTTCCTCAAATCAGACGACCAATTAGGGTATTTGAATATCTGGTCCAAGAGCAAGGTTTTGCCACCTCCAGCCACGAATATTGCGGCGAACTCCGTCAAACTCTGCTTAGTGAAGTAGAAATTATTGAAATTAACATACAAACACTCTCTTGATACTCCGAATCTGTTTTTGGCATACGATAAGAGGAAAGTGGATTTACCCACGCCTCTGCATCCTTTGATGGCTATCAGGCGGTCGTCCCAATCAATCTCGTCTATCAATCGGCGATGGACAGGCGTTTCAAGATGGCTCACCAAGTATTCGTGTGTCTTATAAAAGGCTTCAAGCATATTGTAAGGGAGTGTTTGTGATGATGAAAATTTATTTGGTAGGAATATCTGTGTTTACATTCTTTGAGCCTATTACGGCGTAGAAGAAGATGTATGCGAGCGCTATGATGGGGATGATATAACTATATATATATCCCACTCCGTCGGCGAGCAGTCCTTGGAAGAATGGCAGTATGCCACCACCGCAAACCAGAGCCATAAAGATGCCAGAAGCAGCGGGAGTGTATTTGCCTAAGCCTTCAGCAGCCAAGTTGAATATATTGCCCCACATAACGCTTGTACACAAACCGCAAAGAATAAGGAAGAGAATATTGAGGGGCAGGTAGTTGTCGATAAATGGCAGTTTTATCATTGTAGCAGGCATAAACATAAGACAAAGTAAGAGTACTATTCCCATGCATGAAACGCATGCCAACATAGTTTTGCTTGATACTTTACCTCCAATGGCTCCTCCTATCAGACGCCCGATGAACATCAACAGCCAGTATAGTCCTATAAACCAACCTGCTACATTGGCTTTCATGCCTAAGCCTGGTTTGATTGCACCTTCAGACACTTCCATTGCTTGTTGATATGCTTCATCGTCCACTACGAGTCGTGTGTAAGCCTCTTGAGCGGCTTTTTTGGCTTTTTTGTCGGTTATGTTGTTTATTTCAGCCAGTGCAGCCTCATCGGCTAAGCGGAGAGCCTCTAAGGCTTCTAAGTCCTCATGCTGTTGGTTATAAGTATCGATAGTCGTACGCGCAGTTTCTACATCCCATGTAGTCATATAAAGATTGGCAATATTGGGCAATCCGACCTCTACGCCTACATAGAAGAAGATGGCTACTGCTCCGAGCACGAAATGGCGGAAAGAGAGAGGGCTGTGTGTGTCTTTTGCTATTTTGCCTGACAAACGAGCCTCGCGCTCTTTGGCGGTCTCTTTGTGTGGCTCAGGTATGTCGGTGAAGAAAATCACTATGAAAGCAAAAGCAAAGATAGCCATTGCGATGATCATAGCGGGTGCAGCGTCTTTGACTTGTGCATATTCAGCCATACCGCCTATCAGATATCCGAGCAAGATAGGTGCGATAGTGCCTCCGATGGAGTTGCATGAGCCGCCTAATAAACATAGTTGATTACCGCGTTTGCCGCCACCACCGAGGGTGTTAAGCATAGGATTGACCACCACATTGAGCATACACATTGAGAAGCCTGCAATAAATGCTCCTAATACATACACTCCGAAACTCTCAGCATAGCCTGATAGCCATTGTATGCCTACGCCTACAAAACCTACTGATACGGCTGCCAAAGAAGTGAATTTATAACCTTTTCGCTTGAGAAGATAACCTGCCGGAATACCCATGCAGGCGTATGCTATGAAGTTGGCAAGTGTGCCAAGTTGTGCCAAGGCATTGCTTGCATCAAACTGATTCTTTACTATAACGCCCATTGAACCTGCAAAATTGGTTACAAAGGCAATCATGAAGAAAAGTAAAAACATTACCGCTATGGGTAGAATGTTGGATTTAGAGTTTTTCTGATTAGACATAAGTTTATTGTATATTTAGTGTTAATAAAGTCATGATGCTAATAAAGTCATGCGAAATATAGTTTCCTTAATTTTTCAGATACTTATTAAAGAATTCCATTTTCTTTTGATATAGATGTTGGTAGTTATTGCGTTTTCTGAGGAAATGGTTGTCGTCGGGATATAATTGCATCTCAAATTGTTTCCCTGCCTGAATGAGTGCATCTATATATTTGAGTGTATTTTGAGCGTGTACATTATCGTCGGCAAGTCCGTGTACGATAAGCAGTTTGCCGTTAAGTTGGTTTGCTTTTTGAGTCAAGTCGATAGCCTTGTATGCGTCCATATTGCTTTGTGGCGTGCGCATGTATCGCTCGGTGTATGCAGAATCATATAGGCGGAAGTCGGTGACGGGTGCTACTGCTATACCGCAGCAGAATGGTGTGTTATGAGCGGAGAGTAACATAAGAGTCATAAAACCGCCATAACTCCATCCCCAAACACCTATTTTATCTTTCTTGACAAAAGGTTTTTCTTGTATATGTCTTGCAAGTGATATTTGGTCTTCCACTTCTTTTGTGCCCAAGTGCATATAGGTCTGCTCTCGCCATTCTTTGCCTCTGCCGTCAGTTCCACGCGGGTCGCAACAAACGACGATGTAGCCTTGAGATGCCAAATAATGTTCCCAATCAACTTTGAATCGGTTGGTTACTTGTTGTGAGCATGGACCTGAATACTGCATGACCACTACAGGATATTGCTTTGAGGAATCCATGTCGTTGGGGGTCAGCATCCATGCGTTGAGAGTATCACCGCGCTCAGTGGCAAATTTGAAGAAAATCTTTTCAGGAAGATTATTTTCTTTTACCATCTCATCCAACTCATTATTATCTTTGAGCAGACGCAGACGCTTACCTGTGAAATCGTATAAGGTATATATATTGGCAGACTTGGCGGTGCAATAATTATCTAAATAGTATTTTAGGTTTTTGGAGAACACTGCCTCGTGCCATCCTTTATCTTGGGTGAGACAGGTGAGCCGTTGTTTTTTCAGGTTGTATGAATATAAGTCTCTTGTAAGCGGAGTGGTGGCGACTTGATAGAACAAAGTGTTTTCTTCTTCATTAAATCCATATACTCTTGTTACATCCTGATTACCGAAAGTGAGTTGTTGCTTGAGTTGTCCGAGCGGAGAGTAAAGATAAGCCTGACGATAGCCGCTACTGTCGGTAACAGCAATGTATGAATTGTCGGACAAGAAATGCCATTCGTCGATGTTGGAATAATCCACCCAGCCATTCTCATTTTCTTCGGTATAGAATTTTTTATTCACGGTGGTGCGTGTATTTACTATCCACATATCCAACTTGTTTTGTTGCCGATTAAGTGCAAATACCGCCAATTCGTCGGGTTGATTGGTCCAACGGATGCGTGGGATATATTCTACATCGGCAGGTATGTGTTTGGTTGCTTTGTAATAGACATCATATATAAGCAATATAGCCTTACTGTTTTTCTCGCCTGCTCTGGCATATCTTATGTTATTGTTTTCAGGCAGACCTTCTGTGAGCATATCTTGCCAATAGAAATCATTAACCTCACCCTCATCAAGTCTGACATAAGCCAATTGCTTGGAGTCGGAAGAAAACGAGTAAAGACAAGTGGTGCCAAACTCTTCTTCATACAGCCAATCGGGCAAGCCGTTGAGTATTCTGCCTTTGCCACCGCCCGTAGTTACTTGAACTTCAGATGAAAAATCCAACTTATAAATAAAAAGATTATAGTTGCGAGAGAATGCAATATATTTGCCGTTAGGAGAAAAAACGGGTGACTGAACGGGCATTTGCTCCGAGAGTGGGGCTAAATATCTGTTCTGGCGATCGTAAAGATAATAATTGGCTTTGAACGAGCGGCGATATATCTGCTCTTTGCCGTTATACACAAGCAAAAATCTCTCGTCGGGAGAAAGCAAGAATCCTTGTATGGAATCTAAGGTGGTTGTTTGAGTATTGTGTATATCAAAGAGTGTATCGGTCAACATTCCTGTCTTATAGGAATATGCCAATATAAGGCTGTCTTCAAGTATTGCATAACGCTCCCCGTCGGGCATTGATTGCATTTGTGGTAATTGTTCAGGTTTGTATTTGCCTGATAGTATATCTGTTAACAACTCTGCTTTAAGGTTGCCGCAAGCAAAAACAAACATAAAAATAAGAAAAAAAAGTCTGTGTTTCATAGTAAGTGCGCATTTTCTCGGTGCAAAGGTACGAAAAAATGTTAATACAATAAAATTTACACCTTTTTCGGGCTTATTTTTCTTGTTTTATGTCAAATGCGACATGGGAAATGATTGTTTTAGGTAGGACAGAAATCACGCTTTATTAAACAATAGGATTTCGTTAAGTCCGATTAAGACCAGGTGTTTTTCGTTTCTGATATCGCCTTTTACATTATTCATGATATAAGGTGCTTGTCCGCCTGTCAAGAAAGTCTTGAAATGTTCAACTCGCTCTGTAAGTGTTCGCATGTAGCCTTTCACTTCGTATGCTATGCCTCTGATGACTCCTGCTGCGATTGCATCTTGAGTGTTGCGCCCGAAGAGAGGCAATAGTTGGTTTTCTTCAACCTCCACTTGTGGTAGGCGTTTGGTCATTTGTCGGAGTACTGTAAGTCGCATCTTTATCCCTGGGGCTATATTTCCGCCCAAATACTCTCCTTGTTCTGATACGAAGTCGTAGGTTATAGCCGAGCCGGCATCTATTATCAGCAGATTTTCTTTGGGACATAAACTCGCTCCACCTACTGCTGCTGCTAAACGGTCTTGACCGAGTGTATGGGGCGTGTCGTAGCAGTTGGCGATAGGGATAGGGGTGTTATGGTCGAACAAGACAAAGCGTTTACTCAGTCTGTTTAGGGCATTTATCACAGCGGGCTCCACATTTGCCACAGATGATATAATGCTGTTCTCAATTGGGTATAATGAAAACAACCGTTCTATATCGCTTGAATGGAATGTTTTATATATGAAAGTCTTAACTAACTTTCTGTCTGCTTTGAAGAGTGCTACTTTGGTGCGCGAGTTGCCTTGGTCGATGCAAAGATTCATATATTGATTGTTTGGTGTGAATAGGTAAAGAGAAATGAAAAGTCCACTCTTCTGTTAGAGAGCGGACTTCTTTTGGGTTGTCAAGATAGAATTATTCTGCTGCTGCTTCAACAGCCTCTTCAACAACAACTTCTTCTGCCGGAGCCTCTTGAGCAGCTGAGTCAGCAACTACAACTTCCTCCTGTGCAGGGCAAGCCTGCTCTTCGCAGCACTTCTTGTCAGCCTTCTTGCAGCATGCAACTGTGCAAGCAGCAATAGCCAATACAAACATTAACTTTTTCATTTCCTTAAATTGTTTAATTAAACATGTTATGTCTTGTGATATGCACAAAAACGCGGCAAAATTACAACTATTTTTTGAATTACAATAATTTATTCAAAAAAAAATGCTATTTTTTATTTATAACATGCAACTTTTGCTGTCTTTTCAGCGCATTTATAGTAACTAAAGTCCTACATATCTTAAAGATATTGACTTATTGCGCTTTTTTATCTCGAATTATTCTGAGTGTTCTGATTAAACAAATTAAGCGAAAACCTTTGTTTTCTTTTAGTCCGTCAAAAAATACCCCAAATTATCTCAAATTATCCAAATTTATCTAAATTTGAATTTTATTATCTCTTATGGCGGAAAGTATAGTTTTTAAGATTAAGTTTCATATTTTTTATATGCCAGATTATGTTAAAATATATAAATCAACCATAAGTAAATTTATTTCTCCATTCATCTTACTAAATCTACTGTTCGGGGGGGGGTATTTTTGCAGTTCGGTTTTTCTGATTACATTTGCGAGCCTTAAAATTGTGTGCAGGCGACGCCATGTGTGGCGTATTAGGTTGGCGGGCAGCAGTTGCTGTCCCGCACGGCCTAAATCTTTGGGTATCAGTGCTTGGGTGGATACAGTGAAAAACATCTGATAAGTTAATTATCGGTTATAAAACCGAGTTATTAGACCATGAAAAACATTACCGTATGCATTCTTTGTGTGCTGCTTGTTCATAGTTTGTCAGCACAAACGCCAATTTCTGAATCTTCATTTACCAGCAGGGGGTATCTTCACTCCTCAGTTCGTACTCATGGTATGGTGTCGGTATCTCCGTCGGCAACCATAGGTCAAGTTCCGCAGTCGTCGTTTGGTGCGGGCACTGCTGTTGTGCAGGGCAGTATGACCACCATCAGTCAGCCGCTTTACACTCCTTTTACTAATGATGTGCCGGGTATTGGTCCGCGTCGTATTGTCACTGACAATGACGACGATGACGACTGGGGATATGGTGGCGGCGGTACGGGACAAAACACGGGTGACCCAATGCAAGATAAGTTCAATCCGATTACAGGGGATGAACTGCTCGTGCTTTATGCTGTAATTTTCGCTATAGGCATAGTTGTAAAGAGATATATACAAAAGCGCAAGGCACAAAAACGAGTGCTGTTTTGATTCTCGTTTCTTTGGGCGGCACTATATATAATAGGTGCTTGCCCAAAGAGCAACTCCTTATTTAGATATTATTTTTCCATTTAGATTTATAAATAGATAACTATAAAAATTCATAATTATATGAGAACTTTTAACCTCAAATCAATAACCTTAGTACTATCCCTGCTCTCAGCATCTTTGCAAGTGTGGGCATTAACTAATACACCTCAAGTGCGTGGATTTATGAATAATTGGAATTGTACAGAAATGACGCAATCTTCCAATAATTCAAATATCTATTACTATGAAGCCACTTCAAACGGTGAATTTAAGGTAACAGATGGTTGCAATTGGGATAATGATAAAAACCTAAGTTATTATGATAATAGCAAAGGTAATGTAACTTTGTCAGGTAACAATACTGGTGGCAACTTATCTTGTTCTCAGGCTGGTACTTGGTATATTTGCTTTGATAGTTCTGATAGCAAAGTATATGCAACCACAACCAACCCTGATGCAGGAGGTGGCGGAGGCGGGAGTCTTGATGCAGACCTTATAGCAGTGCTCAACGGCACAAAGATAATGGTGTATTGCGGTGAACTTTCTTCTTGGAATCAAAGCACATATAAATTTAAGAACAATAGTGGCACAGCAATAGCAGAAGTATCGTTGTCATCATCTATTACAGTTGTAGATGACCTGTACAAAATAGGATATACTACTCTTGCTCCAAACACGACTTATTATAATCAAGGTCACTGGGATAGCGGGCTTTCTTGTCAGGTGGAAGCAGGATATTTGTATGTTGTTAGAGGAAGTAAAAGTTCTACTTATTTTACACAAAAAGCATCGAGTGGGAGCAACTATCTATATAGAGTAAGTCAGCAAAATAGTTCTACCTCTGCCACTCGCACCGCTTCAACTACTATCTCTTCAAGCATAACGCAAGGCAGTAGCATAAGCGTTAGCACTTCCACATCTGCCGGCAAATCAGTAGTAGGACGCACAAACACAATAAAATACTATCTCTATGACGGTTCTGACTGGTCGGAATTGACTGTGTCGGCAGGCTCTGCTGATGTATCTTCATTAGCAGTTGGCACAGGATATAAAATTGTTACTGTACTTTATGACGGGTATATTTATGTAAATGCCGACGAAGACACATTCTCTGTTACTGCCGCAACTGTTCCTACCATTACCTTCTCTTCCACAAGCGGTACGATCAATTGGGGTGATGCTATCAATATCACAGTCTCTACTGCCAATATTGTTAATAATTCCACTATTACATTCAAAGCGGGTAGTACAACCATAGGTACGGCAAGTGTAAGTAGCAATTCTGCAACACTAAATTACCAGCCTACAGCCTTTGCTTCAAGCACTACAATTACGGCAGAATATAGTAGTACCACTTCTACAAATAGTTATACACTGTCAATGAACACACCATCTGTCTCGCTTTCGGCAAGTCCTACAAGCAATGTCGGCACGGGCGATAATGTAACATTTACAGCCACAAAATCAAATGTTTCAACGAATGCGACTGTTACTTACAAGTTTGAAGATACTACATCAGGAACAAGTACGATTCAAGCAGCAAGCAGTACTAATACTTGCACGACCTCATGGTCTTCAAGTGGCTCGAAAACAGTAAAAGTAACAATGACTATTACTTTCAGCGGTTCAAGCAAAACAGCAACAGCGACTAAGTCAGTTACCATAAGTCCTAAGACAACCATCTATTTTGACAATAGTATAACAAATTGGAGTAAGGTATATCTATATCTTTATTCGCAAAACTATTATGAGAGCAATGGTTCTGGTTCTCAAAGTAATAAAGGTTGTTATGCAGAATGTCTGCAGATGTCATTAGTGGCGGGGGCAAGCACTATATATTCATATACTTATTTAGGTACAGTGCCCTCGTATGTATGTTTCTTGAATGCAAGTCAAAGCAACTACGGCAACTTCTGGGACGGAACGGAGGGTGCTGTGCGTGGCGCATATAAGTCGTTCAGTGCATCCACACCGCTTTATATTCCGACGAGCACATACGAGACGAAGAATAACGTTTATTACTACAACTCAGGTTCATGGTCGGAATATCCGCCAACATCATATACCCTCACAGTCAATATCAGTCCATCGGGTGCGGGTTCTATTACCGCTCCGTCAGGTGGTACGGCTACCGTTACTAAATACAGCACTACCACTATTACCGCGACTAAAAACAATGGTTATACCTTCACCGGTTGGACAAAGACAGGTACTGCCACGATTGCAAATGCCAACAATCTGTCAACCACTGTTACAAATGTTCAGAGCGATGCTACCATAACCGCTAACTTCACACAAGACCAGTATTCGGTTACCTATAACTCGAATGGTGGTACAGGCACGCAGACTGACGCTTCCACTTATACCTATGGCTCAACCGTAACCGTGAAACCGCAGGGGTCGGTTGCTCGCACTGGCTATACCTTTGGCGGTTGGAATACCAACTCAAGTGGTACAGGAACAAACTACACCGCCGGAACAGGTACCTTTACCATAACAGGCAATACTACCTTATATGCTAAATGGACAGAAAACAAACACAATGTAACTATCTCGTATAAGTGCGGTAGCACGACCATTAAAGACAACACCACACAGAGCAATGTGGGTGAAGTTAATGCTACAAGCATCACTGCTGCCACTATCAATGGATATACCTTCTCGAGTTGGACCGTAGGTACGGGTGTGCAAATCACTTCCGGTTCTACATCCACCAAGACTATCAGCATCAAGACCAAAGCAAGCGGTAATTATACCCTTACAGCCAACTATACACAAGACAACTATACCGTAACAGTTAACAGTGTTGGTGGCGAGATAAGCGCACCTGCGGGTGGCAGTTACACTAACAAACACTATGACGATGAGGTGACTATCACTGCTGTTAATCCTGATGCTCTTACTTTTGTCGGTTGGACGGCTTCGCCTGCGGCTAATGCTACTATTGCCGATGCGACTCTGCTTTCTACCACTGCTACTATTAAAGGCAATGTGACACTTACCGCCACTTTCCGCATGCCGATAACCGTTTATTTCAGCAACGAACAGTGTTGGGATGAGGTGAAGATTCACGCTTGGGGTGCTGTAGGTGGAACGGTGGAATCAACTTTTCCCGGAAACGCTATGACGCAAAATTCCGATGGTTGGTGGACATATACCTTTGACAAGTCAATAACTCAAGTGAATTTCTTATTTGCTAACTCATCAGGTACATATCAATCAAACGATTGCAGTAATGTAACCACTACTACTTATTATAAGATGAGCAGTACTACAGCCGGTCAGCGTGGTATTGAAACTACCACAAGCAGTTATGAGCCATCACGCTGTACGCCGGATGTCTATACAGTAGTTGGTGATGAAGCCCTTGTGGGTTCAAGTTGGGATACTTATGATGGTACAAATGAGATGATATGGAACTCTACAAACAACCGATATGAACTTCGCAAAGTTAATGTTTCACTTGCTGCGGGCTATAAGTACTACCGCTTTGTAAAGAACCACTGCTATTTGGGTAGCGGCTGTGGTCAGTGGCCGGCAGAAGGACAAAGCAATGCCAACTACAACTTCACTTCAGCCAAGAGTTACGATCTTGTGTTCTGGCTAAAGCCCAGCAGTGATTTCTCTCATCCTGGATTAGATGACACATACGGACTTGAGGTATATGATGCAGCCACTTATTTCATTAATCACCCGTGGGGCGATGGCAACGGCTCTTGGACAAAGAAAGAGATGACCTATTCGGGTAGTGGCAACACTTATTTAGCAAGCGGTGTGTTCGGCGGCGCAGGTGCTGATATTTACAATGGCGAAACAAAATTGAGATATTACGAAAATAATAACTCTGCCATCAGCGGCTACAACAATGTTACTGCGGGCGACAATGTAGTATTTACTTACGATGCGAGTGCCCAAACATTGTCTGTTGCATGTCCTACATGTGTACAGATCACTAAATACTGGATTTGCGTACCTACTACATCAGGTAGCACTATGCCTGAACAGGCTACACTTATGACCTATAATTCTGATGACGGACTCTACTATACCGACCCTGACACGCAGCCTTTCCTTTGGCCCAGTAATGGTGCTAAAGTGAATGCCAACAACAACTGCTCTGACAACTGGATTGACCGCAACAATATTGTTAATTGGGATAAGATGACCACCGGGCAGTTAGTACAATATATCTATGACCCTGATATCAATCAACTGACTGTAGTTGATGGTACTTTGCCTCAAATCACTCTTACGGCAACGCAGGCAGTCAACGCTGCTGCTACACAGTCGGTCATCACGCTCACTACTACTTCGAGCAGACCTATTACCAATGCTACCTATTCATACAAACAATTAAGTGGACCAAGTGGCAGTTTGGCAGCGTCAACCACCAGCACTACTACCTTTACCACTACTAACGAAGGCGTTTATAATTTCCAAGTAACAGTCAGTTGCGATGAGGGTACCTTCACAGCCACATGCACTGTGAAAGTGAAATTCAAAATCACTATATATGCCAATGTGGAAGCCCCCAATTGGTCTGGTACTATCAACTTGTATTATTGGGCAACAGGCGTTACAGGTGCCAACTACGCGATGACCTCTGTTGGTGGCAAATGGTATAAATATGAAGTTAAAGGTGTGCCGGAATTCTCATTTATAGTTCGTCAAGGAACAAGCAGTGGTAGTTATCAGACCATTGACATTGGTCCTATTGATGATGATATATGTATAGTAGTATCAAGCAACATACAATCAGGAGGCTCGTCAAGGCTATATTCTGTCACCACCGATTGCGAGTTGTATATGCGTTTTGCTTCAACTTATACACAAATGAAAGGTTCGCAAAACACAGGTGAGACAAAAACCGTTTATTCCAACCTCTTTAAGCAGGATGGTGATGAGGTTAGTTTCTATGTAGGCACTACGCCTCAGGTTAAGTTCCAAACCTTCAACTCTACCAACAACGCTTGGAACGCGGGCACAGCCGTTTCTACAGGTGTTTCGGGTGGAGATGTGTATGCAGGTGAATATCTCTCGTCTGCAAGCAACAAACTCAAGAATTTCAGCGTATATACCGACGACTATTTTATCCGTACCGATGCCGCACCAGGCGCTTGGAACGATTACATACGCTCCGACCAAGATATGTTCCAATTCTCAGAAAATGCTTTCTTCCCCAACGAATGGTATAACCACTATTGGTGTCACTGGACAGGTGATGGAACCAATGTAAAGGCTTGTGTGGGTAATCGTATCAATCCTTCGCTTACAGATACTCTGCCAGACTTCTATCTGACGATGGGTACTAATATGCGTTTTGAATATGACAATCGCACTAACTATATTGGTCGTCAGTTCTTAAAAGGCTCATCGGGCGATTTCCTTAAGATATATGCAAGCAACACTGACGCAGAGAACTTTATCTATAAGTTCGATGATGCAACAACCCGCATCAAGAAAGACAATTCACAGACCTTCAATGATGGCTCTGACTGGGTATATCTGATTGATGTTAAAGCCAAACCCAATGGGTCGGACGATGTGAAATGTTATGTTTATGGTCGTTATCCTGTGAATGCTGCAGGTATAGGTACTGCTTCTGACCAAGACAATAACCTTGGCGGATATGACACCGACGGCACCACACCATTGCCCATTACCATCATGGGTGGTACTACTACGGCCGATACATACAATATGCGACTTATTTACGACTACAAAACCAATCGTCTGATGGCTGTTTGGTATCCTGCAGGACAAGAACTGACCGCGGAAGAAGATATAACAGTAGATGCCAACTTCATGATGTCGCGTACCGATGATAATGCTCCACTTACTGTGGCTATAAAAAATAGTAATGTAAAAGTGTTGGAAATAAATCAGATGGTGAGCACACTAACTATAACCAAGAGCGAATATAATTCAAAGAAAAAGAACGGAGTATATTTCTATTGGATAAGTTTGCCATATAACTGTCGTGTGAAAGATATTTATGGTATCGGAAGTTATGGTAAGAAGTGGACTGTTCAGCGTTATCGTGGAGATATGCGTGCTTTGTATGGGTTCCGTCATGACATAACTACCTTCTGGGCTAATATGAAGCAGAATGCCACAGCAACTATGGAGGCTAACAGAGGATATGTGATTCGTGTACAACTTACCAACGATGACTTTAAGGAAATCAATGGTACCTCGCAAGTAACGCTTTATTTCCCCTCGTGCAACACTTCGCCTATCCAACTGAACAATTCATCAACGAGTTTGCAAACCATTGCACCGGAGATGATATGCAATGTAGTGGAGCCTGTGAGCGGAAAGAGCCGTCGTAACTTCGACAGCAACTGGAATATAATAGGTAATCCAGGTATGGGAACAATGAAGATTACCAGTCCAACCGCCCTGCCTTCCGGTGACCCCAATGCGCAGGCAGAAGATGCAGGCGACAAAACACTCAATTACTATTATAAATGGACTTATAATAGCACTTCTTCTACTAATAACTATGCTGTGCAGACAGTGGCCAATCAAAATATCTTCCAACCGATGTATTCATATATGGTTCAGTATGGCGGAACGGTTACATGGCAGCCGCAGATAGAGACTATTGATCCCTCGCTTCTGCGCCGTAGAAATATAGACCACGAACAGCAAGATATACTTATTTCTGTTTTGCTCAAAGCCAATGAATATTCTGAATCGTCAGACGAGCAGGTTGATGATGTGATTTACGACCGCACATACATCACTTTGCATGAAGGAGCAAAGACTGAATTTACTCTTAATCAGGATATAACCAAGATGGGTAATAACGCACCTATGATTTATTCGGTATTTGACGATGTGGAAACGGCAGGTAAGCAATTGCCACATGAAACCACCATAGTGCCGTTGACAGTCAATATACCAAAGATGGAGAATTATATCAATGGTGAGTTGCAAGAACAACCAACCCAATTCTCAATTGGTCTTGAGGATCAAGTGGAAAAGACTATTACTCTGATAGACTATGTTGAAGGCAAAGAGGTTGTACTCAATCAAACCGACTATCCGATAAGCCTCACTGAGGGTGTATATAACGACAGATTTGCGCTGCGCATTACTGAAAAACAAGATGTTGTAACTGCTAATGGTGATGCTCAAAGTGGTGATGGTGTTCGCGTAATAACCGATGGTAAAATGCTTTATGTTGATGGAATTACAGAGCCGACAGAGCTGTCGATATATGATGTTACCGGTAGAAATTTGCTGCATACAATTGTAAGTGAAGGTGTAGGTTTTGCTGCTCCACAAACAGGTGTATATCTTATTCAGATAGGAGGAAAAGTTGAAAAAATTGTGCTTAGATAATTGTATATTTGCAAAATATAGTTAACTTTGCAGCGTACTTTTGTGTGCAGGTGCAAGCATCTGCACACAAAAACGACTGAGAACATCAGTTGGTACTTTTATCCGTATGTTAAATTAACCTAATAAAAACTCAACGCTTATGAAAAACAAATTCTTATTTACGCTGGCAGCAGTGATGCTGTTAGGTCTAAGTTCGGCAAATGCACAAGCCGAATATAAAGTTCGCGGGACAATGAATAGTTGGGGGTGCTCTGATATGGTTGTAAACAAGGCAGGGGATACATGCTTTTTGAAAGTAAACGGAACGGTTGAATTCAAGATTACCGATAAGTGCGCGTGGCATGAGGATGGTGCTGAAGAGTTTAATACAATAGGTGAGAATAGTGAGATAGAACTCGTGCAAGACGGTAACAACAAGAATGTGAAGGGCGGAGTGAGTGGTAGTTGGTATATTATTTTTGTTCCTAATTCGGGTTTAATTACGGGTTCAACCTTGCGTCCTGAATCAGAGCAAGAAGATGAAGTGGAGCCTGAGGGCGATTATTTTATCAAGCACCCATGGAATGGCGGGGAATGGGAGTATAAACCCATGGTAAAGCAGGAAGACGGAACATACACTTATACAGGACTTTATGGTGACAACGGTGTAAATATCGCCGATAACGCCTCAGGCAACAATGCCGACTGGTATTCCAAAGATAAGATTGCAGGTGCAAGCAAGAAAAACAAAGGAGACGAGGTCACTTTTGTTTATGACCCTGCACAAAAGAAAGTGTATATTCAAGGTGCAGAGGAAGAGCAAGGTGAAGGCGGTGATGATGGTGAACAGCAGGGTGGTGAGCAGCAGACAAGCGACTATTATATCAAGCACCCTTGGAATGGAGGCTCATGGGAGTTTAAACCCATGGTAAAGCAAGAAGATGGTACTTATGAATGTACAGGACTTTATGGTGACAACGGTGTAAATATCGCCGATAACGCCTCAGGCAACAATGCCGACTGGTATTCCAAAGATCAGATTGCAGGTACCGATAAGAAAAACAAAGGCGACGAAGTAACTTTCGTATTTGACGCAGCGCAGAAGAAAGTCTATATTAAAGGATATGAGAATGAGCAGGGCAACGATGATGGTGAGCAGCCCCAGGCAAGCGAGTATTATATCAAGCACCCATGGGGAAGCGGAGAGAACGAAGCATGGGATTGGAAAGCAATGACCAAACAGGATGAAGGCATATATGTAGCAGAAGGCTTGTGGGGTGGAGTAGGTGCCAATGTTAATACTCAAAAAGACGATGTAGGTGCAGAGTGGTATCCTGTGGCTGATATCAGCGGTGCAGCCGATTTGGTTGTAGGTCAAGAAATTCGTTTTACTTATAATGCAACAGCAAAAACACTGGAAGTGGTGGCAACAGGCGATAAACCTGAGAATCCTGACGGACCTACCGATCCTGAAAATCCTGATGGTCCTACAGACCCTGACCAACCTCAGGCAACAGATTATTTCCTCAAACATCCTTGGGGAACGGGTGCCGATACTGATTGGGATTGGAAAGATATGACCAAAGGAGATGATGGTAAATACACTGTAACAGGACAATGGGGTGGAGTAGGAGCCAATGTGAATACCCAAAAAGACGATGTAGGTGCAGAGTGGTATCCTGCAGACCAAATTGCAGGCGCTGCCACATTGAGTTTAGGTCAGGAGGTTACATTCGTTTATGACGCTGCAAGCAAATCGCTTTCTATACTTGGAGCACAAGAAGATAATGATGCTCTTGAGCAAGTAACGGCCGAGAGTCTGAGCGTTATATCTGATGCAGGAAAACTGACTATAACAGCCAAAGAAAATGTCAATACTAATATCTATTCTGTTTTAGGTGCAAGAGTTGGCAATATCAATCTAATGGCAGGTCAGACCGCTACTATATATTTGAATAGTGGTGTGTATGTAATTGGCAATGTTAAAGTGATTGTAAAATAACATTAAACAAGTGCTTGTAGTCGTATGGCTACAAGCACTAAATTCAAATAATATATACTATGAAACGCATTCTTTTTTTTATTTTCAGTTTTGTGCTTGCCGCAAGTCTTTGCGCAGCCACTTATTTCCCGTCTCGCACCGACTTTCGCGACGAGCAGATTTATTTTTTGCTCCCCACTCGTTTTTATGATGGCGATGCAAGCAATAACACACAGTGCTGGGACAATCAGTCGAAAAATGCAGGCGACCCCGCTTGGCGTGGCGATTTCAAAGGACTGATTGAGAAAATGGATTATATCAAAGCACTTGGCTTTACGGCAATATGGATTACCCCTATTGTAGAAAACGCCTCGGGTTATGATTATCATGGGTATCATGCTTCCGACTTCTCTAAAGTGGACCATCGACATGAGTCAGAAGGAGTGAGTTTCCAAACAGTTATTGATGAGGCTCACAAACGCGGAATGAAGATCATATTGGATATAGTTCTCAATCACACCGGCAACTTTGGTGAAGGCAACCTTTGCAAACTTTTCAATCGTAATTGGGATGCCGACCAATCGAGCATAGACGATTGTATGGTACCTTATACCAAAAAAGATGGTGGTAAGTTGCCTGACAACTATATCTCATTGGCTGCAGGAAAACAATATGCAGCGCGCCTCTCGAAGATGAAGAATACAGATGATGAGAATGGGCAGAAACTCAATCACGACTCACATAATTATTGGCATCACTATGGCAATTTCAATTGGGATGAGCCTAATCGTTGGTTTGCTCAGATAGCAGGCGACTGCGTTGATTTGAATACAGAAAACCCCGCAGTTTACAACTATCTTATCAAGTGTTATACTACCTTTATCAACATGGGTGTTGATGGCTTCCGTATAGATACCGGCGGACATATACCACGCTTGACTTTCAATAAGGCTTTTATTCCTGCTTTTGTTAAGGCAGGTGAGGCCGCAAAAAGCAAACGCGGCGGTACTCCTTTCTATATGTTTGCAGAGATATGTGCTCGTTATAGCGATATTCTCTATCGTGGTCAAGCATGTCTAAGCCCGTTCTACTATACATGGGCTGAGTCTAAAAACTATGCTTGGGACGACAATGCTTCATCATGGGATAATTTGGTTGAATTAGAGGCTTCTGATTGTGATTCTCATACCAACTGGAAATCGTGCTGGCAACAAGGTAAAGATGACGCAGGTGGACTGTCAACTCAACGCACATCGCAAAATGCACTCCTCAATGGAAACAATTATCACACACCTGACTACTCTCAGGCTTCAGGCTTGAATGTGATTGACTTCACTGAGCACTGGAATTTCACCACTGCTTCCGAAGCATGGAATATAGCCAAGCCATCGAATGATAAGTATTATAACGATGCTACATGGAATGTGGTTTATGTTGACTCTCACGACTATGCTCCTGACCATGCTCCACAACAACAGCGTTTCGCTCAGCCACAAAGCACATGGGCTGAAAATCTCTCGCTTATGTTTACTCACCGTGGTATTCCTTGTCTTTTCTATGGTTCTGAAGTAGAGTTCCAGAAAGGAAAGACTATTGACGAGGGCACCAATATCGCTCTTCGTGAGTCCGGGCGTGCTTATTTCGGTGGATATATCAAAGGTGATGTCAAGACTACAGACTTTGCTGAATACAGCAATGCAACGGGCAATTTGGCACAGTCGCTCGCTGCTCCGCTTGCACAACATATTCAACGATTGGCTAAGATTCGTATGGCTGTGCCTGCTTTGCGTAAAGGACAATATTCAGTGGATGGCTGCAGCGGCTCGTTTGCTTTCAAGCGTCGCTACACCGACTCTACTACCGACTCTTATGCGCTTGTCTGCATCAGTGGTAATGCTACTTTTACTGGTATTCTCAATGGTACATATACCGACTGCGTTACAGGAGACAAGAAAACCGTTACTAATGGTACTCTCTCTGCAACATGCTCAGGCAAAGGTAATCTGAGAGTATATGTGCTTGATACCGATAAAACTAAAGCACCGGGAAAAATAGGTGAAGATGGTAAGTATATATATACATCTTCTTCGAAAAATATCCCTGAGCCACAATATGATGGTACTCAAGACGAACTAACTGACGATCCTCAACATCATGGTGGAGGCGAACCTACCACACCTAAAGACCCCTGCTTGACTGCTGCCGATGAAGTGGCTGTATTCTTCACTAAACCTGATGATTGGGCTGCTTCTATCCGCGTACACATGTGGGTAAAAGGCGGTAAAGACCTTACAGGCGGATGGCCCGGTATGCTCGCAACTAACTTAGGTGATGGCAAATATAAATTCTCTGTACCTACAGAGTTGGGCGCACCAGATAGCAATTGGATGATAATATGGAACGATGGCAACGGAAAACAAACTGCTGACCTGACCTTCCAAAATCAATATATGTACGAGACTTCAGGAGCAAAAACTATTGTTACAGAAATCTGCCCTGACGAACCTGATGAACCTGAAAATCCTGACAATCCTGATAATCCTGATAATCCGGACACTCCTGACAATTCTGCTATAGACAATATAAGCGACAACTTGATAGGAGTTTATGGAGGCTATGGAACTATTGAGATTATGTCAAAACAACCTATCGTACTCAATATCTATTCTGCTACAGGCAAACTCTTTGCGGTAGCACAAGTAGATGATAAACTTACCTTGACCAATGTGCCGAGTGGCTTATATTTGGTTGGAAATAAGAAAGTATTAGTATGGTGAGATGTAATAAGATAGTTCTTCTGATATGTGCGCTGTTGCTGACTATGTCGGCAACGGCTGCGCAGCAGAAGAAAGGACCTGTTACTTATACAAAAAAATATCAGAATACACGCTTGGAGGTGGTGTTGCAAGATGTGGCTGAAAAATGGGGATATACTCTCAACTACGACAAAGCCGACATCGATATTGATAAGCGCATCACTGCGCAATTCAAAGACGCATCGCTCAAAAAAGTGATGACCACTGTGCTCGATAAGGACCTGAGTTATAAAGTAAAAAAACGCGTACTTTCAATTACTCGCAAACCACAAAAGCCGGTAGAGCAACTGATTTCTGCCACTTCACCTTCCGATAGTATAGTTACTGATACGCTGATAACCAGAGTTTTTCAAGATACACTCTTGCAAATTACTGATAGATATATCACTCGTGATTTGCCCGCAGTTGTAGATACTACCCGCAAACCTGCTGTGCATCATTATCTTATTGCTTCCTTGGGCGCAGGCTATGGCTCGTGGGGTTATAAACTTGAACAAGGAAATAATCTCGGCGGTGTGGCTTCTCAAGCAAGACTGCAATATGCTTATATGTTTAATGAGCATTGGGGACTGAGTGTGGGGCTTGGTGTGTCGGAATATATGAGTACAGGCCGTCTTAATGGTACTTTCTCTTGGCAAGGACAAACTGATACCGACGGGGAGAAATATAATCACAATGTGGTTACTGACAACTGGAAGGAAAATCAAGTATCATTGATGGTGGATGTACCTGTTGAGGCTCTGTATGTGCATAAGTTAAATGATAAATTGAGTATAATGGCAGGTTTAGGTGCTCAAATAGGTATGCCTGTGTATAATACCTATCGCCTCAAGAGTGGTGAAATAAACCATACCGGCTATTATGAGCCTTGGCATCTGACATTGCCTACAGGCGCTGCGGCAGATTTCTATACCGAATCAATAGGTACTGATTTCGATAGCAAAAGCCAAAAAGCATCGCTTCGTATGCCTGCGGCTAAGGTGATGGCTGATTTAGGATTTCTTATTCCTATGTCCGACGAGATTGACCTTCTGACGGGCGTGTGGTTTAACTATACGGTAAATAATATCCAGCAAAAAGACCTTTCTCAGATAGGTTGGAGGCAAGACGGCTATTCCGATTATCGTAGTCATGATTTTATGCCTCAGTATGCAGGCCTGACACAAACCACAGAGGCAAATGCTATCCGCCCGTGGGCTGTAGGAATAAATATTGGTATTCGTTGGCATAAGCGCCCCAAAGACCCTGATCCCGTGCCTCAGTATGAGAGGTTGCTCGTTAAAGACACCGTACGCATATTGCAGGCAAGAGAAGAAAAACAAGTCATCGAACGCAAGCAAGTGATTAAGCAAATACAAAAACTCATGGAGCGCTCGGTTATCTTCTTCGATTTGGATAGCGATGTGCCCAAACTTGAGCCTGCTGATATCCTTGATCGTATAGCCGTGATTTTGATACAAAACCCAGCGCAGAAAATAATAATTGCAGGTCATGCCTCTAAAGAAGGTGGCGCGGAATATAATCAGCGCCTCTCGGAGCGTAGAGCAGAGGCTGTGATGAAACAACTGATTGAAAAAGGTGTGCCGCAAGAGCAGATGAAAGCAGAGAGTTATGGCGATACACAAGAGTATCATACCGGAGCCAAAGTACATAACATATCGCTCGATAGACGAGTTGAAATCATACCACAAGAATAATAAAACAATCAACATGAATAGAAATACCCTTATATTTTTAGCATCCATATTTATAGCCTCTATGATGAGTGCCTTGTCGTTTGCAGGCACTACAGAAATGACGGTATGTAAAGACTCTACCATTACCCTCTCGGCTGCAACAAAAGGCGATGTATATAGTTGGAGTTCAGGTAGTTCTACCGATAGCATTACCTTAACCATGCATGTGGTGGGCGATTTTACATATATTCGTCAGGTGTTCAGCGTTACCCCAACTGTTGCGCATAATCTTATGTATAATGGCGACTTTGAGGAAGAACCGGAAGGCAATAACCCGCCTAAAGGTTTTACATCAGACTATAATTATTCCAAAGACGGACTCAATCCTAATGAGTATTATTCTCGTCATGGCGGTGAGAGCAATGTGTTTTTTATCACTCAAAGTGCCAAATATACATGGCATGACTTTGCCAATGTATATCCTCATGGAGGCACTTATTTTGCTCTTTTTGATGCGGGCAAGTCGGGATATGCCTGGAAGGCTACTACAACCGACAATCCACAACTAAAGATAATCAAAGACTCAATATATGTCTTTTCGTATTATGCAGCGCATCCTAATAGCAACATGAATCACCCTGCCCGATTGCAATTCACTATTGCCTATCGCGACCAAAATGGCAATATGAAAACCGAATTGCTTGGTACCGAATATCGCTTAGGACCCGACAACAATTGGCATGAGCAGCAAGTGAGATTCACTGCTCCCGTTACAAGCGACTATGTGGAAATTGGAGTTAGAGACAACGAATCCAGTTCAGGCGAAAACGATTTTGCACTTGATGATATCTGTTTTCAAGGTGTGACGGCAGGCGAAAAAGAAATACTTGCTTCTGACACAATCATAGTGCATGTTAAAGATTGCCAAGACGAGGATCCTACTCCTGACCCCGATCCTACTCCTGACCCTCAACCCGACCCTCAAACATGCGATATCAAGCCTCTTGCTAAATGGAATAACTTGCTCTTTATTGACAACGGAAAAGATTTGTATATCGCTTACCAATGGTATAAAAATGGGAAAATAATTGAGGGTGCAACTGAGCAATTCTATACCGACCCCAATGGCTTAGATGGTAAATATTATGCAGTGCTTACCCTGCAGTCGGGCGAGAAAATAACCACATGTGAAATTAGTTTCTCCGAAGCCACCCGCTCGGCTACGCTCAACCCTGGCGATGTTCAGGTATCACCCAATCCCGCACCGAGTTATGTACCTATACATGTTGAGGTGGAAGGAAATGAAATAATTGATATCAGAGTGTATAATATCGTTGGTCAGCAAGTGATGTATGTCGCGGGGCAGCAAATCCTCTCAGGACTTCCACATGGTATTTATTCTCTTAAGATAAATACCAATAATGGTAGTGTAAGTAAAAAAATCATTATTGAATAAGTTGGTAATAGATATTGTTTTAATTATCTTTTTGTACTTACACGGATGAGGCGTTTTGACTTTTTTATACTGCTTTTGTTTTTTTTCTCTGCTGTGTATGCCGAGCAGTATTCTGCCTTTGATTTAACTATCGGAGGTGCTTATAGCAATATAGGTTGGAAATCTCAAGTAGATATAGAGAGCAAAATGCCGACGCTTAATGTCAATTTGAGCAACAAAGGTTTGTTTGCCGTGGGGGGCAATTTTTCTTACACTTGGTTCTTTTGTCGTTATGTAGGAATAGGTGTAGGAGCAGGAATATGGAGAGCAGGGACCAATTTGACACTCAACGGCAACCTGACTTACGAAGGAGTAACTGATACCGATGGTGAGAGATATAATCATATAACTCAAATTGATGGTTGGAGAGAAAGACAAACATTGTTGTATGCTGAAATCCCGCTTGCATTGCGTATGAATATACCGCTCAATGGTCGCTCTCGTTCGCTGTCGTCAAATCAATCGGTTAGCCTTATAGGAGAAATAAGTGTGGCTTATTGCCTGCCGATAAGTATGAATTATGAAGCGAGTGGCACAATAAAACAGACAGGCTATTATGAGCCATGGCATTTGACTCTGCATGATATAGATGAGGCAGGATTTTATACAGAAAAGAATTTCACTCCTTCAGGAAAATTACCTTCGTATAAGTTCTTTAATATAGGCGCCAAATTAGGCGTTGCGGTGTCGCTTACGAAGCGAGTACAACTGACTGCTCAAGCGGCTTTCCACTATTCCGTTAAACAAGTAACAAGTGTAGAAGGAATGGGTTTGCTTGGATTTAGAAACGACCGCATAGGGCAAGAACAAACGCACTATTTTATGAGCGAATATACTACTCTTGCTCAGACTAATCTTTTGCAAGGCAAACCTAAACTGATGAATATAGGATTGGAAATAGGAGTGAGGTTCATGCTTCAACATTCTAAACATAGCAAATATCCGTGTAGATGTTGGATAGATTGAGTTGAGTTAATAACAGAAATCAATAAATCATATTTGGAATTACCAAAGGAAAAAAAAGAGGCAGTCGAGTGAGTCTTGTTCACACAAAATCATGGTCTTTATTAGGTTTTTGCAAGTGTGCATTAACCATATAAACACTCGACTGCCTTGTTAAAACAAGAGGGCACGCAATGACTTTACATTTGCTACCCTCTTGTTCTTTGTTTTATTTATACATATATCTCTTTATGGAGTTTTTAGGTGTCTTCTCAAACTCATGCGCTTGAATCTCTATCTCATTGATTTGTTCGTATGACGCAATCATCTTGTTGACCTCTTTTCTTACTTGCTCCATTTGATGTTGTATGTCTTGTTGTGTAAAACCAGCCTTGTCGCAAGCGTCCATATCAGGATAAACAAGTGCTACGATCTTCTCATCTCTTTGCACTACTATGCTTTCCATCACATAAGGCATATTGTTGAGTTTATCCTCTATCTCTTCGGGATATATGTTTTGTCCGTTAGCACCTAACAGCATCGTTTTTGCTCGCCCTTTGATAAAGATATTTCCCTTTTCATCTACATAGCCCAAGTCGCCTGTTCTAAGCCAATTGTCGGCTGTGAAAGATTGTTTGGTCGCCTCGTCGTTTTTGTAATATCCAAGCATAGTATTATCGCCTCTAACTTCGATTTCGCCTATTCCCTCTTCATTTTGGTTGGATATTCTAACCTCCATGCAGTCAAGTATTTTTCCACAACTTGTCTGCACAAATTCGCTATAGTGACTATAAGAAATCAGCGGTGCCGTTTCGGTCATGCCATATCCGATGGTAATAGGGAATTTAATCTTCCTGAAGAACGACTCTACCTCTGCGTTCATAGCAGCACCACCAACAATAATTTCTTCAAAACATCCACCAAAGACAGCCACTAACTTTTGCTTGATTTGCGAGAGAACCACATCGTTAAGATATGGCACTTTCAGTACCCAATTCATAGGTGGTTTGGCTATCATGGGTTGTATCTGCTTGCGGTATATCTTCTCTATGATAAGTGGTACTGAAAGAATAAGTGTGGGTTTTATTTCGGCAAAAGCAGCCATAAGCACCTTGGGGGTCGGTACACGAGTGATAAAATAGGTGTGTCCGCCTGCTGTTGTATTACCAAGGAAATCGAATGCGCACCCGTAGGCATGTGCCAACGGAAGGAATGTAACCATACGATCACCCTTATACAACAGTACTTTATTAGGATTAGAAGCAGCGTAGGCATTATGTCCGAAAACAGCATTAGATGCAAGTGCTCTGCCGGTGGTCATTACTCCCTTGGAGAAGCCTGTCGTTCCACTGGTGTAGTTGATTGAGGCAATCTCTTCGTTGTCTTTGTAGTCGTAGCGTATGCAGTCGGGGTAGAAATTGCCCTTGAATTTGCGGTCAAAGAGTTGCTGAATAGCCTCTACTGAAATAAGTTCTTTGGTTAGTGTCAGACGAATTTGGCTGTCTGGATCCACTATAGGTAATGCACTTTGGATAACAGCCAATGGCTTGAATTTGGTTAGTGATATAACCGCTCTTACTTGTCCTAACTCCTGCTCGTCCAAATGATCCCAAATATAATCGGCTGTGAAGAGAAGTTTGGAGTCGGAGTGCTTTACGATATGGTGCACATCGTCAGGACGAAAGTCTTGCAGAATAGGTACTATAACCGCCCCATAGGTGATTGTGGCAACATACGCTACTGCCCAATGAGCGGAATTCCTGCCGATAAGCGAAACTTTGTCATTCTTCTCAATACCACATTGCTTGAAAAGCAAATGTAATTTCTCTACTTGCTCAGCCACCTGAGCATAAGTCATGGTGTACTTGGTCTCGTAGTCCGTGTACGCCTCTAAGTCCCAGTTCTGACGAAATGAATCCTCGAACATGCGGACGAAATTTTCTTTTACCATAAATATAAATGTTTAGCCGTGCCCTTGGCATAAGCCCATCGACCCACACCACCTGACACGAAGTTGATTTTGTCGCTTCAAGTGTTTGCTCTTGTTAGAAAATAATAGGCTGCTCTTTTTGCTGTACGCTAATTATGCGGTCAACCACATGTTTTTGCATTCCACGCCACGGCAGAGCACCTTTATATTCTTTGTAATGCAACTCCACAGTCTTACCTGCGCAATGCATCAATGAGTCGGCTACTGCAGGATCAGCAACAGAGAAATTAAACTCATTTGACTGAATGGTTGCATTGGAATTTTTTGAGTTGTAGCCTGCTTGAATTAGTCTGCCCTCGTAGGTCTTGAAAATGTATCCTTTATGAGTAATGTAATTCAATTCACCTGCAGCAACTGAATCACCAAATACCCAATAATACTTAAAGGTAAACCAACCTGCCAAAGCAAGCAACAAAACAAGCACTGCAACAACAGAGCAACCAATAACTTTTTTCTTCATAATAATTAGTTTTATATGCTTTTTATTCCGACCGCAAAATTACATATTTTCTCACAATCGCCCAAATAATTTTGTGTTGAGTGATTGAGGGTGGAATTTGTTATAAATCTATAGTAAAAGGATCTACATACTTCACCTCACCATTTTCGCCTAATATCAGCATCTCGTGGTCACGGCGCTTTTGCTCAATCAACCGTTGATGGGTCAGTTGTAGCCCTATACGCATCTTTTCTTCAAATTCTTTATTTGTCATATCATTTTGTTTATCTGATTCCACATATCATGATTCAAAATTTGCAAACGGCCATTTTTCTTGGCAACTAAGACAGTAGGACTATGTGCATTATTATAAATTGCCACATAGTCGCAAATAGGAATATATAGTTCTAAAAGATTCTTAATTCCTAAGTAAAAACGGCGTTTTATAGTATCCGAGGGGATATTATGCCCTCCGTCATTCACGCGTTGTTGAACACGCATTTGGGCTTGCTCTACACTTTCGAGATAAAGGAAAACAAGAAAAACTTTATATCCCATTGCCTGTGCTTTCTTTACCAAACGAATATAAGAGCGTGTAGAGAGTGTGGTCTCTATAGCAAAATCTACGCCCTGTGAAAGCAATTCCTCTATTCGCTTGAGCATAATCCTCCCTGCCTGAATAGTTACCTCTTCAGGGGCAAATGGAGATATACCCCGTGCTATTTCATCGGCATTGACAAACTGTTTGCAATGAAATACATCAGGCAGCAAAGAGAACGAAGTCGTTGTCTTGCCCGCACCATTGGGACCTGCTATAATATAGAGATTATGTTTCGCCATTTGCGCTCGCAAAATTACAACAAGAAAACGACATGTACAAATCGTTGTCAATTAACAAATAGACCTATCCGATAATGATTGTTATATGGCCACTTTACAGATATTTAATCTTGTTATAAGCGCATGACAAAGTCATTTATTTCTACATTCGCCCAAACGATTTCGTATTTCAGACTTTTTTACTACTTTTGCAGCCAACATTTGGAACGCGGTAGGCTTGCCGGTCCTCGCCCGCAACCAAAACATAAACATGTAATAACATATTTGTTATATAACAGTCAACAGGAGTGTGAGTGGCTTCACTCGCAAATGTAATAGTATGATAGTGCAAGAAAACATAAATAATCTGCGTAAGGAAATTGACCAAGTTGATAGTCAACTTCTTCAGTTGCTGTCTGAAAGAATGTACTTAGTCAGGCAAATAGGCAAGGCCAAAAAGACTGCGGGACTTGCGGTTGTTCAGCCTGATAGGTTTGAAAATATGCTCACAAATCGCCTTGAAAGGGCTAAACAATTGAAATTAAATGAGACTTTTATAGAGAATTTTATGAATCTGATTCATGAAGAATCCATTAGACTGCAATCTGAGTTATGAGAAAACTTTTTATATACTTATGTATTCTGTTTTCAAGCCTTGTGTATGCTGATAGTTATTGGGTGAGTTTTACAGATAAGAAATCGACCAGTGGGACATTAAATAATCCATTAGAATACTTGTCTGCCCGTGCTATTGAGCGTAGGCAAAAACAGAGTATTGCTATTGATAGTTTAGACTTGCCTGTAAGCCCGCTATATGTCGATTCGCTGCAAAAATTAGGCTGTCGTGTGGATTTTGTTTCGCGGTGGCTAAATGGTGTAACGGTGGAGATAGATGATAATGATAATTTACCCGATGTGCTTAGAAAATTAGATTTCGTATCATACATTGAGCGCACAAGAATTACATCTAAATCATCGGTTAATGCATTGCGTATGTCAAATAAATATAAAATACGGCTCGAGGAAGAAGCAGATAGTACCGATACTCAAACCCAACAACTTAATCTAAATCTTTTGCACGAGGCTGGTTACAAAGGCAAGGGGATACTGATGGCAATCATAGATGATGGGTTTAATGGAGTGGATAAGTTGGAAGCCTTTGCTAATGCTCGTGAGCGTATAGTTGCCACTCATGACTTTGTTAATCCTGCTGACATGCAAGATGTGTATTGTACCAAAAATCCCTCTCAAGGCGATCATGGAACGATGGTCTTTTCTACTATTGCTGCTATCACAGAAGGTTATACTGGTAATGCAACGGAGGCTGATTATATACTCCTGCGTTCAGAAGATGATATTTATGAGAACCTAAGAGAGGTAGATGCACTTGTTGCGGCATTTGAGTATGCCGATAGTGCGGGCGTTGATATATGCTCCTCGTCGTTGGGCTATTTGGATATGTTTGATGATGCAACAACCAATCCTACCTATCAGCAGATGGATGGCAGAACTATGCGGTCGAGTGTGGCTGCCACTATAGCCGCACGCAAGGGAATGTTGATGTGTGTGGCAGCAGGAAATGAAGGCGATGTAGAATGGCATTATATCGACTCGCCTGCCGATGCTGACAGTATCCTGACAGTTGGTGCGGTTGATAAATATGGTCATATCGCTCGATTCTCCTCCTATGGTCCCTCTGCCGATGACAGACTCAAACCTGAAGTTTGTACTTTAGGCTCAAAAGCATCTATAATTTCTGTCGGAGGCTATATCCGAACATCTAACGGTACGAGTTTCTCTACTCCGATTATGGCAGGAGCAGCGGCATGTCTTTGGTCAGCATTACCCGATCTGAGTAATATGCAAATCAGAGAGCGTATTTGCATGAGCGCTTCTATGGCTCAGGAACCAAACAACAGAATGGGGTACGGAGTGCCTGATATGTGGAAAGCATATCAAAATGCAACTAATCAGACAGATGTAATAAACCAACCAATATTCAATAATCAAGTAGAGTGGTTCGATTTATTAGGCAATCGCTATCTTGACCATAAATCACTTCATCAAGGCATTTATATCATGTCTGATGGTAAAACCAAAAAGAAAATTCTGATACGCTAATATATTTAGGGCACTTCTAAAAATTCCTCGTTTTTAGAAAATAGTCCGATTAGTAATATCATGGCACTTTTATACTGCTTTTGGTTTTCTCTTGGTATCTTGCTGACTTTCATTCAGTCACAATGCCCGCATTGCTCCTTCACTCAAGTCAACAATCTACTCAAGATAAAACTCAAAATCAGAATAAAGCAATTTTTAGAAGTGCCCTTTATAATAAGTATAGAATGAAAGAGACTGTCTAACAAGTTTTGTTAGGCAGTTTTTTTATGTATACGATCGGCGAATGGATGTCTGTAAGAATTTGTGAATGGTAGTCGTATTTTGATTAGAAAAAAAATGGGCTTTCTTGCTGTTTTTCAACAAGAAAGCCT
>JAFVDX010000010.1 GCA_017478225.1 Paludibacteraceae bacterium | reverse complement strand
TGTAAAGATAAAACCGCATATTAGTGATGCGGCAAAAAATAAAATCTTTTTCATCGTTGTAAGAATTTAGTTAAATTGATATATAGTTTTTTTATTGTTTTATTGTCTATGATTTCGCGGCAAAGGTAGTATTAATAATTTAATTGTGCAAATTATAAAGAAAAGGCCACCATTATAGCAGCCTTTTCTTTGAAAAATGAATTTATCGTATTTTATCTTACGACGAATCTCTCGGTAATTGTTTTGCCAGATTTGAGTGTTATGCGGAGCATATACATACCTTGTGTTTGTGGTGCTTCAAATGAGTATTCGCCATTGTTGAGTTGGAGAATATATGCACCTCTTGCATCAAATACTTGTGCGCTCTCAATAGTTTCAGTATTGCCTGATATTGTGAGTATTTGTGATGCTTTAGCCACATTAGGCATAAGGTAGATGTCGGTGTGCATGTTATCCAAATTGGTATCAATGCAATCCTCGCCTTTGCTTATTTGCAGTGTAACTACCTTATAGCATCCGTCTTGAGTGTTGGTGCGAATAGTGTGCTCTACATAATCATATCCTTCAGGGAGTTCGTATTCTTCGCCTTCGTATATAACACTCATGCCCGGACATGTTTGTTCTTGAACAGTCTCGTATTCAATCGGCATGGTTTCAAGAGTAAGAGTGATTAAACTGTCGCACTCGCTGTTGTTAGCAGCCGCAAAGCGTTTGTAAGTTTGCACTCCATTGACAAGTTCTTCTTTAGCAAAATAGAAGAACTCACCTTCGTAATCCATGCCTTCGCAAGCCTTGTCGCTATAGTTGATAGTCTCAAGGCAGTTGAATCGTATATTACCAAGATGCAACTGACTGGGGTTTTCTTTTGCTTCATTTACGCCATGATAGAAAGCAACTCGTATGGTTTTGCCGGCGTACTTGCTCAAGTCAATGATTTGAGGTATATCAAATGACTCTACATCGAAGGTGAGCAATGAGAATCTCTGTGCGTCTTCTTCTTCCCATGTCTGACCGCCATCAAGAGATATAGCGACATAGAAGTCAGTAAGCATCTTCTTACCTGCTGTGCGAGCCAGACCAAATGACAAATGGGTATTATCTGCGATTTCAATATTTGGTGAGATAAGCCATCTGTAGCCGGCTGTGCCTTCGGTAGAAACGGCATGTTTTCCGCCCAAAGTGCTTTGCAGATACCATTTAGCATTATTGCTCAAGTAAGCGGCAGGTGCTTGAGGTAGAGTATTGCCTGCAAATACATCTTCGATAGAAGAAGTGGTTATGTAGTTGTCCCAGCAAGTAAGGTCTATTGCACCATTGCCTCTGTTGCCCTTGAAGTCTTGGATATAAGGTGCAGCATATACGCTACAGCCTGTCATAAACTCTATAGGTTCTGTATATTCAGATATTCCGCCCTCATATACAGAAGCGACAGATACTTGATACAATGAATCCGGTGTAAGTCCTGAAACCACAAATGGGATTTGAGTGGCATCATAAACCTCATCACCTACTTTTACTTTCCATGCGGTTTCATTATTGGCTGCAGTCCATGTGAATGTAGCCGAAGTGGAAGTGATGTCAAGTACTTGAACATTCTCAGGCTCAAGCCATTGTGGTAATTTACTTAGTTTGATATAGTCAATCCATGTAGGAATACTGCTTGTTGTAGAACTTGCAATGCCCTTAGGACGAACAGCAAATACCAAATTGTCCACATTCTGAAGTTTATGACCACGATAAGATATCTTGTCGAAGTGATACGGAGTATGTGCACTCAGACTATGGTTTTCGGTTGTTGTGTAGGTGGCAATGCTTTGGAACGAATTAGCATCGCGGGGATCCATTATTCCTAATTCAAGTTCAGAATTATATGTAAATCCTGTACCAGCATGAATAGACATCTCTATTTTCAGGTTGTTGATATTTTCTTCTGTAGCAGGGATAGCAAGTGTAGTTCCGGATTGCAATACCAATACAGAGAATATATTACTTTCCTGCCCTGCCTCGTCGTAGTCGGTAATGGTCTTGATATGTGTGTAATTTTCGTTGATTGAGTTTTCAAGTCCTGATGTTTCGTTGAAACGGAGCCAGCAGTCAGGCATTTCATTAAATTCCTCTACCAAAGGCAATGTCTGCAACGGACAAACAGTCTTGAAGGGCAACTCAGCGAAGTCGGTATATTCAGCCAAGCACATTGTGCGTACATAGAACGAGTATTCTTTACCACTCTCAAGTCCTGTTACTTTACATGTCTTTTGACCTTCTACAATTTGGTGGAAATACATATTTTCTTCGTCAAGTGCAAACGGATTGTTGTAGCCTCTTCCTGCGACTACGACTTCAAAGTTCTCGCTCTTACCTGCTTGCCATGAGAAGGTTGCTTCTGTATCTTTGAGTTCTTCAATCTTAACACCAGTTGGTTGTACACAATTATACTCGCTTAGCGAAACCGATTTGAGCATAGGAGGAAGTCCTGCCTCAACACCCTGCTTGTTGTAGTAGCGATAGAGTATTTTGTATAATCCAGGGGTAAGATTGACTACTTTCTTGAAGGTAGTGTCAGGTTGCTCAACGCCGCAATTGACGCCATAGCCTAATTTGAATATAGCGAATTCACGGAGGTCTTCTGAAGCACTCATAGTGTTGGTTCCTTCAAAGAAAGTAGTTACAGACCCAACAGCCGGTACGACGCCGGAAGGAGTAACTGCCAACGGGAAACGCGTGAACTGACCTGCATCATTTGAGTTGAGGCTTTCATAATATGCAGGAACAATTGCCATAGAGAGGATTGCGCTATCGCTTACTGTAGCGTCTGCAGAATTAGCAATAGCATGATTGCGAATATCTGCTTGTGCTACAAAGTTATAGTTATCTCCTTCATTTACTTCCAATAGGCGCCAATACCAAACATACGAGTTGTTGATATTTTCACTATCTCTGACTTTGCCTTGTAATCTTGTCCAAAGACTTGCATCTGCGAAGTCATCTTGGCATGACTCAGGCAAAACAGCGGCTGTTGGAGCAGTTTGGAAACTCAACTTCTGCCACTGGCTTTCTGCCGAACGACGAATATACAAGTCGTATTCTGTGTTTTGAGCCAAACCTTTAAGCGTGTCGATTCGGTTGGTTGCAACAGTTGTGGTACCTGTGCCTTGCTCAAAGCCTTTGGTGCCATATTCAATTTCCCAACTTGCCTTTTGACTATCGAAGTCGTTGAATTGATAGGTTACCCATGTGTCGGCTTTATCTTTTATCTGTAAATCCAAAATAGGTAATGCAGCATCGGCAGTGTTGCTTACGAAGTAGATATCATCGATTATTATCTGACCATTTTGAGCCTCAAAGCCTATATACTTATAATCGTTTGTGGAAACATACTGGCTTAGACTAACCATATATGGTGCATGAGTATAACTCTTGCCTTTGTAATAATAAGGAATATCTACAGTGGTGATGAGTTCTCGTGCTGCAGTTTGTGAAGTACCATATTCTGCCTCTGAAACGGCATAGATATTAAGTTTCAGATTGGAGTATGAAGTAGCTGCTGCATTGAAATGAATAGTTATATCTGAGAGTTTTTCTACATCGAGTTTAGGTGATATAAGCATATTATGTGCAGTAGAACTTGATGTAGAAGGTAGAGACATGGCGGTGTTTCCGGAAGCAGCATAGTTGTAACTGCTGCTGTTTCTTATTAAAACGGGCGAATTGGCCACTGTCCAGCAATATGGCACTTTCAGTTCAGTGCTTAATCCTTCAAAGTCTTCTACGAATGGTAGCGACTGAGTAGGATTACATTCGGTTCTGATGGTCAATGCACTGCTCCAACCGCTATTTAAATCGCTTGTGCAATCGGCAGAAACGAAGATGTAATATAATGTATTTCCGTTCAGGCCGTCAATGGTAGTATTAAGAGTGCCTGTGACAGATGTTTGCTTAATATAGCCTTCGTCTGCTCCATTTTCTGGCATTTGGTCAAATACGCGGATATTATATACAACAGCGGTTTTGTCAATTTCCGGGTCAGAGATATTGGTTGTCCAAGCAATATCGACGCTTGAGTTGGTGATGTTGCTTGCCATGAGTTGTGCCGGTTTAGGACATGGTGCGTATTCAGATATTTCGATATTATCGATAAATACATTACCTACTGCTTGTGCGAGTGATGTAGCGTTAGAGATACGATTACCAACACGGAAGGCAATATACTTGAATTCAGCCAAGTCTTGAGTATCATCCTCACCGCCCTTGAAGTTTTTGAAGTTATGATAGCAATCGCTCCAAACCGGAGGAGCCGATGAGTAGCGAGTGGTATCGTTTTCGTATGGAACGAAAGTAGATACTTTGTTGGGGTCGGACATTACTCCGATGGTGACAGGTGTATAGACAGTAACATTACTTGTCAGTTTATATGTAATTTGCAAGTCTCTTACATCTGCTAAATTGCCATTTGCGAGTTTGAATGCCGGCATTACGAAGTAGTCAACATAGTCTTTTGTAGAGTTCTTTATGTTGAAATGTCGAAGTGAACCTTCAACTGCTGCCCGCGGAGTGGAGCCGGAGGTTCCGACAGCCGATACGAAGAATGCTTTGGCGGTTTGAATCTCGTCGGTAGCGTCAGAGCCTAAGTAGTGATAATACATACTTGGTACTTCGTTGACATCGTATGCTTCGAAATCTTCTGAGTAAGGCAATTCAAGAGCACTCCAAAGTGTCTTGAAATTGTATGCTTTGCTCCAGTCGCCTACTTCTTGGTCATTCTTAGATTGAACATATACATAATATGTGGTTCCTTGTGTAAGACCAGTTAGAACGACACTTGGTTGTGTAGTAGTTGTGTTCAAAACTAATCCTTCGGTGACTGTGGCTGCGTCAATAGCGGAAGTGCTTACTTTCACATTCCAAGCGGTTTCGTCTTTTGCTTTAGTCCAACTGATGGTAGCCCCGATGCTGTCAAGAGCAGTAGTGAATATGTCAGTTACTCTGCGGCATGATGGTGCTTTCTTTATTTCGATATCATCAATATTGAGTGGCAGGTTTTTGTTGTTAGCCAATCCGTTTTCTTCTGCGAATTTGAGCGCATCTACCACAATAGCGATTCGTTTGCCTGAGCCGGTGTAGTTGTCGAAATAGAATAGTCCTTCGTTCCATCCGCGCTCAACGGTAGCGAAATGACCTGTGTAGGTAAAAATTGGTTGGCCATTTTCGTCGTCGCCTTCATATACGCCTATTTCTGCTATGCCGCCATAACTTGTGCCGTTCTGATTGCCATAGTAGTCGCCCCATGCACCATAGAAGCGTAATTGTAAGTTCTTGATGTCTTCTTCTGTTTCGGGCAGAATTATCCATGCTTTAGATGCGGTAGAAGGATTGAAGCGCAAGATGTTGTAATCAGTAGAGCCATATTGGTCGTTGTAGGTATGGTCTCGTAAGTAGGCATAAGCGTCGGATGATTGTGTTGCCGATGCTTGAACGATAGGATAATATGCTGTTGTGCTTGAAGTATTGGTATTTACGAAACCTATGTTAATACATGGAGGCAAAATTGTTTGAGTAGGAGCCTGCGCTTGTGTGAATGGACTGATGAAATTGAAGTCGAATGTCCATGGCATGGATTCTGATTTGACGGCTTCGCACTGAGTCCAAACAGTAGTAACACTTGACCATGCACCATTACCTTTGCTCCCCTGATTAGACTGAATATATACATAATATAAGGTTGCAGCCTCAAGACCTGTGATAGTAAGAGGTTTGGAAGAAGTGTTGGTAAATTCCTTTATAGGTGTTGCTTGGTCAGGATCGTCAACTTCGGAGGTGAATACACGAATATTCCAGTTGGTGGCAACGCCGTTTTCTTTCCAGTCAAGAGTTATGGAATTAGCAGTAGTTGCAGTGGCTTCGACTTCGGTTACTTGTTGTGGTTGAGACGCCGACAGAACGGTGATGTTGTCTAAATAATACTTAGGCGAAGTGCCTGAAGTGGCGGGTATATACAAGATGATGTATTTACCTGTTCCTTGATAAGAGGATAGAGACACTTGATGGAAATCTGCACTACGCATGAGTTGTGAAACGGTAGCAACATCAGTTATTGTTGTTTCTGACACATTAAGCGGATCTTCCACTACGCCTATAAACAACTCTCCCTTGTTGTTGGTAGTGCTGTTTTCGTAATAGAACCAGAATGTAAGATTAACATCTTTTACATCACCATTTATAACTTTGGGTAAAATTACATACGCACCTTTTGTTCCGCCCATAAGCAAACTATTAGGAGTACATTCTGTGCCTGTATAGTAAGATTTGTTCCATGCTGTTGCATATACATAGGGAACATTAGAGGTAGTTGGTGTGTTTATATAGTTGCCTGTGAACAAGTCGTAAGGCGGATTGCTTGAGCCTGTAAGTTCGTACTTGGAGAAATCGTTGTACCAGCCTTCTTGAGCATCGATGGCGTAGCGACTTATTCCCATAGTCTCTTGCCATTCTACATCGCAGTTAGCAGGACGGACATATGCATAGATAGTGTCTCCGGCATTCAAGTTTTCTTGAACAAACAGTTTTGTGCTAACAGTTCTGTCTGTCAACTCGGCTGTTTGACTAAAGTCAGTTATTTTATTGCGGCTCACTTTTATGTTCCAACTTGTTGCAAGTGCTTGTTCTTCCCATTGCAACATCACTTTGTCCACATCGGTTGCTGTTGCTGTGAGGTTTCTTATCGGCAGGCATGATGGAGCGTAGTCGATATTGATATCGTCAATCCAATACTCTGTGGCTACATTTGGAGTGAGGAGTACAATATACTTACCTATGCCTGTGTAGCGACGGAAATATACAGTTTTTTGTTCCCAAGTGGTTTTTGTTTCTACGCTAAGTGTGTCGATAATAGTCAATGCTTCTTTCATAAACTCGCCAGTGGCAAGTGTTACATCAGCCTTATCGCTTACACCAACAAGGAACTTACCCGTCATGGCAGTTGCGCTTGCGGCGGCAGAGGCTCTAAGATAGAAAGTAAGAGCCAATTGTTGTACTGTTACATCCTGAGGTAATTCAGGCAGAATCATATATACATAGCCGCTTGTGCCGGATTTCATATATAACGAACCATCTTTCTGAACGTCAGCAGGATCTGTGTTGTTCTGTGCGGTTACCAAATATTCCTTATAGGTTGTACTGAAGGCTTGATTGGCATCGGCAGAGGTGCGTGCACCTATCTTGATTTTGAAATCAGAAGGAATGGTAGTATAATTGGCGGTAACAAAGTCAGCATCTGCATATCCGCTTGAGGTGTTGAATGGTTCTGCAAAAGGAATGGTCATGCGATAGTTAGTTGTAAAACTTGTTTTAGCCCATTGAGTATTGCATACACCTTGAATATATACATAATAAGTAGTGCCGGGAGTTAGTTGAGCGCCCGAATTGAACGACAGTCCACTGATGTTGGTCTGATATATAGCCACCCCATCGGTGCTTGCAGTTGCTTCAGCCAATGCTTCGGCCGTGAGTTCTTTGGTGGAGAACAAGATGTTGTAATTACTGTTTTCGGAGCCGTTCCACTTGATGTTAGCAAAGTCAGCACCGTATTTATCTACACTGGCAAAAAGTGGTGTGGCACAGCCTAAGTAATTTTCTACTTTTACATTGTCGATATAAACCATGTGGCTTCCACCATTACCTAAGGCATAGATAACTATTGAAGACCCTGTGCCTTGATAGTCTGCAAAAGGTAGAACGATATCGTAATTGGTTGTATTTGCAGGCAATGTAATCTCATGAAGTTGAGTGATTGCTGCAGGTGAATGTGCATCTGCAACCCCCACATAAAGTGTTCTGTAGGTTGCACTATTTCCGCGTGCAGTAAAACTGATTTGATAGTCTTTAATGCTTTTGCCAGCGTCAAAATCAAGTGCGGGGAAGAATAGATATGAATCTACATCTTTTTGTGCGTAAAAATAGAACAGATTTTCTCCTTCAATAAGTGAAGATTTAGTGATTGCTGCTTTGGATGATGTAGCGGCAGCGGAGGGATAGCGTTTTTGTACAAGGGTAGTGTAACACTCTCCTAACTCTGTTTCGAAGTCAAGATTTATGTCTGTTGGTTTTGATAAAGCGCACGGAGTAGTGAAAGAGATCTCCGCCCATGCACTTTGCTCGCCTTCGCCGCAATTAGTGCGGACATAGACATAGTAAGTAGTGTTAGACTGCAGTCCGCTTAGTGCTAACTCTTCGCTTGTATAGTCAGAAGAGTTAAGTACATCGGCTTCTTTGTTGTTTATCAAGTCGGCCTTGCTCATCTCTGTAGAACTTACTTTGATGTCGTAGCCTACGAATGCACCTGTGGTAGCGGGAGACCATGAAATAAGAGCCGAACTAACAGTGAGGTACTCTTTTTCTGCTTGTAAATTCTTGATTTCTTGAGTACATTTAGATGAGTTTTCTAATATTAAGTAGTCGATATAGAACCCACCTGCCGATTGTGTGTGTCCCTCAAGAACCAATTGAATCTGAGTTAAATCAGTTGGTAATTCATATACATACTCATTGGCTGCTCCATTCAGTGAGGGGTTGCTAATAGTGTCAATAACCGTCAAATCGCCATCAGCCGTTGTGCGATATTTTACAACCAACACATCTGAAACTCCTTGGTTAACTAATTGCCACATACTAAAACGCAGTACAGGCTTGTAGTTGAGCATAGAGATGTCAATCATAGGAGAGGTCATGGTTGCGCCATTTCCTGCGGAAGAAGTAGTTTGATAATAAATATAACTATTTGCTCCTCCTAATTTCCAGTACAAACTGGAACTCCTTGTCCAACCTGTGGGCAGTGCTGTTGTGCTTGAGGTGGTGAATTCCTCATAGTAGGCCTGAGTAACAGCAGAGCCTATAAGAGGATAAGTCATCAAACAAACAAGCATAACAAGGCGTGAAATAAATCTTTTCATACGCTTAAAATTTAGTTATACATTAAGTTAATTATTTTAAGTCAATTACTTTAATTGAATTTTTATGGTCTTAGTTTCTTTTTCTGAGCATAAGTATAAGAAATACAGTCCTGCCATATTAGGCATTCTGATAGTTGAATACTCTTCGGTTAATATCCATTGCATCACCTGATTGCCTTGTGCAGTTATAAGATTTGCTTGTAATTTATATGGTGAGCGAATATGGATATTACTTCCTTTTGGAGTTAGGGTAGGGGTAACGGTAATTTGGTCAGGTGCGATATGTTGTATTGTGATAGGGCAGGACATAACGGCTCGTTGTTCTCCTTGACGCACGAGTTCTACTGAATATTGTTCGCCTGCTATAAATTCTTCAGGGCTATAATAATAAGGCTCATTGCCTCTATCGGCTATTATTTCCTCTGCTTTATACCATTGATAACTAACAAATTCATACCCCCCGTTATAGTTGCTGTTTTTTATACCCAACACATTGTTCCATCGTTGTGCCAATATGGATGAGGGATAGCGAACCATAAATTCTAATTGAACAGAATCGGTGCCATTTTCTTTGCTGTCAAACATAAGATGGGCGGTGTACCATCCGGGGATAAAATGGTTGTTGTTTACATTAAGGAAATAGGTGTCTTGATTATCATCAAAGTCAGAGTAAATAGTGTCTGTAAATCCTGCTGCAAGGGCGTCGTCGTCGAAATGAATGCTACAACTATTTATCTTACCTTTTTGTCTTGTAACAGCCAATTGCATTTGCGTTTGGTCAGCACAAGGGCTCTCGCTCTCCACTCTTACTTTTAAGCGAGGATTGACGGTTAGGTTGAGTATGATTGTACTATCACATCCGGCGGAGGAAATGTAGTTGTCATTATAAGTGCCCGATTCTTTATATACTTTTCCTCCAAAGATAACGCTATCGCCTTCTAAAATGATAGTGTCAATAACGGCTTGTATCTTATCTACAAAATGCAGGTTGATGATATGAGTACTGTCACAACCTGTTGTGCGTTTATCATTGATAGTGAGAGTGGTGTCATTGACAATCATTTTGTCTTTCCAATTATAGACTTCCCCTATACATCTCACGACATCTTCAGTAACAGTTGTGTCTTGCAACAGAGGAATATTACATTCGATAGTTTGTGTGCTGTCGCATAAACCTACGGTTGCAGTGAGATGGAATATATAGTTTCCCGGCAGTATATCAAATTCGGGTTCCCATTGGTCGGTTGCAGAATAGGTGTTGCCAAAGTCCCACAATATATAGTCAGGTGAATTGGTTGTTTCGTAAATAACTCCTGTGTTTAGGTCTTTGGTGCGGATATGGCTAATGTTATGAAACTTGATATGTGCCTTACAGTCAGAATAAGTTATTTCCGGTTTGGTTACGGGGATGGGGTATCGTGGCATTGCATTGGCCAGTAATGAGAAATAGCAACCTTCGTCGGTAATATAATGTACATCCACTCTGTATGTTGTAGTGTCTTTGTAATTTACTTTGAATATTCGGCTGTCTTGTGTAAGCGTGTTGCCCATACCATCTTTGTTGAGTTGAGTATTAGTAGGGTCAAATTGTTTATACCACTTATAGTGGAATCCTTCGGGTGCTACAAATTCATTAGTGGGTGTGTCGCCACATTGTATGCCTTCGATATGCCCTGAGGTGCATTTGACAGTGAAATAAGCATAACAGCCATGTCCCGTAGGGGTGCAACCGTATGAAGATAATTCAATGCGTACTTTCTTACCATCATATTTATTGAGGTTGAGTCCGACAGTGGTCCAGTCTTTCCATGTCCATGTAGAAGCGTCAGTCACAGGACCACTATAATACCACCCTTCCATTGTGCTGTTTTTCTTTGGGGAGAAGTCAACAGAGGTGCAAGTCTCAAGTACTTTGCCTGATTGAGCGTCTTTGATATCGAGGGTGAATTTAGGTTGTTCGGTTTCATTATGATTAGCCATTTGCATAACCACTGCATATTGCAAAAGTAGCAGAGAGGCATTTTTGCTATCAACCTCATATTCATACACTATTCTTGCTGCTTGTCCGGAAGTGCCTCGCCACCCTAATCTCACGGAAGCAATTTCACCTTCCGGTATGGTCTTGAGTGCAGCAACGGCATTGCCGTTAGCATCTGTACTACCAAGAGTATAAGAGTCTTCTTCTTTAATGTAGTGAATGGTATGTTTGCTAAGTATTGATTTGTAACCCTGATCTTGTTTGCCTTTTTCAAATACTGTGGCAAGTCCTGCAGATGAAGAGTTGTTGAAATAACAATTGTCATCTGTTAAATCAAGAAAATCAAAGCAAGAGGAATTATGAATAAGAATTACAGGAAACTCATACCATACACTTTTTTCACCCTCACATACTACTTGGATGTAGCAAAAATACACTCCTTCTTGTAGTGTGATATCTAAGTTGGTGGTAGTTATGTTGTTATGTTCAATAAACTTATTATCTCCTGTCTTTTTGTATTTTATGTTTACGCTTTCTGCTGTAGTATTCCATGATAGATGTGCGGTATTGCCGTTTGTTTGAACTTTCATATTTGTAGGCTTTCCACAGTTGTTGCGAGAAATCATAATGTTGTCAACTGCAACAGACAGCGGGGCAATAGGATTACTACCTGAACTCACCCAAATAAAAAGTAGTCGGTGTTTTTCTCCGTCGGAAACAATCTTGCCTGCTGATAGTTTCCATTCTAAACTTTCAGAGAATTGCTTTGCATTGGTTTCGCCATCATTGAGTTCAAGAAGGTTTTTTGAAATCCAAAGTCTGTCAGCCCATTCGTTGTTTATACCACATTTCATTTCTGAGTATTGCGACTCAGGCACCCAGGCAACCATCATATATGCCGTGCTTCCGCCACCTGCTTTCCAATTGAACGAGAAATCGTATGTGCCTTGTGTCAGATGTAAGTCTGTGTAGGCTATCATGATATTGTCAATAATATCTGAATTAGTGTTATAGCAAATTGTTTTTCCACCATCTGCACTTACATACAATCCGTTTTCGCCTGTCATTGCCCCTGCGTTGCCTATATACCATAGGTTAGGCCAGTCGTAATTTTGTGAGCGTGGAGTATTAAGCACCCATTGCTGATTTTGAGTAGCGTCTTCAAAGTCGCAACTATATGTGGTGGTTTGAGCATAGATGCTACACAAAAGTAGAGTGAAACAAAATAATATATTTAATTTTTTGATTTCCATTTTAGTTTACTTTTATACCAAAAATGTTATATATATTCTCGTCGTTTATTATATAAACATGACCGTCTTTTAATATCTTTCTGACTTTCCTTTCAGGTTCATTATTAGTTTTGTTGCCATACAAGAAAGGACAAATCTTAAGTTCAGTGCCGTCAATAAGTACCACTTCGACAGAATACTCACTTGTCTCGTTCATAGCCTCTTGTGTATGATACCAAGAGCCTGTTGCACCTTGTATTGGTATTCCGTTTTCATACCACTGATATGAGCGGAATAGGTAGTCTCCGTTGTATTTCTCATTAAGAATAGCGAGTACATTATCCCATTTGGCTTCTACTATAGATGATGGTAAATTCAGTGTAAAGTTCAAGGTGTCAGTATCAATATCGCACCATGGATTATGTATAACCACTGTAACCTTATAATTTCCTGATATCATGTTTTCAGACGAAAATGTCAGTTGTTGAGTATTGTTTCTTCCGCTGAAGTTGTATGTGGTGTCTTGCATAATCAGTTCTACAAAATCTGCGTATAGTAAGTTGTCAGCATCAAATCTTATCCAACCTTCTTCGGGACAAAACTCTTCTTGTGAGGACATTATGCGTGGTTGAGGTGCATTGAATAATTTGAGTGTTACCACGCTGTCGCATCCTGTGAGAGCGCTGCTAAATACTTTTATATAAGATTTAGTTTGTGTAAGTGTATCGCCTCCAAAGATATAAGAGCCGTTGTAACAGATGGTATCTTCAATAGTTGTTCCTATGCTGTCAAGAACGACAAGTGAGAGAATATTGGTTGAGTCGCAGCCTGTAATAACAGACTTCAATGAATCGTAATATAATCCTGTTGAGGTTCGTATCTTGCCGGAATTAGTAGGAAATTCTACACTACCATTATAGCATACCGTTTGCTCAGTTAGTTTCTCTATAGGACCAATCTTGGGAACAATAAACATTGTGTCTGTTTTATCTTCCCACAAGGTGTCGTTTGCCCAAATACCTGTCCAAAGAGAATAGTTAAGCGTGTCGCCGTTATTAGTTGTAGTGGTTATGGGGAAGGTGTCTTTATCGTGTTTGTACATTGGCAGTGTGGTAAGCGAGTCGCCATTTTGTCTCCAATAGTAGTCGGTCAAAGTCCAATCGTAGCGGTGTTCTATATCGCCTGTTATTTGATTTTTCAAATCAATATGGCTTTTGTTGTATATTTGATATTTATTTTCACAGTTTTCAGGCAACCAATCGAAGCCGATTTCAGCATGTGGTGTGTGTGGACGGGCAGTTGCTTCTAAGCGGAAAGTACATTCTTGAACATTGTTGTGATCAGATTGGTTAAGATATGTACAATCAACATAATATGACATGGTGTCATTTTGATTCACATTAAATTCTCTTTCTGTAGATATGACGGTATTGGTGTCATTTCTATTAACCCATTCGTATTCAAACCCTTCAGGTGCTATAAATTGTGTAGTATAACTATTTTCGCCCCATGGTATGCCTTCAAGTTCAGCTGATGAGCATCTGAGTGTAAAATAAGCATAGCAGAAATGTCCGCTTTGTGTGCAGTCGTGTGTCTCTAATTTAACAGTAAGGGTTTGTCCTTGGTAATCAGACAAGTCTAATCCAATCATAAACCAGTCTTGCCAACGAACAAGAGAGCCGTTCCATGAATTTTTATGCCATAGTTTTTGTACGGCAGGGTCGCGTAATTCTTCATTGGTAGGAGTATGGAAATTGATGTCGGTGCAGCCTGTATTTACCTCTTGCCCCTGTTCGTCTTTAATGCTAATGGAGAAGTAGGCTTGGTCTTTTATCGGGTGTGATACATCGTCCACCACTATGGCATATTTAAGAAGCAATACAGATTTGCGGGCAGAACTTACTTCATACTTAAAACTGATACTTTCCCATTCTGCCCATTTTTCCCAATTGCCCAATCTTATTGACCCGAATTCGCCCTCGGGAACGGTTTTAAGTCCACCCAAAGTACGCTCATCGTATTCGTCTTGTAAGAAATGTGTGGTTTGTCGGCTTAAGATTGATTGATAGCCATCGTCTATCTTTTCCGTTGCATAGTGATACGAGCCGCTATTTCTCACTACATTTGAGGGCAAGTTGTTGCGGTAGGTATAGGTCTCGAATGAGGCGTTGTACATATTGAGTACATCGAAACATTGGGTAGGATAGATAAAAACAGTAGGGAAGACACTATAAATTGATTTGTCTTGTCCATTGATGCTGCATATCCACAATTCGTATGCGCCATACGGTATGTTGTTTGCCTGCAAGTGTGCTTCGTTGCACGCTACAGAGTGCCATTCATCTGAGTCTTTGCTTCGGTAGAGGATTTCGTATGAATCTGCACTGCCTGACCAATACACATTTGCTTCCCTTTCATCGCAATCAACATATAGGTTGTTAGGGTATGAAGGTGCTGATTTGGCAAGTTGCAGATTGTCAACCATGATAGAGGTGGTGTCAATATCTATGTTGGTGTTTACCCATACAAACATGAGTTTAACATCTCTATTAGCCATAGAAGGGTATATCTGGAACGACCCTTGAAAATGTTGCCATCGAGTGGCTCCATAGAGTTTAGTATCGGGGTTGTTTTGGTCGATACAATTCAATGCAGAAGAGAAATAAGATGGTTCAGAAGAATTGCCTTGTGAAGATATATATGCTGCTGAGCGTGTGGTAAGCAACACTTTAAGATAGCCATTTTCGCCATTACCCGTTCCCTTCCAATCAAAGGAAAAGTCGTAACTACCTTCCTCGAACATCATGCTTCTGTAGGCTATGACTATATTGGCTTTGGGTGTGTAATGATTTGTCTTGCCGCCATCATCTGATATATACATTGAGCGTTGACCTGTATATGCTTCGTGATCTGATACAACCCATAAGTTTTTTAAGTTGGCAGAAGAAGCACCGGGGTTTAATGTCCATAAAGCATTTTCCGTATCGTCTTCAAAATCACAAAGATAAGGTAAATCTGTCATTTGCACTTGGGCAGATAGTACAAGTGGTAGTAGACTCCAAGTAAAGAGACACAATATTTTCTTAAAATCAGATATCAAAACAACTAACCTTTTGTTTTGGCGCAAACCAACACAATTTACTATAAAACGCTGCAAAATTACTATTTATTATGTAAATACGCAATTTTATATAATAAAAAAATGACTTTTTGCATAGGCAAAAGTCATTTTTTATAACAATTTGTAAGAAAGTGTACCTGATTGGTTAAAATCTATTTGATTCCTCGTGCTTTACAAATAGTTTCGTATGCCTCTTGTACAGAGCGGAATTTTTCTGTTGCTTTTTGTTTTATATCTTCACCTGCCGAAGTGACTTTGTCAGGATGATATTTCATTGCCATGCGGCGATAAGCCTTCTTGACTTCTTCGTTGGTCGCGTCGGGGGTTATTTCCAATGTTTGATAGACCCAATTAGGATTTTTTTGTTTCTTGTATGGTGCAAGTATCGATAGATAGTCTGCTTGGCTAATGCCTAAGTGCAAGTAAATAGTTTCTATTACATTGCTTTCTTGCTCAAGAAATTCGCCATCAGCATTTGCAAGGTCAAGAAGGAAATGGATAATTTCAAGTCTTGTAGAATAATTCACATTTACTCTTATTTGGTCAGCCACAGCCTCTACATCGATATCTTTTTCAAGCAATTGTTTGAGTACTTGGAGTAGTTGTTTCGCGTCTTGCTCGCCATAGTTGTTAAGAAGGAATCGTTTTACGAGTTCCAGTTCCGAGCGTTTGAGGTGCCCATCTGCCTTCATTACGGCAGCAATAAGCACTAAGAGTGAGATATGGATATCTCCTGTCGTGGTTTTGTGGTACGGACGGCGGCGCGAAGAGAATTCGGATTCAAATTCGTTAGTCGTGTTAGAGTCGTTGTCGGTAAAATCTTGCTTTTTTATTACGCCTTCCGGAATAAGTGAACCAATCAGCACACCTACAAGTGCGCCGATTGGTCCGCCGAGTACAAACCCTAAACCGCCTAATATCCATTTTGCAACACTAGACATCAGAGCAGTGTATCTGGGTTAAGATTCTCTTTCTCTATATCGAGGAAATACTTATATGTGCCTACTTTCAACTCGTCGCATGCAGCCTCGTCGCATACAATAATGCCTCGTTGGTGCATTTGTAGTGCAGATATGGTCCACATGTGGTTGATAGGTTCTTCAACTGCATGTTGCAAAGCGCGTGCTTTATTGTGACCATTAACCATAATAAGTACTTCTTTGGCATCCATTACTGTTCCCACACCTACCGTCAGTGCAGTCTTAGGTACTTTATTCACATCGCTGTCAAAGAAACGAGAGTTGGCGATAATGGTGTCTGTGGTAAGTGCTTTTTTTCTTGTACGAGAAGAGAGTGATGAGCCGGGTTCATTGAAGGCTATGTGACCATCAGGTCCTATGCCGCCCAAAAACAGGTCGATACCGCCGTAGTAACGAATCTTTTCTTCATAGCGAGCACATTCTGCCTCCAAGTCATTGGCATTGCCATTCAATATATTGACGTTATCTTTCTTTATGTCAATATGATTGAAGAAATTATTCCACATAAACGAATGATAACTCTCAGGGTGTTCAACGGGCAAACCCACATACTCGTCCATGTTGAAAGTTACAACATTACGAAAACTTACTTTACCTTCTTTGTTGAGTTCAATAAGTTTCTTGTACATTCCTAATGGTGAAGAACCGGTAGGAAGACCCAATACGAATGGTTTGCTCTCTTTAGGTTGAAAGTCGTTGATACGCTTTGCTACATAGTTGGCTGCCCAAGCCGACAAAGCGTCATAGTTAGGCTCGATAATCAGTCTCATAATTTTTATTTCTTCTTTGTGTTGTTTGTGGTATTTGGTTTGGCTATAGCCGAGCGCATCTCGGTATCAGCCTCTATATTTTTCATTCTATAATAGTCCATAATACCTAAGTTGCCGCTTCTGAATGCTTCTGCCATGGCTTTGGGAACCTCGGCTTCGGCCTCTACTACATGTGCGCGTGCCTCTTGGGCTTTTGCTTTCATTTCTTGTTCTAAAGCAACCGCCATTGCTCTGCGTTCCTCTGCCTTGGCTTGTGCTATATTCTTATCTGCTTCGGCTTGATCCATTTGCAGTTGTGCACCGATATTTTTACCTACATCAATATCGGCGATGTCTATTGACAAAATCTCAAAAGCAGTGCCGGCGTCCAAACCTTTCTGAAGAACTACCTTGCTTATGCTGTCTGGATTTTCCAGCACTTGTTTGTGGCTTTCGCTTGAACCTATTGAAGATACGATACCCTCGCCGACACGAGCCAAAACAGTTTCTTCGCCTGCACCACCTACCAACTGACGGATATTTGTGCGAACGGTTACTCTGGCTTTTACTATCAACTGAATACCATCTTTGGCAACGGCTGTAACATTAGGTGTTTCTATTACTTTGGGGTTAACGGACATCTGTACAGCATCGAACACATCGCGTCCTGCAAGGTCAATGGCAGTTGCCATTTGGAAGGTCAAAGGGATATTAGCCTTATTGGCACTCACAAGGGCGTGTGTTACATTAACTATATTACCACCGGCCAAGTAGTGAGCCTCCAGACCATCACGCTTCACATCGTCAATACCTGCCTTGTGTGCTTCTATCAAGCAGTCAACGATTTTGTGTGGTGGCACCTTACGGATACGCATTAAGAACAACTGTACTAAAGATACATGTACACCTGATACTATGGACGATATCCAAAGCAGGAAAGGCACATAGTAGAAGAAAAGGATAGCCGCAATAAATAGCAGTACTATCAATACAATTTCAAAAATTCCCATAATTACTTATATTTAGAGTTATTTGCTTACTGTCAGTATATTACCTTCGATAGATATTATCTTAACATCTGTTCCGGCATCAAGAAATCCACTGATACTTTTAGCCTCAAATTCCTTTTGCCCTACTCGCACTTTACCCATTGGAGCCAAACGGGTTGCAGTAGTTACTATATCTCCTATTTTTATGTCAGTGTCTTCAAGCAAATCGATTTTTGAGTTAATATCCGTCTTTAGCGACATCTTGTCTAATGCTTTGCTGCGAATAAATAAGTATATTCCTATTGCTAAAAACACAATCGTGGCGGCAAGGGTAATATGACCTGCCATGGCACCGATTTTTAAGTACGCAACCACCACTCCTCCTATAAGCGAGAGTATGCCTATAATTCCTGCCAGTGTAGTGCCGGGAAGAAGAAAAATCTCAATCAGCAGCAGACAAATGCCTGCAATTGCTAATAATAGTACTAATGCGATATTCATATTTTCAAAAATTATATATTCTTTGCGTATGCTCTTCTGCGTTTATGTATTTTATGAGGAAACATAAACCAATTGGCTTGGTTCTTGGTGTTGGTTTCCATAATAGAAGTGGTCTCAACGGTCTTGATTCCATATTTCTTGAAATACGGGAACTGATCGGCTATTATTATTGCGTTTATTCCTGAACCTTGCAAATCGGGTCTCACGCCTATCAAGAGTAAGTCAAAATGTTCAATTTGTTTTGCCTTTAGCGCTTTGAGTATATGATACCACCCCCACGGGAACAATTTTCCTCCGCATTTTTTTACAGCCTCAGATATATCAGGCATACCTATTCCAAAACCAACTATTTCGTCTTTTTCATTCACTACTAATGTAACAAAATCAAAATTCAGTATTGAGAAATAGTATTTTGAGTAATATTCTTTTTGACGATCGGTTAGTGGCTGAAAATTATACAGTTGCTGATAACACTCATCAATAACATCAAAATAGGAATAGCCAAATCGTTTTAATAATTCTTTTACATTATGTACTTTAGCCACGCTATAATGTCCTCTTTTTGCTGCAATTTGAGCAACGCGTGCTATTCTCTCGGGACATTCATCAGGTGTCTGTATCTGAATTTCTATCCAGTCGTTTTCCTTGGTCAAGCCATACGCCTCCATGTGTTTTTCATAGTATGGATAGTTGTAGAGCGATGCCAAAGGGGCTAAATATTCAAATCCTTCTATAAGAAGCCCCTCATGGTCTAAGTCTGTAAAACCTACGGGTCCGTTTAGAGTATCCATGCCTTTTTGTTTTCCCCATTGAGCCACAGCATCAAGCAATGCACGACTCACTTCCATGTCATCAATAAAATCAATCCACCCAAAGCGCACTTTTTTTACGCCCCAGTGCTCGTTGGCCCTATAATTTATCAATGCTGCAACTCTGCCTACTATTTTGCAGTCTCTTATGGCAAGGAACAACTGACATTCGGCAACATCGAAGGCAGGATTTTTCTTTATGTCAAAGGTATCAACCTCATCACCATACAAAGGCGGACAATAATTCGGACAATCTTTATATAGTTCGTTTGCAAAATCTACAAAGCGCCTGATATCACGCTTTGTACTGATAGGTTTTATTTCTACAGACATATCTAAAATTTTTCTAACACCTAAAAGGCTTGAAATCAATATACTTCTCTACTTTTTAGGTGCTCTGAGTTTTCAATATTTATATCTTACTTTTTGCAAGATATACCATAATTTAGCCTACAAAATTACACATTTTTCACAAATGCACAAAATATTGGAAAAATTTATGTAATTTTGCGCCTCTAAACAGCAGATTAAAATGACTTCAGTGGTTCGCATAGACTCTCCTTACTCGCAATCGTGGGGCGCGTGGGTGTTGGTGATTATCATGGGTTTACTGATAGTGTCTATAGTTTTTCAGCGTGGAATCATTCGTTCTGCTTTTCAGACGCTTATTGTAACTAAAAATCGTAATTCACCTTTTGAAGATGTGCTACATTCCACCTATGGTCAGGTTTCGTTTTTTCTGTATCAGTGGTTGCTATGGTCGCTTGCTATGTATAGTTTTATATCTTTACCGCAACTTAGATTTTCTGCTGTAGAATATCTAATTTGTCTATCACTGGCACTATGCGCAATAATAATAAGATTTCTCCTTGATAGTTTAGTGAATTATGTGTTTTTTGACAATTCTACTAAATACTTATTAAAGCGGTATGTTTCTGCATTAAATACAGTTTTCTCAGTTATTCTTTTGCCTCTGATAATGATAGTGTTGTATGCACCATTTGTTACGGTTGATGGAGCGCTAATAACTTTGGCAATCTTTTATGGATTGTATATTATATTGTACATTATCAAGGCTTTTCAACTTTTTTTTCATAAACCTATGGCGTGTTTATATATTTTTTCGTACCTTTGCACGCTCGAATTAGTACCATTTGTAAATGTACTTTTCCTGACAGATTTTGTGATTGATTTTGTGTAACAGTAAATTGAGTAAGACATTGAAAGTAAAGAATATTTTGGTTTCACAGCCGAAACCTACTTCAGAGAAATCGCCATACTTTGATATGGCTGCAAAGTACAATGTTAACTTCCATTTCCACCAGTTTATCCGTATAGAAGAACTCACCCCTAAAGAGTTTCGGGCGCAGCACATAAATATATTGGATTATTCTGCTGTTATTTTTAATTCGCGTCATGGAGTAGATCATTTCTTCCATCTTTGTCAAGAAATGCGTGTGGCAATTCCTGATACTATGCATTATTATTGTATATCAGAATCTATTGCCAATTATCTGCAAAAATATATTCAGTATCGTAAGCGTAAAGTTTTCTTTGCTCAAAACAATCGTTTGGAAACTTTGATTCCTATGATGAAGCGTCGTCCTTATGATAAATTCATGATGGCGATGTCCGATATTCATAATGACGACGATATTCAGATGTTTCTCAAACATAAGATTGTTGTGCAACCATGTGTGTTTTATCGCACAGTTAAAAACGACTTGACCGAAGAGCAAAAGCAAGTTGATTATGATATGTATGTGCTGTTTACAACAACCGGTGTGCAAGCCTTTTTCCAAAATTATCCTGATTTTGAGCAAGGTGAACATATAATAGCATGTTTTGGTCAGAATACAGCACAAGCGCTTAGGGAGGGGGGACTTGTTGTTAATGTTGAAGCACCAACGCCTCAATATCCATCTATCACATCGGCTATCGATGCTTTCCTCAAAGAAAATCATAAGAGAGTACGCTGATAAGCAATGGGAGCCATAGCGTGCTATGGCTCTCTTTTTTTAAGATGAAAAGTATATATATATTCCCCAAAGAAGAGAAGTTGTGCGGCAAAAACAACATCAATCTCCTCTATGAAAACGGAAAGCGATTTACTTGTTTTCCGCTTAGGATTACATATACTATTTTTTCTTTTGTCGATAACCCATGTCTGAAAATACTTATATGGGCTCCTAAGAGTTTGTTCCGTCGCGCCAATCAACGCAATCACCTAAAACGATTGATAAGAGAGGCTTTTAGGCTTAATGCACCTTTGATAAGAGATTATGTCAATGCAAACCGCTTACAAATAAACATAGCATATAATTATATTGCCAAAGAACAATTGTCTTTTACACAAGTCAATAAGGCAGTACAAAAATCCATAGCGAGAATCATCAATGAAAATGCTGCAAACAATACTTGAATATGAAGTTGTTTTTTAGAAAATTATTTCTTCTGCCTGTCTATTTCTACAGATATTGTATATCGCCATTGACTCCGCCTTCATGCAGATATACGCCCACTTGTTCACAATACATGGTAGAGGCGGTGCTCAAATATGGAATTTTCAAAGGTGGTTGGCTTGGGCTAAAGCGTATAGCGCGATGTCATCCGTGGGGAGGTAGTGGATACGACCCCGTACCTTAAATTTATTTCAACCTCAAAATTTAGCATTGCGTTGTTCAACAATTACTAAATCATAAATGACAAACGAATCGAACGATGAGAATAGATATTATTACTGCTGTGCCCGAACTACTTGAGAGTCCGTTGAACTACTCAATTGTCAAACGAGCAAAAGATAAAGGGCTCGCTCAGATATTTGTACATAATCTTAGAGATTATACGCTCGATAAGCATCGCAAGGTAGATGATTATGCGTTTGGCTTTGGCGCAGGGATGGTACTTCAAATTGAGCCTATAGATAGATTGATAACAAAATTATGCTCCGAAAGAAATTACGATGAGATTATTTTTACGGCACCGGATGGTGAGCCTTTTACGCAAAAAACAGCCAATCAGTTGTCTCTAAAAGAAAATATCATAATTCTTTGTGGGCATTATAAAGGGGTCGATCAACGCGTTCGTGATCATCTGATAACCAAAGAGTATAGTATAGGTGATTTTGTTCTTACAGGTGGAGAAATGCCCGCGGCTATGATGGTTGATGCTATTGTTCGCCTTCTTCCGGGGGCTTTAGGAGATGAAACTTCTGCACTTTCTGATTCCTTTCAAGATAATCTTCTTGAAGCAGGGGTCTATACTCGACCTGCTGAATATAAAGGCTGGAAAGTACCTGAAATCTTATTAAGCGGTAATCAAGCAAAAGTAGAGGAATGGCTCTATGAAGAATCTCTTAAGCACACTAAAGAACGCAGACCGGACCTACTCAAGCAGCAAGATGAATTTCAATAGAATCATTAATTACTTGTCTTATAGTGGTTTTATAAAAATTCTTGAAAGGTAAAATCAATAACATTTCCAATTACGATCCAAAGGATTTTATCTATAATAAAGTAAGGGTTGCCTCGCGGCAACCCTTACCCCATCATATTAACTCAAAAAACCAATACAAGAAGAAAAAACTTCCTTTATGTCGCTTTTAACGACGCTGCAAAATTATACAAAATTATTAAAACAACAAAGAATAAAAGAAAAAATGTCTAATTAAAATTCTAAATAGTAAAATTTCGTTTATAAACTGCGGTTAATTGCTGACCGTTCTTAAAACAAAATATCTTAGTATTAATTCAAGTAACAAGCAGATAATTGCAGCAATCAAAAATGGTTCGAAAATCTCAGTTCGTTTTGAATATTCTCTTACTCTTATTTTAGTTTTTTCCAATTGGTCAATTTTTTCATAAATCTGTTTAAGAGTTTTGTTGTCTGTGGCACGGAAATACTCGCCACCTGTTGTTTGTGCTATTTGTTTTAGAGTAACCTCGTCAAATTCAGAGTCCATGGTCATATACTGAATGCCAATGGGTGTTTGCACGGGAACTCTTGCTTTGCCATGACTTCCAACTCCTACAGCATATACTCTGATGCCGTATGTCTTGGCTATCTCCGCTGCTGTCTGAGGATCTATATCACCTCGATTGTTGCTACCATCAGTTAGCAATATCACCACCTTTGATTTGGTCTTGCTGTCTTTCATTCTATTTACAGAATTGGCAAGTCCTAAGCCTATTGCCGTACCATCTTCTATCATTCCGAACTTCACAGAATTAAAGAGGTTGATGAGAACTGCATGGTCAGTTGTTAAGGGGCATTGACAAAAACTCTCCCCTGCAAAAACCACCAAACCTATGTTGTCGTTAGGCCGTGCTAAAATAAAATCAGTCGCTACTGATTTTGCTGCCTCTAAACGATTGGGTTTCAAATCCTCTGCTTGCATAGTACCAGATATATCAAGGGCCATCATGATGTCAATTCCTTCTGTTGACTCACTCTTCCAACTATTGCTTAGTTGCGGACGAGCAAGTGCAACGGCCAACAATACAACTGCCACCACTCTCAATAAAAAAGGTATATGAAGCATATATAAGCGAACAGTCTTTTTCTGCCTTGACAAAGCCTCGGCAGACGACATCTGAATGCTCGCATCTGATTTGTGCAACTCGTAAATATACCAACCTACAATCGGAATAAGGAATAGAAGTAAAAATAAATAATAAGGCGACTGAAAAACCATAATATCTGCATATTAATATAATACCTCTAAATAAAACAAATTCTATACCAAATAAGTTTCTACTTCATTCCTTGAAACATGATTTCTCAGATTGTTGGCAAATGCGATTATAAATAAGAATTTGTATAATTCAAACAATTCTTGTAATTTTGCAGGCTTAATAGACAATTAGTATAATAATGAAAAATTTTAAAGAGTATAAAGGCTTAAATCTTTCTTCTTTAGCCAAAGAAGTGTTGGAGCAGTGGGAGAAAGAACACTTATTCGAACAATCTGTTAAAACAAGGAAAGGGAATCCGAAATTTCTATTTTTCGAGGGACCTCCTTCGGCCAATGGTATGCCGGGTATTCACCATGTGTTAGCACGTACTATCAAAGATACCTTCTGCCGATATAAAACCATGCAAGGCTTTGAGGTACAACGAAAAGCAGGGTGGGATACTCATGGACTGCCTGTAGAGTTGGGAGTGGAAAAAATGCTGGGTATAACCAAAGAAGATATAGGCAAAAAAATAAGTGTAGATGAATATAATTCGGCTTGCCGCAGGGAGGTGATGAAATATACAAAAGAATGGACCAACCTGACAAAACAAATGGGCTATTGGGTTGATTTGGATAATCCTTACATCACTTATGATAATAAATATATCGAAACTCTTTGGTATTTGCTCAAACAACTCTATAACAAAGGCTATCTTTATAAAGGATATACCATTCAGCCTTATTCTCCCGCTGCAGGAACAGGTCTGTCTTCTCATGAACTCAATCAGCCCGGGTGCTATAGAGATGTTAAAGATACTACATGCACTGTTCAATTTAAGATTAAAGGTGCGGACAACCTATATGCACTCGCATGGACCACTACTCCATGGACATTACCTTCCAACACGGCCTTGTGCGTCGGACCAAAAATAGATTATGTGTATATTAAAGCCAAAAATCCGTATTCAGGGTTGGAGGCTACTTATATAATGGCACAAGCGCTTGTTGGCTCTTATTTCAAATCAGAAGAGGATTATACTATTTTGCGCACTTGCAAAGGAGCTGACCTCTTAGGAATGGAGTACGAGCAACTTATCCCTTGGGCAAGGCCGGACGGCGAGGGAGCATTCCGTATTATTAGTGGTGATTATGTTACTACTGACGATGGTACGGGTATAGTGCATATCGCTCCTACATTCGGTGCTGATGACCAATTCGTGGCAAAAAAAGCCGGTGTTCCTGCCATGACTTTCCTTACTAAAAAAGGAGAAGTAAGACCAATGGTGGATATGACAGGTAAATTCTTCCTTTTGCAAGATTTAGACGATGAATATGTAAAAGAACATATCAACGCAGACTTGTATAGTAAATGGCAAGGTAGGTATGTTAAAAATGCTTACGATAGTTCGTTAACCGATAAAGACGAAACTCTTGATGTATCGCTCTGTATTATGTTGAAGCAAGAAGGAAAGGCGTTCAAAATAGAAAAACATGTACACACCTATCCACATTGCTGGCGAACAGATAAGCCTGTTATATATTACCCGTTAGACTCGTGGTTTATATGTTCAACTAAGGCTCGAGAGCGTATGATTGCTCTTAACAAAACCATACATTGGCAACCTGAATCAACGGGTACGGGAAGATTTGGAAAATGGCTTGAAAATCTGAACGATTGGAACTTATCTCGTTCGCGCTATTGGGGCACTCCGCTGCCTATTTGGAGAACCGATGACGGGCAAGAAGAAATATGCATAGGATCAATTGAAGAACTGATTGCGGAAATAAATAAATCGGTTCAGGCTGGCCTGATGAAAGCCAATCCATATCCTAATTTCCGTGTAGGAGATTTCTCAAAAGAAAACTATGATCCAAAAAATATCGACCTTCACCGTCCGTATGTAGATCAAATCGTACTTGTATCCCCATCCGGACAGCCTATGCATCGCGAGTTAGACCTTATTGATGTATGGTTTGATTCTGGCGCTATGCCGTATGCGCAGAACCATTATCCATTTGAGAATCAGGATGCTCCTTTGACTGCTGATTTTATATCAGAAGGAGTTGACCAAACAAGAGGATGGTTCTTTACGCTGCATGCCATACACACTATGATTGATGATACTGTGGCATATCGTAATGTGATTAGCAATGGGTTGGTACTTGATAAGAATGGCAATAAAATGTCCAAACGACTTGGTAATGCAGTTAATCCGTTTGAGGCGTTAGATAAATATGGTGCAGACGCTGTGCGTTGGTATATGCTCACCAATTCTTCACCATGGGAAAATCTAAAATTCGACACTGAAGGAGTGGAAGAAGTGCGTCGTAAGTTCTTTGGGACATTATATAACACTTATTCTTTCTTCGCTCTTTATGCTAATGTAGATGATTGGAATCCAGATAAAAAAATATCTGTTACACTGACGGAAATTGATAGGTGGATAATCAGTCGTCTTAATTCTCTGATAAATGAGGTTACTGAGTACTATGAGCAGTATGAACCTACTCGTGCCGGTAGGGCGATAGAGAGTTTCGTAGGTAATGACTTGAGTAATTGGTATGTCCGCCTTAATCGAAAGCGTTTTTGGGGCGGTGAGATGTCGGAAGACAAACATACGGCATATCTTACTCTTTATCAATGTCTGAAGGTGGTTGCTCAACTCATGGCTCCGATAGCACCTTTCTATGCTGACCAACTCTATCGCGACTTGACGGGCAATACTGTGCATTTGTCTTACTTCCCAAAAGCCGACACAACGCTTATTGATAATACTCTTGAGGCCCAGATGAATTTGGCACAACAAGCCACTTCTGTTATACTCGCTCTGCGCAAGCGTGCTAATAAAAAAGTACGCCAACCGCTGAGAAAAGCCGTAATTCCTGCTACTGATGAAGAGACAAAACTGAACCTTAAACATATCTCTGATTTGGTGAAGGCTGAGGTCAACATAAAAGAACTTATGATAGTTTCTGCTGACGACCCAACTGTGAGATTAGTTAAGAAAATACGCCCTAACTTCAAAGTATTAGGAAAGAAAGTGGGGGCGCAAATGAAAGCAATAGCGGCAGAAATACAACAATTGTCTCAAGAACAGATAAGACAAATGGAAACTGAGGGACAATATCAATTACCTGATTCAGGATATTCTCTTGTTAGTGAGGATGTAGAAATCACTACTGAAGATATGCCAGGATGGTTAGTTCAAACTGAAGGAACACTTACTGTCGCATTGGATATTGAAGTAAGTAAAGAACTTGAAGAAGAAGGTATCGCTCGCGAATTGGTTAATCGTATCCAAAATCTAAGAAAATCAAGCGGTTTGGAAATAACCGACAGAATAGAAGTGTCAATACAAACAGATGAGCATATCAATTCCGCAATAAATAACTTCAGAGAATATATCTCATCTCAAGTCTTGGCTACATCCCTAAATGTGGTTGAACATGTTGATGAACCGGAGTGTCTTGATTTTGATGAATATAAAGTATTGTTAATTATAAAAAAGGCTTGAACATCATTAAACTTATAAAAACATATTTTCTATGAAACGCAACATTTTTCTTTTATGTGCTTTAGTGGCAGTGATGGTTGCTTTTACCTCTTGCCAACAAGAAGAGTATTCTGCAAATGATATTTTTGGTACATGGCGCTGTCCGTCAGAAGGGCTTGAACCAGATGGTAATTATCAGTATTGGGTGTTTTCTCAAGAAAGGACAGATGATGCTAATTACCCTTATTATGGTCATACTTGGGACGAAGGCGACGATGTAAAAGAGAGTGATTTGACGCCATACGGCAACGGATGGTTTAAATATAGTATTCAAATAACACAACTGAAAGAAATCCATATGATGGAGTATGGTTGGGCTGAGATACCTAAAATTTATACAATAACTTTGCTCAATAGTAATACTTTGTCATATAAAGATGATTTCGGAAAGTCGCATACCTTAACAAGAGTTAGATAATGAAAAAGTTTTGGAAGATATTTGGCATCACGCTCGGTTCAATTCTCGGTGTGGTGCTAGTGGCGATACTAATAGCCATTTATTTTGTATTTACTCCTGCAAGACTTACTCCTATTGTGAGAAATGTTGCGGCTCAGTATATAAGTACAGACCATTATATTGGTGACGTTGACCTTACTTTCTTTTCTACTTTCCCTGAGTTTGGGCTTCATATCAACGGACTATACATAGTTAATCCGATGGAAAATGCTCAATCGGACACTTTGTTGGCTGCGCCTGATGTAGTGGCTAAGGTAGATGTAAAGCGTTTCTTGAAAGAAAAAGCATTAGATGTTCATGAACTGACAATCAAAGGTATCAATGCTAATATATTCTTCAATGAACAAGGCGAGAGCAACTTAAATGTGTTTGTTCTGCCTCAGGATACAACAAAAGAAGATACTACTGCCTTTTCTTTGCCTTTTGACCAACTTAATGTGGGAAAGGTAAATATCGTTGCCAACTCAATCACTTATCTTGATTTGAAGTCTAAAATTGATGCCAAGGTAGAGAATATTGCCGTTGATGCATCTGCCAAAGGACTTGAAGATATTCAACTTCATCTTCTTGCCAATGATGTGAGTGCGGCAATAGATAATGAGATATATGCTGATCATTTGAAATTGAATCTTAAGTCTGAACATACAGCACTTAGGTTAGATACTTTATCTGTTGCCTTGGAAAAAGCGGAAATAGCAGTTAATGAGTTTGCGCTTACTATTGCGGGTGAGGCTTCTTTGCCCGGCGATGATATTGCTGTCGATGCTGCGGTATCGCTTAGTAATTGGGATGTAATGCAGTTGCTAAAACTTTTGCCTGCAAATATTACCAAAATGCTTGATGGTATTGATATTGATAAAGCAACAGTGTCGTTAGATGCTACTGCAAAAGGTATATATAACGATTCTGTTATGCCGATTGTTGATGCTTCGTTTAAATTATCTGATGCTCAGGCAGCATATATGGATGTTTTTCCTTATAAAATAGAAGATATCAATCTAACAGCCGATGCACATATCGACCTCAACAACAAACCACAATCTTCAGTTAAGATACAGCGTCTTCATGCTCGCACAGGCAAAACACAAATAGATGCAGCGGGCAATGTGAGTGAGTTATTAGGAGATTTGCTCGCTGATATTAATGCAAATATTAAAGTAAATCTGCCTGAATTTAAGCAATATCTTGAAGCGGATAATATACAAACCGGCCTGAAAGGAACAGCACAAGGTAAGGCACACGCTAAAATCCGTTTGTCTGATTTAACCAATATGACTCTAAGTAAAGGTGATATTTCTGCCGATTTGGATATTAGAGATTTAGCAGTCCAATATGATAGTATTTTGCTCAATTCTGACAAGATGAATGTCAAAGTGCAAATTCCTAACCGAAAACCATCGAAGAAATCTACCAATTGGGCAGCAATAAGTTTGCAGCCGAACCAACTTAATGTTGAAATGATAGATTTGGTAAAAGCAGAATTAGGCAATACTGATATTAAACTTGAAACGAGCGATGTTCTTTCTAACTCTGCAATGCTATATGCTGCAGCAACCTTGCAATCAACATCGCTTTCGGCAGATATGGATACTATCAATGCTGCCATTGAACAACCTGATTTGACTGCTTATGTAGAATATAACACAAAAAAGCAGGATGCGATTCCTTTGATACAGACCAAATTGCTCTTTAATGACCTCAAAGCCAATTATACTGATATAATTGCTCACTTGAAGAAGTCGGAAATTACAGCAAGTATATCCTCAACCAAAGAGAGCAACCAGCCTCGTCTGAAAGCCATGATTAATACTGTTGCCCTTCAAGCGAGCAAGGGTGATAGCATAAAGGCTTCAACGCAGGCTTTCCGCCTGTATGCACAAGGCTACAGAGACCCATCAAAAGAGAATTTCCTTTTGCAATGGTCGCCAAGACTAAGCATCGACCTTAACGAAGGAAATGTAGAAATACCTCTTATTCAAGAAAAAATCGAAATTCCGAAGATCAGATTCGATTATTCCAATCGTCAGTGTGATATAATGGACAGCCGAATAATCATAGGCAATAGTGATTTTTCATTAACAGGAAAAATAAATAATATAGGTCATTGGTTAGAGAAAAAAGATATTCTTAAAGGTACAGTTGAATTCACGAGTGAACATACTGATGTTAATGAATTGATGGCTATCTTGAGTGCTGATACAGGAACAGACGAAACGCCTGAGGCCGCTAAGGCCGAAGCCGAAAAAAGTCAAACTCAAGACGCCAATCCATTCCTTGTACCTAAGGATATGGATATAACTCTCAACACCAACATAAAAGAGGCTGTTGTGTTTGATCAAGTGGCTCGTGATTTAGGCGGACACCTATACATAAAAGATGGAGTCATGGTGCTTGAGGAAATGGGTTTTGTATGTAATGCCGCTAAATTACAACTTACTGCTATCTACAAGACTCCTCGTAGAAATCATATCTTTGTTGGACTTGATTATCACATGCTTGATATCAATGTGCAAGAACTTGTTAATATGATTCCTCAAATCGACACGATGATGCCGATGCTTCGTTCTTTCCGTGGCGATGCTGAGTTCCACTTGGCTGCCGAAACATTTACCGACGCTGCTTATCGCTTGAAAACAAGTACCACACGAGGAGCACTCAATATATCAGGCAAAAACCTTGTATTGCTCGATGGAGAGACATTCACGCAAATAGCCAAAATACTTATGTTTAACAAAAAAACTGAGAACAAAGTGGATAGTATCTCCGCTACGGCTACTCTCTTCAAGAACGAAATCGACATATATCCTTTCTGCTTGACTATGGATAAGTATATGGCTGCTGTGGGTGGAAGGCATAATCTTGATATGTCATTTAACTATCATGTGTCGCTCTTGAAACCGCTTTATATCGGTGTGGATGTGAATGGCACTTTTGATGATTTACATATTAAGCCTGCTAAATGCCGTTATGCGCAAGATTTCAGACCTATCATTCGAAAGGATGTGGAGACCCAAAATGCTTCGTTGAAGAAAATGATAGATGCTGCATTGAAGCGTAATGTAAGAACAGAAGAATAAACATGAGATAAATCTAATTTAAAATGGAACATATAAAATGTCTTATCATAGGCTCAGGACCTGCCGGTTATACTGCAGCCATCTATGCGTCTCGTGCCAACTTGAATCCAGTACTTTACGAGGGACCACAGTCTGGCGGACAACTCACAACAACTACCGAAGTGGAAAATTTCCCCGGCTACCCTGATGGAGTAGAGCCTTTCCAAATGATGGATGACATGCGTCGGCAGGCAGAGCGTTTCGGGACACAGATACGAAGCGGAATAGTAACAAAAGTGGATTTCTCTGTTTCACCTAAGAAAATATGGGTGGATGATGATATTGAATTAACTGCAGACGCTGTGATTATTGCAACCGGAGCATCGGCTAAATATCTCGGCTTGCCGTCAGAACGCGAATATAAAGGCAAGGGAGTGTCGGCATGTGCTACCTGTGATGGCTTTTTCTATAGGAAAAAAATAGTTGCAGTAGTAGGAGGTGGTGATACGGCTTGTGAAGAGGCTCTCTATTTGGCTGGGCTTTGTCAGAAAGTGTATCTGATTGTAAGAAAACCATATCTTCGCGCTTCTGAAATAATGCAAAAGCGTGTTTTTGACACTGAAAACATAGAAGTCCTCTTTGAGCATAATACTCTTTGTTTGACAGGAAACGGAAAAGTTGAGGGCGCTGACCTTGTTTATCGAAAAGGTGAGGAAAACGAAGAACTCCGACATATAGAGATTAATGGCTTCTTCCTTGCTATTGGGCATCACCCTAATAGCGATATCTTTAAGGATTATTTATCCACAGACGAACAAGGATATATTATAACCCACAATGGTACACCGTTGACCAATATTAGTGGAGTGTTTGCAGCAGGAGATGTTGCCGACCCTCATTATCGCCAAGCCATTACTGCGGCGGCATCAGGATGTAAGGCTGCAATTGAAGCAGAAAAATACCTAAAATCCATCTGATATGGTGCTAAATATCTTCTTAATCATCTGAAAAATTGATATTTATGTTTTAGGAAGATTTTGTTTTGCCAATTCAGAAAAAATTATTATTTTTGCGGGCATAATAAAAAAAGCATTTGTTATGCAAAACACGGTTACTATCTTTTGTAAAAACACGGAGAAGTACTACGATGTACCCCGTGGCAGTAGTATTCTTGAGATTTATAATTTGCTGGGCATCAGCCTACCTTATCAGGTGGTTGCTGCCCGCGTTAATTATAAGGTGGAGAACTTGAATTACTATGTCTATCGTCCTAAAGATATAGAATTCATTGATGCTTCTTGCCCAAGTGGTATGAGAGTGTATGTAAGGACATTGTCTATGGTACTTGCATGCGCTATCAGAGAACTTGAGCCGAACTGCGATCTGCGTATTGAGCATCCAATAAGCAAAGGGTATTATTGCCGTGTGCTTCATCGTAAGCCGGAAAAAGGATACGAGCCTGTAAGTGTTAATCCTCAACACATTGAAGCCATTAAGCAGAGAATGAACTTAATCATAAAAGAGGATAGAAAGATAGTAAGCGAAGAAAAGCAAACGAAGGTAGTCATGCAACTCTTCAAAGAGTCGTATGATAGTGAGGCTAATTTATTTGAGACTTTAGGTGAACCATATAGTGCCTATGTGCACATGGAATATAAGCCTTTGCAACCATCTGACAAGACTGATTATTTGGACAATTACAATGGTGTTTTGCTTCCGTCAACAGGCTACCTGAACATATTTGATTTGGAGCCTTATTTTGATGGTATGTTGTTGCGAGTTCCAAATCGTATGGATCCATCAAGGCTCGAAGATATGGTTTCGCAAGAAAAAATGTTTGGTATCTTTAGTGAATATGTAGGGTGGAATCATTTGATGAAGATTGACAATGTTGCTGATTTCAATGTGGCATGCAAGAAAAATAAAGCCTTTGATATGATTAAACTCTCGGAGGCTCTGCATGAGAAAAAAATATCACAGATAGCAGATATGATTGCACATCGTCCGGGCGGAAGACCTAAATTTGTACTTATTTCCGGACCATCTTCTTCAGGTAAAACTACATTTTCTAAACGTCTTGTTATTCAACTGCGAGTCAATGGAATACAGCCTGTGGTTATCAGCATGGATAACTATTTTGTTAATCGTGAAGATACTCCTAAAGATGAGAATGGCGAATATGATTTTGAAGATATCAATGCCTTGGATTTGAAATTATTTAGGCAGCATGTGAACGATTTGCTCGATGGTAAAGAAATTTCGTTGCCTACATTCAATTTTGAGGACGGGAAAAGATATTTTTTGGGAAATAAATTAAGAATAGAAGAAGATAATATAATTATCCTTGAGGGAATCCATGCTCTCAATCCAGACCTTATTCCTGATGTTCCTCGATTTGCTACTTTCCGTATATATGTGTCTGCGCTAACTACTATCAATCTGGATAATCATAATTGGATACCCACAACCGATACCCGTTTATTGCGCCGTATTGTACGCGATTATCGCTATCGTAACTATTCTGCGCAAGAGACTATCGCTCGAGTAGCAAGCGTTAGGAGAGGCGAAGAAAAATGGATATATCCATATCAAGAAAATGCTGATGTTATGTTCAACTCAGCTCTACTTTTTGAATTGGCCGTATTAAAAAGGCATGCAGAACAAATACTCGCCGAAGTACCTAAGTATTGTGACGAATATACTGAGGCATACAGACTTAAGAAATTCCTACAGTATTTTATATCAATTCCTGAAAAAGAAATACCGCCAACGTCATTATTGAGGGAGTTCGTTGGTGGATCATCGTTTAGATATTAAAATAAAATGACTATGAAAAAAGCAATAAGCATATTATTATGCACATTTATTGTATTGGCATTGTCTGCCAATGATTCCATTGCAAAGAGTAATTTGAAAATTATTCAGGCCATGGAAGAAAATGTAGTTGTGCATCAGTCGGCAGACATAGACCGCTTGATTCAAGATAAGATTGACGGGACTCAGCGAGAAGAAGTCCAGATACAAGGCTATCGTGTACAGGTATTCTCTTCTAATCACCAGCAAACAGCAAAAAATGCTGCTTTTGATGTAGAAAAGCAAATAAAAGAAAGCGATTTGGATGTAGATATATATGTTCTTTATAATCCTCCTTTTTGGAAAGTGCGTTTAGGTGATTTTAGAAATCAGCAAGACGCGGCTCTGCTAAGAGACGAAGTACTTCGCTTATTCCCTCAATTGCAAGGTGATACTTATATTGTTCGTGACCAAATAACTATACTGCAATAATGGATTTACAATCATTCACTCCTGATAATAATTTAACCAATCAGATATCAGAATTAGTAAAGAAACAGATTTCTCTTATAGGCGAGGACCCAAGTCGCGAAGGCTTACTGAAAACTCCCGAGAGAGTGGGGAAGGCTATGCAGTTTCTCACCAAGGGCTACAAAGAAGACCCTGAGGCAATACTAAAAAGTGCACTATTTGAAGAGGATTATCGTCAAATGGTGGTGGTTAAAGACATTGATTTCTATTCACTTTGTGAGCATCATATTTTACCTTTTTTTGGTAAGGTACATGTGGCATATATTCCAAACGGAAAAATCACAGGTCTAAGCAAGATTGCGCGAGTAGTTGATGTGTTCTCGCGGCGTTTGCAGGTGCAAGAACGCCTCACAACACAAATAAAAGATTGTATTCAGCAAGTGCTTAATCCTTTGGGAGTAATGGTGGTAATTGAGGCTGAACACTTGTGTATGCAAATGAGAGGAGTTCAAAAGCAGCATGCTATGACCGTCACAAGCGACTTCACGGGAGTGTTCAATCAAGCCAAAACCCGCGAAGAATTTATGAAGTTGATAAGGAATTGAGAGATCATATTTCCATACAAAAATCAATTTACTAATTCAGAATAAGTTAGCCCGATATCAGATTATGAAATGGTTTCGTCGTATATATTTATTTTTGCTTCTTTTGTTGCCTAATATATATGTTACCTTTGCTACTACCGACCTTACCATTTCCCCGCTAAAACAATTGGCTTACTTTGTGGTAGTAATTGTATGTCTATTACTTCCTGCTTTCGTTTTGAAATCGAAAGCATATTTTATTTTCGAAGGTATATTTTCTTTGTTTGTGGCTCCTATTGAGATGGCAAGTGTTTATCTTAATCGCGCCACTGTCTCTACAACTTTCCTTGAGTTGGTTTTCCGTACTCACCTCAAGGAAGCAACTGAATTATTGTCTTCTCTGTGGCCGCTCTCGCTTATTTTTATACTCTTGTGGGTGCTCTATTTTTATTTTGCTGCGAAAGAACCGCAAGAATGGCTATTCCCCAAAATAGTCAGTACGATATTGCTCATAAGCATACCCGTGATAGTCTTAATTGGCACTGTCGTGTTTTCTGTCTATGCCAGAAGAATACATTATGAAACTACCATTAGCGGGACTCTTAAGACCGCCAAAGATTTGGCATTGATGAAATTCTATAAGATTCATCCTTATGATTTCTATCTTAACTCTATCGAAATAATCAAGAGCCAACGGCAAATAAATAGGTACAATCAACAATTAGAGACTTTTAGTTTTAATATATCCCCTAAGACGGATACTATTGCAGAGTTATATGTGTTGGTAATAGGTGAAACTGCTCGCGCTCATAATTTTTCACTAAATGGTTATGAAAGGCAGACTAATCCCCGCCTTCAATCAAGAAGCAATTTGTTGAGTTTTACTCATGCCTATTCTCAAGCCAATCTTACTCAAAGTGCAGTACCGCATATTCTCAGTCGCGTAGGGGCTCTGCAACATGATAGCATTTACGCAGAAAAGAGTTTGGTCGAGGCTTTCCAAGAAGCAGGATTTGCTGCCTCTTGGCTGAATAACGGACATGATGTTAGATATGTAAATAGAATAATTCCTGTAGTAGATCATTATTGGTCGGCGGGGAGGTCTATGTCAGAAGGCGAGCATTATGATATATGTATGCTGCAACCTTTTTTGAATATTGTCAATACTGAGGACAAGCAATTTATAGTTTTGCACCATTTAGGAAGCCATTGGCGATATGATCAACGCTATCCTAAACAAAATGAAATATATCAACCATGTGCAGGAAGTGATTTCAGTATAAACATGATACAACCTCAAAACAAACAATTGCTTGTTAATGCCTACGATAACTCTATACTTTATACTGATTTCTTTTTGGACACTTTGATTACTACAATAGAATCTCTACATATTCCCACTGTTATGCTGTACCTTTCTGATCATGGTGAGAATTTGTACGATGATGAGCAAGAATTAGTAATGCACGGCACTTATCAAGGTACTGAATATGAATACAACATACCATTCATACTGTGGTATTCCGACGAGTATAAACAAATGTATCCTGAGAAAATTCGGGCTGCAGAGGAAAATAAAAATGCCAGATTCTCAACGATGGTAGTGTTCCACTCGTTGCTCTCTGCCGCAAATATTGATTCGGGTATTGACTATCAAAAGGATATTTTTAATGAGTCTTTAGTGGAGCAAGATAGTATATTTGCATTAACGGGCGATGCTCATATTACTCTACTTACGCCCGATAATTCGCTTCTCCATTAGATGCCAAGAAGCAGCGGCAAGCGCAATGACAAGCAATATATATACTCCTGCCGCAATCCAAATATTGATTATACTGAAAAGTCCTAATTGAAAAAGTACTTTAAGTATGGGAAAATGATAGAGGTATATGCCATACGACATATCGCCTAACCATTCCAAACGATTTAGCCATGTCAGTGAGTAAGCGCACCAAAGTAATACGGTTGCATTGCCTGCCGGCAGTAGCCAATTAAGTCCATACATCTTTTCTATCACCACAATAATTATCGCCGGTATAACTAACCAATTTTTATATTTGAAAAATATATCTTTGTATTGATAGGCTAACATACCTGCTGCAAAATATGACATGCAGCCTGGCAATTGGTGCTCAAGAAAACGCCATACTGAGTCGCCGGTTTTATATTCCATGAAGTCACATCCATTGCTCCATAGGACAGAAAATATATATATACCCACAAGCCAAACCCACGCGCGTTTGCTGCGGCGAAGAATATAGGCTAACAAAGGTACAATAAGGTAAAAGCCTACTTCAACCTTTTGTGTCCATAATGCCCCGTTAACAGAACATTCAGTAAAGATATCGCTATTAAATACACCAGGCAGACAAGGCTGTATGAAATTCATAAAACTCACATTGGCTGCAATATATTTCCACCACATTGGATGTGTGAAATAGTCTTTTGCAGAATAGTCGCTCAGAAAAACCAAAAAGATAGCACAGACAAAGATAATAGTCAAATAAGCAGGAAAAATCCTTTTTGCTCGTTTGGTAAAGAAATGTTTTATATCTCTGCTGTGGTCGAAACTAAGCATTATCAAAAATCCAGAAATAACGAAGAAGGCAGTACGATTAACCGCCATGCTAAACACTTTAGTTATTTCAAATTCAGGAATCTGAGAAACGACTCTCAAATGTGCTATTACAATGATAATAGCAAATAAGAATCTAAGGAATCCAAAACAATTGTCGTGTTTAGCAGGCATACTTATAGATTCTTTAAGTAATCGGCTAAGTTCTTCATAGCCATGGCTCTATGTGATATTGTGTTCTTTATCTCGTGTGCCAACTCTCCAAAGGTCTTGTCATAGCCAGCCGGTGTGAATATACAATCGTATCCGAAACTCTTATCACCTCGTTCTTCGGTTTCTATCCGGCCCTTTACAATTCCTTCTGTCTGCCACATTTCTTTGCCTATAATAAGTGTTACTACAGTCCTGAATTGGGCATTTCTGTTGGACTGACCTTTCATTTTTTCCAGGACTTTGGCTCTATTCTTTGCAGGGTCAGAAGGCTCGCCTGTATATCGAGCAGAATATACACCCGGTTCTCCACCAAGTGATTCTATCTCTAAACCTGTATCATCTGCAAAGCAATCGTAGCCATATTTTTCGTGTATATATGCAGCCTTAATTATAGAGTTTTCTTGAAGTGTTGGGTAATTTTCAGGTATATCTTCGTTGATACCCATGTCCTTTAGACTCACAACTTCTACTCTCTCACCTAATATTTGCCTCGCTTCGGCTAATTTATGGGCGTTATTTGTTGCAAAAACCAATTGCATAATACTATTGTTCTGTTCTACCTTTTATTTGATATATTTGTTTCCTCACATATTCTGCCCATTCCGGAGCAGTTCGTGAGTTGTCAAAAGTGGTGTAGGGTATTGGCTTGCCTACATGAACCACAAAATGTTTTCCATAAGACTTAAACATTTCGTCGGCAAGAAAAAGCATCTCGATATTTTGCTTTATACCCAATTTTGTACGCCAATACGCAAGGTTATAGAAAAACTTTGAATTTTGTCCTTCAAAATATATTGGCACGACATCTCGTTTATATTCTACCGCTTTCTGGACAAAACTCTTACGCCACATCGGATCCTGAATTTTACCATCAATTCTCCGAGAACATTTTCCCGAAGGAAAAGTCATTATGTCATAGTTAGATTCATATAGTTTATTTAATCCTTCCACTTGTTCTCTGCTTTGTTTTCCACCCACATGAACAGGTATGAATATGCCTTGTAGCGGCTTTATGGCCATCAGAAATTCGTTTACTATCACTCGCACATTATAATTTCTATGTTCGCCCAACATCAATGCTATTATCATTCCGTCAAGACCTCCTAACGGATGATTACTTACGAAAAACAAAGGATCACTTGTTTTGGGGATGTTTTCTGTGCCTTCGATAGATACTGTGGCTCCAAGTAAGCCGTAAGTAACTTCTCGCGCAAATTCAAAGTCCTTAAGGTCTGGATGCTCGCGAAAGAATTTATTAAATATATCTTCGTGGAGAATCTTTTTTAGAAACCAAACAAGCAAACGGGGTGCCTTACCGCCTGTTTTCTCGCGTACTACACCCTCTACATCAAGTTTCAATGGTTCACTCATATCCTAATTATTATTTTTTTTAATTCGTTTTAGATGGCATAACATCAACTCACCATTTTCTTCTCTAAGATGCATACCATTACCTTCGCAGTAGCGAAACATCTTGCATGTGTTACATGGCTCTAATTTACGCATCCAATCACGGTTGCGATAATTCTTAAAACTATTTTCCCAAACATCCCAGAAGTTATCTTTATAAATGTTCCCTTGATAGTATTTTCCTCTAATGCTTGTGCAGGCAGAAATACTACCATCAATAAGTATCGACGCAACACTAATTCCTGCAGCACATTGATAAAGATAATCTCTGACCTTTCCTTCATAGTCGCCTAAGAAGCCCTCACAACTATAACTTACTCTTCTTCCAGCCTCTCGTTCTGAGACTATAAAGTCAAGCATATATGTAAATTGTTCGTCTGTGAGCATGAGTTCGGGGTCGTCTTTTGCACGCCCCATAGGATCTATGCCGAAGATACGCCACCGCCTTACACCTATGCCCCAAAGAAATTCTCTAAGTTGAGGAAGATACTGAATATTCCTTCTATTGGCGCATGTTACTACATCCCAAGTCAAACGCCTGTCTGCGGCAGCAAGTTTGATGGCTCTTACTGCATTCTGAAACGAGAGTTTATTGCCACGCATCCAATTATGGTCTTCTTCCTTCCCATCGAGCGAAATAGTCATTGATAACATTCCCGCCCCGCGCAGTTCTTTGAATTTTTGCTCTGTTAGCAGCATGCCGTTAGTTACCATGCCCCATGGGAATCCCCGTTTGGATAGTTCGCTTCCAATATATGCCAAATCATTACGCATCGTAGGCTCGCCGCCTGAGATGATAATCATTACTTTATGCGGATTGACATGAGGCACTATCTGTTCGTCAATTACCTTCAGGAAATCTTCGGCAGGCATGTCTGGTTGAGTTACCACTGACCTGCAATCACTGCCGCAATGACGACAACTAACATTGCATCTGAGAGTACTCTCCCAGAATAGTTGTTGCAAATCGTGGAGCGACTTCTCGTTATGCCGACGAAGTCGCTCCAATTCAAGTGCTAATTTTAATTTAGTATTCACTATTTTGTCTCTTCGGGTTTGGGCCTATATGGTACACCATATTTTTTTGGTCTGTCAATTCGTTTGGGGACCACTATAAAATCAAATGTGATGGCAGCGTTGCCCCTTTCCCATTCGTCTATCTCATTCTTGTATTCCAGCGGGAAAGCCTTTTCTTGTGGCTCTATCCTGTCAAGTTCGTCTGATATGGATATTATTATTGAATCCACAGGAAATATGCTACGAATGATAGTATATCTACCTTCACCATCGGTACGGGTCATATCTATCATATTCTCATGTTTGTCAAGTGCTTCCACAATGATGTCCGCCATTGGTTTGCCGTTTTTATCACGCACTACACCTGTGAGGGCTACCTCAGCGCGTGGAACACCATATTTACATACCAACATTTCTTCTCGCATAGGATTTACTATTTTCTCGTCTTGAGCATCTGCTCCTTGTGTCTGTGTTTTTGTTATCTTATCATCTTTAACCGAGTTGGTCGCTACTTTATTATGCTTGCAACCAACACCCAAGAGCGCAATAAGTGTTCCTATCAATAAGTTTATTCGGTTAAGTAATGCTATCTTTATCTTTTTCATAAGCTAATTGAGATTTCTTAATTGGAATACGGAGCATAAAGCCAATGATACCTCTTTCTTGCAGGTCGTTCTGCACGATTTTATGTTCGTTACAGACCTCAACTATTTCTTTTGATTAGATTATTGCTTTGTATGCAGCAGCATCAAGCAGGTTGTCTAATTCTGATGGGTCGTTTACTATAACTTTCACCATCCAACCTTTGCCGTATGGGTCTGAATTAACCAATTCGGGATGATCATTAAGTTCTTCGTTGAACTCTAACACTTCACCGGTAACGGGCATATTCAAATCGCTAACTGTTTTAACGGCCTCAACGGAGCCAAACACCTCTCCTTGTGCAATTGTTTCGCCTATTGTATCTACATCAACAAAGACGATTTCGCCTAATTCTGACTGTGCATAATCAGTTATGCCTACAAAAGCCTCTGAGCCTTCTACACGAATCCACTCGTGCTCGCGTGTATAACGCAAATTTTCTGGTGTATTTGCCATCTCTATATGTGTTTTTAAGTTTTTACCTATTACTTTATGTAATCCTGCGGGCAAAGGTACAATAATTATTTTATATATACAAACTGCCCTTTAGACACTATAATTCGATATTATTAAATGATTTTGAGTTTTCCTTGTACCTATTTGTTTTTGACTATCTTTACTCTTTCAATCCTGTTGCTTGTCATTTTTATGCACTGGATTTTATAGTTACCTATGTTTATCTCTTCGTTTACTTTAGGGAAAGCACCAGTTTGGTTCAGAATAAGTCCGCCAATAGTATCGTATGCCTCGTCTTCCGGCAAAGCCAATTCAAATTCCTCATTCAAATCCTCTACTTTCGCTCTGCCGCTGGCTATGATTTCATTCTCACCAATCAGTTTAGCGGTAAATTCCTGCGTATCATGTTCATCTTCTATCTCTCCAAAAATCTCTTCCATTATGTCCTCTAAAGTAACAATGCCCGCCGTTCCTCCAAACTCGTCAACCACTACAGCCACCGACTTCTTTTGTTGCATAAAAGTACGCATCAACTTTTCCGCTGCCATGTTTTCCGGCACAAAAGGCATCTTGTTCAGATGGTCGCGCCAACGAGATTGATGACTAAACATCTCCGAACAGTGAATATAGCCAATTATATTGTCAATATCACCTTTGTATATAGGAATTTTCGAAAAACCACTTTCTTGAAAAGTTTGTTTTAATACTTCCGTATCAACCTCGTATGGAAGAGCAACAATATCAGTGCGGGGTACATAACAATCTCTTATTTTTACCTTGGAGAACTCTAACGCATTCTTTAATATATACATCTCATTTTCCGAAGGTGTATCCTCATCTCGCCTTGTCGCTTGTTGTTGTTCTGAGTCGTTGTTGTCAAATGCTTCCAAACTCTCTTCAACCAAATAACTCAAGTCTGAGCGCGAAAATCTGACATCTTCTGTTCGCATAGGCACTTTCGTTCCAAACAAGCGAAGCATAAGTTTAGATACCCACATGCAAAATATAGCAAACGGATATAGTAGAATATAAATAAAATATAGCAGTGGAGAAAACACTCTTAACCAAGCATTAGGATTCTGCCTCATAAGTATCTTAGGGATATACTCACCTACAAAAAGCACTATAATAGTAGCAATCAAAGATACTAATAGCGACAACAACAAATCGTTACTGGTGAAACTGAAATAAGGCAATAACAATTCGTTCATCTTGATGGAAAATACTACCAAAACGATATTGCCGCCTATGAGCATGGTGGTAATAAATTGTTGGGGATGATGATAGAACTTGCGAATAATGGTGCTCGTGATACTCGTTTCTTGGTTTTCTACTTCAAAACGCAATTTATTGCTACTCACAAAGGCTATCTCCATTCCTGCAAAAAAGGCGGATAAGAGTAGAGCAGTTATAAGTGTTATGTATAAGGTTATCATTATTTGTTATCTTTAATCAACTTGATGGTCTGGGTCATTCCAAGACGATGGAATTGATTGATAGAAATCTTTGTCTTATTGTCTTTGCTTGTACTTATACCAATCATTCTATCAGGATTAGTTTCCGCAATTTTATATTTGCCACTAATTTCTATCACTTGTCTGTTTTCCTCCCAAGTAGGCTCTGCGATACATAAGGTTAGTTTGTCTCCATCTTCTTGCAACATTATAGCGGCTATATTATTGCTTTTCACTTTAAGTCCGCTTGGCGTACTCACTTCTCCTCCTGTCCAGAAATTTATTGCAGTAAGCCCTATGCTCTTTTTTACAACTGCTTGAACACGCTCGTTATTGGCGATTATTTCCACTTCGGGTGATGCTGCATAACTGCTTATGTCATCTTTGCTCATAGATGGCAAAATCATATATTCATAAGTCGCGCTTTTTGGCGCATTGCCATGACTGAGCCATAATTCCGTATTGTCTCTGTCTGATTGATTAACAAAGAGTTTGGCTTTTCGTGGAAAATAATAACCTCCGATTGTTTCCAAGCATGCCCATTCAACCTGTTCTGTAGCATTATCCTTTGCTCCGTTTATTGTCTTTGCTTCACCATTCGCTTTCACAAGAAGTGGATGGCGGAAACGACGATTTTCCACTGTTGTGATAACTTCTCTATTGTCAGGCAAAGAGATGTCTGCTCCCAAGCAAACCACTTCTTTGTCAAACAAAAACCATGATTTCTTTGCTTTTAAGTCGCTTGCACCACCAAGTAATTGCATCATAGCACTGCTGTATTTACCGTCCAACATTACTCCGCCTGCGCGTGCAATGTCTCTGGCGGCCGCCCTATGACCATATAGTGGTTGAAGACTCTGAACTTCTTTCCTTTCTATCAAGTCAACAGTCGTGCCCGGCACCCTATATGGATTGATATTGAGCATATATTGATAATATTGCTTTGTATCATTAGGCAGGTAAAGATATGTCATACCATCGCCTATATACCATCCCGTTGAGTTCTGATTACCTGACGAAGCACGCATAAAACACTCGTATTTTCCAATTCTGTTGCTCGACATGCTCACACAAGCACGCCATTTGTCTGTTTGATGTATAACCTTGTCTCCTGCAGCCCAAACAACAGAGAAACTTTCCTCGGCTTGGTCATTAGCATTGGCAAGAGCCTTGTCTATTACAGGCTTATATACGGGTAAAGGATTGAGAGCAGAATATGGTGTCGGGTGGTGTGTGTCGTGTGCCAAAGTGTTAGATGCGGCTGCAATGGCTTTGGCTTGCAGTGTGCTGTCTGATATCAGTTGTGCAGCATCCATTATGCTCAATGCTGCTAATCTGGCATTATTATACGGGTCGGCTGCATTTGCTCGCCCCATAAGCATTAATAGCATCTCACCGCGATACATAGCAGGCAAGTAGGCATTGTTAATCCATACAGGAAGTGTTTTAGTGATAGATTCCGGCACAGAGAACTTAGTACCAGGCACCAAATCTGCTATATATCCCGCCATCTGTATTATCTCCACTCCGTATGTACCAATGTATGGAATTGCATTGTGTTGAACAAATGTACCATCAGCATATAGCCCCTCCTTGTCCTTCAATGCAACAGAGCGAAGAGGCTCTTTCTGCCTGCCGATACATCTGTCTTGCTTGTGTATGGCATACATACGCTCAGATGCTGTGGTCTTATCTACAAAAGCAGGAACACAATACTTCAACGCAGAACGAACATCATTTTCGTTGTTGGTAAGTATTCCTAAAACAAGTAGATTGCGGCATATTGAGGCTTGATTGGCATAAGTCAAATCACCGTGTTTAACAAATCTCCTTACGAAATTGGCACTACCTTTTTCAAATTGCTTTATTTCATCTGCATTCAGTTGCTCATAAAGAATACTGACTATATTGGCATAATTCCATGGAATACCTATTCTCCATTCCCACCAGTTACCTAATTTCTTGGAATTCTCATTATATGCTTCTTTGTACAACAATCCCAGTCCGTATCTGATGTCGCTAAGGAGTTGGTCGTTGTGATAGAGTTTTCCTCCTGGATATGCCCATGCACGAGTCATATCAAGCAAACGCGTGTAAGATGAATTGATTTGCGCTGGCGTATATGCCGCCACATTGTGTATTTTATTCAAGTCATTCCACAATACAGTGGTGTCATGGCGCATGCCTTGCTGGTATTTCTGTGCACGATTATTCAGATCAATAATATAACCCCTCGTGTCAGAGTTGGTCATGTCGTAATCAGTTGGTCCTAATGTAATATGCTCGCGCAAACGAGAGCGCATAACTTCAAAATCGTCAGCGTTTGCTGCAATGCTTAATATGCTGACAAAAAGAAATAAATATATCCTTTTCATATATGTGAATTAGTGTTTTTTTAATGTACCTTTTGTGCTTGTGCCATACCTAAGGCTTGTACTACAAGGTTGGTATATTTTGTTTGTTCTAATGTTATATGTTTTTACACCATCTGAATTGGGCGTTGATTCTGTCTTATCGCAGTCATGAGAACAATTTGCATCCTTACATTAAGTGGCTGAATATAGTTATAAGGCAGTCTGTAACCATCGGTAGATTTATAAAACACTATTGAATAAAACGCTGCAAAGGTATTGAATTTATTTTATTTGCACAACCTAAATTATGGATTCTATCTAAGACTAATAAAAAGCAAAAGCATACTGCTCACAAGAGCAATATGCTTTTTCAATGTTTAACTTTTTTATGATTTACATCATTCCTCCCATTCCGGGATTCATTGCAGGCATTTCAGGCTTTTCTTCCTTCTTTTCAACTATTACACATTCAGTCGTCAAGAACATACCTGCAATACTTGCAGCATTTTCCAATGCAACTCGAGTTACCTTTGCAGGGTCAACCACGCCTGCTGCGTGCAAATTCTCATATTTGTCGGTGCGTGCATTGTATCCAAAGTCACCCTTACCTTCTTTTACTTTCTGAACAACCACTGCACCCTCTTTGCCGGCATTGAATACTATCTGACGCAATGGTTCTTCTATCGCGCGACGGATAATTTCTATACCTGTTTGTTCGTCCTCATTATCGCCTTTAAGACCCTCTAATGCCTCAATAGCGCGAATATAAGTTACACCACCACCAGGAACAATACCTTCCTCAATTGCTGCACGAGTAGCGCTCAAAGCATCGTCAACACGGTCTTTCTTTTCCTTCATCTCTACTTCTGATGGAGCACCAACATACAACACTGCCACACCACCTGAAAGTTTTGCAAGACGCTCTTGCAGTTTCTCTTTGTCGTAAGTAGATTTGGTGTTTGCAATTTGAGCCTTGATTTGTGCAACTCGAGCCTTAATAGCCTCTTTGTCGCCCGCACCATTAACTATAGTGGTATTGTCCTTGTCCACAGTTACTTTTTCTGCTGTACCCAGCATATCAAGAGTGGCTTGCTCCAATTTTATACCTTTTTCTTCGGAAATAACTGTACCACCTGTTAGTACTGCTATGTCTTCAAGCATCTCTTTCCTGCGATCACCAAATCCTGGAGCCTTAACGGCGCAAATCTTCAGTTGAGCGCGCAAACGGTTTACTACCAATGTTGTCAGTGCCTCTGAATCAACATCTTCTGCTATAATCAAAAGCGGACGACCTGATTGTACTGCAGGTTCCAAAACAGGTAGTAATTCCTTCAAATTGCTAATCTTCTTATCGTGAATCAGAATGTATGGTTTATCCATCTCTGCAGTCATAGTCTCTGTATTAGTTACAAAATACGGAGAGATATATCCGCGGTCAAATTGCATACCTTCAACTACATCAATCGTAGTGTCAGTACCTTTGGCCTCTTCTATTGTAATAACGCCATCTTTCGACACCTTACGCATGGCGTCTGCAATCAATTTGCCTATTGTGGCATCGTTGTTGGCACTTACTGTAGCCACTTGCTCTATTTTATCGTAGTTGTCGCCTACTTGCTCTGCCTGAGCCTTAATGCTCTCTACTACTTTCTGAACAGCCTTGTCTATACCGCGTTTCAAGTCCATAGGATTGGCACCTGCAGTAACATTCTTCAGCCCCACTCCAACAATGGCTTGGGTAAGAACAGTTGCTGTAGTAGTACCATCACCCGCTTGATCACCGGTTTTACTTGCTACTTCTTTAACCAATTGAGCACCCAAATTCTCACGAGCATCTTCCAACTCAATCTCTTTTGCAACTGTTACACCATCTTTGGTGATTTGTGGTGCACCATATTTTTTTTCAATAACTACATTGCGACCTTTAGGACCAAGGGTTACTTTCACTGCATTGGCGAGTTGATCAACTCCATTCTTGAGTTGCTCGCGAGCATCCATATTGAAACTTATTTCTTTTGCCATAATTAGTTGTAATTTTAAAGTTTGAATAATTTAAATTCTAATTAGCAAATAATCGCTAATACATCGCTTTGACGCATGATAAGCAGTTTCTCACCATCAAGTTCAAGTTCTGTACCTGCATATTTGCCATATAATACTTTGTCACCTATTTTGAGCACCATCTGCTCATCTTTGGTTCCGTTACCAATAGCAAGTACTTCACCTTGCAATGGCTTCTCTTTAGCACTGTCAGGAATAATTATTCCACCAACAGTCTTTTCTTCTGCGGCTACAGGTCTTACTAATACTCTGTCAGCCAAAGGTCTTACATTCTTCATTGCTTATTTTATTTTTCTTTTGTTCGATATATATGTCTTGCTTTGTAAATTCACTACTTTTGTTTCATGCTGAATTTGAGCAAAACTATCTCTCCATCTGCAACAAAAATGCCAAGCCTTTTTTCTGCCAAAATGTCAGTAAATATGTCGAAAAACATAAAAATAGTAACAAAATGCAAGTGATTGGGTGGTAAAATTTGCATAATTATACAAAAAGCCGTACTTTTGCGGCAAATTATCTTATTAGGCTCTTTTTTAGAGCAAATTTGTAAATGAAAATAAGGGTACATGTGTTGATTTTGTGTGTATGCACACTCTTTTGTGTACATAGCCGCGCTGTGGTTACGATGAGTGACTTGCCTTATTTTTGTGGATTTGAACAGGCAAGTGATTATTCTGATTGGACTTTAGACATCACTCCCAAAACTAACAATCATTGGATAGTAGGTACCGCATCTGCATACGATGGTACTCACTCTCTCTACATATCTGCTGATAATTCAACTCCGACATATCAGCCAAATGCCAATATCACTATCGCTTTTTTTCAAGTAGAACTCACTTCAGGTAATTATGATTTTGCCTTCGATTGGAAATCTTCTGGCACTAAAAATACCGGAAGCCTGAGAATATTTCTCACTAACCACTCAGTTGATGATATACATTCACTAAGTGGAAATGCCGAACCTAATTGGTTTACAGATAATAAAGCCAAACAACTGACCGGTGAGCAAACGCCTCTTACCGAATCTCTTTCCGACGGATGGCAGCATGTTCAGGCCTCCTTTACTCTAAATAAATCCTATGCATCCGAAGATATGTATATTGTCTTTGCATGGGAAAATTCTGTTGCCACACCTTCAAATAATGAGTCTTTCCAATTAGATAATGTTCAACTCGCTAAATCATCAACTGCCGGCTATCCCGCCGATGCACATGTTGACTATGTATCAGGAGTAACCAATATCTATTGGGAAGGGACTACTGCCGACCAATACGAAATAAGACTGAAAAGTTTGTTAGATAATAACGCCGAATGGATGGATTTCACTTCGCCTAATACCATGTTGTCACTTAATGATATTGACTTCGGTGTGTATGAGATGTGGATAAGAACTCAAACGGCACAAGATAAATCAGTTTATACCTATATCACGCCGTTTTATATTTATGAAACCGATTGCTTCGATGCACTCAATATGTATGGCGCTACTTTCGAAACAGGTACATGGAGATTCGCATCAGGTAATGTGGAAAAACATGATGTTGATAACAAAAAAATTGATTATGGATATCTATCGTCTTATAGCCGACAAACCACACATTTCGATAAAGATGAATTAGATGCTCGTACTATCGGAACTAAAGATGATAATGGCAATCCGATAGCCCTTCATACCGTGCCTGAGAGTTCGTTTGGCTCTGTAAGATTAGGCAATTGGAACACAGGCTCACAATACGAAAACATTACCTTCAAATATACAGTTACTTCCCGACAATATTCTATCTTGCTCCTGAAGTATGCTATGGTCCTACAAGACATAGACCACCCCGCAAGCGAACAACCAAGAGTTGCTATCGATATATTGGATGAAAACGGAAATTCGGTTGATGTCAAATGCGGTACAGTCGATTTTCATACACCTACACCCGCCGAAAGAACAGATGTTGAATATGTTAAACTATGGCACTATAACTCTGCTCAGAGTTGTTGGTGGCAAGATTGGAGAGCCGTCGGACTGAATTTGGAAAACTTATTAGGACAAACACTTACTGTCACTCTAACATCATACGATTGTGACCAGAGCGGTCATTATGGATATTTCTATTTCACTCTCAATTGTATATCTTCAGAAATGGACGGTATTCCATGGGGTGAAGATGCTTCAACCACTTACTTCTCTGCACCTGAAGGATTTGATTATAAATGGTATAATAAAGAAAATTATTTTGAATCAGATGGTGTTACACCGCGTTCCGATGATGACCCGCAAAAAAAAGAAATAAATAATACACCACCTACTTTGCCTTATGTTGGTCCCCAAAATAAACTTACAGTAGATCAAAATGACCCGGCAGACTATATCGTAGAAGTGATATACCCCACTAACTCTGAGTGTAATTACATAATGGAGGCTACAGCGCGTCCACATACTCCAAAGGCTGAAATACAATGGGAGTGGGTGCCAAAAGACTGCCAAAATGCGATTGTCGTTAAAAATGCAAGTCATGTGGTACTAACCGACAGAGTTACAGGCGAAACAGAAGACCGATATGACATGCAATTGCCTATAGCACAGTGGATACTCCCTGATGGTAGCACTACTCAAGAACTCAATTTTGAAGGCTGGCATATACCATGCAGCAACGATGGAGAACAACTCAAATACTACCTTCGAGCAAGTATTTTTGTACATGACAAAGAGTGGGCGGATAGCGTAGAATTGATAATTGATGTACCACCTATAGGACCGGTCGATTCTTTACTTTATGACACTATTTGTGAAGGAGATACATATTATTGGAAAAATATAGACAGAAAATATACTATTACTAACCATAATGACTCCACATTCGAATTTCTCTATACCGACGAAAAAGCATGGACAGGATGTGATAGTACGGTGCACATGATGCTCTTTGTTAATGCAACTCGTTATGTTACCGTATATGACACTATTTGCGACGGAAACTTTTATATATTTGGTGAAGGATCAGACGCTACACCATACAACAAAACTACTACCACAACCAAACTCTTCCATAGTCAACTGACCGGTTGTGATAGTGTCGTAACTCTTAATTTGTTTAAGTTACCCGTATTCGCCGCACAACCACAGGCAGAGATTATATGTGCTGATGGAGATTTTATTGATATTGCTGTCAGCGATGCACAATATGTTGATAAGTATGAGGTGATTGTTCCTCAAAAAGAAAATCATCCCTACATCGGAAGACAACCGAATATGGTCCTGCAATATCCTTTACAAGAATTAAATCCTGATCATTATGAAGCAGTTGTGAGAGTATATACTCCTTTTTGTGAACCGCAAGAAGTGCCGATAAGTTTCAATGTGAATTTTGCTTCTTCTACCATCAAGTTGAAATGGGACAATGTGTTGGCAATACTAAACGAAAAATATAATGGAGGGTATGAGTTTTCATCATATCAGTGGTATAAAAATAATGTGGCAATTCAAGGTGCTACAGGCTCGTGGTATCACACTGACAACAGTTTAGAAGAGGCTGAATATAGTGTGGATGTAACTCTAAAAGATGGAACTGAGTTAAAAATCTGCCCACTTATGTACAAGGCTATTGTGGAAGAAAATAAACAATCAGCAAGAAAAATAATAGAAAACGGAAATATATATATCCTTAACGGGGAAGAAAAATATAATCTCTTAGGTGTCAAAATTAAGTAATAATCAAGTATGATGAAAAGGCTTTTGAATATATTTTTATTTGCTACTATTAGTATGTTAGCATACTCTCAGAGTTTGCCACATTCATATTTTTGTGACTTCGAAAATGAAGAAGAAAATAAAGAGTGGCAACTGAATACTCCGAGTAATTCTGAAATAACATATCCCAATAAGTGGTATGTAGGTACTGCTGAGAGTTATGAAGGAGAAAAGTCGTTGTATATAAGTGCTAATGGCGGCAAGTCATCGTCTTTCGTGGGAGCAGAGCAAATGATGATTGCATGGCGTGATCTGACACTTGAAGCAGGTACATACGATTTCTGCATCAATTGGAAAAATATGGGCTCGCAGCAAGATTATGTCTTTCTGACATGGATGGATGAAAACGATTGTAATAGCATAGATTTCACATGTACCAACAACTCCAATCTTCGCCCATGGATGACTAATGGACAAATCAAATTTGAAGATGTCGATACACTATATGATTGCAGTGCTTGGCGTCATTCAGTAGGCAAAATTGTGAGTGACGGCAAAAAACACCGACTGCTTGTTGTGTGGCGTACTCATGCTACTTCCGCCTCAAGAAATCCTGCCGCATGTATAGATAATATCTATATCGCGCGAAATAACTGTGGACGACCAACTGATCTCAAAGTCGATGTAAGCGGACAAACTGCCACTTTAAGTTGGAATTCAACTGCTGAGAAATTTAATCTCAAATATAGAAATATCAGAGAAAACGAAGCAAAGATAATTAACAATATAGGCTCTAATAAGCACACTATGCTATTACCATACGGGGTGTATGAAGTCTATCTGCAAGTAATATGTCAAGGCGACACAAGTATATGGTATGCAATGCCGCTATTATTGGTTTTTGATTCTAAATGTTTCAACTATTTAAACCTGAATGATAATAACTGCTCTTATTCCGACTCAACTAATGTTGATTATAAAAGAAATGTCTTTACAAAAGGTAAGTTAGATTTCGGATTCACTGCGCCATATAGTTACCATACAATTCATTACTTGCCGGGTGAGTATGATGCCCGTACATACAATAGTAAAGATGCCGATGGAAATGCAGTTGCTCCGTTAGCCACTATTCCTCAAGGCGAGGTGGCATCAGTCAGAATAAATGGCTGGCGAGGCAGACCGGCCGCTCTAACCGAAGACGGAAAGGCTGACCAAACAGCACGCGTGGCACGAGTAGAATATATATTTACTGTCGATAACGAAGAGGCAAGCGCACTTATGCTTAAGTACGCCGCTGTCCTGCAAGTGCCAGATCATGACGAATATGAACAACCCAGATTTACACTGCAAATTGAAGATGCTGCAACAGGCAATATCCTCTCTACATGTACTGATGTTGATTTCGCCGCAACTAATGCATCGGCTAAGAAGAATGGATGGTACTTCACTAAGGCTGACGGATTGGATGTGATTTGGAAAGACTGGACCACTGTCGGACTTAACTTGCAAGAATATGATGGCAAACAAGTGAAAATAGTATTAACGGCTTATGGCTGCTATGCTTCCGCACATTATGGTTATGCCTACTTTACCGTAAATTGTACAAATGGTAATATCCAAGGAATAAATTGTGGTGACACTCCTACTACAGAATTTATAGCACCCGAGGGATTTAATTATCATTGGTATTTGGTAGATGACCCGCAAAGAGCATTACCTAACAATGACAAGCGTAATTTCCCCGTGGCATACGACGATACAGCCAAATATGAAGTCTTGTGCAGTTATAAAACCGATCCAAATTGCGGATTTACATTATCTGCCTGTGCAGTACCACGATATCCTATTGCTCAAGCCGAGTGGGCGGACAACCCCAAAGACTGCAAACATTATGTATCAATGAAAAACCTGAGCCATATACGCACTAAAAACATTAAAACCAATGTATATACTGACACTGATGTTCATCCTGATGCAGTTATGTGGACATCAATCGATGGCGCTTTTAATCAGACAACAGAATGGGAACCCATATTTGAATTTCCACGACAAGGAGGAAAATACAATATCCAATTAGAGGCAATTGTAGGTATGTGCGATAGTATCCTGAATATTACAATTGAATTGCCGGAACTAAACGATACCATAGTAACCGATACAGTACAAGTTTGTGAAGGTACTTTATTTAATTATAATGGAAAAATTTTACCACATGATACTATAATTACCACTTATGGTAAGCGTACAACAGGATGCGACAGTACATATAATTTTATGCTCAGATATGTAAAACAAATAGTTAATAACCTTTCTGTCACAATAACCGACGAAGAAACCTATCAATTTGGTTCGCAAACCCTTTCCGAGTCAGGTACCTATTCCGAACATTTTACATCCATTGCTGGTTGTGATAGTTTGGTTAATCTTACACTCAATGTGGTTCCCAAACTCCGACTGACAGTTACTCCATCCTCCCCATGTTCCGACGAACAGACCATCTTGTTTGACTATTCAGTATCAACCGGCACGCCTACTCAATGCACCATATCGTTCTCTGATACAGCCAAACAATATGGTTTTAAGGATACTCTTTGCATCCTTACTGCCGACCAAAAACAAATCAGTTTGCCACTACCTAAAGACATTCCTGGCTGGTGGTACGCTAAGTTCTTGTTTACCAGTAAAGAAAACGGAGATGTAGAAGCAGATGTAGATTTTATGGTTCGTTATGCCTCATCGCTTTTAGCGCAACGATGGAATGATGTCATAGGAATAAAAAAAGAAGCAGAACAGATGTCAACAGGCGCAGCATTTACATCATATCAGTGGTATAAAAACGGACAACCTCTCGACAAACAAACAGAGCCGTATTTCTATAGCGACATAGACCTGAATCCACAAGATAATTATTCCGTTGAAATATGGCGTGCAGGTGAACCCAAAGGCGTTTTGTCATGCGAATTGACACCTGTCAAAATAAATCTATCTGATATATCTGTCACCCCAACTTCTGTCAAATCAGGTGACAAAATAAAAGTCCGTTTGCAAGGTACTGCTCGAATGGAATTATATTCAATGATGGGCGTAAAACAACTTAGTTGGACTATTCCTCAAGGCGGAGACGATGTGCAAATAACAGCACCTCCAGGGACTTATCTTATAAGAATAGAAACAAATAATGGCGATTACAAATCGTTAGTGATTCAAGTGAGATAACAACAATTTGCTTTTTGTTTCACTATAAAAATGCACAAAAACTACTTTTTTGTGCATTTTTTATTACTTTTTGTTTGCTGGTTGTGGAAAAAGTTGTACTTTTGCAGCGTGCTATATTGCGCAAAAAGGTGTTGTAAGGTAAGAGAAGATTGTAAATTGCTGTTATGCAGCAATCTGACATATATATTACCTAAATATTTATTAACTAAAATTTTATGCTTATGAAATGTAGATTTACTCGTCTGCTGACATTGGCAACAGTTTTGTTGCTTGTTGTTGCAGGCTATGCACAGAAAAATGTGCTTAATGAGTCATTTACATCTTCGTCTATTCCTCAAGGATGGGCGCAGACAGGTTCTGTATGGGCTTTTTCTGACGGATATGCAGTGTTTAAGACCGACCAAGACAAGTCTGATACACTCGTAACGAAGATGGTAAATGTAAGTGAGTTGGCTGCAGAAAGGCAAGTAACTATCTTCTATAAGTTGCTGCCTTATCAGGGTACTACTATTGTGGATAAATTCACAGTGTTGTATCGAACAAGCGATTCCGACTCATGGAAGGCATTTGAAACAATCACAGGTGTTGCCACTGATTGGACACAAAAAGAATTTTCAATCAACACTATCACAGGTGATCTTCAAATTGCTTTTGCCGCTAATCCACAATACGCCGGTGGTATCCAATTGAAGCAAGTCAAGGTAGAAAGCGCAAGCGTATGCGGTGACTTGACTCCTCAACTGAATGTGCCAAGCAATATCACCGCTGCTTCTGCCGATTTGTCATGGTCAATACCTGATGGTGTGGACGATTCTGAGTTCTCAGGTTATCAAATAAAAATATCTGATAGCGAACTCGCAACACCATCGGTTGAGACTTCTTTGATTGATGCAAAAATAAGCAAGTCGTCCTATAAAGCCGAAGGATTGCTCCCGGGTATTACTTATTTTGTCTATGTACGCGCTATTTGTGGCGATGAAGGTGATGGAAGTCCATGGGCAAATACAAGTTTCAAAACATTGTGCGAAATACCCGCTGGGGAACTAATATCCGAAGATTTCGAAGAAGATGTGTTGTCCGATTGCTATACCGTAGTAGGTAGTGGAGTAAGCGTGTCTGATGCATTTGCATACAACGGCTCTAAGTCGGTCTTGATGTCGAATACTAAAAACAATTATTCCTACATTTATCTTCCTCAGATTAAAGGACAACTCTCTTCCTATCAGTTGTCGTTTTATATGGCAACCGACGAGTCCCTTTCCTCAAAAGCCGCTACTGTCGCAATTATTGCCAGCAATGCAGCTGACGCTGTAGATGCTACTGTAGGCGAGACTTTCTCACTTCCGCAACAGCGCCGTTGGGAGAAAATTACTTATTCTCTCAAAGGACTTGAGGGCAAAGGGTCTTATATAGCAATCAAAGCCGGAAGCACCGAGTTGGCTAACAAAGTATATATTGATAATGTATCTTTAGAGCCTGCGTCCTCATGTCTTACTCCGATGTTTGTACAGATAGAAGGCCTTGCCGACAAGAGTGCTCAAATCAGTTGGAAAGAAGGCGGAAGTGCCACTTCGTGGAATCTACTCGTCTCTCCATTTGAGTGGACCGCCGCCCAATTGGCTAACGAGGATTTGGTTGCAGAATCGGATTACTTGTATGAAGCAACGGTTAATCCATTTACTGCTACCAACCTGACACCTAATACCCGTTATTATGTGTATGTTACGAGCGCTTGTGACAAGTTTATGTGGTCTGAGGTTCAAAGTTTCAAAACAGCCAAGGAAATTACTTTCCCATTCACTGAGAGATTCGACCGCTTTGACGCTACTCTCTATACCAACACGAGTGCTGCCATTCCTCTTGGCTATGTTGTAGGTGTGCGTGACGCATCTGATGCTGAATCATCACCTAACACAGGCAAAACAGATGCCTATGTAGCAATGAGTACAGACGAAGATGCAGGTGGAAGTAACTATGTCGCCGCTTCACTTTATATGAAAGGCACTTCAGTAAAATCAGCGTACGCAATCATGCCTGCTATGCCGGCTTCTGCCCCTGCTCTTAATGAATGTATGATTGAATTCTATGTACACTCAACGATGTCTGATGGTAAAATTGTTGTAGGCGTATGCGATGAACAAACATGGAATGTTCCTACAGGAAAGATGTTCATGGATGCTGACGCCAACTTCAAGGCTGTGGATACTATCAGTCTCACCGACGAGGTAAAGACAGGTTGGCAATATGTGGCTGTTAATTTGAAGAATTATACAGGTAGCGGTAAGTATTTGGCTTTGCGCACTTTGCCTGCTGCATCCACCTTTATGCCATATATTGATAATATCTCTCTTAAATTGGCTCCATCATGCTTTAATATCCAGGCACTTAAAGCCTCTGCTACTAATGTAGATGCTATCAATGTAACTTGGACTGAAGCAGGTAAATCAACATCATGGCTCATGAAGGTTAGTACAACTCCTATGGAAGATATGACAGCAACTGCTGATGTCTTTGATGGAGTACAAACAAGTACTGATGTTGATATCACAGGCCTTACTGCCAATACAACATATTATGTATATGTTCGTGCCAATTGTGAAGAAAGTGAGTGGCAAAGTACTTCTGTTCTCACTATGTACGCCATGACCATTCCATACTATAACGATTTTGACCTCTCACAGTCAATCAAAGGCTCTACCGGTGATCTTGGTTCGTATGGCTCAGGATCCTATCCGCAATATTGGTTGGTAGGTAATCTTGGTGCTAATGGAACAAATGCTTCATACATACCTTATACCTATAACACTAAGTGGTCGGCTGCTACTGGATATACCATCCCGACAGATGTTGTAAATCCGTCGTTGATGATATCAGCCGATGCTACTGTTGCCAAAGGGGCTACTGTATTTACCACATCTTCTGACCGTTCTAAACCATACGCTATTATGCCAATGCTTCAGAACGCTGATGTGAAGGATGTAATTCTGAGTTTCTATGGGTGGTCTGATTTGGCAATAGCATCAGGTAACTATGTGCGCAGACCTGAACTTAAGATAGGTGTGCTTTCCGATCCTACAGATCTGAGTACTCTGACAGAAGTAACTACAATTTCTCTACCGGCTGTTGTAACAAAAGAGATAGAATACTTTACTATTCCTATGTCGTCTTATGCAGGTTCGGGCAAGTATATCGTATTCTACGAAAATATGGATCCAAGCGAGGTGGATGCTTCTGCTGCCATTAAATATCGACAAAGCAAATTCTATATCGATAATTTGTTTATAGGTACTGCTGCATCAGCGTTCCCTGTAACGAATGTTGTTGCCACTCCTACCGCTGATGGTGCTGTTCTCTCATGGAAAGAAAATGGAAGTGCAACCAAGTGGAATATAAAAGTATATGATTCGTCTATACTTGGTCCTACTGTTGAAGGTGCTGTGCCTGTAAAAGAGGTTACGGCAACAAGCAATCCGTTTACTCTGACCGGACTTGATATGAGCAAGATGTATTATGTATATATTCAGTCTGTTGTAGGTTCGCAAGCAGGTGCGTGGGGCGCTGCAAGTTTCAAGACTATTTGCGGCGATATCACTTTGCCTTGGTTTGAATCGTTCAATTATTTAGGTTCGACCACTTTGTACAATACCACAGAAAAGATGCTCACTCCCTGTATCAGTTATGCTAATGGATTGAAGGCTCCTACTACTCCAACTGCAAGCGGTAGTTCGTTCGGTTCAACATGTCCTGACCATGTGATGGGGCAAGATCCTACAGTGGCTGCTGCTAAGTATGATTCTAAAACCGATCCTAACCACTATGTAGTTCAGATGTATGCTTCAAGTACTGCAACAGCAAAGACAGTTCAAATCGACCTGCCTCAGATGCCGGCAAAACTCAACACTCTGCAACTCACATTCTATCTTGCACCATATTCAACCTATCATTGTGGTGTAAGGGTTGGTGTACAGACTGATACTGAGTTTATACCTGTTCAGAATATATTAGGAGAAGCAGGCAGATGGACTGAGTGTATAGTTTCGTTTGGTTCGCTTGCTGACGATGTTGATGGTAGAATAGCAATTCGTGCTGACTATGACTTCTTCAAGAACGAGCCGGGATATGGCTTTACAACTTCTTATACAGGTGGATTTATTGACGATATATTGGTTGAGAAAATACCACAATGTGCTAAGATCACCTCAATATCAGTAAGTGAGTTAGACTCAGTTAGTGGAACTATATCATGGGAGAAAGCCTCTGCTGAAGCAAAATGGAATGTCAAAGTATCAAGCACACAGATGACAGACATGTCTGCCACCGCTGATATATTTGACGAATCTGTAGATGTGAATAGTATCAAAGTGACAGGTCTTGAGCAACTTACCGATTATTTCGTTTATATTCAGGCTTCTCGTCCTGACGAAGATTGTGTAGGTGAATGGAGCAATGCTGAAAAATTCAAGACATTGGCCAAAGCAAAACCATTGCCTTACTTCAACGACTTCGAGGGTGAGCCGGAGGGCAGCATCACTAACTCTGAAGGTCAGATAATATATCTGCCCGAAGGAATGTCGTCTGTAGGCGACGAAGGCGGTAAGATATTTATGGCAATGAATACAGGTGGAGGTACTTTGATGACGCCATATAGTGGTAAGTATGTATTAGATTTGCAAGCGTCAGTCGGCAAGGCTAATTATCTTGTGTTACCATTATTGAAAACAGATGATATCAAAAAACTGCAATTAGAGTTCTATGCACAAACAGGTCGTCTTACAAGTTATGATTACACCTTCTTTGATGTAGGTGTGATGACTGATCCTACCTTACCTTCTACTTATAGTAGTGTGCTTCCTAATAGCAGAGATAGTGTGATGCGCAGATATATTACTGTCATACCTACTGACGATGGTTGGGTTAAGTATATATACACATTCGAGAATTATGTGCCTGAAATAGAAGGACAGATTGGTAAATATATAGCCATTCGTCCGATGGAAAGTCATAATCAAACTTCTGGAGCCTTAGCCAATGGTAAGATATTTATCGATAATATCTTGATTAAGGTTCGTGATGAAGAGGAACTGATTGAGCCATTTGCATTATGGGTTACTGATCGTACTCGTGTTGAAGACAAAGACGATGTAACTTTTGTTTGGCACGCTAAAGAACTATCGGGTGTTAATTTCCGTGTAAAGATGTTTGAGGGTAAGCCTGAAAGTCCTGACAATGCTGCGGCACTCAACTCAATAGTTACAGGTGTAAATACAGCCGTTCTCTCAGGTGCTAAGCCAAACATGGTATATTATGCCTATGTGCGTGCAGAAAAGGGAGATAAGACTTCCGCATGGAGTCAGCCATTGGTATTCCGTACTACAGTAGAAAGTGCTCCTGTAAAACAATTGCCTTACGCTGAAGATTTCGAAATACCTTATTATGCTCCGAAGAATAATGCTACAACTACCACCGTCGCTTCTTGTGGATGGAACATAGTAAAGACTTCCGGCAACTTGTCAACTACTGCTTCATATCAGAAAGACGGCAGCAAAAACGCACTTTTGCTCGGCGCAAATGCTCAACTTATGACTCCACAACTTGAAGTGGAAGATTGGAGGACTGTAACAATAAGTATGGATGTTATGGCAAGCACTACTTATGATGCTGTGTTCCAAGTTAGATTGGCAGAGACAGCAGATGCAGCAGGTGTAACAGGCTCGGAGTCGGTGAAAACTATTGATCTTGTTAAATCTTCCGGTTGGACAAAGGTATTGCTTCCGCTATCTAATCTGTCTTCTGTTCGTGAGTTCAAGTATGTATATATCACATGTGATCGTCAAGTGGCAGTAGATAATGTTAGTATAGTAGAGGGTGAGGCTTTGTTTGCTCCTGAAAATCTGAATGTGGAAGATTTCGGAGATACTTGGGTTGCTTATTCATTTGACGAATTTACTAAGGGTGTAGGTGAATGGATTGTAGAATATGGTCCTGAGGGCTTTGCTCTTGGTAGTGGTACTCAGAAGGTAATCAATGCTAAGTTAGACACTATTACAGGCTTGACTCCTTCTGCTTCGTACGATATATACATTAAATCGAGTGCAGTAGGAAAATGGAGTCTTCCTCTTAATGTTGCTCTTGCTACTAAGGGCGCGATGGCACCTTATCATACCAATTTCTCTGATGCAGAGGATAATGCTTTGTGGCATAATCTGAATACAGCAGGTGCAGATAGACACAATGTACATTTCATCATAGGAAATGCATCGGAGTGCGGTGGTACAGGGGAAAAAGCGTTGTTCTTGTCAGACGATGATGAACACTATCATTATCATACTACAGAAACAGCAGCATTCTCCAATTGGACTGCTCATACTGTAAATATCCCATCTGCCGGAACATATATGTTCTACTTGCGTATGAAGGCTTATGGTGTGAAAGATTATAAAGAAGATTGCGTATCTATAACCTTCTCGCCTGCTTCTGCAACATATTCGGGAACAAATGCAGTAACGAGCATAGATAAAGTATCGCTTGGAACCTCAGCCGACAACCCCGAGAAAAACCATTATGTTATAGTTCCTCGCTATTCCTTCCTTAACGAGTCAGAATGGCAGGATGTGTATGTAAAAAAAGATATTTTGCAACCGGGTACATATCAATTGCTTGTCAACTGGAATACTTATTCGGTAAATAACGGTCCTAAAGAAATGCCAATTGCTATTGATACGATTTCAATAGAGGAATTTGAGTGTACAGAGGCACAGAATGTGAAGATTACAGATATTGATGCTCATTCGGCATCGTTCTCATGGTTTGGCGGTCAAACTAAAGATTTCGAGGTCGCTATAACGACATATAAGAATTTGTCAAATCCTTTTGATATAGATGCTCAAGATTATGTGGCTCATGAGACGATTTCTAACGGACCTTCGTATAGTGTGTCAGGACTTGCTGCTAATACAGAGTATATGTTGTATGTCCGCAGTATATGTAGCAATGGTCCCACAGAAGAATATCTCTCATTCACATTCAGAACGGTTTGTGACTCTTATGGTGTGCCCTTCACGGAGGAATTCTATGAAACTCCTGATTGTTGGACATTGAGCAGTGGTGTAAAAGCAAATGTTCATAAAGTTGAGACTGATGAGATGAAGTTGGCAGGAACATCAGATATTTATAACTATTTGTCGATACCTAAGAATGGTTATGCTGTGCTTCCGTTGCTTAACGAACCTATCAACAATCTTGACATAAAGGTTGACGCATGGAATGTTGCTTCAACAGCATCGTATCCTATCTCGGTAGGTGTTGTGGAAACTCCGACCGATATATCAACCTATGAGAATCTGTTTACATACGACATGCGTAATGTAAATAGCACTACTGGTACTTATTTACATATTGACTCCGAAGAATTTGAGTTCTATACGAACAAATATTCCGGAGCCGGCAAGTATCTTGTGATTCGCGGTAATGCCAATGCAGAAGTTGGTGTGAGGTCAATAAAGATAGTTGCTTTGCCGCCGTGTGTGCCTCCAACTCAGGTAGAGATAAATCAAGTAAAAGAAAACTCTGTGGTTGTCAACTGGCAAACAGGCAGTGAGACAGCATGGAAATTGTACTTGAATGATGGTAGCCAAGAGAGAGTGATAGAAGTAACGGAGCAACCTTATACTCTTACCGGTCTTGAAAGCGGAACAAGTTATAGTGTACAGGTTCAGGCAATTTGTGGCGGTGAAGATGTTAGCACCAAGTCGGTTGCTGTAAGTTTCAGCACTAAGTGCGGCGTTTATGAATTACCACTTTCTGAAGACTTCTCTGACTTGCCTCCTTTGACCTATGCAAGATATAATTGTTGGGAGAATAAGGTACTCAATATACCTATCGAAAATGTATTTGCAGGAGCCTCTATCTATAGTTCTAACTATGATATCTCTGCAGCAAATCAAACAGAAACAAGATATCCGACTTATACATGGCATAAGGCTGATTATTGGAGAAATTGGATGGATAATAGCGAACAATTAGTCGTTTGGGATAATGGCGGAGAATATAACAAAGTGTATGGAAAATGGCTTATCACTCCGCAGTACTATATCAACGATGATGCTGTGCTCACATTCGACCTTACTTATTTGGCACATCCAATCACTCCTAATTCGGAGAATTATACTCCTACTCAAGCAACAAATAGCAAATTGTATGTTCTTGTAAGTACTGACAATGCGCAGACATGGAAGCAAGAAGACGCTAACCTTATTGATTTGAGCAATTATGGCATTGAACCTTCGAAGGTTACTATCGACATGAAAGCATATAAAGATAAGGCGATCCGTGTAGCGTTGTATTATGAGAATAGATATACAAATTTGAATCCTAATCAATATATATTTATCGATAATTTGAGCATCTCCACAGGTAAAGTAGTTGAGTATAATGAGACTATATGTGCCGGTAAGTCGTATAATGATCACGGATTCTCAATTGATGCTGCAGAACTTGTTATTGGTCAGACCAATACCTTCGAACGCATACAAATGGGCGATGTGATAACTTTGAACTTGACAGTAGAACCTATAGCAGTCTTGCCTGCTACGGTAGTAGAGAAGTGCGAAGGCGAAGTATATGAGAACAATGGATACAAGTATGAAACCGACTTTGACTTTGTAGAAAATGTATATGATGAAGATGGTTGCTTGGTTCGTCGTTCTACACAACTTCGTTTCAAAGAGAGTACGACAAATGTTGTAACAGGAAAGGTAGATAGTGAGCAGTTGCCATTTGAGTATGATGAGTACTTGACTATACCTGCAGGTGCGTCAGGATTGTATGAAGAGAAGATATTAACCGGCGCAGGTTGCGTATGGAATCAGTATCAGATTACAATTCGTCAAACACAAACTCAAAACATTGCTGACAATGTATGTGAGAATGCTGACGCATATACCGATAATGGATTCAACATTGCAAGTTCCGACTTTGCTGCTGTAGGCGCAAGTGCTGAGTTTAAGCGTGAGGAAGACAAAGATGGTTACACTGCTATTTATGTTCTTACTTTGAATACTCTGCCAATAGCCCATGGCGACACGGTGGCATATATATGTCCGAATGGTTCGTTTGATTGGCATGGTCAGATATGCAATGATATCAACGCAACTTACACTCATGTGTACGAGGCTGCAAATGGTTGCGACTCGATAGTTTCTCTTACGCTGAAGGAATATGAGACCTACAACTTGCAGCAGTCTGTATTCCTCTGCTTTGGTACTTCGTTTGTAGTGCCTCAGACTGGTGAGGAAATATCAACTGCAGGTGAGCATGTTCGCAATTTCAGTAGCATAAATGGTTGTGATAGTATTATGACCTATATTATAACAATAGGTAATAAGACTGTTGCTGAAGAGACTATGACTTTGTGCGAAGGCTCTCAACTTGATTGGAATGATGTTCATATTGAATCAGTTAAGCCGAGTGATAGTGGCGATTATGAATTCAATACCAAGTCAGTAAAGAACGCTGAGTGCGACTCAACGATTACTTTGCATCTTGTAGTTAATCCTTCTACTGAAGGCTTACTCGTTTTGGATGTATGCCAAGGTGCCGAGTACGAGGTGAATGGTGAAACAAAGATTGCTTCTGAGGCAGGTTACTTTGAGTCAGAATTTGTAACGACTAATCATTTTGGTTGCGACAGTTTGGTTAAGGTTCAACTCACAGTTCGTCCTTCTTACAATGAAGAAATTACGGATGAGATATGCTTAGGTCAGGAATACACCTTCAATAATGTAACCAAGACATATAATAAGTCAGGTGTTCAGACTGAGGTGGCTTATCTTACAGCCAAAGAGGGTTGTGATAGTATAGTAACTCTTAAACTGAATGTGCTTGAGATTAGTAAATATACTATAACGAGGACTATGACTGTTGATGAGTTGCCATATACAGATTCTGAATTTGGTTTGTTTGAGATTCCTGCCGGCTCACCTGCTGATACTTACACTTACACAGGTTTCGCAGAAGATGAGCCTTGTATGGAGGTAACATACAACATTACAGTCAATGATGTTTCAACATCGTATGAAAATGCAGTTGGCGGTGAGTTGTCTGTATATCCGAGTGTTCTCAGAAGTGGTGAACAACTGACGGTATCGTATAATTTCACTATGGATCAGTTGGCCGGTATGAAGGCATATATATATGATTTCACAGGAAAATTGGTAGATACGGTTGTTCCTACGACAGCAGAATTTAAGGTAGAAGCACCTCAAGTACAAGGTATGTACACCTTGCATATCATAACCGGCACGAATGAGCAATTTACCGCAAAATTCGTAGTTAAATAAATCTTGAGAGACAGTGCGTGATGACATACTGCTCTCTCGCTTGTACGGATAGCCCGATTGGTTTCGGGCTATCTGACTAAAAAAAAATTATAAGGTGAGAAAAATAGGATTAATAATATTATCAACAATAATTTGTTGCGTATGTATTGCTCAGCCGCGGAGTGAGAGTGAGGCTCAGGCTTTGGCGGAGAAATTTGCTCATAAGAGTTGTATTAAGATTAAGAAATCGAGTGGTAGCGTAGGTGGTCCAACGCTTGTTTATGCAGCAAAGTCATATTATGCTTTCAATACTACAGGTGGTTATGTTCTTATAAGTTCAGACAGCCGTTTGCCGGAAGTGTTAGGTTATAGCGATTCTGGTAAGAATATAGATTTTGACAGTTTGCCTGAAAATATGCGTTATTGGCTCAGTTGCTATGATGAGCAGATGTCGCTACTGACTGCCGATATTAAACCTAAAACTCAGACTTTGTCAACAACCGACTTGACCACAGTAGGTCCGTTGATGACAAGCACATGGAATCAGAACTCGCCATTTAACGATTTAGCACCTATTTATTCAGGTTCTTCTCATGCTGCTGCAGGCTGTGTGGCTACCGCGGCTGCGCAAATAATGTATTATTGGAAATATCCTCAAAAGGGTAGTGGCTCTCATTCTTATGATTGGACAAATAGTTGGAATGGTAGTACAACCACTCTTACTGCCAATTTTGGTGCTACTACTTATGATTGGGGCAATATGGCAGACAATGCCAAGTCTTCATCACCGGCTAATGTAAAACAAGCAATAGCCACATTGCTATATCATGTAGGGGTGGCTTGTAACATGAATTATGCAAGTAATAATACTTCTTCAAGTGGTGCTGTGCCAAATGTGATGGCGCAGGCACTAAAGACTTATTTTAATTATGATACTAATTTGCAAAAACTATTATATAGGTCGTCGTATTCAGATACTGAATTTGAGCAGATATTAAAAGATGAGATTGATGCGGGCAGACCTGTATTGTATTCCGGTTGGACAACAGATGGCGGAGGACATTCGTTTGTGTGTGACGGTTATCGTTCTGATGGTACTTTTCATATCAATTGGGGGTGGGGTGGAAGTTCTGATGGTTGGTTTGTTACTTCAATAATGAACCCCGCAGTACAAGGTATAGGTGGTTCGGAGGGCGGTGGGTATTCAAAATCACAACAGATAGCAGTAGGTATTCAGCCGCCTATAAGTTATCATAAATTGAATATGGACAGCCTATATGTGTCTGTATCACAAACTACTCGTTCAGGTAGTTTTTATGTTATATTGCGTAATATAAAGAACTATGAGTGGTCGTCGTTTGGCGGAACGGTAGGTGTTGCTTTGTATGACGAAGATGCAGAAAACATGCTTGCAGTGCTTAAATCGTCTTCGCAAACATTAGACTCAAGGAAAACTACATCAAAGACATTGTCAAGCATAACGATTCCTTCTTCTTATGCAAATGGATATTATCAATTAGTGGGAGTATATAAAGATACAGATGGTGTGTGGAGACCTATTACTGCTACTAAAGACAACTATAAGTTGGTTCAACTGACAAGTAGCAGTATAGAGTTTTATAGTGATAATATAGAGCCTGATTTGGTTTTGACAGAGCAAATCAGTTTTGCAGATAACAATGCAGTCTCGCATCAAGGTGCAGTATTGACCTATAAAGTGAAAAATAATGGTGGTACATTCAGAGGTGAGATACAAGGCTTTATATATAAAGGAAAACTGAATAAAGGTGAATTTGGTCAGATATCGTCGAAGAAGATAAATAGAAAATCGTCGGAGACATATAAGATAATAGATAATATAACCAATACCCCAGGTAACTATAATTTAGTTCTCAAATATAGAAATTCTTCAGCCGATGCATGGCAGGAATTTACCCCTGCGGAATATACACGAGTGGCATTTACATTGCTTGACGACGAACTGCCAAAATTGCAAATGACAGAAAATATCTCTTTTGCCGACAATTCTTCGGTTCAAAGGAGCAATGCACAGTTATCGTATAGTTTGCTCAATACGGGTGGTACTTTTAATGGCGAGTTGGGTGTATTTTTGATTAAAGACGACGAGGAAATAGGACTTCAGGGAGAAACTTTTAAGGACATAATTATTGAAAAGGAAGCAACTAAGAGTTCAGTATTATCTGTCAATTTTGATAATTCGCTTCCAAAGGGTAATTATAAATTAGCACTGCGTGCAAGGAATTCGGAGGAAGATATATGGGAAGATATATTTCCGACGACTCGATCTGTGTTGTCTATAACATTGAATGCGCCTACTCCCGTTTATAACTATATAACAGAGCATATATGCAAAGGCGAGCAGTCGAAATATAACGGCGAAACGGAAGAAAACACCTACACATGGAAACTAACGGCTCAAAATGGTGCTGATAGTATAGTAGTATTGAGTTTAAAGGTACATCCGGTTTATTACTATGATTATCCTGTTGTGGTATGTTCAGATGAGTTGCCATATTTATTTGCCGGAGAATCATTTTTTGAGACAACAGACTATACAGGTGAATTTACCACTCAAAACGGATGTGATAGTATCGTTAATTTGAAACTGACAGTGCTGCCTTCGTATAAGTTCACGATGCCGATAACAGAATGTGAGAGTCAGATGCCATATTCTTTTGACGGAAAGGATTTTTATGAGAGTACGGAATATGTTGGTTATTTCAAGACTAAAGACGGATGTGATAGTATTGTAACTCTTCAGTTGAAGGTAATGCCGGCGATTGTTAATTCGGTGGAAATGACAATTAACGAGAACGACTTGCCGTGGACAGACGGATATATTACAATTGGAAAAGACGATATAGGTAAAACTATTCGAGAAAGTGTTTGGACAGACCCGATTGCTTGTGAGAAAAACGAGTATAATATCACCATAGTATCTACTCCTACTGCTATCGAAAGTGCAGAAACAATACTAAATATTTATCCTAATCTTGTAGAGAAGGGGGATATTATTGTTTTGAATCATAATTTTTCTTCTGCGCAATTACAAGGATTGATGGGGCAGATATATAGTTCAACAGGCAGTTTGGTTGGATACTTCTCCGGTGAGAATATACAAAGCGGTATTAAGTCTCCACAAGAGTCAGGAATATACATACTGCAAATACAGACGGGGACGAGCGATATTATTACGGCAAAATTTGTTGTAAAATAGTCATAAAAAGCTGTGAGGAAGATAGTAATTATATTATTAAGTATCTTGAGTTTGTCGGCTTTAGCGGCAAGGCGAAATGCTTATGATGCAGAATCAATTGCGAGGAGTTTTTTTAGCAAACATACCTCTTTAATAAAATCTTCAAGGGTTGGTCTTTCGCTTGCTTTTGAATCAGATGCTTATATGGTGTTTAATTCGGGTGAGAGTTTTGTGTTGGTAGGTGGTGATAGTCGTTTGCCGGAAATTATAGGTTACAGCGACAATGGTAAGTTTGTATATGATAGTTTGCCTGAGAATATGCGTTGGTGGTTGTCGGAGTATGATAGGCAGGCAAAGTTGCTTTATGAGGATTCAACTAAGTTTGTCCTTACTCCAAGAAAGGCTGCGTCTGCTGCAGTAAAGGCCGTTGGTCCCTTGATGTCAAGCAAATGGAATCAAGGTGCTCCATATAACAATTTATGTCCGATATATGATTCTGATAAGCGTGCTGCAACCGGTTGTGTTGCCACTGCTGCGGCGCAGATAATGTATTTTTGGAAATATCCGACTAAAGGCATTGGCTCTCATTCTTATTCGTGGACAAATAGTTGGACTGAACAGACTACTACTCTTTCTGCCAATTTTGGTGCTACTACTTATGATTGGGCTAATATGGTTGATAGGCCAAAGGCTTCTTCTGCTCAGGTAGTGCAAAATGCGGTTGCCACTCTTATGTATCATTGCGGGGTGGCATGTGAGATGAATTATGCATCAAACAAGAACTCCTCGTCTGGTGCGGTGCCTAAAAAGATGACGCAGGCATTGAAGGATAATTTTGGTTATGATTCTGACTTAAAAACCGATGTGTATCGTTCTAATTATTCAGACGAAGAGTTTGAGTCGATACTTATCAATGAGATAGATGCCGGCCGACCGGTGCTTTATAGCGGGTGGACTGAAGATGGTTCGTCGGGGCATAGTTTTGTATGTGACGGATATAATTCTCAAGGACTTTTTCATATCAATTGGGGTTGGGGTGGAAGTTCCGATGGTTGGTTTTTAAGTTCAGTGCTTAACCCTTCGGAGCAGGGTATTGGAGGCTCAGTGGGCAAATATAACAATTATCAGCAGATATCAATAGGTATTCAGCCGCCGAAGCAATATCATCTGTTGAAGATGGATAGTATGCAATTGTCTGCTACAACGATAAACCGCAATTCTACATTTGCAGCAACAATAAAGGCCATGAAGAACTATGAGGTAACGAGTTTCAGTGGGAGTTATGGTATTGCGTTGTATAATGAGGAAGGAACTGCTATGTTGCAAGTGCTCAAGTCGTCTTCTGTTTATTTGTTTGGTGCTCGTCAGAGTGCAGATAAGACTTTGAGTACTATTACTATTCCATCGTCGGTGGCTGATGGTTATTATCGTTTGTATGTGGTATATAAGAACATAGGTGGCGAATGGCATATAATGTCGGCATGCGAGGCTGAAGATTATGTGATGATTCAAGTTGCAGGTTCACAGATAGTAATTTATTCTGCCGCTGAAGAGCCGATGTTGGCCTTGACAGAGCCTATTGCTTTTGATGATAACAATGCCGTTCCGCACACGGGGAGTCGATTGCATTATTCTATAAATAACTCTGGTGGAAGATTTGAAGGAGTGATATGTGCGTATCTATACAAAGGGGCTGCTTTGCGAGGTGCAATGTCAGAAGAGATTGAGTTCTCGTTGAATAAGAATCAGACAAAACAAGGTGTTATTACTTGCAACATATCTTCATCGACCGCTGATGGTATATATAGGGTTCGTCTTTTGTATAAGCCTCAGAACGGCAGTTGGATAGAATTGGCTCCGACCACAGAGATGAATCGTCAGCAGTTTTATTTGGTAGAAGACGAGCCGACAGACATAGATATTAGATTGGCGGGCACTCCGTCGTTTGTTAATAATTCTCAAGTGCCATACGAAGGGGCAGTATTGAGTTATTCGCTGTATAATGCAGGTGTTTACAATAATGGCACTATTGGTGCTTTTGTGTATGCGGGAAATATGTGTTTAGATACATTGGGTATTGCTCAAATAGAGGCACAACCAAAAGAGACAATAAATGGTAGTTTTACTCATGACATAAAGCAGAGTATAGCATCCGGTACATATAAGGTGAAGATGCGTTTTATGCAGTATGGCTCAACAGTGTGGGAAGACATGACACCACAATACGTGAACGATGTTTATTTCAGTCTTGTTGAACACATAACTCCCGATCCTATTTATGTTACTATAAGTGATTCTATATGCGAAGGTGAATACTATGAATTAGGCGGAGAAAAATACAAGTGGTCGAATACATATATTTGGCAGGGAGTGGCACAAAATGGTGCAGATAGTATAGTTACATTGAAGTTAACGGTACTTCCTGCATATAATAATAGTTTGGTTGTAGAAGTATGTGAAAGTGAATTACCATACGAGTTTGATGGTAAGTTGTTTTATGAGAGTGGTAATTATACTGCCAATCTTAAGACCAATTATGGTTGTGATAGTTTAATAACGCTGAATTTAAGTATTAAACCGTTAGATAAGTTTAATAAGGAAGAAACGATAACTATTGATGAGTTGCCGTATGTGGTGGGCGATGTGGTACTGCTTGATGAGAACACTACAGCGGATGTATATGTCAAAACAATAGTTTCGGAGGAGAACTGTACAGAATATGTTTATACCATTACAGTTGAAGATATTTCTACCATAGGCATTAAGTCAGAGGTTATGAATGTGTATCCTACCGTAGTAACTTCGATGGGTATAATTACAATTGATTATGCAGAAATAGTAGGTCAAGAGGTGTTGATATTCGATTCGTTAGGTAAGTTGGTATCAAACGAGAAAGTGTCCTTAGAGAAGACAATTCATGCTCCTGATGCTAAAGGGCTATATAGTTTATGTATAAAATTGCCTTCTCATGTGGAGGTTATAAAGATATTAGTCAGATAGTTTGCTCGGGCTTAAGACGACAGAGAATAGATGTCATTATTTCTTTTTTCCTGTTTTCAAGATATTGGTCCACTTGTTCTGGGGTTTTCTGTAAAAAATCTGTAACCATAGGCAATGTAAGGAAGGTCATTGCTACCAATGAAAGACAGTTGATAAGAAGGTCGAAAGTCTCAATAGGTTTAATGGTACCTTTCTTTATTTCGTCTTGTATGATTTTATCTACGGAATAGTAGATTTCTTGTTTTTGTTGATTTTGCACTACTATATCTTTGATTTGGCAGCGCCTATCTTTGTTGAGTGCGAGTTCGTTAATGATAAAGAAGGGTAACTGTCGGTGTGTGTTAAGGAAGTCGAAATAGGCACATACCATCTGATTAACAAATCCATAAAAGTCGCCATCGTATTTATATAGATTAGCATAATTAAGGAATTGCTCTATTTTCTGCATATAAATATCAGAAAATAGTTTTTCTTTGGTTCTATAGTAATAATGCACAAGTGCTTGGTTGCATCCGACTGCGCGTGCTATGTCGGTTGTGCTTGTGCCGTTAAATCCTTTTTCAAGAAACAGCCGTTCTGCTGTATCGAGAATTTTCTTTTCTAATTCAGTTGGATTCATAGTTTTGTATGTTTAATATCTTTTCTTGCGTTATCAACAAGAAAATGTAACCGGTTGTATATATTTGCTTCTGAAGTGCTACTATCAAAGTCAAGAAAGAGCAAGTTGACCTGAGGGTATATGCTTCTTAATTTCTTTTCTATCCCTTTTGATATCACATGATTAGCGATACAGCCAAATGGTTGCAAAGAAACTATATTTTTTACTCCTGATTGTGCTAAATGGCATATTTCACCCGGCAAGAACCACCCCTCTCCAAAGTCAGCCGCAGTAGATATGACTTGTTTGCTTAATTGAGCAATATCAAAGATATTGGTAGATGGTCGGTAGAAAGGGTATATAGAGCATTTTTTGTCGTATTTTTTTACTATATGGCGAATATATCTATAAATAGTGTCTGTGATCCATATAGGTGTGTGCTCTTTTCGTATGTGTAGTTCTCTGTTGGCATGTTTAGCAACAAATGAGGTAGAAAAGAAATCAATAAGAGATGGTGGTACGATTTCAATACCATCCTCAAGCATCCAATTAACTACATTCTTGTGAGAAAATGAGTTGTACTTGACATATATTTCTCCTACAACACCCATTACGGGTACTTGGCGGTTAATATCTATAATGTCCGTAAATTCTTTTGCTGCTTTTTCGATAATGCTAATGAGGTTTTTGTATTGTCCTTGCTCTAATGCTTTTATTCCTTCTGTGATGTATTTTTCTCTTAACTTTATTGCGCTATTTATATCTTTTGTTTGTGTTCTTGCAGCGGCAGAATGGTAGAGTCGATTGAGTGCGTCTGCGTATGCCAGACAATGTATAAGAGGATTGGCTATTTTTCTCAAATTAATTTGGAATCCAGGTTGTGTTGCACTCACATCGGTGCTTGTTGCTAAAGAAAGGAGTGGAACATCTTTGTATCCGCTGCTCACCATAGCATTTTTAATAAGCGAATAGTAATTAGTGGCTCTGCATTGGCCTCCTGTTTGTGTTATAATGACTGCTGTTTTGCTTAAGTCGTATTTTTTGCTGTTGAGAGCATTCATAATAGAGCCTATCACTATGGTCGCGGGGTAACATACATCGTTGTTTGCGTATTTGAGCCCGGTTTCTGCGTCTGCTTGGCTGCCGGTAGGTAGTACTACCAATTTATATCCGCAGATGGCAATCAAAGCTGGTAGAAACTCTGAATATCCTTCAGCAAAATAAGGTGCGATTATTGTGCGTTGTTGATCTTGAGCAGTAAATGTCTTAGTGGTTTGGAATGGTATAGGTGAAGAGGCTTTATTGATTGTAGTATCTTTAGCAGATGTTTGTGATGCCAATTTAGAAGATTCTATGAGTGAGCGTATTCTCAGGCGGAGCGAGCCGATATTGTTTACATCATCAATCTTGAGGATAGTAAGGTTCTTGTGAAATCGTGAGAGAATGTTTTGTACCTCGTCAAGAATAAAAGCGTCAGGTCCGCAACCAAAAGATGTTAGTTGGACCATGTGTAAGTTGTGATATTGGTTTTCGCCTACGAAGCGTGCTGCTTTGAATATTCTGTTAGGATATGCCCATTGAGTTATTGCATTCAGTTCTGAATAGACATTGCTACCGATATGCCTTGCAGCATGTTCAGTTATTACATCTACTCCCATGTCGGCAATGGCATAGGATATCTTGTGCTCTATGAGCGGGTCGGTGTGATAAGGGCGTCCAGCGAGCATAATAACCATTCTGCCTTCCAACTTGGCTCGCTCAAGGATATTTAATCCCTTATGTTCCAAAGTCTGAAGATAATCTTCTTGTGCAGCGACTGCTTCTTTGATGGCTGTAGTCGCAGTTTGCTTATCAACATGAAGTGTCGTGAGATATTCTATGCAACTCTGAGTAAGCATCTTTTGGTCGTTGAAAGAAATTACAGGCGAGTCGAATGGAGTATTATATTTGTTGGCAGGGTCAATAGCACTTTTTATTACATCAGAATAAGCAGATACGATTGGGCAGTTGAAAGAATTTCTACTTTTTTCATCTTCTTTTTGTTCATATACAACGAATGGGTAGAATATCCTATCTACCTTTTTTTCTATAAGGTTGATTATATGTCCATGCATAAGTTTGGCGGGGAAGCATATATTGTCAGCCATAATGGTCTGTACGCCTTTCTCGTATAATTTGGTTGTGGAGGTATCAGACAGGATAGTTTTGAAACCGCATTTTGCAAATAAAGTGCGCCAAAAAGGATAATTTTCGTATATACCTAATGCCCGTGGGATTCCAATGGTTTGCGAGAGTTGTTGGTCTGGTGCATGATTGAGTTTGTGGGGTGCAAAAAGCAATTTGTATTTCTCTTGTATGAGGTTAGTTCCTCGAGACTTGTTTTCATGGACAGAGGAATACACTTTCTCGCAGTTGTTGCCGCTTGCGAAAGTCTTACCATTCTTGAAATGAAAGAGTTGTACTTGACAATGGTTTTCGCAACCCTGACATGTTTCAAAAGAATTGGTATATTCGTTTGCTTGTATTATTTGATCGAGAGTCATAGTGTCTGAAGGTTTGAATAAGTACTATTGATTGTAGTGATTAAGAGCGTAAAGTGCCGCTCCGTAAGCCCCCATTAGTTCTGCAATGTCAGTGAAAGTAACCTCGCAGCCGGTCAGTTTCTCGATGGCTCTAACCACAGAATGATTTTTCATTGTACCGCCTTGCACGGCTATTCGCTTGCCCAATTCGTCGGTGTTTTTGAGTTTAAGCACTTTGTACAGGCAATTTTTTACTACAGAATAACTAAATCCTGCTGCAATATCTTCCACAGGTGCCCCTTCTCTCATTGCTTGTTTGACCTTAGAGTTCATGAACACAGTGCATCTTGTTCCGAGGTCGCAAGGGTGTTTGGCAAAGCATGCCATTTGGGCAAATTCATCGATATTATACCCCAATTGTTGGGCAAAGGTCTCGATAAACGATCCACAACCTGATGAGCATGCTTCGTTGATTTCTATTCGACGAATAGAGCCATTATTGACCCAAATGGCTTTCATGTCTTGTCCACCAATATCAAGAACAAAACTGAGGTCTGGTATAGTCTTTTTAGCCGCCATAAAATGAGCCATAGTTTCCACAATACCAAAGTCAAGCGAGAAGGCTGTTTTGAGAAGTGATTCCCCATATCCTGTGGCACATGAAGCAGTGATATTGATTGTATTGCAATTTGTATTGTGGGCAATATAGTCTTGCATGCGTTTCATTGCGTCGGCGAAGGTGCGAAAACTATCGCCATTGTTATGTTGATAGTCGCTATAGACTAATTCTGATTGTTGATTAAGAAGTACAATCTTGGTTGTGGTAGAGCCAGAGTCCACTCCGAGGAAATAATTGTCGTTGGGGCTAAAAACGCCTCTCTTTACATGATTTTGTTTTTTCTTTTGCAGCCAATTGTTGTATTCTGTTTCTGAATTAAATAGCGGAGCGGCGCGTAAAGCGAAGTCGTTGTTGAGTTGTGTATAACTATTTATCTGCTGCATTATCTCACTCGCCTTTTTTGAAGAGGAGTCTTGAGATTGATTCTCATGCAGAATTTCCGACATATCTGAAGCGAGTAGGGCGCATCCGATAGCAGGAATTATCTGTGCATTTTGTGGTATGATGCAGTCTTCTTCTGTCAGTTTAAGAATATTGAGAAACGATTTTCTGAGTTGAGGTAAGAATGCGAATGGTCCGCCGCAGAAGAATAGTTTGGGAGAAATATCCATTCCTCTTGCCAAGGAACCGATGACTTGTGTTGCAACAGCATGGAAAACGGAGGCGGCGATATCTGCTTTGCTTACTTTTTTTGCAATAAGATTTTGAATATCAGTTTTAGAAAAGACTCCACATCTTGATGCTATCGGATAAATGGTTGTTGCGTTGGTTGCAAGGCGGTCGAGTTCAATAGTCTCTATTCCGAGTAGAGTGGCTGTTTGGTCGATAAATGCACCTGTTCCGCCTGCGCAAGAACCATTCATTCTAATGTCCGGTACTTTGTTTTTTTCAAAGAATATCATTTTTGAATCCTCTCCACCTATGTCAATAAAGGTGCTTACATCAGGGTAAAGAGTTTCAATAGTTTTTGCAGCCGCCACTACTTCTTGCTGAAATCTGCAACCTATTCTTTCGGCAAATCCCATTCCGACAGAGCCTGTCATGACTATTTGCAAATTGCAGTCACCCATACGCTCAATTAGCGACTTGAAAGTCTGTAATGCTGCAAGTCGTATGTTGGCGTTGTGCCGACGATAATCAAAGAAAAGGAGCCTATTGGAATTATCTAAAAGCGCAACCTTCAGTGTGGTAGAACCAATATCAATGCCTAATCTATATGTCTGTAACATTTGTGTTTATCTTGTTTAATATACTTATTAAATACGCCGCAAAAGTACAGACTATTTTTGATATGTGCAAAACAAAAATGTTAGTTTTGTGATTTTTCTATTTTCAGTCCGATATCGCTTACGCCTTTTAAGACATTTTCTCTCATGCCTTGACTGATAGTTATGTAGTATTGTCCGCTATTATGGAACAGCGTTTTTTGTTCATATAAGACAGGCATTTCTTTTATGTTTCCGTATCCATTGCCGAGCCATCTGCCTCTCTCGTCAGCCAGATAAAACTCAATAGTGTCCTTGCCTAACAAGATTGTGTCAGAGTTGTTGATCATTTGTTTGTCTATAAAAAGCCACATATTTTGGTATGGATATGCTTGTGTATGCCTTACATATAGCAAAATATCACATGGTTGAATAGTGTCTTCGATACTAAAATTGAAGTTAATAGCAGTGTCTTTATCCCAACCATTTATGGGAAACGATTGGAAATGACTATAGATGATATTGTTGCTGCAAGAACAAAGTATGCATGTAGTAATTATGAAAAGTATCTTTTTCATTCGTCTCTTCTGTAGTTTCTTTGGTTATCGTATCTTTTTGTCTCTTTTTGAGTTCGTCCACCATCGTATCTGTTTGTGGTTTTGTTGGTGCGGGGTTGTTGTGTAATGTTTTGTGTGCGTTTTTTGTCGAAGCGGGTAAGGTCATCTTGTCCAACAACATTCTCGTAGTCATACACATTTTCAACTGCTTCGGCAGCGGTTTCTTTTCCTCCTAATGTATATGGTTTTTCTCCATGTTGGTTCATGCTGATTATCTCGTTGGCCTGTTCGGGTGTGAGCGTGTGCAGATTGGCTGGTTTGCCGGGTGCGGAGGAGTAGGTGATTTCTTGTTTGAGCGGGTCGGAGGAGAAGAAGTACCAAGTGCCGTCTTTTGTTTCGAGAACTTGTGAGCGGTCAGGGAAGTTTTTTACCGCCTCTTCGTATATGGGTAATTCATAGGCTAAGCAGCATTTCAGTTTAGCGCATTGACCTGCAAGTTTTTGTGGATTGAGAGAGAGATTTTGCAATCTTGCTGCACCTGTATTGACCGATTTGAATTGTGTTAGCCATGTAGAGCAGCATAGTTCCCTGCCGCAAGGTCCGGTTCCTCCTATTCTGCCTGCCTCTTGTCGGGCACCGATTTGTTTCATTTCAATGCGTACTCGGAAGGCTTCGGCATATACTTTAATGAGTTGTCTGAAGTCCACTCGTTCGTCGGCGATATAATAGAAAATGGCTTTTGTGCCGTCGCCTTGGTACTCTACATCACCTATTTTCATTTGCAGCCCTAAGTCTTTGGCAAGTGCTCTGGCGCGAATCATTGTGGCTTGTTCTTTGGCCTTTGATTCGGCGCGTTTCTCAAGGTCTTGTTCGGTGGCGATACGATAAATCTGGCGTATCTCATAGCGACTGAGGTCAATATGATATTTTTGCATTTGGCGTTCTACGAGTCTGCCAATCAAAGTAACCACTCCTATATCGTGTCCGGGATTGGATTCAACTGCCACCCACATCCCCTTTTCAAGTGGCAGATGTTCTGAATTATGAAAATAGCCTTTGCGGGTGTTTTTGAACTGTACTTCTACTAAATCGTTTTCTTGGATATTTTCAGGAAGGTCGGCGAGCCAGTCGGTTACAGGCAACATCTGTCGGGATTGACAAGTGAAGCCTTTTGCTCGCATCTGGCAGCCGTTATTTAATGTGAAATCGTATTCCATGTTTTTATTTTAGTTTTCGTAGAATCGTATGGTTTCTACATGATACTATACTTTGTCTATTTTTTAATTAATACTATCAGTTGCAGACACAGGTCAAACCAAACTATTTTTGAGTTGGCATTTTGCGCGATTTGTCTTTCTGCCAAATCGAGTTGTTGCATGATATCTTCTACATTTCTTTCGTTGATAAATCGTGCGAAGTTTTTAGAGAAGTCTGCCTCGTCGCGTGTTTGATAATTTAGTTCCGGTTCTCTAAGGTTTCGGATGTAGTTTTCTCTAATTTGATTTTGCGCGTATTGCAAGAAATTCTTTTGTTGTTCTCTTCCAAGAGTCGCTATTTTCTGGCTCCATGTGCGCAATTCTATCAGTGCATCGTATTCTCTTCTAACTCCCACTCTCCATGCTGCTCTCATCAGTTGTTTGAATTGTTCAAGGTTTTGCTGATTGGTGTTGCTTGCTTGTACTATGCTTAAAGCGCGGTGCCATGAGCCGTTGGCAATATGAGCATAGTCGATGGCGTCTTCTATGCTTATGTCTTCATATTTTTCTCTAAGCGCATGTGCTATGGTGTCTTCTTCGAGTAGTGGAATCTTGATTTGTTGAGTACGGCTCAAGATAGTAGGAAGTAGTCGCTCTGGTTCGTCACTTACGAGTAGGAAAAGAGTTTTTTCGGGCGGTTCTTCTATTATCTTTAGCAGTTTGTTGGCGCATGCTTCGTGCATTTTTTCGGGTTGCCAAATTATCATTGTCTTATATCCGTTTCCAAATGATTTGAGTGATAATTTGCGTAGTATTTCGCCACTCTCAGCCTCATATATCATTCCTTGTTTGTTTTCTGCTCCTGCAGCGTCGAACCACTCGTCGAATGAGAAATAACCTTTTTGAAGTATGATATTGCGAAAGCGTTCAATAAAATCGTCGCATACAGATTGACGGTCGGATTTTTCTTTGTAGATGGGAAATACAAAATGCAAGTCGGGATGTTGTAGTTTGCTGTATTGCAAGCAAGTAGGGCATTTGCCGCAACTATCGTCTTGAGTGCGGTTTTCGCATGCCAAATATTGTGCGTAAGCAATAGCGAGTTGCAGTTTTCCCACTCCTTTGGGACCGTAAAACAACTGTGCGTGCGGCACTCTGTTTTCTATTGCAGAGAGTCGTAATTGTTGTTTTACTTGTTCTTGTCCTATGATATCTCTAAAACGCATCGTTGGGTTATACTTGTGGTAGGCTTATGCCTGTTATTTTTTGGTAAAGTCCGAGTGCATATACATCGGTCATTCCGCTAACATAGTCAAGCATTGCTTGTACTTTTCCGTATGCGGTTTGGGCATTGATATCATATTGTTGAGGTATGCGCTCAAGCAACTGTTTGGAATAGGCTTTACCAGGGTTGAAAACCGCTTGTATAAGTTCTTCCATAAGCATATAAATGATTTTATAGCCAGCCAATTCAACATCTAACACCTCGCTCGAACGATATATCTTTCTAACTGATAAATCTGCACATACCTTGTATGCTTCTCTGCTGCGATCGTTGATATGTTTTATAAGAGAGCCTTCAAATTTGCCTTGAAGTATGTTTTGCTCGTTATCCAAAAAACATTCTGTACAACTATCGGTAAGGTTGCCAATGACGCATGAACGAAGATAAGCGATTTGTTCGTTAGTGTCGCTCACGCGCTGCATGTTTTCAATTATTTTGTTTTTTCTGTCATCGGTGAAATATTGCAAAAGCAAATCTTTGGTTTCAGCAGTTGTTAGAATCTTGAGTTTGTGGGCGTCTTCTATATCCATTATTTGATAGCAAATATCGTCGGCCGCTTCTACCAAATACACAAGCGGGAAACGACTATATACTTGTGCAGAACCATTTATGGTAGATAAAGAGTCAATACCCAACTCTGTTGCTATCTTTTCGAAGTTAGCCTTGTCTGAGTCAAAAAATCCAAATTTACCTTTTTTTGTTGCAGCAACTGAAGGGTAGGGATATTTCACTATTGAGGCAACGGTAGGGTAAGTGAGGACAAACCCGCCTTCGCGTCGTCCGTTGAATTGGTGTGTGAGTATTCTAAATGCATTGGCATTGCCTTCAAAATGAGTACAATCAGACCATTGCTCTTTGCTCATTTTGTCCATAAGCGAAAGACCATTGCCTTCAGAAAAGAAAGTGTTTATTGCTTTTTCTCCTGAATGGCCAAAAGGAGGATTTCCCATATCATGAGCAAGGCATGCTGCTTGTGTGATGGAGCCGATTGAGTCAAGTTGTTCTGACAAATGCGGATGTCTTTGTTTGAGAGTTGAAGCAGCATTGTTTCCAAGTGAACGACCTACACACGACACTTCAAGCGAATGAGTAAGACGATTGTGTACAAACACAGAACCGGGGAGCGGAAAGACTTGTGTCTTGTTTTGCAGGCGGCGGAAAGGAGCAGAAAATACAAGTCGGTCGAAGTCTCGCTGAAATTCCGACCGAGAGTCATGATGACTTGCTTGTGGATTATGATATTGCTCTAATCCGAAACGCTTTGTTGTAAGCAATTTATCCCAATTCATAATTACTTGTTACTTCTTAACACTATTTCTGCTATTTGCACTGCATTAAGTGCTGCACCTTTGCGTATTTGGTCGCTCACACACCAGAAAGTGAGACCATTGGGGTTGGTGATATCTTTACGGACTCTACCTATAAATACTTCATCTTTGCCTGATAGGAAAAGAGGCATAGGATATGGATTTTCCATAAGTATGCATCCATTTGCCTTTTTGAAAGCCTCTTTTGCCTGTTCTACACTTATGGGGGAGTTGGTCTCTAACCATATACTTTCAGAATGTGCACGAAGCGAAGGTACGCGAACGCAAGTGGCACTGACAGAAATATCAGAGTGCATTATTTTGCGAGTTTCGTTGTGCATCTTCAGTTCTTCAAGAGTATAGTCATCGTCAGCAAATACATCTATTTGTGGAATAACATTATATGCTAATTGATATGCGAATTTTTCAACCGTTACTTTTTCGCCTTGTAGCACTTGTCTGTATTGTTCTTTGAGTTCAGCCATCGCTTGTGCACCAGCACCTGATGCGGCTTGATATGTGGCTACATGTACTTTGTTGATATGGCTCAGTTGCTCAATAGCATTCAGAGCCACTACCATCTGAATAGTGGTGCAGTTGGGGTTGGCTATGATGTTTTTAGGGTGGCACAGAGCGTCTTGGGGATTTACTTCTGGTACAACAAGTGGCACATCATTATCCATACGAAATGCCTTTGAGTTGTCGATCATCAACGCTCCATAGCGAGTAATGTCGTCTGCATATTCTTTGCTTACACTTGCACCTGCCGAAACAAAGGCGATGTCAATATTCTTAAATTGGTCGCCGTGTTGGAGTTGTTCTACCAAATACTGCTTGCCGCAGAAATTGTATGATTTCCCGGCACTCCTTTCTGAGCCGAAAAGGTGTAGTTCACTGACAGGAAATTGTCTTTGCTCAAGCACTTGCAACAACTCTTGTCCCACTGCACCACTTGCACCTACAATAGCAATTCTCATATCAGTCGCGCCTTCCTAAAAGTAAGAAAACATAATAAAGTAAGTTAGCCAGAGATGCCAAAGCAGCCACTACATAAGTGTATGCCGCCCAGTGCAGAGCATCGCTTGCCATCTCAGTGGTTTGCCTGTTGGTTATACCTGTATCCTCAAGCCATTTGACAGCCCTGCGTGAGGCATCTACCTCAACGGGAAGGGTGATAAAGGAGAACAAAGTGGTTAAACCAAATAACACGACACCAAAAGCAAGTGGAATAGGAGTGTAATTGAGAAGCAACATACCGGCAAGCAGTATCCATGACATCCAACGATTGGTAACAGAAAGCACCGGTACCATTTTGCTTCGAAAACTCAGTGGGGCATATTGGTCAGCATGTTGAATTGCATGCCCACATTCGTGTGCTGCTACTGCCGCTGCTGCTACTGTGGCACTATCACATACTCCTTCTGATAAATTAATAGTCTTATTGGTAGGATTATAATGATCCGTGAGTTGACCGTCGGTAGATATTACTGTGACATCGGTGATGCCGTTGTCTCGTAGCATTTTTTCTGCTACCTGTCTGCCGGTCATCGGCAAACTTACTTTCGAGTATTTATTAAACTTGGCTTTCAATACCTGCTGAACCACTATGCTTAGTATAGCAATAGCACCAAAAATTATCCAATAAATCATAATTACCCTAATTTAAATTATGTTATAAATAAGCGCACAAAGGTACGAAGAATTATCTATTTGCCAAAATCTGTTTTTTATATCCTTTTTTCTATGAACCCAATTAGGTGGAGTGTTATTAATATGCCCATCGAGTCAATGCGAAATTAAAAAATATAGTAAGGATAAAATTGTTTAGAAAAAGGTAGAATAATTATCAAATTGCAAATAAAAAACCTCAAAACATATCAAAAAGTTTGCACAATTTAAATATTTGTAATAATTTTGCAGCCGATTTAAGCATTATTTCGTGTGTTGTGGTCATAATGTATTATGTGTGAGTACATGCACTTGAGATAATAGATGTAGATAAATCGCATATTATAAAATAGTTAATCAAGGTATGAGTATGAAAAAGTCTTTACTTGTATTGGGAGTAGTTATGTTTGCGCTCTCATCTTTTGCTGTTTCTAAAAAATCGGCAGCAGATATCTTTAAAATCAATGATCGTTCCGTTGAAATTTCTCAGTTGGCAGTAAAATCTTCAGAATCAGATGTTCGTGCAAAGCGTATGCCTAAGATGGCACAAGCGGCTGTATCAGGCATAGCAGTTGAACAAGTGGCACAAGGAGAAGAGGCCTTTTCATGGACTATGACTTCTGCTTCAAATGGCTATTGGATTGATTTGATAAATAGTAAGGGTGATACTGTTGCTTATGGTGCTTATTTGAAATCTACTATTGTTGATAATCTATCGCACTCTGAGACCTTGGGTATGTTTGAAACATATTATCTTCTTAATGGTTCAGGCGAAAGAGATAAAGGCTGGGCTGAAAGCGTTGATAGTACTTACTCTACGTCGAACAAAAGTTATTATTATTTTCTCAAAAATGCAAAATATAAGATTTCTATAATGGGATTGACTATTGAAGGAAATAAGATAACAGGTATATCAGAGGATCCCGGTACAAAAGATTTTACGCTTAGGAATTATGATGTTACGGGGGTAGAAGTAAAAATAAACGATGCCAAGACTAAGGCTACTATATCATGGACCAATCCTAAAGGAATGATAGCCGGTAACTGGATTTATGTAAGTGTGAGTCATGGTGCTGATGAAGATGCAATATATGATAACTACCCTGCAACGGGGGCAACTGCTGTTTCTGCAAAGAGTCCGCTTGAAATAGATGTAGTTGATGGAGAGACTTATTCATTGTATATTGCAGTGGCAAGTACTCAGAATTATTCACAAGGTGAAGGCTATGAGCAGTATTTCACAGTAGGTACGAATAAAGGTTTGCCAACTGACCTTAAGGCAGAAGTATTGGATGGTGACTCTGTAATATTCAGTTGGAAAGCAGAAAAGCCAAAGTCACTTTATTACTTTACTTTGTTTGAAAAAGGTGAGGCTATTGATGCTTTGATTCTTGAGGATACAACAGAATTTGCAGCAAGGGTATATGCCGGAACTTATACTTGGTCGGTACAAGGCGTTGAACTTGATAAAGACGAACAACATTTATATCCAAATACGGAAGAGGTTATGGGTGCAGAATTTACTACCAAAGATATTTATGCTCCTGTAATCAAGTCGGTTAAGCAATTGCTTGCAACAGCCAATACTGTTACTTTGAAAATAGATGCAGAGGATAATTACACATCGTTTGCAAACATTACTTTCACTGTTAAAAATGGTGATAAAGCAATGGTGACCGATGCTAAATTAACTGCTGACAGTTTGCTTACTCTTGGTGGTATGGAAATAGGTCAAGAATATGCTATTGAGATATTTGCGAGTGATACTCTTGGCAATACCAGCGAGGCTACTAAACTCACTATTGAAACATCTGATGATACTCAGGCGCCTACTTTGGTATCTGTTACCCTAAAAGACATAACTGAGAAATCTGCTACCATAGAGGTTAATGCTACTGACAACAAGACTGCATCTGCAAATATGTTCTTTATTATTGAGTTTAAGGGTACTCAAAAAGTGCTTGATAACTTGAAAGCAGATAAAGGATTGATTACTCTTACCGGACTTGAGGCTATGACTCAATATACAATTATTGTGAAGGCCAAAGATGAGGGTAGCAACATTAGTGAAGGCAAAGAATTGACGTTCAAGACCAAAGAGCCTGCTCCAATTGCGATGGAGATTACTCGTATGCAAGCGCGTTATTTTGAATCGAAGAATACCTCTTCAAAGTATTTCTGGACAATAAGTTTCTATACAAAGAATACCGCTCCTCTTGTTACATTTGCTGTGTTGGCAGACAAGCCTGCTGCATTGGCCGGCAATTATTCGCTTGCGGATGGTAATGTTGATATAGCGCAAACATTCTATTCTCCTGATGGACAAAGTGTAAATAATGTGCTTGCTACAGATGCAGAACTCACAATAGCCTTCAAGGGATATGATGAGGCAGTGCAGAGAAATCAGGCTGTTCGCTTTGGTACATACGACTGCACTTTCAAGATTCGTTGTGCAGACGGATTTACATATACAGGCGAGGTTAAGGCGATGACATGTCCTGCTTATGACAACGATAAATCTACGGCTGTAAATCCTGTGGTTATCAATATGAGAGAGTTGGGCGAGGCTGAGGAAAATGCTTTGGAAAATGTAGTTGTAGTGCCGCTTGACTTGAACGCACCGATGTATAATATCTTAGGTCAGCCGGTTGACGCTACCTACAGAGGTGTAGTTATACAAAATGGTCATAAGTATATGTTAAGATAATAACGCAAAGGTGTTTCTGAGATTCTTACGAATTTCAGAAATACCTTTTGACTTTTATAAAATATAAACCCAAATTATTAACATAAAATTTTTAAGTTTATGAAAAAGTTTACATCAATGCTTTTGGCTACTTTTGTAGCCGTTGCAATGTTTGCCGGTGTGCCAGCAAAGAGGTTGGACCTCAATGCGAATACACTGAAAGGGCAAAAAATTGAAAATGTAGGTAAAGTAGTTGCTCCTCGCACTATTGATGCCAGTGCTATGCAAATCCGCAAGGCAAGTAAAGCAGAGTCGGATTATGTTATTATCAAAGACCAACCTGAAGGTGAGTTGAAAACCTATGTTCGTAGCGGCGGTCACTATTATTTATCAAGCGGAAGTCTTTATTATGAGGATCAAAGTGGAACAATCGACATCGTGTTTGGAGCAGAAAATAAAGTTTATTTCAAAGATATCATTGCCGGATTGCAATTGGGGACGTGGGTAGAAGGTACACTTTCTGCAGATGGTACTTCGATTACTCTTCCTTTGAAACAAAATTTATATTATGTTTCTGATTATGATGCTTGCATCGCCATTTACTTAATAAACTATACAGGTAATGGTTTTGAACTTGATAAAGAGACAGCTTCTGTTACCTTTAGTGTAGCAGATGGTGTTATATCACTTCAAGGAACAGGTTTTGCTTCTGTATCGTTGGGTGCAGCATGGACTGATGATGATTCTCTACAAAATTATGGAGATTATGCATCGGTTTTCACTCCTTATACTGTCAACAAAACTCTTGTTACATTGCCTGATGGTTTGGTTCCTGCAGAAATGCCGATGGAGGCTAAATTCTATGCCTCATTAGACGATTATCAAAATGATAATGCTCAGGATGTTAGTGCAACTGTAAAAGTGGCAGTAGATGGAACAACTTATTATTTCCAAGGACTTGTTCAAGCAATGCCTGATGCATGGGTTAAGGGCGAAATGGCAAATAATGAAGTTACTATCCCTGTAACTTATGTTGGTCAGGACATAGAATCTACAGATTTTTGGGCCATGGGTTATGCTTCGTCCGGACCTGCTGAAATAGTACTTACTTATGATGCTGTTTTGAATGCATACGAACTTGATGGATATATAATGCTTAGTACATCAGAGTTAGAAAACACATTGAATGGAATATACGAAGGTTTGTATATTGGTGTTCGTCCTGACTTGGTAGAAGTTCCTCAAGATGCTACAGTTAGTACTTTGCCTTTCACTGCAACATCATCTAATGGTCAATCAACTTCTGCTATCAGCGGTGAAATACAAATTGCTGTTGATGGTGAAGGAAATGTATATTTCCAAGGTTTGTCTCAACAGGCTCCTACAGGTTGGATCAAAGGTAAATTCAATGCTGCAGGTGATACTCTTACATTCCCATACGGTCAGTATGTAGGTGTAAGTACAAGTTATGGATCATCTGTTTATTTGATTGGTGACAATGCAGAAACAGAGTCAGTTGACGATATCAAATTTGAATACAATGCTGCTAAGAATGTTTATTATTCTATAAATACTGTTTATGACAATGGCAAGAAGGATGATTTCTATTATTATGCCGCTTATTCTGACATTGTTATAGGTGAAGATTGTGATGGTATTTGGGTGGCATCAGAACAAAATTATGAGAACGCTCAGGCTGTTACCTCTATTAGTATTGCTGAAGGTATTACAGGCTTGTTTGCAAAAGCAGATAATACTACTAATGCACCTAAATATTATGACTCAGGTACTGCTGTTCGTGCTTATGCAGGTAATACATTTACCATTACAGCAGATAAGCCAATGGCAAAGATCGTTATTACTATGTCAGGAAACGAAAACCAAATGTGCCTTGAAGCAAATGTAGGTACTTATACATTGGAAGGCAATGTTGGTACATGGGAAGGCGAAGCAAAAGAAGTAGTATTTACCGTACCAACTGGCAAACAGGCTCGTATCCAGAAGATTTTAGTATTCTATTTTGACTATGCTTCTATTCTCGTTGTTGCACCTCAAGACCTTGAGACTGCTACTTATATGTTAAGTGCTACTGATGCCTATGAAAATGCACCTGTTACATACGAAGTAAATATTGGTTTCTATGGCAACGAAGTTTATTTCCAAGGTTTGAGTACTTATGTTCCGGAAGGATGGCTTAAGGGTGTTCTTCAGACAGATGGAACTATAGAAATTCCAGGTTATTATATGGGTCAATATCAATCATGGTTTGCTGCTTATGATATAGTTTGCTCCGGTGCGGTGTTTACATACGATTCGGAGGCAGACAAATTCTTGGCAGATGCGTTTACTACTGAACTTGCAAGTGGTTCTCTAATGGATGAATTGGTTGATGTTACTATCATTAGAGTAAAAGAAATTGCTGCTACTCCGGCTGATCCTGAAATAACCCAATTCAATGGTACGTCAAATTATCCAAATGTGAAATATAATATTCCATTGCTTGATGTTGATGGCAATGCACTGGTAACAGACAAATTGAGTTATCAATTCTTCGTTCAAGTAGGTGAAGATGTATCTCCTCTTGTATTGACTACCGACCTTTATACTGAGATTGCGCAAGATATGACAGAAATTCCATATAACTTCTCAGATGAGTTTGATATTTATAACAGTATTCTTTATCTCAATCAAGGCGAAGAAGTTATGCGTAGTTGGAATAAGTTAGGTCTGCAAACTATCTATCGTGGTGCAGATGAGGAGCGTAAGTCTAACATAGTATGGTATGATGTAAAGGCTTATTGGGCACAAGTAGATGGTATTGACACCGACTTGGATAATATCAATGTAGAGGTTAAGGATGCTCAATACTTCGATGTATTAGGTCGTAGAGTTGACGCTTCTGCAAATGGAATCGTTATCAAGATAGTAACTCTTTCTGATGGTACCGTAAAATCAGAAAAAGTGATTCGTAAATAAGCAGACTTTTTCAGAATCTGCAAATAGATAAAAAATCTGTCTGGCCAGTAGGTCAGACAGATTTTTTTTGTATGATATTTTAGTATTCTAAAACACCTAAACCTTATAGTTCCTGTATGATATTTATCCTAAATGCTTATGACGATGCGTGGTTAATTCGTTTATGAGTTTTACTTGGTAGTTGTGTATTTATCTATTTGTGATTTTTGTAGTTCTTCGTCGTCTAAGTAATTGATTCGCATAGCGGCTCTTACTTGAGCGATAGTTTGTTGACCAACAAGTCTTGCGGTCTCGGTGCCTTGACGAAGAATTTGATATACCTCTGGTATATGTTGTTCCCAATAGTGGCGTCGTTGTCTTATTGGTTCAAGCCATTCTTGCATAATCTGATTAAGGAATTTTTTACATTTCATATCCCCCAGTCCTCCGCGTGTATAGTGGTCTTTGAGTTCTTGAAGGTTTTTGTATTCGGGCCAATATCGCTCAAAATGCTCATCTTTGCAGAAAGCATCAAGATATGTAAATACAGCATTGCCCTCAAGGTGTCCCGGGTCGCTTACTTTTAAATGCTCAGGATCGGTGTACATGCTTTTAATTTTTTTCTCTACCACTTCTTTAGGGTCGCTTAAGTAGATGCAGTTGCCAAGTGATTTGGACATTTTGGCCTTGCCATCAGTGCCAGGAAGTCGCATACATACTATGTTGTCAGGCAGGAGTATTTCACATTCGTCCAGTACTTCTCCATAGACGCTATTGAATCGGCGTATGATTTCGTTGGTGAGTTCTATCATAGGTTTTTGGTCTTCGCCTACTGGTACTATAGTGCCATGGAAGAGTGCTATGTCTGACGCTTGAGATACAGGATAGCAGAAAAAGCCTAATGGAATGTTGGCTTCAAAGTTGCGCATTTGTATTTCTGTCTTCACTGTAGGATTGCGTTGTACTCGGCTCACGGTGGTTAGGTTCATAAAATAGAATGCCAACTCGGTTAGTTCCGGCACTTGGCTTTGAATAAAGATGTTGACTTTGGTAGGGTCTAATCCTGCGGCTAAATAATCGAGAGTTACTTCAAGTACATTTTCTCGCAATTTATCAGGATTGTCGGCGTTATCCGTAAGAGCCTGAGCATCGGCTATCATTATGAATATTTTATCAAACGAGGGGTCTTCTTGCAACAGTACTCTGCGCTGCAATGAACCTACATAATGACCTATATGCAACTTGCCTGTAGGGCGGTCGCCGGTTAGGATGATTTTCTTTTTTGGATTCATAGTATATAGTGTTGTTTATTATCTGTATTATATATTTTCTTTTTCTGCTATTTTTTTTGCTGCGTTTATGCCATCCAAAGCAGATGAGGTGATACCTCCCGCATAGCCGGCTCCTTCGCCGCAAGGGTAGAGATTATGTATTTCTACATGGCAAAGCAGTTCTTTGTCTCTTGGTATTCGTACGGGGCTGCTGCTTCTGCTTTCTACTCCGACCACAACTGCCTCATTGGTTAGAAATCCTTTGTATTTTTTATCAAAGTCTCTGAACGCTTGCCTTAATCGGCGGCTTATTGGTTGAGGCAACCATTGGTCTAATCTTGAGGGAGTTATTCCTGGCAAGTAAGAGCATTGGGGTAGAGTAGTAGAGGTTTTGCCTTCAACAAAATCTGCCAATCGTTGTGCGGGAGCAATGTTAGGTGCTTTACCATGCTTGTATGCTTCTTTTTCTAATGCTTGTTGATAGCGAAGTCCTATTAGAGGGTCAGAGTTTGTAGTATTCAGGTTAGTATATAAGTCTTCGGTTTTTATTTCCACCACAATGCCTGAATTGGCAAAAGGTGAATTTCTGTGTGAGGCTGACATCCCGTTGACTACGCATTGTTCTTTCTGACTTGTAGCAGGTACAATATGCCCGCCCGGGCACATACAAAACGAATACACCCCTCTGCCTTCAACCTGACTTACCAATGAGTATGAAGCATTGCCAAGTAGGTCAACAAGGTGTTTGTTGTTTTCGTTAGTGCCTAAATGATACATCAGGCGATTAATCAATGCTTGAGGGTGTTCCACTCTAACTCCGGCAGCAAATCCTTTGGAATCTAACCGTATGCCGTTATCAAGCAACATCTGATAGGTGTCGTGAGCGGAATGACCTATGGCAAGTATAACGGACATACCTTTGTAGTTACAACCATCGGCAGTTGTGACCTGAAGTATATTTTTATGTTCTTTGTCAAAAAGGAATCCTGTAACTTGCTTGTTGAATAACACCTCGCCTCCGTTAGTTATGATAGTGTTTCTGATGTTTTTAATTATTGAGGGTAGTTTGTCGGAGCCTATGTGTGCATGTGTTTCATATAGTATTTTGTCGTTTGCCCCATGATAGTGGAAAATCTCCATGACTCGCTGCATGTCGCCTCGTTTCTTGCTTCGAGAGAAGAGTTTTCCATCGGAAAAGGTTCCTGCCCCACCTTCGCCAAAGCAATAGTTAGACTTCTCGTTGAATCCTTCGTTTCGATTCAGCAGAGCAATATCTTTTTTCCGTTCGCTGACTTCTTTGCCTCTCTCAAGCACAATAGGTCTTATACCGTTTTCTATCAATGTTAATGCGGCAAAAAGTCCTGCCGGTCCTGCTCCTATAACGATAACCTGTTGCTTGGCATAGTGAACATCTTTGTATTGCGGATTCTCGTATCGATGGGTAGGGTCTTCGCCTTTGAGTATAGGAACAACGGTTAACAATACCTTGATGTCCTTCTGGCGGGCATCTACGGAGCGTTTGATTATTCTTACCTGTGAGATATTGTCAAAAGGCAGGTGCAAGTAGTTTGCCACTGCCTTTTGTATGCTCTGCTCATTGGCAGACTGCTCAGGAGTCAATATCAGTTGCAAAGCATCCAATTATGCCTGCTGCTCTTTTACAGCCTCCATGATTTTTGCCTCTAATTCCTCTGAGAGTTCGGGGTTGTCTTTGAGGAGTTGTTTGACAGCATCTCTTCCTTGGGCTAATTTAGTGTCGCCGTAAGAGAACCACGAACCGCTCTTTTTGATGATGCCGTATTCTACACCTAAGTCAACGATTTCTCCCACTTTGGAAATACCTTCGCCAAACATTATATCGAACTCTGCTTTTTTGAAAGGAGGAGCGACTTTGTTTTTAACCACTTTTACTCGTGTTTGGTTACCTATGACTTCATCACCGTCTTTTAGTTGGCTTGTACGGCGAATATCCAAGCGTACTGAAGCATAGAATTTCAGAGCGTTACCGCCTGTAGTGGTCTCAGGATTGCCAAACATAACACCAATCTTTTCTCTCAACTGATTGATAAAGATGCAGCAAGTGTTGGTTTTGTTTATGGTAGCGGTGAGTTTTCTTAATGCTTGCGACATCAATCGTGCCTGCAGGCCTACTTTGTTGTCGCCCATCTCACCTTCCAATTCGGCTTTTGGGGTAAGTGCTGCTACAGAGTCAATAACAATGATGTCGATAGCGGACGAGCGAATCAATTCGTCGGCTATTTCTAATGCTTGCTCGCCGCTGTCAGGTTGCGAAATCAGAAGATTATCCACATCTACTCCTAATTTTTCAGCATAGAAACGGTCAAAGGCGTGTTCGGCATCTATTATTGCTGCTATACCTCCTTGTTTTTGTGCTTCTGCTATTGCATGAATGGCTAATGTGGTTTTACCAGAGGATTCAGGACCATATATTTCTATGACTCTTCCTCTTGGATATCCGCCTACTCCTAATGCTAAGTTCAAGCCAACCGAACCGCTTGGAATAACGGGTACATCTTCTATTTTGTCATCACCTAATTTCATGATGGCTCCCTTACCGAAATCTTTGTCAATCTTTGCCATTGCCATCTGTAAGGCTTTTAGTTTATCTGCTGATGGTTCCATAAATATTTTAGTTTAGTTGTTTGTTAAGTATATGGTTTATATGGTAGAATTTTTAATCTTAGTGGCTAAGAGCACTTATTCAAGTGCTTGCAAAGTTATGAAAAACTTTTTATATATAAAACTTATTTTCTCCAAAGTGCAGGTGAGAAAAGCAGTAGAATAGTAAAAATCTCGAGTCGTCCTACGAGCATAAGCAGTGTCATTACCCATTTGGCTATTACTGGGAAGTCTGCATAGGTTCCCATCGGTCCATACGAGCCAATGCTGATTCCGACATTTCCTATTGCGCTCACGGTGGTGCCTAAGGCTTCGTCGAAATCTAATCCGCAGGCGCAGAACACTACTGTTGTGGTAAGAATAACGAGTACATAAATAATCATAAATGCCACTACATTGTTCAGTGTTTGCTGTGTAACCGGTTTTCCATTGAATTTTACTGGTAGTATAGCATTAGGATGTATTCGTCTTTTAAATTCTGCTTGTCCGTTTTTGAAGATAATAGCCAGTCTGACCCACTTTATACCGCCAGATGTGCTGCCTGATGATGCTCCTGTAAACATAAGCAAGAAAAGCAGTACCCATAGCACACTTGGCCATACCATATAGTCGGTGATGGCAAATCCGGTGGATGTGATGGCTGCTGTGACCATGAAAAATCCTTCTCGGAAAGACTTTTCTAATCCGCTTAAATCGTAATTTTTGCCAAAAAAGAATAGTCCTGAAGCGATGATGAGAGAGAAAATCAGCACTGCTCCCAAATACCAATGAGTTTCCTCATCGTCCCAAAGGCGACGCGGTTTGCCCATTAAGACATATATGAGCAAAGTGAAGTTAATACCTGAAAGCAGCATATAAATGGCTACGGTATATTGTATGGCAGGGCTATAGTTCATAAGGGACAGATTTTTAGTAGAGAAGCCTCCGGTAGCGATGGTAGAAAAACTATGGCAAACAGAGTCGAACCAATCCATTCCGAAAAGCCACAAGAAGAGTGCTTCGCTTGCTGTGAGGAGCACATATAGTCCCCACATTTTTTTTGCAGTATCGGCTATTCTTGGTGATAGTTTTTCATAACTAACACCTGTTACCTCTGCGGCGTAAAGTTGCATGCCTCCTAAGCCAAATATAGGTAGTACAGCCACCGAGAGTACAATGATTCCCATACCTCCTAACCATTGCGAAAGCGACCTCCAAAGCAAAATGCCGTGTGTCATTTGCTCCACATCTTGTATGACGGTTGCGCCGGTGGTAGTGAAGCCTGCCATGGTCTCGAAATAAGCATCGGAGACGCTATTCACAGCGCCTGACAGATAAAAAGGCAACATTCCGAACCATGAAAAGACTATCCACACTAAAGCAACTATCAGGTAGCCCTCTCGCTCACCTACATGTTTGTCGGCATGGCGTCCTATCAGCACAGCCAAGATACCAACAAAAAAAGTAAAGCAAGTAGAAATCAAGAATGAAAAGAAATCAGGCTCATGGAAAAGCATACTTGTTAGAGTAGGTATAGCCATAAAAAGAGCCTCTATGACAAGTAATGCTCCAAGAGTCTTTACTACCAACAATGTGTTGAAATTTCTTGTCATTAGAATAAGTTTTTATATTGATTTTCTTAGTCTTGCCACGGGTATATTGAGCAAATGGCGATATTTGGCGATTGTTCTGCGTGCAATTACATATCCCCTCTCTGATAGTTTCTCCACCAATTCGTCATCGTTGAGCGGGTGCTGTTTGTCTTCGTGGTCAATAATTTCTTGTAAGGCATTTTTGATGGCTCTTGTTGCTACTTCCTCACCTTCGTCGCTTGTCATGGATTCAGAGAAGAAATACCTTAGTGGAAATATGCCGTATGGCGTTTGTGCAAATTTCGAATTACCAACGCGTGAAATGGTTGATACATCATAACCTGTACGTTCAGCCACATCTTTCAGTATAAGCGGTTTGAGCAGTGCTTCGTCGCCTTCAAGGAAAAATGGTCGTTGCATATCCACGATGGTCTGCATTGTTCTTAGTAGAGTTTCGTTGCGTTGTTTGATGGCATCAATGAACCAACGAGCAGAATCAATGCGGTCTTTGATAAAAGAAATAGCCTCTTTCTCTTGCTTGGTGTGAGTGGGTTGAGCCTGGTATGTCTGCAGCATCTCGTTGAACTCTTTGTTTACTCTGAGTTCCGGTATATTAGCATTATTGAGAGAGATACTGATTTGATTTCCGCTTACCTCTATCAAAAAATCAGGTACGATGGCTGTGTTCTGATATATGTCTGACGAGTATGTGTTTCCGGGTTTAGGGTTGAGTTTTTTTACTTCGGCAATAACTTCTTTTATTTGGTCGGCACTAAGCGAGTAGCGTTCCATAATCTTTTGATAATGGTGGGCGGCAAACTCTTTATATTTGTTTTCGATGATTTCGGTTGTCAGTTTTACAATATCTGATTGTTGTTTGCGTTTGAGTTGCAAGAGCAGACATTGTTGTAAGTCGATAGCGGCAACTCCAGCGGGTTCAAAACTATTTTGAATCATACTGATGATTTTGCTCATTTGCTCATCGCTCACTTCCACATTGGCTCTGAACATCAAGTCATCAACTAATTGTTCGGGGGTGCGGCGCAAATAGCCGTCTTCGTCTATATTTCCGATAACATATTTGGCTATCAGTTGTTCTTGCTCTGTCAAACGGAGCATACCCAATTGTTGAAGCAGTTGTTCTTGGAAACTCTGACCTACAGAGAACGGTATCTCTTCTTGCTTGTCGTCGGGCGAGGTGTTGTTGGTTCGGTACATATAGTCAGGAGTTTCATCGTCGGATATGTAATCGTTCAGGTCGAAATCATCGTTCTGAAGCGCATCATCTTGTTCCTGAAAATCTTCTTCTTGAACAGTATCCATCTCATCCTCGGAGCCTGAGTCTAAGCCCGGGTTTTCTTCCAATTCGCGTTCGATGCGTTGCTCTAACTCCAAAGTGGGGTATTCAAGAATTCGTATTTCTTGAATCTGAAGCGGAGTGAGCATAGTGCGCTGCCGCAAAGTCTGTTCTTGTGTCAGAGCGTTTTTTTGCATATTGTTTTAATTCATCGTTATTTGGTTAACCGACTGTATGATATAGTCTAATTGCTCATCGTCTAAGTGAGTGTGCATTGGTAGCGAGAGCACACAATCAGCCAATTTCTCTGCTACGGGGAAGTCGCCTTGCTTATATCTGTCGTCTTTATAGGCTTTTTGCAAATGCAAAGGAACGGGGTAGTAAATCATTGCAGGAATACCTTTTTCTTGAAGTTTTTCTTTGAGTAAGTCTCTGCTAAAACCTACTATGCGCAAGGTGTATTGATGAAAGACATGAGTAGAGTGTGCTTCATGTCCGGGTATAAGTATCTTTGGATTGTCTTTGAAGGCTTCATCGTATCGGCGGGATGCTTTTTGTCTGCTTGCAGTGTATTCGTCCAAATGCGGCAGTTTTGCATTTAATACGGCTGCTTGAATGCTATCCAAACGGCTGTTTACGCCTACCATGTCATGATGATATCTTACTATCATTCCGTGATTAGCAATGGCACGCATTCGTGCTGCTAATTCATCGTTATTGGTAAATATGGCCCCTCCGTCGCCATAACAGCCTAAGTTTTTCGATGGGAAAAACGAGGTGCATCCTATATCTCCCATACATCCTGCTTGAACTACTCTGCCGTCTGAGAAAGTATATTCGGCATTTATGGCTTGGCATGCGTCTTCTACTACATACAGATGATGCTCTTTGGCTATATCAAGTATCTCTTCCATAGGTGCGCACTGCCCAAACAGGTGAACGGGGACAATGGCTTTGGTCTTAGGTGTAATGGCACGTCGAATGGCATCAACACTGATATTCATAGTGTCCCAATCCACATCTACCACTACGGGCGTGAGTCCGAGCAATGCAACCACCTCGGCAGTTGCAATAAAAGTGAAAGTGGGGGTAATAACCTCGTCTCCTTTTTTGAGTCCTAATGCCATAAGAGCGATTTGCAGAGCATCGGTACCATTGCCGGTGGGGATAACATTCTTTACACCTAAAAAATGTTCTAAATTATGCTGAAATTGTTCTACCTTTGGTCCTTTAATAAAGGCTGTGGAAGAAATTACTTCTTCAATTTCTGCATCTACTTGTTGTTTGATTTGAGCGTATTGACGCCGCAAATCCACCATCTGAATTTTCTCCATAATCATTCAACTGACTACTTTCTTTTTTATTTTTCAATAATAAACTCCACTTCGTCAGGTTTGATGCGGATACTATTTATTATTGATTTGTCATATTTTACTTCAACCGGCAGTGTGCTTGCATTGCCTTTTGGATAATTGCAATATACACTCACTGTCTCGTCGGTAACTTGAGCAAATTTATTTACTTTTACTTGCATTACTACTTCGACTGTTGCAGGGAACAGGCGAAGATTTTCAGAGCGAGGCACGCCTTTGGTCTGTATGGGCATGACTAAACGCTTTTCTGTAAACTGCTCTGCTACAACAAATAAATCTACAGAGTCTTGTGCAAATCTGACATTTTCTATAGGTTGCAGACAAAGTTTAGTTATTAGTGTGTCTCTAACGTTTGTGAGTTTTTTGTACTGGGTAGTTATTTGGCTTATAGTGTCTAATTGCTCTTTTTTGCCATATATCATTAGGTTGCGTGGGGTTATTGTTGGACCATCTACTATTTTGTATTGTGAAATGGTTTCAATATCAAGGTCGGTTTTTATTTTTACCTTTTTTTGTGCCTGATGATAATATGTGGTTTGAATAACCTCAGGTGCGATATGCTGTATTTTGGCTGTTCCTTGCAGTTGGTCGCTCAATTTTTGTTTTACCTGTTCAGCATTGATATGTAGAGTTCCTTTGTCAGCGCGGAACTGCTGAGTGAGGTCAATAGACACAGCCACCATAGCGTTTTGTCGGTATGCTCTCAAGCGTTTGCCCTGGTCGCGAACGGTGATATAGAATTTATCAGGTAGCGGATCTTCTGTTGATACATTTTCCGGAATACCGATATAAGTGATAGGAACTATCAATTGTCGTTCACGCACAGTGTTGAGTGCATGGCCATACCAAATGATGGCGGCAAGCACAAGAAACATTAAGAATGTCCATAGCGAAGGACTCAAAAGCCATTCTGTAATGTTATGTAACCAAGAGAAAAAGATATTCTTCTTACTCACTTTAGGTCTATTTATTTGTCTTCTTTCTTATCTTCTTTTTTGTCTTCTTTCTTGTCGTTTTTATCATTTTTTTCGCTTTCAACTGCATATACCGATGCTTTGTCCACTTTGATAGTGATATCTTTGGCGATAGTTACGATAAATGCGGTTTCTTGGACTTCTTTGATTTCGCCGTATATACCTCCAGCGGTTACCACTTTGTCCCCTTTTTTCATTTGGTCGCGTTGTTTTTGCAACTCTTTTTGTTTTTTGGTTTGTGGGCGAATCATAAAGAAATAGAATACTACGAAAATCAGTAGCATCATAATCCAAAACGACCAATTGCTTCCGCCTTGTGCAGCACCTTGTGCATTTTCGGCTGCTGTCTGAGCAGCACCTTCTGCTTGTAATAGAATGTAATTAAACATAGTTGTATAATTTATAGAGTGATTAATATTTTCGTTATTTCGTTATACCGTTATATCGTTATTTCGATATGTTGATTGTTAAGAAAATCTGCATTAAAAGTTAGAATAAATTGCCAATTTTAGTGGGCAGATTTTGCTTAAATAAATTACGCAAAAGTACTGCTTTTTACTTAAATACACAAATTTTCGTGTGTTGTCCTTTTATTTATTTGATTATCATGTGATAAGATGATAAAAAACAAGACAGATTATCGTTTGATAATCCGTCTCGTTTTCTGTAGCGAGGCCCGGGATTGAACCGGGGACCTCATGATTATGAATCATGCGCTCTAACCAGCTGAGCTACCTCGCCAAAAGCGGGTGCAAAGGTATAGCAAAAAAAATAAATACACAAACAAAAAATGTAGGAAATGAAAAAAAAGTATCTAATACAATAAATGAAGGTCGATTTAAGACCTTCATTTATTTGAATTTGAATATAATAGTTATATGATATGATTTTATCCTACTTGCGCGCCGTTTTGTACTTTGTTGCTAACTGTTGTAACAACCAATTTGTTGTCTGCATTTACGGCAGATAATATCATTCCTTGGCTTTCTATGCCCATCATTTTTCGGGGTGGAAAGTTGGCTATAAAGAGGATTTGTTTGCCCACTAATTCTTCGGGGTTAGGATAACTCTGTGCTATTCCGCTTAGTATAGTTCTGCCACCCATGCCGTCGTCTATCTTGAATTGTAACAATTTGTCTGATTTCTTTACTTTCTGACATTCTAATACAGTTCCTACGCGGATATCCATCTTGTCGAATTCATCGATAGTAGTAGGTTTCTTAATTTCAGGTGCTTGCCATGCAGCCAATTGATTTTCTTTCTTTATTCGAGCCAAGCGGTCGAGTTGTGCTTGTATGGCTGCATCTTCAATTTTCTCGAACAAAAGTTCGGCTGTACCGAGTGTGTGTTCTTGAGGAAGAATATCTATAGCACCTAATCTGTCCCATTTGACATCGTCCATCAATAACATCTTTCTCAATTTGGCGGAAGAGAATGGTAGGAAAGGTTCGAAGGCGATGCTCAGGTTGGCAGCTATTTGCAGCGAGAGATTAAGAATAGTACCTGTGCGTTGCAAGTCGGTTTTTGCAAGTTTCCAAGGTTCGGTTTCAGCCAAATACTTATTGCCTATTCTTGCCAAATTCATTGCTTCTTTTTGTGCGTCGCGGAAGTGGAAATTGTTGAGCAGGTCTTCAAGTTGTGTTTTGATGTTTACAAATTCTTCAATGGTTTGTTTGTCGTAGTCGGTGAGTGTGCCTTGTGCCGGTACTTGTCCATTGAAATACTTATTGGTTAGAACTAATGCTCGATTGATGAAGTTGCCGTATATAGCCACCAATTCGTTGTTATTGCGTGCTTGAAAATCAGACCATGTAAAGTCGTTGTCTTTTGTTTCCGGGGCATTAGCGGTAAGTACATATCGTAGTACATCTTGTTTTCCGGGAAAATCTTCAAGATATTCATTGAGCCACACTGCCCAATTGCGTGAGGTGGAAATTTTGTCTCCTTCGAGGTTAAGGAACTCGTTGGATGGAACATTATCAGGAAGGATATATGATCCGTCGGCTTTTAGCATTGAGGGGAAGACGATGCAATGGAACACTATGTTGTCTTTCCCGATAAAATGGATAAGTCTGGTGTCGGGGTCTTTCCACCATGTCTCCCACTTGCCATATTTCTCAGGTTGTGCATCGCACAATTCTTTGGTGTTAGAAATATATCCTATTGGTGCGTCAAACCACACATAAAGCACTTTTCCTTCTGCTCCTTCAACGGGTACGGGTATTCCCCAGTCTAAATCGCGCGTAACTGCGCGGGGCTTAAGTCCGCCGTCTAACCATGATTTGCACTGACCATAAACATTGGGGCGCCATTCCTTATGTTCTTCCAGTATCCATTTTTGCAACCATTCTTGATATTGGTCAAGTGGCAGATACCAATGTGAGGTGGATTTTTTGGTTAGTGAGTTGCCATTGATAGCATTATATGGATTGATAAGTTCGTCGGGTGAGAGAGTTCTGCCACATTTTTCGCATTGGTCGCCGTAAGCACCTTGACTGTGGCAATAAGGACATTCGCCACGGATGTTGCGGTCGGTAAGAAATTCGTTGGTCTCCTCGTCATAGAATTGTTCGGTGGTTTGCTCTATAAACTTATTGTTGTCGTACAAGTGACGGAAGAAGTCGGATGCAAACTTATGGTGAATAGATGAAGTGGTACGGCTATAAATATCAAAAGAGATGCCGAACTTTTCGAAACTATCTTTGATAAGATTATGATATCGGTCAACCACTTGTTGTACGGTGATACCTTCTTTTCTTGCTCTGATAGTTACGGGTACTCCGTGTTCGTCGGATCCGCCTACATGTATTACTTTTTCTCCTTTAAGTCTTAGATATCGTGTATAGATATCTGCGGGTATATATACTCCTGCTAAATGTCCTATATGTACGGGACCGTTAGCGTATGGCAGAGCCGATGTGATGAGTGTTCGTTTGTATGACATGTTGAATGAAACTATATGATTAAAAGATTATTGAAAGAGAGTAACGATGCAGTAACTAAGGGCACCGATGGTTGCGCTTACAGGTATAGTTACCACCCATGCTGTAACCATATCTATAGATACACCCCAGCGTACAGCGCTAAGGCGCTTTACTGCTCCTACTCCCATAATAGAACCGCTTATGACATGCGTGGTTGATACAGGGATTTTTAATGTCTGGCTTATGGCGATTGTAAGTGCACCTGCCGTTTGAGAACAGAATCCTTCTACCGGCGTTATTTTGGTGATTTTATTACCCATAGTTTTTATGATTCTCCATCCACCCGACATTGTTCCTAATGCAATTGCGGTAAAGCAGGCGAATGCAGCCCATTCAGGCACTTCGATTCCTAATGCTGATAGTTCCGGACTTACTGCAAGCCATTTTGGCAACTGCAAGCCTGTTTGTTCGAATGCTGCTATAGCACAAGCAATAACGCCTATCTCTTTGGTTGAGTCGTTGAGTCCGTGCCCTAAACTTAGGAAAGCAGACGAAAGCAGTTGTAGCCTGCGAAACCATTTATCCATCTTGTGTGGTTTAGTTCGGCGGAAGAGCCAAGTGGTAAGAATCATAATTATATTACCAGCCACAAAACCGATAAGTGGTGCTGCTACGATAAACAATGCAATTTTGCCTACTGTTGACCACATTACGGCTTTCCAGCCGCATGCTGCAACTGCAGAGCCGACCAACCCGCCAATAAGTGTATGTGAAGAAGAAGACGGTATGCCTTTCCACCATGTAAAAAGTGACCATAATATGGCGGCAATAAGTCCTGAAATTATAATTGGCAGGATGATGCCAGTGCCGTTGGTGGCTGCAATTACCATTGATGTGTCAACTGTTTTTTGTACCGTTTCTGCCACACCAAAGCCTATAAGATATTTAGCCACAAAAAAAGCGATAAAGTTGAAGGCTGCGGCCCATAGGACGGCTTGTATAGGTGTAAGAACTTTTGTGGAAACAACAGTGGCTATACTGTTGGCTGCGTCGTGAAATCCGTTGATAAAGTCGAATCCGACGCAAAGAACAATAATAGTAATGAGATATATCATAATAAAAAACTCCTCCCCGCGGGGAGGTGTTATAATGGTTATGCGTATTTAACTATGATGGTTTTAAGCGTTTTGCCTACAGAATTAGCACGGTCGGTTGCGGACTCCATACCTTGCATGAGGTCTTTTAATTTGACCAATTCTACAGCATCGGTTTCAGTCTCGAACAACTCTTGCAAGAAAGCCTCATATACATCGTCGCCTTCGTGCTCAAGGTCGTGCAGTTTGGAGCATTGTTCAAGCGCCAAATCGGGTTTTTTGTTCATGGTCTTGAGTTCTTGCATGCCTATCTTTATACATTTGGCACCTTCAAGAATAATCTCTGCCATGTGCATGGCTTTGTTAGGAATCTGCTTAGGTTTATAGAGTAAGATACGCTTAGCAGAAGAGGTGATAAGGTCCACTACATCGTCCAGCGTTCCGCAAAGTTCATGGATATCTTCGCGATCAAATGGGGCAACAAAAGCATCGTTTAATTCGTCGAAAATCTGATCCACGATATGGTCACATTCAGTCTCAATTGCTTTGATTTTATGGTAAATCTCGGCTTGAGTGTCGCGCTCGGTTTCAGATATCAATTGTGTGTAGAGGTCTGCTGCCTCAACTGTGGCTTCGCCAATGCGGCGAAACATGGGAAAGAACTTATCTTCCTTGGGAAGAAAAATAGAAAAAATGGAATTTAGTGACATAAAAATTAAAGCAAATTTTCACGCTACAAAGGTAGTGCAACTTTTTCAAATACACAAATTGCTCAATTAAAATGTTTGTTGTATCTTTGCACGCTAAAAAGAATTATTATGGCAGTAAGGCGACCAAGGCGACCGGGACCGGAGCCGGATGATATTATAGTAACAGGTGATAATGAGCAGGTAAAGGAAAAGAATGTGATGTCTTTCTTTAAGCGTGTGAAAACATTCTTTGCTGACGAAAGGGTGCAGATAGTATGTGGTATATTGCTCCTTGCGCTGGCTTTGTATCTGACTATTGCGTTGGTTAGTTTTTTCTTTAGCGGCAGGGCTGATTTTTCTATACTTGAACAAACGGGTTATACTCGTCGTCAGTTGAGAACAGAGGTGCAAAACTTAGGCGGATTGGAAGGGGCACAAATAATAAGATGGCTTACGGACGGCACTTTCGGTTTGGCTTCAGTTTCTATATTAGTAATGTTGGTGCTTTATGGTTTGGAACTTGTGAGAGCAATAAAGATTAAAAACATAAAGACACTTTTTTGTACTGCTTTTTGGCTGTGTTGGGGTAGTGTGGCATTGAGTTTTGTTCAGATAAGTCTAAGTATAGGTTCGTTTTTCCGTTGGGGTGGTAAGCATGGAGCGGCAGTGGCAGATTGGATAATGTCGTATATTGATTTTGCCGGTTTGCTTATTCTGCTTATTGTCAGTTTGCTTATTTTCTTTATATGTGTAGATAGGAACACAATTCCTAATATGAAGCGTTTCGGAGAGTGGTTCTTGTCGCTCTTCAAGAAGGAACAGCCCGTATCGTTGGTTGATACAGTTGATTTGGATATAGATACCGATGAAGATAATGATTCCGAAAGAGATGATGATAAAGATGAGGACGAAATAAGAATAGAGGAAGGTGATAATGGTCAGGAAGGCGACAATACAATAACTTTCACCCTTGACGAGAATAATGATATTGTTGATGTTAAGGGTGGCGAAGATGGCGGTTTTGACATCAAAGTAGGAGGAGACGAAGAAAGTGGGCGGGAGAATGAAAAAGCGGAAGATGCAAGCGATGAGCAAGATAAACAAAAAGAGCAAGAAGATGCGGACATGGAGATGGATATAAATACAGGTGAGGAAACAGAATTAAGTGAGGACGACCCTGATTATTTGCTTAAGAAATATGGTCCGTACGATCCACATTTGGATTTGGCTAAATTTCAGGCTCCACCTTTGTCGCTGCTGAAGGTGTATGATAACGAGACAACACCTGTGGTTGATTATGAAGAGCAGAATAGTAATAAAGACCGAATAGTGCAAGCGTTCCGTAATTTCGGAATAGAGATTAAGAGTATCAGTGCGACGGTTGGACCTACCGTTACTCTATATGAGATAATACCCAAGGAAGGAGTGAAGATAAGTCGTATTACGAGCCTTGAGAATGATATTATGATGTCACTTGCGGCCAAAGGTATTCGTATGATTGCGCCTATGCCGGGTAAAGGAACAGTAGGAATAGAGGTGCCAAACAAAAAACCACAAATAGTCTCGATGCACGCAGCAATTGCAAGTAAGCGTTTTATAGAAGAAAAGAAGATGCGTTTGCCGGTTGTGATGGGTAAGACTATAACGAATGAGATATTTATGTTCGACTTGGCAAAAACTCCACATTTGCTTGTTGCAGGTGCTACAGGACAGGGTAAATCAGTTGGTCTGAATGCTATTATCACTTCTCTGCTTTACAAGAAGCATCCGTCTGAGTTGAAGTTCGTGTTGGTTGACCCAAAGATGGTGGAATTTTCTTTGTATGAGCCATTGGAGAAATTTTATATGGCTGCAATGCCGGACTATGATAATATCATTATAACCGAGTCAAATAAGGTTATCAATACTCTCAATTCGCTTGTCATTGAGATGGAAAACCGCTATTTGTTGTTGAAAGATGCTCGTTGTAAGAATCTTGAGGAATATAATGAGAAGTTTGTCAATCGTCGTTTGAATCCGGCTAAAGAGGTGCTTGATATAAATGGTAAGCCACAGAATCATAGGTTCTTGCCATATTTGGTGATAATAATTGATGAGTTTGGTGATTTTATTATGGTGGCCGGTAAGGAGGTAGAGCGTCCTATTGCTCGAATAGCACAAAAGGCGCGTGCTGTTGGAATGCACATGATACTTGCCACTCAGCGTCCTTCAGTAAACATAATAACAGGTACAATAAAAGCCAATATACCGACCCGAATTGCTTTCCGTACGCAGTCGGTAGTAGATTCTCGTACGGTGCTTGATGCCAAGGGTGCTGAAGGATTGGTAGGAAAAGGTGATATGCTTTATAGCGGAGGAACAGAAACCCAGCGTATTCAGTGTGCTTTTGTAGATACGCCAGAAGTGGAAGCAATAGTTAAGTTTATAAGTGAGCAAAAGGGTTATCCTGAGCCATACGAATTGCCAGAGTATGTAGGTGAGCAAGGTGAGGGTGGGGAGCCTAAGCCGGGTGAGGTGGATTTGAAGAAATTAGATCCGATGTTTACGGATGTAGCACGCTATGTGGTGGCCAATCAGCAAGGGTCAACAAGTGTGCTTCAGCGCAAATTCCAAATAGGGTATAATCGTGCAGGCAAACTGACCGACCAACTGGAGGCTGCGGGTATTGTAGGTCCCAATAACGGACCTAAAGGCAGGGCTGTGCTTATTCAAGATGAAACTACTTTGGAACAGATATTGAAAAGTTTAGGATAAAAACTTGTTGCTATGAGGAAAGTATATATTTTTATATTATCTCTATTGCCGATTATAGCAGTTGCTCAACCCACAGTGTTGCAGCAGTTCTTCGACAAATTAGAAAAAAACACTCTGCAAGGTAACTATAGTTTTACGATGCAGGATAATGCTTCTCAACCGCTTACATATAAAGGGAATATAGTTATGCGTGGTGAGAAATTTGTTATTCAAATGGCAGGAATCAAGGTTAGTTGGGATGGGAAGATACTATATAGTTATTCTGAGGATACCAATGAGTTGACCCTCTCAGAGCCATCTAAGCAGGAACTAACGGAGGCTAATCCATTGCTTTATGCTAAAGCCTTAGCGGCGAATTGTCAGATAACAGAAAACGAGAAAAATGAGCAGTGGCAAATAATACTTATTCCTCAAAACAAAGATGCAGGCGTGAAGAATTTTACACTCTATCTGCGTAAGTCTGACCTGATGCCGCTTCGTGCTGAAATGAAGGAAACGGCTACAAAGAAAACCACACTCAGTCTTCTTGAGAGCAGTTTTACGGACTTCTTGCCCTCTTTTGTTATAGAGGAAGAAGGGGCTTATATTAACGATTTACGCTAATTTGTTTGTGTATATAAAAGAAAGTGAGTAATTTTGCAGGCTAAATGGAAATGATTTGTTGAGCAGATTTATATTTAATGGTATTTCTAAAGGATTTGTTTTTAGTTGCCCATGTTGAAATAACTAATATAAATCAGCGACGAGAGCGCCTTAGTAGTTATGATAGATTATATAAAAGGTCAAGTAGCGGAACTTACGCCTACAAATGTTGTAGTTGAAGCGTCAGGTGTAGGTTATGATATAAACATTGCTTTACCTACTTTCACAGCGTTGGCAAATGAGAAAGAGGCAAAGATATATACATACGAAATAATCAGAGAAGATGCTCATCTCTTGTTTGGTTTTATGAGTAAGGGTGAGCGTTCGCTTTTTGAGTTGCTGATATCTGTGAGTGGTATAGGTGCTAACACGGCGCGAATGATTATGTCGGGCTATTCGGCGGGTGAGGTAAGGCAGATTATAGCCACGGGCAATGTGGCAGCACTGTCGAATATAAAGGGAATAGGAGGTAAAACTGCGCAGCGTATAGTAGTTGACTTGAAAGATAAAGTATTAAAGATAGATATAGCAGGAGCGGATGTGACAACGCTTAGCCAAGAAGAAGATTTTGTTGTTGATAATGATATTAAGCAAGAGGCTGTGAGTGCACTTACTATGCTTGGGTTTGCAGCCGCACCGAGCAGCAAAGTGGTGGATAAGATATTGAAAGAAGATCCTGCATTGTCGGTAGAGAAAGTGATAAGAATTGCATTGAAAATGCTATAGTAACTATATTCTAACTAAGTTTGCCTATTGAAAACATTTCTACTTTGATTCGTTTGTTTCATTAGGATGAGAAAATCCTTATATTTATTGGCTTTTGTGTTTGCACCTGTATTTTTATGGGCGCAAGATGTTGTTGACGAAAAGAGTCAGAGCAAGGCTCTGCCCGCCGATAGTATCAGTATGGCTCCTACTCAGGTAAAGCAGTATGGCAACCAAAACTATGAAGACTTGACACTACCCAAATCAGGAATTGATCTTCAAGACCCCGATAATATAAAGACAGAAGTAGAATATCAGCCTCAAACAGGATATTATATTATTCACACCAAGGTAGGAGATACAGATATTGCAACTCCTTATTTGATGACTGAGGGTGAGTATCGTGATTATTCAGCCCGTCAGGCTATGCAACTTTATTGGGCGCAGAAGATACAAGAGGTGGAGCATAATAATGAGCGCAAATTTGATATAACCGATATGAAATTCAATATCGGTGCGGCGGACAAAGTGTTTGGTCCTGGCGGAGTACAATTGAAATTGCAAGGGTCTGCCGAGTTGAAGTTTGCTTTCGACCATCAGTATATCAACAACCCTTCGCTAACAGCAAGAAGCAGAAACAACAATATCTTTGATTTTGACGAGAAGATTCAACTCAGTGCCAATGGTAAAGTGGGTGATAAACTGAATTTTAACATGAATTATAACACCGAGTCGTCTTTTGATTTCGATCGTCAGAATCTCAAACTCACATATAAAGGCAAAGAAGACGATATCATTCAGTCGATAGAAGCCGGTAATGTGTCGATGAATCTTAATTCGTCGCTTATTACAGGTTCGCAGGCATTGTTTGGTATAAAAACCGATTTGAAGTTTGGCAAACTCACTATTCAAGCCCTTATCTCTCAACAAAATTCTCAGAGTCAGTCTGTTTCTTCTGATGGTGGTGCGCAGACCACTAAGTTTGAGGTAAATGCAGACCAATATGACGAAAACAGGCATTTCTTCCTTGCGCATTATTTCCGTGACCATTATGAAGAGTCGATGGCACAAATGCCGTTTGTGGCATCGGGCGTCAATATAACGCGAATAGAGGTGTGGGTAACCAACAAGCGTGGCAGATATGACGAGGCGCGAAATATAGTAGCCTTTGCCGACTTGGGTGAGTTCCAAAAGTCGCATATAAGCAATACTTATTGGAAGCCTCAAGGTACTGCGGAGCAACCGAGAAATGATGCCAACACATTGTATGGCGAGGTAAGGCAGATGTCAGGTATAAGAGATATTCAGCAAACCAATGCAGTGCTGGACCCGCTTATGTCTGAAGGTATAATAGGCGGTGTGGATTATGAGAAGATAGAGTCTGCTCGTTTGCTCACCTCATCGGAATATACTCTTAATTCTACTTTAGGTTTTATCTCTTTGCGTCAGGCATTGAATCAAGACGAGGTGTTATGTGTGGCATACGAATATACATACGGCGGTCAGGTGTATCAGGTAGGAGAATTTTCTTCTGATAAAATAGGTCAGAGTAGTGCATCTGCTGCCAATACCAGCACTCTTATACTGAAAATGCTTAAGAGCAGCAATAACGCACCTTTCCCTGCTGATGCAACTCGTTTTGACGCTCTTACCCAAGAATACGACAAATATGGCACATGGCCTCTGATGATGAAGAATGTGTATTCTATTGGTGCTACTCAAATGTCATCAGAGAAGTTTGAGATGAATATCTTTTATCGGAACGACTCTGTGGGTACCGACTTACAATACTTGCCCGAAGGCGCTATTAAGGGAAAGCAACTTTTGCGAGTGATGCTTCTTGACCGACTTGACTCCAAACAAAACAGAACGCCTGATGGCAGATTCGACTATGTGGAAGGATATACTGCCATTTCATCGGGTGGTAAAATCATATTTCCTGTATTGGAGCCCTTCGGTTCGCACCTGAAAAAGCAAATCAACAACTCCGCCATTGCCGACAAATATGTATTTCAAGAGTTGTATGACTCTACTTTGGTAGTGGCACAAGAGATGTCGGAGAAAAACAAATTTACTCTATCCGGAAAATACAAAGGTTCGTCTGGCAGCGAAATTCGTCTTAATGCTATGAATATCCCTCGCGGGTCAGTAACGGTTACTGCGGGCGGAGCAACGCTGACGGAGAATGTGGACTATACGGTGGATTATACAATGGGTACGGTAACTATCTTGAATCAGTCGATTTTGGATGCAGGGACCAAGGTGGATGTGAAATTAGAGAATCAGTCGATGTTCTCTATGCAGCGTAAGGCGCTTTATGGTTTGCATTTGGATTATGCCTTCAACAAAGATTTTGTAGTAGGAGCCACACTCATGCACATGCGCGAGCGTCCGCTCACCACCAAGGTATCTACAGGTCAAGAGCCGCTTGCCAACACTATTTGGGGACTCAATTTGGCTTATAAAAAAGAATTCATGTGGCTGAGCAATGCTATCAATGCTATCCCATGGATAAAAGCAGAGCAGCCTTCGTCTATTCAGGTAGGTGCAGAGTTTGCCCAACTTATCCCCGGACATACGCGTGATGTAGGTAAGGCAGGTACTGCTTATATCGACGACTTCGAAAGCACTAAGACAAACATAGATGTACATTACCCGTCTTATTGGCATCTGTCCAGCACCCCTGCTCGATTCGCCGAGGCCAATATGAGTAATAAGATAGACTATGGAAAGAATCGTGCTCATTTGGTTTGGTTCAATGTGGATCAGATATTTGGTCATCCGCAAGCAAATACTCCGCAACATATCCGTAGCGATTTGAGTGCTTTGTCTGACCATCGTACCCGTATAGTTTATGAGCAGGAGATTTATCCTAACCGCGAGGTGCTTGCCAACGAAGATACTCGATTGAGCGTTCTTAACCTGAGTTATTATCCTCAGGAGCGTGGTGCGTATAATATCGCTGCCTCAGAGATAGGCGCAGACGGCAACTTGACCAACCCTCAGAATCGTTGGGGCGGTATGATGCGTAAGTTGGATAATACCGACTTTGAGAATTCTAATATAGAATATATCGAGTTTTGGCTGATGGATCCGCTACTGACCAACCCTGACCCCACATGGTCGGGCGGTAAGATTTATTTCGACTTAGGCGATATATCTGAAGACATATTGAAGGACGGCAAGAAGTCGTTTGAGCATGGTTTGCCTGTAAACGAAGCAGAGGAAGCGAATATGGAATACACCATTTGGGGGCGTGTTCCAAAGACTACATCTACAGTGGCAGCCTTCTCCAACGAGGCAGGTGCCCGTCAGCGTCAGGATGTGGGATTGAATGGTCTTTCTACTGAGCAGGAGTTTGAATATGAATATACTTTGAATGGCGTTTCTACTCGTCCGTATGCTGAGTATGTACAAGAGTTGCGCAACAAAGTGAGTGGTGATGTGCTTTCCAGATGGCAAGACGACCCGTTCTCGCCTCTTAACGACCCCGCCGGCGACAATTATCACTACTATCGTGGCTCTGACTACGATCGTGACGAAGTGCCCGTACTTGACCGATATAAACATTATAATGGTACAGAAGGCAACTCGCCTGACACAGAAAACAGCCGAGAGAGTTATGGCACGGCTTCGTCTCTGACGCCTGATATAGAAGATATAAACGGAGATAACACCTTGTCGGAATATGAGAAGTATTTTGAGTATGAGGTTGACCTTAGGCCCGGTAAGATGGAAGTGGGACAGCAGTACATAACAGAGAAGATGGTGGTGCCAGTTACCTTGAAAAATGGTGAGACTCAGCAAGTAACATGGTATCAGTTCAAGATTCCTGTTCGCGACCCCAATGCCTATACCAAAGTAGGTGCCATACGCAACTTCAAATCCATAAGGTTTATGCGTGTGTATATGACTGATTTCAGCCAAGAAACCTTTTTGAGGTTTGCCACATTGGATTTGGTTCGTGGCGAGTGGCGTCAGTACACCAAAGACTTGCATCCGCATGGCTCTAATGTCGCTACTTCAACCACAGGGTCAATGGATGTACAAGCACTCAATATCGAAGAAAACTCTTCTCGTACCCCTGTCAATTATGTATTGCCTCCTGGCGTAAGTCGTCAGACTACCCCCGGTCAGGTGCAACTGATAGCACAAAACGAGCAGGCAATGGTGATGCGTGTGCACGACTTGGAACCGACCGATGCAAGAGCAGTGTATAAGAAGACCTCGTATGATATGCGACAATACAAGCGCCTGCAGATGTTTGTACATGCTGAGCAATTGACCGAAGACCCTGAACTGCGAAATGGCGATTTGTCCGTCTTTATCCGTTTGGGCTCGGATATGAGAAACAACTATTATGAGTACGAAATTCCGCTTGACCTTACTGAGCCCGGACTCTATAACAACTCCAATGAGCAAGACCGATGGAAAGTATGGTTAAGAGAGAATATGTTTGATTTTGAATTTAGTTCTCTCACCAAAGCCAAACTTGCGCGAAACAAAGCCAAACGACAAGGTAATAATTCGGTTAGCAACACTATCCCTTATGTTATATACGATGACGATTCGGGCAAGCCTAAGAATCGTATCACCGTGATGGGTAATCCTACGCTTGGTGAGGTGGATAATATCATGATTGGTGTTCGCAACAAAGGCAATGTCAACCACTCAGGCGAGGTGTGGGTAAACGAACTCCGTATGACCCAATTCAACGAAGACGGCGGTGTGGCTGCAATGGCAAATGTGTCACTCGCAGTGAGCGACATAGCACAAGTAAATGTGGCAGGAAGAGTGGAGACCGCCGGATACGGGTCGATAGAAAGCAATGTGCTTGATAGAAATTTGGACAATCAGTATCAGTTCTCTGTAAGTGCGGCTTTGGAAGCAGGCCGACTCTTCCCCGAACAAGCCAAATTGCAGATACCTCTGTATGTGGCATATAGCAACAATACCAATGCACCTAAGTACGATCCGCTTGACACCGACATAGAGTTGCAGGACAATCTGGCTACTTTTGAAACCAAGCACGAGAGAGATTCGGTAAAGCAGATGTCTAATACCGTCAATACATCCACCAACTTCTCGGTTAGCAATGCAAAAGTAAATATACACTCTAAGAAGAAAGATATGTTTTATGATCCTGCCAACTTCTCTATATCCTATTCGCGCATGGAGCAAAACCAACATACACCAGACTTGGAGCGTGATTTCAACAAAGAGGACAAAGGGTCGTTTACATATCAATACAACTTCAATCCTAAACCATGGGAACCCTTTAAGAATAGTCAGAAAGTGAAGGACCTCAAGTGGATAAAAGAACTCAATATCTATTATTTGCCTCAGTCTTGGGGATTCTCTACCGACATGCGCCGAAGTTTCTCTCACCTTAAGATGCGTGACTTCAACCAAGAACCTACAGGCTCTGTGCAGGATATAACCTTCTCTAAAGACTGGATGTGGAACAGGAATTTTGATTTCAAGTACGACCTGACTAAAAATCTCAAATTCACTTTCCAAACTGCTATGAACAGCACCATCGATGAGGGTTATTACACCCCCGAAATCATACGCGATTATGCTCAGTTTACACACGACGAGTATTTGGCATGGAAAGACACGGTGCTTCGTTCGCTGAAAACTATGGGTACACCCTATACCTATCAACAAGTGTTCACAGGCACTTATTCTGTGCCATTCAATCGCTTCAAGTCGCTTGATTGGCTTACTGCCAACGGCTCATATAATGCCACATATAATTGGAACAGGACCGTAAACCCCACCGATGAGAATAGTGTGGATATGGGTAATGTGATAAGTTCGGTGCAGACTTGGCAAGTGGATGGGTCAACCAATTTCGAAAACTTATACAGCAAATCAAAATACTGGAAAGAACTCAAACAACGCTACAGCGGCAGAAACGGACAAAGGCGTTTCAGGCCTAAAAACTATACTCAGACAATATCTCTGAAGGCGGACTCAACAGTAGAGATAAGTCATAATTTAGGTAACGAATTGCTTGTGGTTAAAGTAAATGATTCTGCGGGGAAACCTATCAGTGTAAAACACAAGACGGCAGGTAAGGATAAGATTACCTTGACTTCTAAGAAAGACATATCTAATGCTACAATTACCATAACCACTCGCGATCCCAATGAGCGTACTCCGCAGGAGAAAGTACGAGACCTGACTGCTTATTTCTTTACGATGATAAGAAAGGTGCAAGTAACCTATCGCGAGACCAATTCGCTTGTTGTTCCGGGCTTCTATCCGCAAGCAGGCTTTATGGGTCAAAGACGCATGGACGGGCGTTATGCTCCGGGATTTGATTATGCTTTTGGCTTCATACCCGACGATTTCCTTGATAAGGCTAAACGCAACGGATGGCTCTCGCCTGACACTACTGTCGTCCAGCCTGCAACTCGGGCACATACTACCGACTTTGATGTCAAAATCACTCTTGAGCCGTTCCCAGGATTCAAGATTCAGGTTAATGGTAAGCGATATATGGCTAATTCGTCGTCGATTATTTATACCTACGACAATCCGCAAGAGACTTTTACCGGCTCGTTCAACATAACCACAGTTGCCCTTGCCACAGCCTTCGACCGTATAGGCAGTGCCGACGACAACTTCTCGTCGAAGTCGTTCGACCGCTTCTTGCATTTCAGAGATGTCATGCAAGGCAGAGTGCAGAGCCTGTACGATGGAGCCGTTTATCCTAATCAAGGCTTTATTCAGAACACCGCCACTGCAGGCCAGACCTACGATAAGTCCAAAGGTAGAGTTGACCGCAATAGTGCCGATGTGCTCGTACCTGCCTTCTTGGCTGCATATACAGGCCGTAGTTCAAAGTCCGCTACCACCAATCCTATCTTAGGCATTTTGCAGATATTGCCTAACTGGTCAATCACCTACGATGGCTTAGGGCGTCTGCCGTGGATGAAAGACCACTTCCGTTCGGTTACTCTCACACATGCCTATGTGGCTAAATATAGCATTGGCTCGTATAGCAGTTTCTCTACATGGGTTCCGGCTCAAGGCGCCAAAGGCAAACAAGTGGGTTTTGTCAGAGATGTAGAAACCGACCTGCCGCTGCCTTCGTCAGCATACGATATTTCCTCAGCAAGCATCACCGAACAATTCTCGCCGCTTATCGGCTTGAACCTCGCAATGAAAAACTCAATGACAGCCAAGTTCGAATATCGCAAACAGCGTAACCTGACTCTTAATGTCAATTCGGTGCAACTGATGGAAGGTGCAACCGACGAGTTCGTCATAGGCTGGGGATACACAATCAAAGACTTTGATATAATTATCAAACTCAAGTCCGACAAAGAGAACAAAATCAAGAACGACTTGAAACTCGCTGTCGATGTGTCGTACAAAGACATGAAGACCTTGCTCAGGAAAGTAGAGGAAAACCTTACGCAAGCCTCTTCGGGCAACAAAGTGTGGGGCTTGAAAATATCTGCCGACTATGTGCTATCGTCAAAAGTTAATCTGCAACTTTTCTATGAGCACCAATCTACTATTCCTTTGATTTCATCATCTTATCCGGTCAAGCAAGACAATGCCGGAGTAAGCATCAAACTTATGCTTACAAGACAATAATATTTGTATTTGCCAATATACAAATAATTACTAACTTTGCCACATGCTTATTTGCTGATTATCTGATAAGGAAAACTTTAGTAAATACTATAACTATGAGAAGTTTAGTTAAATCAAGAATTTTTCTTTTGCTCGCTTTTGTAGTAGTGGCTTCTGTACTTAATGCTCAAGAGGGAGTGTCTAAAGTGGGCAGTTTGAATATAGTCAAGGAAGTAAAACCGCCTATATTGTCAGTTGTACAAGGCTCGGTTCAGTTTTCTGATAATAACGGCAACAATGCCATTGACGCGGGTGAGGTATGTAATGTGATGTTCGACATAAAAAACAGCGGCATAGGCGATGCTCAAGGTTGTATAGCAAAAGTAGAACTCCGTGGTTCTACAAGTGGTATTACAACTGAGCAAAAGCGGCTGCCTCAAATTGCAGTAGGTGCAACTCAGAGAGTGATTATTCCTATCAGAGCCAATATGTTAACTACCGATGGTGAGGTAACTCTTACTATATCTGTCAAAGAACCTATGGGCTTTGATATCGCGCCTTTTGATTTGGCTGTACATACCAAAGCCTTTGATGCTCCATTGATTAAGGTTGCCGATTATGCACTTAGTTCGGCCGGCTCGTTGCAGAAAAACACACCTTTCGATTTGCAAGTGGCTGTTCAGAATATGCGGACAGGTAGGGCTGAGCAGGTGACTGTGGATGTGGAAATCCCGCAGGGCGTGTATCTGCTTTCCGGCAATCAAAAGACGCAATATGGCTCTTTGGAAGGCGGTAAAGCGCAGATGCTTACATATAAAATCATAGTACCTACCAATTATGCCTCTTCTACTATACCTATTCAGATTCGCTTAAAAGAGAAGTATGGTAAGTATGCAGAAAACAAAACCATAGAGTTGCCCTTGAACCAAGAAATGGCAAAACATACTATAGTTGTCAACGAAAATGTGGTAGAACAAAATAAGACGGACTTTACGAAAGTAAGTATAGGCTCGGATGTGGACAAAAATATACCTCAGTCCAAAACAATAAACGATAATACTTATGTCCTGATTATAGCCAACGAGAACTACAAGAGTCAGGAAGTGGCAGATGTGCCTTATGCCTTGCGTGACGGCGAGGTGTTCCGGCAATACTGCAAGCAAACCTTAGGCATCAACAACGATAAGCATATTCATTTTATCAAAAACGCTTCGTTCAGTGATTTCTTGGATCAGATAGATTGGCTTAAGAACGCCCTTGCTCTTGGCAACACAGAGAAGGCTATAGTTTATTATTCAGGTCATGGGCAGCACGATGGCAATCCCGACGACAAATCGCGCAAGGCATATTTGCTTCCTGTAGAAAACAACGGTCAGAACATGCGAACGGCTTATTCTGTTGATGAGTTATATGCTGAGTTAGGCAAAACCAACAAACCTGTCACAGTGTTTTTAGACGCTTGTTTTAGTGGAGCGAGGCGAGATGGTGATATGATTACTCAAGGCAAAGGCATTAAGGTGATGGCACCCGCCAATTACCCTAAAGGCAAGACGCTGGTGTTTTCCGCTGCCACAGGCAATCAGACCGCAGGATTCTACAAACAGCAGCAACATGGTATGTTTACATATTGGTTGCTCAAAATAATGCAGGAAACCCAGGGAGATGTGTCGTACGAAACACTATGGACCGACCTATATGAAAGGGTAAGGCAAAGCAGTTTTGACGAGAATAATCAGAATCAGACACCAACTACAATGTATGGCGGCAATAACGACGATTGGAAAACATGGACTCTGAAATAAATGGTTTGTAAGAACTCATATTTTTCAGTTAATAACTAAACTTTCCTACATAAGAGAATATGAAAATCCAATTGTTGATATTTGTTGGTATTTGTCGGTAATTGTTGATAATTTTTAGTAATTTTGGGTACTTTTTGACCAAACACAAGAAAAACGCAGTTTTTCGTTTAATTAGTAAAATTAGTAGATAACCAATAAATACAATTCATTGTTTATCTGATATGGGAAACTTTAGTTAAATTAATAAAAAGATTCGGTTATGAAAAAATATATTGTTTCGCTTTGTGTATTGTTCGCTTTTGTGTCGGTTATTGCGCAAAGAGTAAGTAATGTGCAGTTTGAGCAGGTGGGAAAGCAGGTGGAGGTAACTTATTCGCTCGACAAACAGGCGGATATATATTTGTATGTTAGCACCGATGGCGGCAGAACATATAGCGCGCCGCTAAGAGCAGTATCGGGCGATGTAGGAAAAAATATAAGTGCGGGTTATAAGAAACTGCTTTGGTCGCCGCTTGACGAGATGGAGCAGTTGGTCAGTGACCAAGTGGTGTTTAAGGTTGTACCCTCAGGCGGAACGCTCACCTTCACAGTTGGTGGTGTTAGTTTCAAGATGCAGATGGTAGAAGGTGGCAGTTTCACGATGGGTTGCACAAGTGAGCAGGGTGGTGATTGTTTTAGTTTGGAATCTCCATCTCATCAGGTTACTTTGTCTGATTACTTTATTGGTCAGACAGAGGTAACACAAGGTTTGTGGCGTGCGGTGATGGGTAGTAATCCAAGTTATTTTAAAAAGGGTGATAATTATCCTGTAGAACGAGTAAGTTGGAACGATTGTCAGGATTTTATCAGGAGACTGAATAATATGTTGTCGTCAGAACTTGGTGGCAAGCGTTTTAGTTTGCCCACCGAGGCACAATGGGAATATGCTGCTCGTGGTGGTAAGAAGAGTGGTCATTATAAATATGCAGGTAGCAACAATATAGGCAGTGTCGCTTGGTACACAGACAATTCGGGCAGTAGAACTCACCCTGTAGGTAAGAAGTCAGCCAATGAGTTGGGTCTGTATGATATGACAGGAAATGTATGGGAGTGGTGCCAGGATTGGGTTGGTATTTATACAGGCGGCTCTCAGACCAACCCCATTGGTGCTGCCTCTGGCTCTGACCGTGTGTTCCGTGGCGGTAGTTGGTTCAGCCGCGCGAGGAGCTGTCGCGTATCGAGCCGCTACGACTTCTCGCCTGGCAACCGCGACAGCGATCTCGGCCTGCGCTTGGTTCTTCTTTAGTTTAACACTTGAGCCATTCCTCTTCATTTCCGTGGCGTAAAAAGAAAAAATAAAAAAATAAGTACAACAAATAAAAAACGCGAGCCTTAAAAGAGGTGCGAGTGGGCGAGCACCGAAATAAAGGCTCGCGAAAAATATGCTGACATAAGCGCGAGCGTCCTTGCCTGCGATTTAATGTCTTCATTAGAAGTAGGAACCTTTAGTTAAATAGCAGTTAGCATATATTTGCGCATATAATAAATTCTATGTAAATTTGGAGTGCAATTCTGAAATTACATAAATTTTAATATGATAAAGTAGAAAAGTTGTTTGAATAGTTGATATAATCAATTTTGCTTCCTAATTGAAGCAAAATTGATTACATAACCTATGTGTTCCACGAGGACTTTGAAGTCCTTAAGACTCTTAAATCACCCCAAGTTTTTTTCCTACTTTTACAAATGCGCTGACGCCTTTGTCGAGTTGCTCTTGTGTGTGTGCAGCGCTTACTTGTACTCTGATTCTGGCCTGACCTTGTGGCACAACAGGGTAGTAGAAGCCCGTAACATATATTCCCTCGTCTTGTAGTGCTGCGGCAAACTCTTGGCTCAAGCGAGCGTCATAGAGCATCACGGCGCATATTGCCGACTGAGTAGGCTTGATGTCAAAACCCGCATCCTGCATCTTTTTAACGAAATACTTGGTGTTGGCGTGCAAGCGGTCTTGCAGCGTGTTGTCGCGGGTAAGTATCTCAAGTGTTTTTATGCCTGCTGCGGCAATCATTGGCGGAATACTATTGCTGAAAAGATATGGTCTTGAGCGCTGGCGCAGCATGTCAATAATTTCTTTTTTGCCTGTGGTAAATCCGCCTACCGAGCCTCCGAAAGCCTTTCCAAGAGTACCTGTGATGATTTCTATCTTACCACGAAGGTTGTAGAGTTCGGTTACTCCATGTCCCGTGTTTCCCACAACACCTGCCGAATGGCTTTCGTCAACCATAACAAGGGCATTGTATTTCTCAGCCAACTCATATATCTTGTCAAGCGGGCATACATTGCCGTCCATCGAGAATACTCCGTCGGTTGCGATAATGCGGAAACGCTGTTCCTGAGCCTTTTTGAGTTGCTCTTCCAAATCCTGCATATCTCCGTTGTTGTATCTGTATCTGACCGCTTTGCATAGTCTCACGCCGTCTATTATCGATGCATGATTCAAGGCGTCTGAGATGATTGCATCTTCTGCTGTAAGCAAGGGCTCAAACAAACCACCGTTGGCATCGAAACAAGCAGCATAAAGAATGGTGTCTTCCGTGCCGAAAAACTCACTTATACGCTTTTCTAATTCTTTATGTGTGTCCTGTGTACCGCATATAAAACGGACAGATGCCATACCATAGCCTCTTTGGTTCATCTTCTGCTTGGCGGCTTCGATAAGTTCCTTATTGTCTGCCAAACCTAAATAGTTGTTAGCACAAAAGTTAATAACATCCTTCCCGCCTTCAACTTTGATGGCAGAAGATTGCGGGGTGATGATAACACGCTCGTTCTTATACAAGCCTGCCTCTTTAATTGATTCTAATTGAGCAACCAAATGCTCTTGAAATGATGTGTACATGGTGTGAGATTTTAGTTTATATTATCAATTGATTGTCAGTTTATACCCCTTGGCAGGGATAGTGATAAGTCTAAGTGATGTGAAGGGTTCTATATGGTGCCTTAAGTTGGTCATATATACATTAAGGCTTTTAGAGGCAAAGATATCGCTACTTCGCCATATTGAAAGCAATATCTGCTGTCGGTCAACTATGTTCCCCAAGTTTCTTGCAAGCATAAGCATAATTTCGTTCTCGCGCGGAGTGAGTGTCACGGAGCGACCTGCAGAACTGATTGTAAGACGATTGGAGTCGTATCTGCAGTCGGCAAATTCAAACTCTGTCATCAACGACTTGTTATGTAACTCAAGTCGATGAAGCAATGCGCGGATTCTGTAAGTGAGTATGTCTATTGAAAATGGTTTTAGTATATAGTCGTCTGCACCTGCTTTGTAGGTTTTGATGATTTCTTCTTTCGAGTTGTTGCTTGACACAACAAATACGGGTGTGGTGTTTCCAAGTGCGCGGAGTGTGTCCAGCAGTTGCACAGCACTAAGAAAAGGCAGGTTAGAGTCGGTTAGTATAAGATCAATGCCGACATGCTCTATAACCTGCGTCAGTTGTTTGCCGTCTTGTGCTTCGTGTATGCAAAAGCCGTGCTCAGCAAGATATTCTGCTATAAGCACTCGCAGTGTATCGTCGGCTTGGGCAACTAAGATATGTTGGGGAATTATGGGGGTTGAGTTGGGCATATTTATACTATTTGTATCTTTGCAAATTTAAGTAGTAGTACTTTTATTCCTGCAGTGTCAAACCTGACTTTTATCTTGTCGTTATTGTTTTCTCTGTATGCTTCCAAAATAGTTCCTAATCCGAATGTGTCGTGTCTAACTCTGGTGCCTTGCTGGTATGCTGAATCGGTTAATTGATATGCTTGTGTGGTGTCTTTAGTAGAGGCTGAGAATATAGGTCTTTTGTTCTGAGCGACTGACGAAGAGGTGTATGAAGTCGAGGTGTCGTATCTTTGGTCAGAATATTGAGAATAGCGCGAGTAGGGGAAATCAAACTGACTGAAAGACGAGTAGTTGTTATCTGCGGTTTTGTTGATATGCAAATAGGTTGGGTCCAGATCGTCTATAAACTGACTCTTTGACGAGAACATTATTTGTCCGTTGCGGAATCGTTGTTTAGCATTAGTGATTACGCATCTTGATTTGGCTCTTGTTATTGCCACATAGAATAGTCGTCTCTCTTCTTCTATCTCGCGTGCAGTGACGGCAAACATCGAAGGGAAAAGTTTATCTTCCATGCCCGCAATATATACATTCATAAATTCCAGTCCTTTGGCTGAATGTACGGTCATCAAAGTAACCGATGGCGTGTTGTCGTTTTGCCGTTCGTCCTGATCGGTCAGTAGCGCTACCTCCGACAGAAAATTGTTGATAGTGGCTTGTCTGTCATTGTTCATCTCCTGCTCCTCAAATTCATGAATCGACGATAGCAGTTCTTGTAGGTTCTGATATTTATCAATGCCTTCGGGCGAATTGTCAAGTACTGCAGAGGAAAGTATCTGTGTGGAAGTGAGTACAAATTTGGCAAAATCATACGCGCTAAGCAGCGTCGTTTGTTCTCTTATAGACAATATCAGATTATAGAACTTCTGCAGTTTTGTGGTTGTGGCTGCAGAAAAGATATTAGTGTAGTAGTTTGGATCTTTGCAGATTTCAAGTGCCGGCACTTGGTGTTCATGTGCGGTGTCCAGCAGGCGTCTGACAGTTGTATCGCCTATTCCTCTTGCAGGATAGTTGATTATTCTGAGCAGAGCCTCGTCATCATGGTCGTTCACTGCCAAACGAAAATAGGCTATCGAGTCTTTTATCTCTTTGCGCTGATAGAAACTCACCCCGCCATAGATTCTATAAGGTATTGACAATTTGCGCATTTCATCCTCTATGGTTCTTGATTGTGCATTGGTGCGATAGAGCACTGCAAAATCGCTATAGCGTTTGTTGACAACCGATTTTCTTATGTCTTTGGCTAAGAAAGCGGCCTCCGCTCTGTCCGTATCCAAAGTAACAATTTCTATCGGCTCACCCTTCTCATTGTCGGAATATACATCCTTAGGAATCTGATTGACATTATGTTTAATCAGGCTGTTGGCTACATTGACTATATTCTGTGTTGAACGGTAATTACGCTTGAGTTGGAAAAATTTAGAGCCTTTGTATTGTTCTCTAAAATGCAATATATTGCTTATGTCTGCTCCCCTGAAAGAGTATATCGATTGTGCGTCGTCGCCCACAACGCAGATGTTGTTTTGCGGCTCGGCCAGACAGGTAACAATGCGATACTGCGAGTGGTTGGTGTCTTGATACTCGTCAACAAGAATATGGGTAAAGATATGCTGCCATTTGTAGCGTATATTGTCGAATCTGATAAGAAGCAGGTTGAGGTTGAATAGTAGGTCGTCGAAATCCATCGCATTGGCTGCCTTGAGCCGTTGGTTGTAGGTGAAGAAGATGTCGCCCATTCGCCCCATACGAAGATATTTATCTTGTTTCACCAACTCTTGGTTGGCTGAATAGTCAGTGGGGGTAAGCAACGAGTTTTTTGCCATAGATATTCTTGAAAGCACTGCGGTAGATTTATACACTTTGTCGTCCAATTCCATCTCTTTGACAATCTGCTTTATGAGCGACTTGGAATCGGTGGTGTCGTAAATAGTGAAATCAGGTGTGAAACCAAGTGCATTGGCTTCCTGACGAAGTATTCTTGCCGCAATACTATGAAAAGTACCCATCCATAGTCTTCGTGCCTGCTCCACTCCTACAAGTTGGTATATTCTCTCGCGCATCTCCCGAGCCGCTTTGTTGGTGAAAGTCAGTGCTAAGATATTTTCCGCAGGCACTCCCTGCTCTATCAGATAAGCAATCTTATAAGTAAGCACTCTGGTCTTGCCCGAACCTGCACCTGCTATCACCAAACTCGGACCATCGGTGCAAAGTACCGCTTGAAGTTGGTCGGGATTTAATTCTTGTTGTAAATTCATGTCGATGTGGTTATTATCTTGTTAGAGTACTTAATAATTTTAATGCTAAATCCTCTTTCTGATGCATTATCTTTTCTGCTTCGGCAGTCTTGTCGCCCTGACCTGTCAGGTGCAATACTCCATGTATGATTACTCTGTGCAACTCGTCTTGAAACTCTATGCCGAGCAATTGAGCATTGCTTCTTATGGTGTCTATTGATATGACAATATCGCCCGACAAAATATGGTTGTTAGAATAGTCAAAAGTGATGATGTCGGTGTAGTAGTCGTGCGAGAGAAATTGTCGGTTGACGCTTAGTATATGCTCGTCGGTGCAAAATAAATAATTGATAGTTCCGATACGGCATTTATAACCTGCCGCCACTTGCTCAATCCACTGCTTGAGCAATTCTTGATTGAGAGACGGCATTGAAATATCTATTGACGAAAAACTTATCATATCATCCTATTGTCTTAGTGGAAAAACAAATACGCTATCAATATGGCTGCTATTATCCCTGCCAAATCGGCTATCAGACCGCAAACAACAGCATATCTTGAATCTTTAATACCTACATAGCCGAAATACACGGCAAGGATATAGAATGTAGTGTCGGTGGCTCCTTGAAGAATACTTACTAATCTGCCTACGAATGAGTCGGCTCCGTATTGAGTCATGGCATCTACCATAAGTCCGCGTGCTCCGCTGCCCGACAAGGGTTTCATAAGAGCCGTGGGCAAAGCGGGTACAAAATCGGTATTCAAACCTATCAAGGCAAACAAGGCACCCAGTCCGTTCACCAATAAATCCATAGCCCCTGATGCACGAAACATACCTACTGCTACTAAAATCGCTATCAAATAGGGAATAATTCCTATGGCAGTCTTGAAACCGTCTTTTGCCCCTTCGATAAAAGCGTCATATACATTTATCTTTTGCCTCATCGCCGCTATTATAAAAACCACTATCACTGTGAGCAATAGCACGCTGGCAAATACAGTAGAATAAGTGGTCAGTTTGTCTTGAGGCAAAAGCGAGGCTCCCCACAAGAGCAAACCTATAATGGCTGTCATACCACCTATAACGCCTATTATCACTTTGTTGAACATGTTTATCTTCTGTGCTATACACACCGAAATCAGGCCTGCAAGGGTAGAGAAATATGTGGCAAGCAGAATAGGTAAGAACACATCGGCGGGATTGGCAGCACCTAACTGCGCTCTATATACCATTATGCTCACCGGTACTAAAGTAAGTCCCGATGTGTTGAGCACCAAAAACATTATCATGGCATTTGTGGCACGCTCTTTCTGCGGATTCAGTTCTTGCAGTTGTTGCATCGCTTTCAGCCCCATAGGTGTGGCTGCATTGTCCAAACCCAGCATGTTGGCTGATATGTTCATAAACATCGACCCGAAAGCAGGATGACCTTTGGGCACCTCAGGGAAGATACGAGTGAAGAAAGGTGCCACCACTCGTGAAAACGCCTGCACCACACCACCTTTCTCGCCTATCTTCATTATACCTAACCAAAGCGAGAGAGCCCCCGTCAGACCAATAGAAATCTCAAAACCTGACTTGGCTGAATCAAAGGTGGAATTCAGAATCTGGTTGAAAATATCCACCTGACCAAAAAAGGCAAACTGAATAATACCTACCAACACTGCAATAAATATCAGTGCTATCCAAATGTAATTTAGTATCATATTGCGTCTTAATCAGAGAAGTCAAGATAAGGCTTTAGCCTAAGAAGTTCGTCTTGACTAAAACAACCTAAACCCTCTATTTGTGATATGTTTGTTATCCTATATTTACTTCGTCTGAGTGTGTAAATCTCTTTTGCCTGAGTGAAACTGATATAAGGGTGCCTTTGCAGTCGCTCAACAGTTGAGTGATTTACTTTTATTGGTACAATCAGACTTGTGTCAGCCCTCAAGTATTGCAAAAGTGAGTCTGCCCTACCTGCCAATTCTTTTATCTCAAGCACTTGTTCTGCCCTATAGTATCCGCCCAATTGTTGGCGATAGTGCAGTATCTTTCTTGCCGTATATGAGCCTATACCTCTTATTAGTTTAAGACTTGTAGTGTCAGCAGAGTTCAGTTCTATGATTGTGTCCAATTTCTCTGCTATCGGGTATTGTGTTGTTACACCCCGTGTGGTATCTCTGCTCGTCGTGTCTGTTGGTATAATGATGTACTGCTCAAGTCTTGAGTAAATACTGTCGTTCATACCATATATCTTCGATAATTTCTCTTTACTTAAGAACTTCCCGCCTGCACGACGATAATTAAGTATGTTCCTAACCACATATTTGCTTAACCCTAATTTAAGCAGAGTAATACTATCGGCTGTATTGGGGTCAAATGGGGCAAGATGTATTTCAATAGCCTCTTCTTTTTTGGGGGTGTATTGCCGTGCCTGCTCTAAATTTTTGGTCAGTTGTTCGGCAGTAGAGGTGATAACAAGTGTGTCGGTCTCAGGCGCAGAACTAACCACTTTTGGAATAATATGCACCGACGAAATAATCAACGCCAAAAGCAGAAGAAGCACCACAAGTCCCACTACCTGAGATTTGTTGAGCGGAGCAAATATGTGTCGTTTGTTACCCATATAACTTCATATAACCTCATATAACCTCTGATTGTATCTTACCCTCAAGAAATTCAGTTATGATTCTGTCGCCTTTCTTTATTTCTTTTATGTGTTTTATACTTTTCCCGTTCAGTGTAGTCCTGGTATATCCTTTTTTGTAAATTGTTTCAGGCGAAAGCAACCGTATGGTTCGCTCCGCATTCTCTACCCTCATATTCTCTTTTTGCACATAGTCTGCAAACAAATGTTGCAGATGCTGTATTCTTGATAGCAAAAGATACTGCTGTCTGCTTAGTATATTATTTGCTATTTGTCTCACACGCTGCATGTAATTGTCTATTTTCGCCTGTTGCTCATCCATCTTTTGTATAAGCCAAGCGGCTACGGCTGTAGGGGTCTTGAGCGAGAGATGAGCAACCATATCAACTATGGAGGTGTCGCGAGTATGCCCGATTCCTGTTATTATTGGTAATGGAAATTGTGCACATTCTGACGCCAATTCATAGTCGTCAAAACAACTCATATCCGTGCTTGCTCCGCCACCGCGGATTATTACAACCACATCAAATCGAGTTCCTGAGTTATGGATATTCTCTAATGCGTCTATAATGGATTGTGCCGCTCTCTCGCCTTGTACCAATGCACTAAACAAAGTGAGCGAGAAGCGATATGGACTTTGTCTTAACTGCTCTGAGAAATCTTCGTAACCTGCAGCCTCGGCAGATGAAACTACCGCTATCGTTTGGGGCAAAGTCGGCATTTGAAGCATTTGTTGCATGTCAAACACACCATCCTCCCGCAGACGATTGATAGTTTGCTGACGCTGCTGAGCCAACTCACCAAGTGTGTAGGTGGGGTCAATGTTTATTATATTCAGACTCAAGCCATATACCGAATGAAAACTCACCTCTGCCTGAAGCATCACTTTCATGCCTGCTTTAAGGTGTTCGCCGGTCTGACTCAGAAAATAATTTGACAACATTATCCATTTGCTTTGCCAGCAAGTAGCACGCATCTTGGCAGATAACGCACCGGTGGATGCAGATTTCTCTACAAGTTCCATATAGCAATGACCACGCACCGACAAACTGCTAATCTCTGCCCTAACCCAATACGAGTCAGACATGCTGAATTGAATAGCATTGCCTATGTATTCGCATAAATCGCTTAATGAATAACTCTGATGCATAATCACGCTCTCATTTTTGTGCTAATAACAACATTCACTATTCTTTGTCGTATGCTTTGATGATCCTTGTTACAAGCGGATGACGAACTATATCTTTTTCGTTGAAATGGATAATACTCACGCCCTCCACTCTATCAAGTTTTTCTACTGCATCTCTCAAACCCGACTTTTGTTGTTGCGGCAAATCCACTTGGGTCAAATCGCCCGTAACTATCATCTTGCTCCCCATTCCCAATCGGGTCAGAAACATCTTTATCTGTTGTATGGTTGTGTTCTGTGCTTCGTCCAATATGACAACAGCGTCGTTGAGAGTCCTGCCTCGCATAAATGCCAATGGTGCTATCTGAATAACACCTCTGTCCATATATTCGCGCAACTTCTGCTCTGGCAGCATATCTTCAAGAGCGTCGTATAAAGGCTGCAAATAAGGGTCTATCTTCTCACGCATATCACCCGGCAAAAAACCTAATTTCTCGCCTGCCTCAACTGCCGGACGACTCAGCACAATCTTCCTCACTTGTCGGTTCTTCAGTGCCCTCACTGCAAGTGCTATCGCAGTGTAGGTCTTGCCGGAACCCGCAGGACCAATCGCAAAAAGCAAGTCGTTGTCGTCAATAGCACTAACTAAACGCTGCTGATTGACAGTACGAGCAAGAATAGGCTTGCCCTGAACACCAAACAATATCAGATTCTTGTCCGTATGAGCCAAAGCCGGCACGCTGCCGGAATAAATATCCGACAACTGCTTCTCCGACAACGAACCGTGATCAATACAATGCTTTGCTGCTTTATTGACCAACGCCTCAAAACTACTGATATCCTCTTCGCTACCCGTAATCTTCATATTATATCCCCGTGCAACAATCTTCACCTTGGGAAACAAATTCTTCAGACACAGCATGTTCTGGTTGTTTACACCATAAAACGACTGTGTGTCCAAAACATCAGGTAGTTGAATCAATTTTTCTGACATAATAACTCGTATGATGGCACTTGCTGCAAATACTCGTATCCCGTTTCCGTCAGTTTGGCTGCGAGCATTTGCCTGCCATTGCTTATTATAAAATAATTAACTTTTAGTTTCCTATTATATACCGCTACTTGGTCCTGCACTTTTTGTGTCAATGCCACTTCTTCACGCTTAAACTCTACAATACAAACAGGTCTTAGGCGCCCATCAAAAATCACTGCATCACACCGCTTCTTCAAGTCTGCAACTTCAATACTATATTCTACTGCAATCCTGCTCGGCGGGTAAGCATATTGCTCCACAAGAGCATGCAATATTGTCTGACGAACCCACTCCTCAGGGGTTAAGCGCACAAATTTCATGCGCCACCGGCAGAATATCTCATCGCCATTTGCTGTCCTTCGTATGTTGGGGGCGTAACTCACAAAAAGCACTATTCCATTTAGCAGGCAAAGGTACGAATTTTTGTTGAACTTTGAAACTTTTTGTTCATTTCAGGTATTTATTGTAATTTTGCAGCCTGATATGGATAATTTATAAGACATTATGAAACGGCTATTATTTTTATTTTCAGCGGTTTTATGCTATGCTTATTCCGTAGCACAACTACCTAATATCACACTCAAAGATATCGATGGCAAACAAGTGAATATGCGCCAACTCAGTCAGAGTGGCAAACCAATGATAATAAGTTTTTTTGCTACATGGTGCAAACCATGTATGCGCGAACTGAACGCCATCAACGATGTGTATGAAGAATGGCAAGAAGAGTATGGTGTGCAAGTTGTGGCAGTTAGTATCGACAGAGCCCAAGACCAAGAGAAAGTAAAACCATTGGTTGATGGGAACGGGTGGAATTTTATGGTTCTGCTTGATGCTGACAACGAGTTCAAACGCGCAATGCAGGTGCAAAATATACCGCATGTGTTTGTTGTTGACAAAAACGGGACTATTGTTGAGCAACACAACGGCTATGTTGACGGCGAAGAAAGCAAGTTGGTGGAGAAATTCAAAAATTGAGAAAGTTAATTTTAATAATATATGTTCTGCTGTGTTGTTGGGGCTTAGTTAGCGCCCAAGTTAATGTTCATGGCAACATAGAGCATAGTGGCTTGTTTGGAGTAGATGACAAGTCTTTAGGTGCGGTTTATGATTTCCCTTATTTGAACAACACATACCTCAGTGTCGGTTTAGATAGTAAGTATATCTTCGCCGGTGTGCGTATAGAAGCCATGCCTAAACCCCTGCAAGGATATGATGCACAATTCGCAGGAGCAGGTGTGGGAAATATCTTTGTTGAAGGCAAATATAAATGGTTGGATATCACCATTGGTGATGTGTATGCTCAGTATGGTAGCGGACTCGTCATGCGTCTCTACGAAGACAGAGCGTTGGGAGTGGATAATTCTCTCAGAGGAGGTAAGATAGTTGTTGAGCCATACAAAGGAATCCATATTGAAGCCATTGGAGGCAAACAAAGAGTTTATTGGAATTGCTATAACTCAGCATGGGGGTGGGATTATACCAAAGGTGCTGTCGTGGGGAGCAATATGGAGTTGCAAATCGACCAGTGGAGCCAAAAAATGACTGACAACAACATAAGGCTCATGGTCGGAGCATCTTATGTGAGCAAATATGATCCAAAAGATACTGTTTATGCGTCATACAACCCACCTATGATTTATAATTTGCCCGAGTGGACAGCAGCGGGTGAGGTGAGAAGCAAGTTGCAGATTAAGAATTGGAGCGTGCTTGTCGAATATGCCTTTCGTGCAGGCGACCCTTCTGCCGACAATATGTTTAGTTATCGTCATGGAGAAGCATTGCTCCTTTCGGCAAGTTATAGCATCAAAGGCATGAGCGTGCTCACGCAAATTAAAAGAAGCGAAAACATGTCTTTCCGCTCCGATAGAATGTTGCGTGGAACGGCAGGCATGATAAGTTATCTGCCAGCCTTCACCACTACTCATACTTATTCTTTGGCTTCGCTCTATCCCTATGCTACCAACATGAATGGTGAGTGGGCATGGCAGGCTGAAGCAAGATACACATGGAAAAAAAATACTTTGATGGGAGGCAAATACGGCACTACTCTTCATCTGAATCTGACGCATGTCAGAGGACTGGGTAATCAATGGTTCAAAGTAAGCAATGACCCATACTATACCGATATTCACCTGAACCTAAGCAAACGACTACACAAAAATTGGTGGATAAACGCCATGTATATGTATCAAACCTACAACCAAACTATTGTTGAAGGGCACGGGGACCTTATCCGCTCGCATATCTTTGTGGCTGATGTCAAATATAAAATCAATGACAATATAACCATGCGAGCCGAAGCACAATATCTGTATAGTCATCATAATGACCATTGGATTTATGGGTTGCTTGAGTTGTCTTTCCTCAAGTGCCTAACGCTCTCGGCTGCTGATATGTACAATATAGATGGCGAGAACTATTGGCAAGCAGGAGTCGCTTTCCAAATGAAAGGACACCGACTACAAGCAGGCTTCGCTCGACAAAGAGCAGGATACAACTGTCAAGGAGGAGTCTGTAGATATGTTCCCGCACAAAAAGGCGCAACCCTAAACTATACCTATTCGTTCTGATCTTGAAAAAATATCTATACATATTATCTCTAATCTTTTTTGCTGCATGTCAGGTAATTTCACCTGAAGAGCAGATTATACCTATAGATCAAAGCATTACTGAAAATACAGTGCTGCTTGTAGAGTTTAGTGGGGTAGGTTGTGTTAATTGTCCTTTGGCTGCCACTCAGGCACAACAATTATCTGCGGCCTATAATAACCTTACTGTGGTTCAAATGCACCCCAAAAGCAATCCCTTCACCACAGCAATGGACCAATATGATTACACATCTTTGGCAGCAGACGAGTACTATAAGTATTTCGGAGGTACAGCATCAACACCTTTCCCAACAGGCGTGATTGATTTTACACCATTTGGCGAAAGTTATTTCATTGATTATACACTTTGGGGTGAACAAATAATCAAGCAATTAAGTCAAACACCTAAGGCTGACTTTTCCCTGACTACTCTTACCAATAGCCAAACAAGACAGGTCAGTATAACCATTTCCGATTTAACTGAACAGTTACCCTCAGGCTCAAAGATGATACTTTGGCTCACAGAAGATAGCATCGTCGGAGCACAACTTATGCCCGACGGAAGCATAAACATGAATTACATACATAATCATATCCTTCGACAAACAATAACTGATATTTGGGGAGAGACACCTGCAAACACCGAAAAACAATATGTGGTGCCTCAAGAATATGATATAAACAACTGTAGTATTATTGCTGTACTCCTGGATGAGAATAATAGGCTGTTGGCTACTCGCCATAGCCGATTAAACCCACTTACAGATATCCCGCTTACCTTTTCTGTTAATAACATTGGTATGATAACTCATGACACAACTATTGTCATTGACCAAGTACAACTCAATCCTATTTCAGGTAAACAAGAAATGCAAATAGAAGGCATGATGATATATAATGGTACCTTCTCTGTTATCATTGAGCGTGAAGATATATTACCTCAAGACCAATTCTGCTGTAGCGGCAGATGTATCAACACCAATAGTGAAAAAGTGCAGGAACTATCATTTGCTATAAATGGAATTGCTGAGTGGTATGCTCATTTTGTGGCTCAAAAATCAGGCGAATATAAAATAACTTATATACTAAATGCAAAAAGCATAAATCCTATAAAACTGACAGTTATATATCAGTATAATATAGATTAACATTATTAATAAACTAATTTGTATGAAGAATCAATTTTTTGTATTGCTCACAGTAGCAGCAATGGTCGCAACAATCACAGGTTGCAACAAAGAAGAAAGTGACCCGAAAATTCCGGAGTCATTCCCGCGTAAACAACTTATTGAACATTTTACCGGTCAGGACTGCGGTTTTTGCCCCTACGGCATGGACCTGATTTCCGAGGCCATCAAAGGCAACGAAACAGGCTATGTTTGGATAAGTAACCATGCAGGCTATGCCGACGATGATTACACTATTGCCGAATCCAAAAAACTCGTAAGTAAATTTGGCGTCAATAGTGCTCCTGCTATTATGCTCAACCGCGAAACATGGGAGTATGAAGACGAAAACGGTGCAGCACAAAAAGGGAAAGTGGTACATCCCTATTTCTTGCAAAATTATACTTCACAAGTCAAGAAAACCGCTGATGCTTCAGTTGAAATATCCAACGAATACGATGCTGCAACCCGTACACTCAATATCACAGTATCCGGACAAGCAGTGGATATGAATGTACTCTATTCGCTTACCGTCGCTTTGAAAGAGAGTGGTCTGCATGGTGCACAAGCCGACTACTACAACACATGGGAAGGTTGGGAAGATTTCGTTCATACCAATGTTGTCAGAGCCTATTTGACTGATTTTGCAGGCGACCCAATCGGATTTAAGAAAAACGCTTATTCCGTTACTTATAGTATCGTTCTTGACAAGGCCTGGATTGCTGATAACTGCTCCGTTATCGCCTTCCTGACTCAAGACGCAACAGGCGAGGTGATTAATGCTGAAGAGGCTCCTGTGGTAAGTGGCACTAAAGGCGGACAAGACCAAGAACATAAGGGAATAACAAAAGTGGCTGTTCCTGACACTTATCCCGAATATTCTGCTGTGCCCACACAAGCCGCTGACATGACTTACAATGGAGCAGGTTTCTATTATGCAGGCCGTTTCTCTGATGGCACCAATGTCGTAGCGCTGCAAATGACAAGTAATAGCGCATTCCAATCACAGGGATACACACTCTTACCCGTGGCAATAATATACATCGTGGTAGAAGGCGATGGAACCACACTACCTATAGGAACTTTCGAATTCAAGCAAACACCTACCAAAGGGGCTGCATGGGCTGGATTTAGAGACGAGGCTAACTACCAACTCCAAGGCTCATCGTTCTATCTCGCTATTTCTGACTATCTACAACAAGGATATCTCGTGGGAATGCAATGGATGATGAGTAATGGTAGTATCACCATAACAGATAATAGTATCTCCTACGATGTAACTACACTTATTGGTAGCAACATAAAAGGCTCATATAGTGGTGCTATACAGAACTACAATCAGGCAAGTGTTTCCAAACGTATCCAGCAAATCAAACCATCTACTTTCAATCAACCAAAACTTATGCGTTGCTTGAGTAAATAATCTGATTAGTAAATATATTTAGAGTAGTGCAGGCTTCATGAGCCTGACTACTCTAATTTGTATATAGAATTGTTATAACATTTTCATAGGCAAATGAAAATTCTGATAGACAAATATATTCCTTATATCCAGGGCATTTTGGAACCATATATGGATGTTGAGTATCTGGAACCGCAACAGTTTGTTAAGTCCAAGGTGATAGATGCAGATGCTTTGTTGATTCGCACCCGCACTTGTTGCAACCGTCAACTCTTGCAAGATACTAAAGTGCGTTTTATCGCTACTGCTACTATCGGTTATGACCATATTGACACTGATTATTGTCAAAGACATAATATAAGTTGGTATAATGCAGCAGGCTGCAATTCTGCAGCAGTGTGTCAATACATAGAAGCAGCAATCGAGGAGGCTCAATCTCAACATAAAATACATGGTAATACTATCGGAATTATAGGCGTAGGGCATGTTGGTACATTAGTTGCCCAGATGGCTAAAGAAAAAGGATACCATGTGCTACTCAATGATCCTCCAAGACAACTGACCGATTCTGAACAACTCTCACAAGAAGGCGAGGTGTGCAGTATGAAAGAAATAGCACAAAAGGCTGATATTATCACTTTTCATACTCCACTTAATTTAGCAGGTGAATATCAAACTTTCCATTTGTGTGACTCGCAGTTCCTTAATGCCTGCAAACCACAAGCAGTATTAATCAACGCCGCGCGTGGAGGAATAATAGACGAGAGTGCTGCTCTGCTGAAAATAAATAGTCAGAAAACATTTATTATAGATACATGGACATGTGAGCCTCATATCAATCATGATATGCTTAATGCCGCCTTTCTTGCTACATATCATATTGCCGGATATAGCCGCCGTGGTAAAATCAACGCCACCAATATGTGTTTGGAGGCGTTGTGTAAGTTTTTCTCTCTGCCCGTGCTTGAGGTAGATGAATCGTTGCTTCCTCCTCTATCTGCACCTGACAAAAATTGGATACGACAAGTGGATGAACAATTCAGGCAAAATCCTGAAAAGTTCGAGTCATTGAGGACAAATTACCCTCTTCGCTGAATCTCTAAACGACGATACTCTGATGGCGTGTAGCCAGTCTCACGCTTGAAATACCGTGTAAAAGACGCTTGATCATTAAAACCAAGCGCAATGCTTATGCCTTGCATCGTCATTTCAAGATGATTGCGAATCATTGATTTAGCCTGCAAAATCACATAATTGGCTATCCAATTCGCTGCCGTCTTACCTGTGTATTGGCGAATAACGGTCGAGAAATATTTTGGAGTGAGAAATAATTTGTCAGCATAAAATATCACTTCTCTTGACTCTAAATAGTGCTTAGTCAAAAGATTGTAAAAACGAGAAAATATCTGTTCTCCATTATTAAGCACCTCATGCTTTGAGTCAATATCCTTCCTAAATTCTGACAACATTACGAAGAAAATATCAATTACATTGCACAAATCTTCCATTCTATTTGGGTGATTGTAGTCGCTTATAGTCTTCATTACATTCACCACATCCATCAATTTCCTTATTTGTATATCTGATAAATGGCATGCAGGATTGCTATGATACTTCAAGTGATCATGCATACTTGCCCTTTGAGAAAGTTCATTTGCGAACTCTCCTGAAGCAACTATCAACACTACATTATAATCATCAGTCGTCGTACCATTTGACAAAATATGATTAGGAAGCATTACTGCAACATCGTTCTTTTTGAATACGACTTTTTGCATATCATATTCCACATTTGCCGTTCCTGACAAGTTTATCGCAATGACTAAATTCGGGGAAATATAAGAATCTTTTGTTGTAGGTAAGTTATGAATGTCTTTTAAAACTATCAGATCTTTTTCCTTGAGAATATCATCAAGATTCTTAACTACATGTTCTTCCGTTTTTTTGATGGATTCCATAAAATGATTTTTAATAAATTTTGTGCAAAAATAGTTATATTTTTTTAATTGGCAATAATTTTCTAACCTTTTGATAAAATTTTATTAAAAAAAGGTAACATTCATTAAAATTATTTACCATAATTTTGCGGACAAAATTATTACCTTTGGGGAAAAGGCGAATTTTGACGATTATAAATCTCTATTAAAATAAGAAAATATGAAGAGACAATTACTTTTATTATTTTTGGTTAGTGTGTCTGTTTTTATGCGTGCTGAATATGATTATTTTAGTTTTAAGTCAACAAATGGTCAGGTGACTACTATCGCATCGGATAATCTTGAAATGAATATTAGCGCCGGTCAACTGATTGCTAAAAATGGTGTTGATGCAGACTTAACACTGCCGCTAACTGATTTGAGTTCAATGTATTTTTCCACCGAGTCTGGCGAGCAAATACAAGTGATAGAAGAAACTACAGCAGATACCGCTCAGGTAACTATAGAATGGAGCGGCAATACAGCCTCTGTATCTATTTCTGCAAAAGCAAAAAACTATGTAACGGTGTCTGCCAATGGCGGCAATATTACTTTAGTACAAGCAAGTACTGTTAGTGAGCAAACATGCGGAGAGATTATCTATAATTTGTCCGGCTCAAGCGACAACGGGTCATTTTCGTTAGAAGGCAGTTATAAAGCCACTATAAACCTCAGAGGTCTTACACTCACCAACCCAAGCGGACCAGCGATAAATATTCAGAATGGTAAACGTATTGAAATGAGCATAAAAAGTGGTTCTGTCAATACTCTCACCGATGGTGCTGGAGGAAGTTGGAAAGGAACCTTGGTGTGCAAAGGACATTTGGAGATGAAAGGTAAAGGACAACTCAATGTATATGGAAATACTGCACATGCAATATGGGCAAAAGAGTATTACGAACAGAAAAATTGTACCATCAATGTGTTTTCTGCTCTTAAAGATGGACTCAACTGCAATCAGTATTTCTTGATGGAAAGCGGAGAGTTGAATATCAAAGGTTTCGCAGATGATGGCATACAAGTAGCAATAAAAGATTCTACTTCCACTGACTCTGAAGATACAGGCAATTTTGTGCAGACTGGCGGAACGATAAACATATATATGAGTGGCGCAACAGGCCAAGGAGTCAAGTATGAGGGGAGTATGAAGCGTACAGGAGGAACACTTAATATAATAGAAGGCGAAAATGATGAAAACGCAGTAGAAAATATATTTGAAAATGATATGCCTGTGATTGTTTATTCATTACTTGGAACAAAAATCAATAACTTCACCTCATTCAATAGTGCTATTATAAATCTTCAACAAGGTATTTATATTTTCCGGCAAGGCGATAAATCAGGTAAGATAATAATAAAATAATACATACTCCTTAATACTAATCACTATAAATCAATGAAAAAACCACTCTTATTATTAATATCACTATTGCCTTGTATGTATTGCGTTGCTGCTGATAAAACGCTCAACATACAAGTAGGCAATGTTACTTATCTTATTCCTGCCTCTGCTGCTGCAGAAATGATATATGATAATGGCACAACGCTAACTGTTATGGGCAAGTCGCTTATGTTGAGTGATATAGGCAAGATGTATGTAGATGCTACTGCGGTTGTAAATAATGAAGTCGTTGTTACATACAGCGGAAGTCAAGCAAGTGTAACAGTGGCGGGAAATATAGCAAAGTATCTTAGTGTTGATGTAAATGGTGCTCAAGTGAGAATCAACCAAGACGACACTCTCGCCGACGAAATCACATATACCTTAACAGGTAGTAGTTCTAATGGCTCTTTTTATACCGAAGGTAGCAAAAAAATCACGCTTAATCTCAATTCTCTTGTGCTTACTTGTGCTGATTCTGCTGCCGTAAATATTCGTAATGGTAAGCGAATAGCCCTTAATATCAACGGCAATAATACTCTCACTGATGCTGAAAACGGCACTCAGAAAGCCTGTCTGGCTATAAAAGGACATGTAGAAGTAGGTGGAACGGGAACTCTGACGCTAAAGGGCAATACCGCTCACGCGCTCAAAACGAACGAGTATATGCAACTCACCAATGCTTTTACGGGAAGTATCATAGTTAAATCTGCTGCCAAAGACGGATTGCATATTGGACAATATTTGCAAATGGATGGCGGTACACTCAAGGTCGAGAGTTGCGGTGATGATGGTATTCAGATAGAAAAAACCGATGATTCAACTGATGAACTAAATGGTCAGGCCATTATAAATGCTGGAACTATAAGCATATCCGTAAGTGCCGATGCAGGCAAAGGACTTAAGTCGGATAGTCTGATGACCATCACTGGAGGTACATTTGATATCACTACCACAGGTAATGGCGTTACAGGAACCAATGACACTACATCTGCTTGTGCTTGCATAAAGGCAGGCTATGATATGGTGGTCAAAGGCGGTACATTTACCCTTAAAAGTACAGGAACGGGAGGCAAAGGTATCTCTGTCGATGGCAATTTGACAATCAGTGGTGGGGAATTCAATATCACTACTACCGGCACTCGTTATTCCTCGTCAAATTCTGGCGGAGGTGGCTGGTGGGCACCAAGCAAAAATAACAATGCTTTTCCGCCTTCTAATGAGTCTGCTCGCATCGCTTCCGAAGGACACTTTACCCCCGATGGTCAACCGATGCGATTGCTTGATGGGGATAATTTCCGTATGCCGCCATATCAGCAACCTTCAGAGGAACATATCTCTCGCCGCCAAGGGCCTGGAGGTGGTGGTTGGGGTGGTGACAATTCTACCGATAGTTACAAACGCTCATCTCCTAAAGGAATCAAAGCAGATGGGGATATCTTAATCAATGGCGGAAATATTAAAGTGAGTGTAACAGGACAAGCAGATGGGTCGGAAGGGATAGAAACTAAAAAGACCTTTACTATTACTGATGGTTATGTCGAAGTCTATTCCTATGATGATGCCATAAATTCTAAATCACACATGTATGTGCAGGGAGGTAATATCTCTGCCATCGCTACCAACAACGACGGCTTAGACTCTAATGGAAACATGTACATAAGAGGCGGAGAAGTGATGGCGTTTGGCGGTAAATCACCAGAGTGCGGATTAGATGCGGCAGAGCAGTGTTATCTGTATATAACCGGCGGAAATGTATTGGCTGTTGGTGGAGGCAATAATTCTGTTTCTTCTACTACAGGCTCGCAAGCATTGGTGTCAACCAGCGGTACAGTAACTGCCAATACTACCATAAAGGTTACAGCCAACAAATCTACTACATCTTTGCACACTTTCAAAATACCTAACAATTACACCTCTCCTTCAGACAGCGGAGGTAGTTGGCACATGCCTGCTGCAGGTCCAGGCGGAGGAAGTAGCGGTATGGCTATATTGATATCGGTTGAAGGAATGGCAAGCGGAAGTAAATATGATGTATATAATAACTCAACATCTGCTACCACGCTTACTGCAACCAATACATATTCAGGAAGATAATAAGTCAATCAAGAATATATTTTAATACTTATGAAAATAAAGAGATATTTATTCATTATTTTGTCTATCAGTGTATTGTCAATAACAGGGTGTAACGAGAAAAACACTCCGGACAGTGATTCCACTTCCGCTGATACTTCAACAAGCACTGATACTACTGACACCAACACCGGTGACGATGACAATGACTTTGTTGAAAATCAAACATGGAACTCTACAGTAAGCATCGTCTTCAATGGCACATCGGCAACTATATCCGATGTACCTGACGGCGTTACAATAACTAACGAGAGTGGGTATGTAGTAATCAGTTCAACGGTAAAACACATTGCTTATTCAGTTAGTGGAGAGGGTATAGGTCAACTTCGTTTTGATTCCACTAATTATAAGTTCAAACTAACTTTAGACAATCTCACGCTAACATGCAACGATGGTCCTGCAATCAACAATCAGTGCCATAAATCTTGTTATTTGGTTCTTTCGGGTACTAATACTCTTTCAGACAAAAATGGCTATAGCACTGAGGTGAACGGTGAAGATCAAAAAGCCGCACTCTTTTCTGAAGGACAAGTCCTTATTTCTGGTAGCGGATCAATCACTATAAATGGTAATAATAAACACGCTTTGGCAAGCGATGATTATATTCGTTTGCGCGAAGGCTCACTTGTCCTTAACGCAACTGTTGCTGATGGCTTACATACTAACGATGGCGTTATTATCAATGGCGGCTCACTAACGATAAATGCTCTTGATGAGGGGATAAATGTAGATGAAGGGTCCTTCTATATGACTGATGGAGCAGTAACTGTTACTACAACAGGTACAAGTGCTAAAGGAATAAAATCATACGGCAACCTCACTATTGAGGGCGGAGAGGTAGAGGTAACAACTCCGGGTAAAGAGTCTGAAGGAATTGAGAGTAAGGCCATATTAACTATAAGTGGTGGAACGGTCAATGTAACCGCCTATGATGATGCAATCAATTCTGCAAGCCACATGTATCTTAAGGGCGGTACAATCACTGCTGTTTCTACCGGAAATGATGGTATTGATTCTAATGGAAATATGTATATTCAGGGCGGAAATATAATAGCATGTGGAACATCATCGCCTGAATGTGGACTTGATGCCAATGAAGAGGGTGGATATAGTGTATTCTTCACGGGTGGTAACTTGCTTGCTTTAGGTGGTGGAAATAGTGTACCTTCTTCATCTTCTTCCACTCAAGCATATATCAGTGCTTCGGTGAGTGTAAGTGCCGGAATGACGATTAGTTTATCAAGTGGCTCAGAAACAATTTGTTCATTTGTAGTTCCTCAATCATATTCTGCATCATCTTCCGGTCATGGCGGTGGCGGATGGTGGGCGCCAAGAAAAGAACCGGGCAAGGGAGGAGGTAATAATGGCGGTGGACTCTTGATTACCGCACAAGGACTCACTTCCGGCAATACCTATACACTAAGTTACGGGTCATCTACTACTTCTGTAACATCACAAACAACCGGATCTTCGGCAGGAGGAGGAAGAGGCGGTTGGTAAAAAAGCGAGGTGGTTATTTTCTTTATAGTTTTTCTTAAGTAACTAAAGTGATTTGAAGAATAATTAGTAACTTTGCAACCCTAATTGCTTGCCTGAAAAAAGGAAGGAATTAGGGTTGTAAAAATTATATATAATATTATAAAACATATAGTTGTGAAAGCACTAACTACTATTTTTCTTCTCTTATGTTCCAATGTTTTTATGACATTGGCATGGTATGGTCATTTGAAAATGGCTGAATTGAAGTGGTTTCAGCATTTGCCGCTTATAGGGGTGATATTGATAAGTTGGGGAATCGCGTTTTTTGAGTATTGCCTTCAAGTTCCCGCTAACAGAATGGGATTCTTGGGTAATGGTGGACCATTTAATCTTATGCAACTCAAAATTATTCAGGAGGTTATTACCCTAACGGTATTTGTTATCTTTTCTGTTATTGCCTTCAAAATGCAAATTCGGTGGAACCATATATTGGCAGCATTATTTATGATTTTGGCTGTGTATTTTGTTTTTCGCCAATAATACGCTCGTCTTCTCTCATAAAAAGTAATTTGTCTGATTGCTTTTATTTTACTAATTTTGCGCCCATTATAAGCGTGGGTGTACATAAATAGTAAAATTCAAAAAGGATAAATGCATTTTGTGGTTATCAAGCGCAGATTATAAATAAGCATGTTCTTTATGAGCATGTCAAGTAAATGTTCTAATAATAAATTAAATACTATGGCGAATGTTTTGGCAATAGTGGGTCGTCCTAATGTTGGGAAATCGACTCTTTTCAATCGCTTGACTCGTACTCGTAGAGCAATAGTCAACGAAGCAGCAGGTACTACTCGTGACAGGCAGTATGGCAAGTCAGAGTGGAATGGTAAAGAATTTTCAGTGATTGACACAGGTGGTTGGGTAGTTAATTCCGATGATATTTTCGAGGGTGAAATCAACCGACAAGTAAATCTGGCTATATCTGAAGCAGATGTGGTGTTGTTGGTTGTGGATGTTAATCAAGGGGTAACGCAGTTCGATATGGAAGTGGCTCATTTGCTCCGACAAGCAAAAAAGCCATGTGTGTTGGCAGTTAATAAAGTAGATACTTTCAATCAGCAATATGCGGCTGCCGAGTTCTATAAATTAGGATTAGGCGAGCCTTATATCCTATCCGCCGTAAACGGTTTGGGAACGGGAGAGTTGTTAGATGAAATATTGTCTCGTTTCAGTGCGGATATGGCTGCCGAAGAAACCGATAACCTACCTCGTTTCGCCATTGTGGGCAGACCTAATGCAGGTAAATCGTCTTTGCTGAATGCTCTCATCGGTGAAGAGAGAACAATAGTAACTGAAATTGCAGGTACCACTCGTGATAGTATTTACACCAAATACAACAAATTTGGCAAAGAATTTTATTTGGTTGATACTGCCGGAATTCGCAAGAAAGCCAAAGTGAATGAAGATTTGGAGTATTATTCTGTGGTTAGAAGCATAAGGGCAATTGAGAACTCCGATGTTTGTATCCTTATGATTGATGCGACGCGTGGTATTGAAAGTCAAGACTTGAATATTTTTTCGCTTATTCAGAAGAATAAAAAAGGTATGTTGGTTGTGGTCAATAAATGGGATTTAATAGAGAGTAAAACCACTCAGGACATCAAACAAATAGAGCGTGATATCCGTAGGCGAATGGCGCCTTTTGAAGATTTCCCTATTATCTTTGCTTCCGCCCTGACCAAACAAAGGATATTTAAGGTAATGGAAACTGCCTTGCAGGTTTATGAAAATAAACAGCGCAAAATACCTACAGCGCAACTCAACGAGCGTTTCCTGCCTCTAATAGAAAATTACCCGCCACCTGCCACTAAAGGCAAATATATAAAAATCAAATATTGTACTCAGTTGCCTAACACTCAAGTGCCCACTTTCGTGTTCTTTGCCAACTTGCCACAATATGTTAAAGAACCATATAGGCGATTTTTAGAAAATAAATTGCGCGAGTGGTGGAACTTCTGCGGAACGCCCGTACAGATATTTATAAGAGCAAAATAGCACTTAGGCAATTTGCAGTGCTCAACATAATAAAAAAGGGCAGTAAAAGAAATTTACTGTCCTTTTCCGTCAAATATGACTTTAATAGTAAAAATCATTATCTTCAAGTCGAGCAATAGCGACATATTTTCCATATATACTATGTCATAATTAAGTCGCTGAATCATCTTTTGTAGTGTATCTGTATAGCCGACCCTTATTGGCCCCCATGATGTAAGTCCGGGTCTAATTTTATAAAGCAAGCAATAGTATGGTGCTTTCTCTACTATCTTATCAATATAAAATTTGCGTTCCGGTCTTGGCCCAACAATAGACATATCGCCGCATAATACATTCCACAATTGTGGTAATTCATCTAATCTATATTTTCTCAACCATTTTCCTACTTTTGTTACTCTCGGGTCGTCGGGGACAGAAAGCATAGGTCTATTCTTTTCTGCATCCTGATACATTGTTCTGAACTTTAATATGTCAAATGGGCGACCATATAATCCTATGCGCTTTTGGCGGTATATAATAGGTCCTTTGCTATCCACCTTGACACATATTGACAAAATAACAAACAATGGGGCGAAAAGAATCAAGCATAATGCAGAAAAAAACATATCAAATGCACGCTTGATACATATCTGACTATCGCTCATGTTGTAGTCTGTTATCGTAACAAGTGGATTATCCGTTAGAGAATGTATGCGGGCGGCACCGGTAAGCATATCATACACATTTGCAGGGAAACTAATCCGAACATTGTATGGGTATATATTGCTAATTAATCCAAATAACACTTCTTGAGAAGTATTGTCGGGAAGTGCTATAATAACTTCTTCTATGCTATATTTCTGCTTTACCTTTTTTAGATCGGTCACTTTATTTGGTAAAAGATATGTAACTATATTCTTATCTTTCAATTCCTCTTTGAGTGTTGTGTATGCTTTCTTAGTGCCTACAACTACGGTATTTAATGTGAGATTGCCTTTCTTAATACGATAACGAGTAACTATGGATATCAACAGACGAGGTATAAATGATATCGTTAGTTGCAATACAAATAATACTGTCAACGAAAGATAATACTGCTCATAATTGGCTACATTATCGTCAATGATAATTATAAAAAATGCGCCAAAAGAAATAATGATAGCGCTCACAAAGGTAACACTAAAATCTTTCCATAAATTATATTCGAAAGGTCGCAGATAAAAGCCTGATAAGTAGTATATAATCAAGCATGATATAGGATATAAGATAAGTGCTCTGTAGAAATTAAATGCAGGAATAAGCACTGTGTCAACACCAAATACTCTACCTTCAAGCATCGCCCAACGGAATGCTAAGAAAAGAACCCATACAAACACTGATGCCAATAGGTCGAACAAAACATATATTAGTTGTTGTTTGCGGCGCTGAGTCATAGAGTAGATTTATTGTCTAATTATTTTTATAATATTCCCCAAATCAAGTTTAATTATTGATGAAGGGTTGGGTTCTGACTTGTCCTCTTGACGATATCTAACCACATAATCTACAGCATCAATAATTTCCTTACTTATCTGTGAGAAGTTTTTTGGTGTGTTCTCTCCACTTATATTTGCCGATGTGCTGACTATTGGTGCATGCAATCGCTCACATAGTGCTTTTGAAAAGAGTTCGTTAGTAATTCTTATACCTACACTGCCATCTTCTGCGAGCAGGTTGGAAGCTAAATTCTGCGCACCGGGATAAATTATTGTAAGTGGCTTTTCCGACATCTCTATTAAATCCCATGCCATATCAGGAATTTCCTTTACATAACCTTGCAATTTGCCGGGACCATCCAATAGGCAAAGCATAGACTTATGGTCGTCTCGCTGCTTGATTTTGTATATCTTACTTACTGCACTTTCATTGCGAGCATCACAACCAAGCCCCCATACAGTGTCTGTAGGATAAAGAATAACACCGCCTTTTTGGAGCACTTCAACCGCTTTCTTTAAGTCGTCTATATTATATGTAGTCTTAATCGTCATTTGAGCCGCAAATGTACATATTTATTTTCAATTATGCAAATTACAACTTTTGTGTATATGAAATATTTTACCTAATTTTGCCACGCATTTGTGTGTGATTGAGAATATGATTTAATATATCATTACACAAATTTAATAATTTCTTATTTGCTACATTTGCTGTTATGAAGCCGATAATTGCTCCAGTAGATAAAAAATTAATCAAAAAGGAACTTACAAAGAAAAATTTCCTTCGCCCTACTAATAGGGCAGGTAATGAGATTTATGATATTACCGCCCTTGAAGCACCTAATACTATGCGTGAAATTGCGCGTTTGAGAGAATTGTCGTATAGAGACAGCGGAGGAAGTACAGGTGAAGAAATGGATATTGATGCAATGGATACCATGCAAGTGCCTTATCATCAACTTATTGTATGGGATCCAAAGGCGGAAGAGATTATAGGTGGTTACAGATACCTCTGGCTTAGAGATTGTGTCTTTACTGACGATGGTCAGCCATATATAACTTCTGCCCATCTGTTTAGATATACTGATTATTTTATACAAGACTATTTGCCTTATACTATTGAGTTAGGCAGGGCTTTTGTGCAACCTAAATATCAATCGCATGAATTGGGTATGAAAGCCTTGTTCGCCTTAGATAATATCTGGGATGGTTTAGGTGCAATTATATACAATCATCCTGAGGTGAAATATCTTATAGGTAAAGTTACGATATATCCTTCGTACGATGATGTCTCACGCAATTTGATTTATGCTTATCTGCGAAGATTTTGCAACGACGACAAAGGTCTCTTCTTCCCGTACAATCCGATAGATATAAGTACAGAAGGACAAAGAATAGCAGATATAGTATTCGAAGGCTCAGACCCTACACATAATTTCCATTTGCTCATGAAGGCCGTAAGAGCAAGAGGAGCAGTAGTGCCACCTATGTTTTCGGCTTATCTGAATCTTACTCCTAAACTCCGCTTCTTTGGTAATGCAGTCAACGACGAGTTAAGCGATGTGTATGAAACAGGTATTATGGTAGGAGTCGAAGATATTTACGAGGAAAAAAGGAGTAGATATATTGGCGTTTATATTGATTATATCAACAATTTTATTTCTGCCCAGCGTAATCGTAATCGTTTGCTTAGGCAAGAACGCAAATTAAGAAGAGACAGAGAAATGACTAAAGAATGATTTTCCGTGACTTGTAAAAAGAACTAAGTCAATATATTTTTACTCGGACAATATCCAATGCACATACTACAATTATACACCCAGCATCTTTGGATTATTCTCCACAAAAAAATCCTGCCAAAACACAAACATAAAATAGCGCAAAGAGTTGCGCGATAACATATTATAAACACAAGCATTAC
>JAFVDX010000009.1 GCA_017478225.1 Paludibacteraceae bacterium | reverse complement strand
GTGGGACCGGGAGGAAAGATTTGGAACGGACATGGATGGGTTGACCCTGCCTCGGAGGTCGGAGAGGATGTACCCGTAGGAGAATGGCCGCTATGCTTGATACTGATAATGATAGCGGTTTACCTGAAAAGGAAAGTTAGAAGGACTAGAGAAACTAGATAGACTAGATAGACTAGAAGGACTAGAGAAACTAGACAGACTAGATAGACTAGACAGACTAGACAGACTAGACAGACAAAAAGGCCATAGAGAGTTTATTCTCTATGCCTTTTTTAATCTAAGAGATTTCCGAAGTTGTTGCTGAGTTGTACCATCTTGTCGTACTCTTCGGGCGAGAGGTCCTGGAAATAGAAATTACGCGGGTCTAATGGTTGGCCTTTGAAACGGACTTCATAATGCAGGTGTGGTCCCGTGGATTTGCCTGTATTGCCTACTAAGGCGATAATATCTCCGCGGTGTACTCTCTGTCCTACATACACAAGCGGTTTGCTGAGATGGGCATAAAGCGTTTGGTAATTCCAGCCGTGGTTAAGAATAACGCAGTTGCCATAGCCTTGTTTCCACCCCACATATTCTACTGAGGCATTGCCTGTAGCATAGATATCCGTTCCGATGGGCGCGGTAAAGTCCATTCCTGCATGGAACCGACGGGTATGATATACAGGGTCAACACGCCATCCATAACCGCTGGCAACTCGCGTGAGGTCTTTGTTGAGTACAGGCTGAATGGCAGGCAGGTTCTCCATCCTGAGTTCTTGGCTCTTTGCCAATTCCACTATATCGTCATACGACTTGGCTTGCACATACAATGCCTTTTCCAATACATCTACTTTGCGGCTTATGTCGCTTGCGAGTTGAAGGTTGGTCATCATCATGAGCGAATCGTAATACTCAATCTGTTGGGTAGCGCCAAGTCGAATAGAGAGCGGAATAGGTTCGGCTTGGAAAAGCACACGATAAAGGTTGTCGTCGCGCTGTTGCAGGTCTGCCATAACCACCTGCATTTGGTCGATTCGACGCTCTAAGAGTTCATATTGAGTTTTGAGTGCATCACGCTGTTGAACTACTTGTTTTTCGCGAGGCGAGGGGAAAAATGAAAAGAAAAGGAAGAAAAAAGCAACACCAATTATAACACCCAACAGAACACTCGTTCCGCCTCTTTTAAGCCAGTAAACAAATCCATGCTCCACCCTCTCCATGGCAAGAGTATCAGGATTGATATGGTATTTACGCTTCATCATTTTCTTTAACTTATATATTTTTTGTATGTTTCGCGAGTGGAGACATTTGCATTCCTATATTTCGCAAGTGAGAACACTCGCGCTCATAGTGGGTGCAAAATTAGTACAAAAAAACGAAAATGCCAAATACGCTGATAATCAATCTATGTTAAGCCTATTCCGATAATCAACTGCGATTGGGAGTAGTTCCTTTGGGTTTGCCTGAGTTGAAGTTAAGTAGTTTATTTATCAGGTCGGGGCGGTGTATTTTGCTGAGTGCCTGTCTTATAGATTGTTGATATTCTTTTTTATACCAGAAAAAGAATTGTCTTTGCGAGAGTTTTTGCTCAGGTGTGCGTGCCACAAAAACGGGTTCCATAGTATATGGATTGAGACCTGTATAATACATTTCTGTTGCCAGTGTCATCGGAGTTGGAGTAAAGTCCTGCACTTGTTCAAGATGGAAATTGAGTTGTTTGGTTTTGATAGCCAAATCGGCCATGTCTTCTATTTTGCACCCTGGATGAGAAGATATGAAATAAGGTATAAGTTGCTGATTGAGCGAGTATTTATGGTTTATTTTTTGGAAGAATTGATCGAATTGTTCAAATAAGTCAAAACTTGGTTTGCGCATTATCTTCAGCACCTGCGGCGCCGTATGTTCCGGTGCCACTTTTAGTCTGCCGCTAACATGTTTCAATATCAGTTCTTCGCCGTATTCTTCGCTCATAAGGTCGTATCTCACTCCACTACCGACAAAGGCTTTTTTGATATACGGCAACTTATCTACACTTCGGTATATATCCAGCAGAGGTGCAAAATCTTGGTTGAGGTTTGGGCAGATTTTGGGTTGCAGGCAAGTAGGTCGTTTGCATTTTTTGCATAATTCTTTGTTTTTTCCCCCCATCATGTACATATTTGCACTTGGTCCGCCTAAGTCAGACAAGTATCCCTTAAAATCAGGCATCGACGCTATTTGTTCCACTTCTCGCAATATACTCTCTTTGCTTCTTGAAGTTACTTGTTTGCCTTGATGAGCAGAAATAGTGCAAAATGCGCACCCGCCGAAGCAGCCACGGTGCATACAAACGGAGAAGCGAATCATGTCGTAAGCAGGTATGCGTTTGTCTTTGTATTTAGGATGTGGCAAGCGGGTGTATGGCAAGTCGTAGGTTTGGTCAAGTTCGGTGGTGGTCATCTGCTCAAAAGGCGGGTTAATCACCACAAATTCTTTTCCTGTTTTTTGGACCAAAGTGGCAGCATTTGTACTGTTCGACTGCTCTTCTATTTGTCTGAAATTCTCTGCCTGCGAGCGTTTGCTGCTGACACATTCTTCATAAGAATGGAGCATGATGAGATTGTTGGCCTTAGGTAATTGGGATGATATATACGATGTCTGAGGAATATCAGTAGGTATTTGATTGCTATGCTTGAAATGTTCTGCTATTGCTTTTATTGGTTTTTCGCCCATACCATAAATCAAGAGGTCGGCTTTAGAGTCAACCAGCACAGAGGGCATCAGTTTATCTGACCAATAATCATAATGTGTCAGTCGCCGCATGCTTGCCTCAATACCGCCTATGACGATTGGGGTTTGCGGATATAATTGCCTCAATATATTACAATAAGTGATAGTACAATAGTCAGGTCTCATTCCTGCTCTTGCCTGAGGCGTGTAGGCGTCGTCAGAGCGACGGCGACGGGCAGCGGTATAATGATTAACCATTGAGTCCATTGATCCGGCCGTAACAGCGAAAAAAAGTCGGGGTACACCTAATTTCTTAAAATCACGAAAATCGCCATGCCAATCGGGTTGAGGAACTATAGCCACCCTAAGTCCTATCGACTCAAGGGTTCTGCCTATCACTGCCGCACCAAACGAGGGGTGGTCAATATAAGCATCACCGGAAAACAAAACTACATCTACATAGTCCCATCCACGCAGTTCTAATTCTTTACGAGTCGTTGGCAGAAAATCAGTAAGCATCTCTTAAAATAATTGCAATGCAAAAGTACTACTTTTTTTATAATTCGGAAAATTTTTGTAATTTTGCGCGCCGTTTCGTGGAAATATAAGGCTTTTTAATTAAGAATAAATTATAAAACTTTGAATATATGAGAATTAAAGTTAGCAATGTAAATCAGGTACAGTGGAAAGAAATTGATGTACACCAACATTTACCTGAGAACTTGAAAAAATTGGAAGAATTGGCATATAACCTTTGGTGGGTTTGGAATTCAGATGCAAAAAATATCTTCCGTCATATAGATAATGAGGCATGGCACAAAGCAGAGTCTAATCCTATTGTGCTTTTGAACACCATCAGTTATGATAAATTGGTAGAGTTAGGCAAGAACAAGCAGTTTATGGAAAACTTAGACCGCGTATATGCAAATTTCCGTGCATATATGGATGAGAAAAAGGATCCTAAAAAGCCGTCAATTGCTTATTTCTCAATGGAATACGGTCTTACTCATATTCTTAAAATATATAGTGGTGGTCTTGGTATTTTGGCAGGTGACTACCTCAAAGAGGCATCCGACTGCAATGTCGATATGACCGCCATAGGTTTTCTATATCGCTATGGTTATTTCACACAGACTCTCTCTCCCGAAGGTCAGCAAATAGCCAACTACGAAGCACAAAACTTCTCTAACCTGCCTATAGTACAGGTTAAGAACGAAAATGGCACTCCGCTTGTAGTAGATGTACCTTATCCGGGACGCGTTGTACATGCTTATCTTTGGAAAGTGGCTGTTGGAAGAATCAATCTTTATTTGCTTGACACAGACAACGACCTCAACTCAGAATGGGACCGCTCAATCACTCACCAACTCTATGGAGGCGACTGGGAAAATCGTATCAAACAAGAGATTATGCTTGGTATAGGCGGTATGTTAGCCTTGAACAAGATTGGAGATGTAAAAGATGTATATCACTGTAACGAAGGACATGCAGCCTTTATCAATATTCAACGCTTAGTTGATCTTATTTCTCAAACAGGTCTTTCTTTCAACGAGGCTTTGGAGATTGTACGCTCATCTTCGCTCTACACCTGCCACACCCCTGTACCTGCAGGACACGATGCTTTTGAAGAAGGGTTATTCTATAAATATATGAACGAATATCCACAAAAGTTGGGTATCGACTGGGCACAATTTATGGATATGGGTCGCGAGCATCCGGGCAGCCAAGAGAAATTCTCTATGTCTGTATTTGCTTGCAACTGCTCACAAGAAGTAAATGGTGTTAGTTGGCTACATGGTGAGGTAAGCAAAAAGATGTTCTCACCCATTTGGCCGGGCTATTTCCCAGAAGAACTGCATGTAAGTTATGTCACCAACGGCGTGCACATGCCTACATGGGCTGCTTCTGAATGGAAACGAGTTTATTTCGAGACATTCCCCAAAGAATGGTACAAGAACCAATCAGACCTCAAGATGTGGGAACCATTCCAACACTTGCCTGAGGAAAAAATCTGGGCTACCCGTATGGAACTCAAGCGCAAACTGATTGATTTTATTCGTATTCAGTTCCGTGAGACATGGATGAAGAATCAAGGTGATCCTGCTCGTATAGTAGATGCAGTGAATGCCATGAATCCTAACACACTCATCATCGGTTTTGGTCGTCGTTTCGCAACATACAAACGCGCACACTTGTTATTTACCGACCTGGAGCGCTTGGAAAAACTTGTAAATAATCCCGATCGCCCCGTACAATTCCTCTTCACAGGCAAGGCACACCCCGCAGATGGCGGCGGACAAGCACTTATTAAGCGAATTATCGAAATCAGCCGTATGCCGCAATTCTTAGGAAAAATCATTTTCCTTGAGAACTACGACATGCGCCTCGCTAAACGCTTGATTTCAGGTGTGGATGTATGGCTCAATACACCTACACGCCCATTAGAAGCAAGTGGTACATCAGGGGAAAAGGCACAAATGAACGGTGTCATCAACTTCTCCGTGCTCGACGGATGGTGGTATGAAGGTTATGTTAAAGGAGCAGGATGGGCTCTGACAGACAAACGCACCTACGAGAACCAAGCGCACCAAGACCAATTGGACGCTGCCAATATCTACCAACTGCTCGAAAAAGAGATAATACCTATGTATTATGCCCGCAATTCCAAAGGTTATTCACCAGAGTGGATTCAGACCATCAAAAACTCTGTAACTAAAATCACTCCTCGATTCACAACCAAGCGAATGATGGACGACTATTTCGACCGATTCTATAATAAGCAGGCAAAGCGTCATGCTTACTTGGAAGCCAACAACTTCCAAAAAGCACGCGAGATCGCCGCTTGGAAAGAAAATATAGCCCAACACTGGGACGAAATTGAAGTCTTGAAAGTGGAAATGCCGGAACAAATGACACAAAACCCCAATGTGGGCGACACTTATAAGTTGGCCGTTGAAATCGACACCAAAGGCCTTAATGACAAGGGTATCGGCGTTGAATTAGTGGCTGTTCGCACATCTACACACAACAACGACAAACTCTACGAAGTAGAAGAACTTAAACTCGTCAATACTTTTGGTAGCGTAATGCGATTCGAAAAAGACTATCAGTTAGACTATGCAGGTGGAATGAAATTCGCCTTCCGTATGTTCCCAAAAAACGAAGAATTGCCACACCGCATGGACTTCTGCTATGTTCGCTGGATTTAATAGTTAAGCACAATATCTGATTTATCAATTATTTTTCAGAGCCTTAGGTTATTTACTTAAGGCTCTGTTTGTATCATAACTTCTTAATATATTTCTTCTGCGGTGTTTTTTACTTGTAAATTCTCTACTTGATACATTGATACATCACTTTACTTATAAACAAAGTATTTCTGAAAAAACACTTAAATATTTGCATATTTTGTATGTATTTTTCAAAAAAAATTGTATCTTTGCACCCGAAACCGAATTAAACTAATACCATTATGCTACACTTGAACGAAGAAACAGCACGGTGCTTATTGTGCCATGATGCTCCTTGCGGTAAAAAAGTGGCTCGCGCTATTCGTGCCGCTCGTTTTGACAACCTATGGACGGCTGTCGAATTATTTAATCAGTTGTCCCAAGAAGACATCTGCCAAGCAGAGAAGTCATGTATCCACTACGACAGACCCATTCGCATTGGTGAAATCAAAAAAAGTCTTATTGCCAATCAGCCAACCGCTTCAACTCAATCAGACGAAGCAAATCTCCCCTCGCTTGAAATCAATTTCTGCGACATGGTTTGTGAAAACCCGTTCTTCCTTGCCAGTTCGGCTGTCTGCACCAACTACGAGATGGTAGCACGAGCATTAGAAGCGGGATGGGCAGGAGTATTCTACAAGACCATCAGCAAACAAGATATCCGAGAGGTATCACCTCGTTTTGATGCTATGCGAAAAGAAGGTACGCCCTTTGTCGGCTTCCGCAATATGGAACAACTAAGCGAAAATCCATATCAGACAGACTTTGATATCTTACATCGACTGAAAGTGAATTATCCCTCTAAGCGTATTATAGCCTCTATCATGGGTCAAACAGAAGAAGAGTGGATAGAACTTGCAAAAATGGCAGAAGAAGCGGGCTGTGATGCAGTAGAATTGAATTTCTCTTGTCCTCAGATGCGTCTGACAGGACTTGGAAGCGATATTGGTCAAAACCCTGAACTGATACTCTTCTACACTTCATACGTCAAGAATGCTGTCAATATACCGGTTATTCCCAAGATGACTCCTAATATCATGTCCATGACCTCGCCTGCACTTGCTTGCTTTTACGCAGGAGCAAATGGTATAAGTGCTATAAATACCATTAAATCTATCACTATGAGTCATGACGCAGAAGTGAACCAGAAAAAAACAGTAAGCGGTTATTCCGGCAAAGCGGTTAAACCTATTGCGCTGCGCATGATTTATGAAATGACCGGCAATCAACTTCTGCACAAAGCGGGCATTGAAAAACACATGGATATCAGTGGTATCGGTGGTATTGAGACATGGCAAGATGCACTTGAGTTTATTCAACTTGGCTGCCGCAATGTGCAGGTTTGCACCGCCGTTATGCAATATGGCTACCGCATAATTGATGACCTTATTCTCGGATTGCAACATTATATGCAGCAGCGAGGACTGACAGAACTGAAAAAATTAGTTGGCGAAGAACTGAAAAACATCGTCTTACCACACGACTTAGATCGTAACACAATGGTGTTCCCAAAAATCAACCGCGAGAAATGTATAGGATGTGGTAGATGTTATGTTTCCTGCCTTGATGGTGGGCACCAAGCAATCAACTTCGGCGAGGATAGAAAACCGCGTATCAACGGGCAAAAATGCGTAGGATGCCACCTATGCCGACTCGTCTGCCCAACAAATGCCATTGGTATGGCAAACCGTATGCCGAAAAAATAATTCATATATATGATATTACAAAAAAGAAAAGTTACCACCTTACTGCCTTTAATGTTCTTGATGATATCAATAGTGGTATCATCATGCCAAAAACAAGCAAAAGATGAAATAACCAAAGATAGCAGCGGTTTTGTCAATATCCCCGATATTGTACCAGATGCTATCTTAGAGATTCGCTACTATAGCACTTACAATTTTGTAGGGGCTCGTATTGATGGTTATCTGCAACCCATAGCACTACTTACGCGCGAGGCAGCCGACTCGCTTCAGGCTGTCAGCGACGAGGTCAAGGCAAAAGGCTACAGGCTCAAGATATACGATGCCTATCGTCCTCAGTGCGCTGTTGACCATTTTGTTCGATGGTCACACAATCCGGCTGACACTTGCATGAAGCGCTATTTCTACCCTATGTTTGATAAGCCTACACTCTTTGAACAAGATTATATAATGGCTAAATCAGGACATACCCGTGGCTCCACTATCGACCTCACCCTCTTCGACATGAAGACAGAGAAAGAACTCGATATGGGCGGTACTTTCGATTGGTTTGGAGAGGAAAGTCATCCCGACTTTTGCGGCAATCCGGATAAGAAAGAGTACACAGGTTTAAGCAGTGAGCAAAATGCAAAAGGTATGGTTGCCATAACCGAGCAACAATTCCACAATCGTATGATTCTGCGAGAGGCTATGCTCAATCATGGCTTCAAACCACTTGACAGCGAATGGTGGCATTTCACACTACGCAACGAACCATATCCCGACACTTATTTCAATTTTATGGTAAGACAGTTATAAATTGGATATATTGTAACATAGCATAAAGACACTATTCACGAGATAACCACAGAGAATATAAACCGGACAAAAACAGAAGTGAGGCTGTTTAACAAGTTCTTGTTAGCCAGCCTCACTTCTGTTTATTATGTAGTTAAAACTTTTTTCTGCTATTCAGGGCTCTCAGTAGCAGATACTTTGCTTGCAAAATAATCGTTCATTATCACGCGGTCAGACAAATCAAAAAGCCACTCTTCAGTATATTTCCTGTTTTCCCGCGCCACAGAGTCAAGTATATTTACTCCGAAGCCATGCCAATAGTATTCCTCTGCATCTGTCAGATGTATAATTGTGGGATATATATCCGACTGATAACAGCGGTCGTTGATGCGGGTATTATGCGTTATCTTTGGTGAATAGACAATAAGCGGCACATAACCTTCGTCCACCATAAAGGGGAAGTGATCATGCGAGGCAGCATAATGAGCAAATCGTTCACGACGCTCTTTATGAAAGATAGTGTGATCACCGGTAATAACAACCGTATATTGCTGCATAATCAAGTCCGACTCTATCTTGTCCAGCAACTGCTTGATACCTGCATCCACAACATTAAATCCGCGGGTATAATTGTACATGCCATAGGGCATGTTCTTTGGCAACTGCAAATGCGAGCCGGCGCCACCCTTGAAGGGCGAGTGTGTTGACATCGTAACAGCAAGTATTGCCTTATATCCTGCATCTACAGCACTATCAATTTGGGCAAAAAGTATATTATCAATCGGACTGATAAACGCCGTAGAATCAAACTTGTATGCAGGCGACATCTCTTTCTGATTCCATACCGTCTCGTCATGCGGGAGCATGATAAGCGAGTGATTGCGCTGTGCCTTCATCAGCGATGGAAATTCGTTATGCGGGAAACGGAAACATGTAGCCCCTTCGTGAGTTGGAAGCAGACCGCTAACCACTATCATTTGCCCATCGGCAGACTCAGCACCAACTGTCTGACATTCCACTTTCGGAGCATATAAGACATGCTCATTTGACAAGAATCGATACAGATTAGGCATCGTATAATCATTTATCACCCAACTCTCTAAACTTTCAACCAGCACAATAAGCAAAGGGCACTCAGTAACGGGTCCAGTTGTTTGACCTGTAAGTTTGTCCATAGCATCAAATTGCGCCTCAGACATAGGCAGAGGAGCAGGATAAACACCATGTATAAGTTGTAAATAATCCAACGGAACATATACCAGCGTGTGCATGATAGAAGTACGGCACGCCTCTTCGAGAAGTTTGTTGCCATAAATCTCTTCGCGTGGAACGCGAGAATATACATTTAACTTAAAACCATTTCCGGTGCATGCCACCCCAGCATAATTCAAGACTACAGCCAGCAACAAAACAACCGGAACAAAACGAGGTGCACGATCAATCTTTCCCACGAAGAAATATGGCAGAGCAGCAAAAACCGTCAACATAGGAAAATAAAGATCCTGCCACTGGAAAAATATCAGTATCGAATCCCAAAATCCATTCATTCCACCAGCCATCGTGAGAGCAAAACCATCAAGAATTAAGTTATTACTACGCACATACACAAGGTTGGCAATACACCAAATATCAACAAAGAGCAAGAACGGAATCATCCATCGTTTATCGCGAAATACGAAAACAAGTGATGATATGGCACAACCTACTGCCAACTTCTCAAAAATCCCTATCCATACAGGCTGATATGCGTAATAATTAAAAAGCAATAACTTGGCTGTTATAACAAGTGTAAAAAAGCAGAACGACACTGCGTTAAGATATTTCTTCATAAATAGACAATTTTAGGTCACTACTAAAAATCTAACTTTTTAGTTTAGCACATTTAATTTATTTATCACTTCTTCTTTTGTTTTTACTTGCTATCTTTCATTTGGTCACAACACCCGATTGTTTCCATACCTAAGCAATAAATCTACAAAAGATAAAGACTCAAGAACAAAATAAAGCAATTTTTCAGAAGTGTTCTTTATTTTTTCCAGCGATAAGCAATTCCTAATGCCAGACGCTGTGGATAGAAAGCGCAATCCCCCTCAAGTGTTCCTTTTGTGGACTTGTAATATCCGAACATATCCGAAAGGCTCACCATATATCGAAAATTCAGTTGTATTCCTATAGGAAATTCATATCCGATTTGTGCCACCACACCTGCATGGTTGTCATGCAAGGTAACATAAAACGGAGGTGTTTCTGAGGGTTGAATATCCGATTCTGTATTGCGGTAAATACCTTTATTGCTGGCAAAAGTGAAATGAGCATATATACCTGCTCCTACATTAAAGTAGCCTTTTTGAAGATTGCCCAAGCGGTATAAGAAAAGTACAGGAATATCTGCTCCAAATGACCAAAGGTGATTGGTTGAATCTTGCATACCAAAATGGTTCTGCTCGGCTGTAAACATCAATTGAGCCTGAATAGCGAAATGTCTTGTTACCAAAAAATCCATAAACCCACCTACTTCTACTCCTGCACGAAGGTATGAAGATGTGGTTTTCAGTTGGCTGCCGGCTTTCCTCGTAATCAAGAAATTACCCATGTTACCATTGAGCATAAGTCCCATAGTTACGATCTTAGGCATTTTCTCATAATCCAACGAGTCTAATGAATTTTCAGACATCCATGTTTTCGCTTTAGGCGACATGATACTATCCATCTTCATCCCGGACTTCGGAATAGGAGCATCCATGATTTCGTCTATACGAGATACTTTTGTCTGAGCAAAAAGTACCGAGTAAAAAGACAAACATAAGAGAAGAACGGAAAAGGTCAGTTTCTTTTTCATATAACCTCCTATTTTTATAGTGCAAAACGCACTGTTACTTTAACACCATTTCGGCCCCATGGCCCCAACTTACGCCTTACATGAACCATCTCTCCATCTGCGTTCTTAATCATAATCGGCAATTCATAATCATTGTATGTCAAACGGCGAATATAGTCGATGCGTACGAACTTAAAGATATTCTCAAGTCCTGCAGTGAGTTCCATATATGGCAGTTTGCCTATAGGCGATGAAGTTGCCCCTGCTGTTACTATAGCAGCATTAGTCTTGTCGTAAGAAAAACTTGCCTCATTGTTTGGCAGAGCATAGAGTCCTTCGGAACCTTGAGTATAGGGGTTGTTTTTCTTGGTCAACCCTCCATATATAGCCGAGAAACTAACTACACCACGCAACTTTAATCGATTGATACCAGGAATACGATTCAAGATCCACCCCTTGAAGAAATAAGTAGCATACAGACCTACATAGGCATCAAACATAAACTCCATCGGTTGCATTTGGTTAAAAGCATTCTTACCCAAAAAGATAGAAGTGGATGTCTGGGGCGAATACAACTTGGTAAAAGGCACTTTTTGCCATATATAGCCTGTCTGAATACGAGCATCCAAATGTCCAAAAGAAGAAAACCAGAAACGCTTTTCAGCAGTCAACTGAGTATGGTTGTAAAAGAATCCTTGTCCCCCTCCTATATCATTTCCTGCCTTATCAAAACGCATACCTCTATCGTCCAAATAACCAATCCAATGGTTGATGGAAATCACAGGGGCGTCTTGCTCAAGCGTAAATGGAGTCTCTACTCCCATTCGATTCATCGACATAATCGAACCGGGGGTATAACGAAGTTCCAAGCCAAACTCATAATCATGATATGCGTTATGGTGATATTTATTGAATGCCTGAGTGGTAATATAATTACCCGAATCATCCCAACTAACCCTCGAATAGGTCATCGCCGAAGCCGCCTCGTTGTATTCGTAATTAAACTGGGCACGGAAGGAAAGATGATTGAGAAATTCCTTGTAGTAATGCAGTCGGGTCCGGAACACATACTGCATATTCTTGTCTGTGACTTTACCTATAGGAATTGACATGAGGATATTATCCCTATCCACAACGCCAACCTGCTGTCCGGGCTGCTCTACATCATATTGCACAGAAAGGGCTATATAATCGCGTAATTTCTCATACATGTGGTAACGCTTCTTGTTAAACGACCACATGAGCGTTGCATTATATTTGGGAAGCAAGTCATGTGTACCAAAAGCCACATAACCTGAGAAAAACAATTGTTTATGAACATTTGCAGTTGTCTGACCTCCTATGCGCAAACGCACACCTTCAAGTTTATTCCAAGAAATGGTATTGTAAATAGGTCCGAAATCCCATTTGGAATCTCCGTATCGAGATGAAGGAACGGTCTGTACATACTCCGTACTCAACGCATCTGCCAACATAATCAGGCTATTGAATTTTGGGTTCCGCTTTGCCTCGTCTATCATATTCACAACCGCACCTTCATATTGCGAAAGCGGTTCAGGACGATGCTCATCCCAAAACTGAAAATCCTTGCTGATAGTAGTGGAATCGTGTTTGACAGAATCAATGCGAATGCGATTGGCAAAAACCTCCTTGCGTAATTCCGTATCAAAATCAAAGTCTGTATATAGTTTTGTCTGGCGAGCCAAGATAGTTTTTTTTCTGTTCGTCAAATAGAACTTACAATAGGTATTAGTCCTATCCGGAGCCCATAGGCCATTCTCAAGTTTCTTATATTCATGCTCTACTGAATAATGGCTCACAAAATTAAGATTGATATGTGGCGGGATATTGATAGAATACTTTTTCAACTTAAATGTAGAGTCGTTCATGATATATAAATGTCCGGTGAAAGAATAACTCTCTGAGTTGACAGGAACAAATGCAAGGTCAATCACGCTGTCACCATCCAACATGATTGTATCCATTATATAGTATTGATAATATGAGACTGCAAGTGATGACGACAAAGGGGAAACGAAACGATTGAAAAGCAGATTCATATCATCGTCATATATATCCACATCAGTAAACACTGCCTTCATATTGTTCTCCAACGACTCAGTAGAAAGCAGCGATTCAAGCCCGAACACACGGTTTCTTTCAATATCTTTTTTCTCACGATGTGGTTTTCGCTGGTAATACTCATGACCGAGATTCTCACGAATTGATAGTGTAATTGACGGATAAACACCCGTTGTATCAATGTATTTTTCAATAAACTGAACACTCTTCCACAATCCCTTATCAAAATTCGGGTAAAAATTATCCAAGGCAAACGACATGCGGTGGTAGGTACCTGCTATATAATGGTCAGAGGATTTTACTTGCAGCGAGTCCTTATGGTCTATTACATTCTTTATCAGTTCAACAGCAGGGTTACCCTTACGCTTGTATTTCTGCTTCTGGTTTTTGGGGGTTACTACAATATCCTGCAAGCCATACACATCGGCTTTCAGTTTTATCTTGACATCTTTTTTTTGCTGTCCTAAACGAACAGTGTACATTTCCGTTTTGTAACCTATCATCTGGAAATTGATAGTAGTATATCCTACAGGGTTGGAAATCGAGAAGTTTCCTTCCATATCAGATGTAGTACCATATTGTGAAGCAAGTTGACCATCGCTTGAAGGTTTGATAAAATAGATTTGCACAAACGGCAGTTTTTCGCCCGTTTCGGCATCTACTACAACACCCTGCACAGATGTTACTTTTTCTTGAGTTGCAGACATTATCGGCATTACAGGTAATGCCAACAGCAACAATAGTAATAATTCTATGTGTTTAAATCGATTTTTCAATTTCATTATTATACCTTAGCAATACAAATACAACCGGCTATAACAAGCATAACTCCTATCCATTGCATAAGACCTACTTGTTCGTGGAATATCAGCCACCCGGATAACATACCAAAGATAAATCCTAAACTTGTCAGTGGATAAACCTGAGACAGCGGATACTTATGTAGCATCCACATCCAAAACAGGTTTGCACCTATCATCAATATCACTGCTATCATAAGCCATGCGTTACATATCACGCTATGCCAAATAAACGACCAACTCCACTCCCATTGTAATCCCTCCATTGCTAATTTTAGTGCTACTTGACTAAAAGCCAACATAGCCGTCTGTAGCAGCATCAATAGGACCATTGTTATCATAAAACCAATGAATTATGGCACAATTATGCCGTGTTTTAATTTATAATTCTCTTGTATATCACGATATCTGAGTACGACCTCTTCTATCACATTATCCCACGACCTCGAGATTGTCAACGATGCCTTATCTCCTACCCTACTCAAAATATCATGATGCTCCAGCAAATAGGATATACAATCAGCATAATCATTTAGATTATTGGGAGTCAGGAAGCCATTTACATCAGCAGTAATCACCTCAGCGGCTGTTGATTCTTGAAGCATAAGTGCGGGTGTATGCATAGCCGCTGCCTCACGCACCACAAGAGGAGCATTATCATAAAGTGAAGGAAAGAGGAACAAATCCGCAGCAGCATCTATGCGCTTGAGCCGCTCACGATCGTGGATATTACCAAGCATCGTAACCTTATTTTGCAAACCTAATGACGCTATCTTAAGACGGATCTCACGCACCGCATAACCGGTGCCCACCATGAACAAATGGAAAGGCTTATCTTTTATCAGCGACAAAGCATCTAATATAAATCCTATATTCTTCTCCCATATATGCTGACCTACAAAAAGAAGCATGGTCTCATCAGGTAAAATACCTAATTCTTCACGCATGTCATCGCGCATTTCTTCAATTTTGTCAACAGGCGTATAGAAATCATTACCATTTTCCACTACTTCTACATGCCCTTTATAACCATACTCTCGCAGTGTCGGTTCAACTGCTGCCTGAGGAATCCACACCTCATCCGCTTTCTCAAAGAAACGGATAATATGGCGAACCATCCAATCGACAATTAACTTTGATTTCACATTATGCTCAAAGTCCTGACGATATTTGGAATGAAAAGTAGCAATCAAAGGTATCTGCTGTTTTTTGGCAACGGAGTATGCCAAATCACCCGTCACAAAAGGACAATGAGCATGCACAAGTTCAAAATTCATATTTCTAAACTCACGCATAAATCGTGCTGAGAGATAAGGCATTCCATAGCGATAAGGCGCACGAAAAGGAATGGGAATAGAAGGAAAACGGTGGATAGGATAATCTGCGGCTTTAATCACATCTTCCGAATCAGGGGCATAGGGCGTAATAACACGCACATCATAACCTTTTTGGTGCAACCAATAAGCGTAATTTTGAGCAGTCAGTGCTACACCATCCAAAATAGGGGGAAAATTATCATTGAAAATGCCGTACATCAGATTGATGATTTCATCGTTACATTCGAGGGCGCAAAGGTACGAAAAAAATCTTAATATTCACTACTCTATAAGAAAATCGTTCATATATTATTAATTATAAGATATGAACGATAGTCTTCTTCAACAAGTACAATGGTTTATTCAGTGGGCTTCACGAAGCAATAAGTCTTTTAGTTTTATATTCGGATTCCTATATTGACGCTCTTTAATAGTAGGTTTTCCGCCTACTTCAATTGCTTGTTGGGGGCAAGCATGTAAACAGGCCAAGCAGGCTGTACAATGTGGGCCAATTCCTGCCTTCTCATCCACAGCAATATTACGCATGGGGCATACACGCTCGCATGTACCACAACCGATACATTTGTCTTCATTGACCGCAGGACGAAAAGTGCGCAACATCCACTGCTGCATATGATTTGTCCCCATAATCCACGAAATTGGGCTCCACCATGCAAAATGCAGATACTTGCGTTCAGCCACAACATCCGATATAATTGTCGTAAGACGATTAGCAAAACGAGTAAATTTCCATACTTGGTCGTTCGGATTACGACCAAAGACAATGGCACTATTATCCGGAACACGAATCTTATGACTATACGACACTTCTATTCCTTTCTTTTGGAGCAGGTGCCGGATAGTCCAGATAGAGTTGCCTGCCTGCGCTCCGCAAGGAATGATAATAAACACATACGCTTGAGGATTAAGTTTGAGGCGCTCAACAAGAGTGCGCACGGCCGGAGGAGCATTGAAATCATACGAGGGATAAACCAACCCAACTCGGTGCTCTGTACTCAAGTCTTTTCGTACTGCTTCGGTCAGTGGGACGGTAATATCATTCGTCGCAATTGCAATCTGTCTGGCAACTGCAAGACTATTGCCTGTAGCGGAGAAATATATAATCATAGTTTTTAGTCTTTTTTCGCTAAATCATCTTCAATGACTTCATTCTTATAGGCTCGCCACTAATATTGCCTTGATATCTTGTTCTGTAAGTGGTGCGTAAGCATTTTCTAATCCTTCATTCACTGCTATATGATGAGCCATCTCGTCTAAACGGCTATCGTCAATACCCACCTCATGAAGATGCATCGGAATACCTATAGACTCAAAGAATAAATATGTTTCTTCAATGGCTTTCTCTGCTATTTTCCATTTATCTAATGAGGCCTCTATTCCGAATACATTGATACCATATTTTACGAATCTGGGCAATGTGTGTTCGTTTAGTATATGCTTCATCCAACGCGGTGTGATTATCGCCAAACCTTCACCATGGGTGATGTCGTAATAAGCACTCAAAGCGTGCTCTATACCATGACATGGCCAACCGCTTTCACTATTACCCAAAGCCAATATTCCATTGCAACCATAGGTGCAAGCAAGCATCATCTCAGCACGAGCAGTATAATCCTCAGGGTTGGCAAGACACTTACGACCATTCGTCATAAGCGAACGCAGCATCGACTCGCAGAAACCATCATTCAGAAGAGTTGTGTCCTCTGCAAAATACTGCTCAATAGTATGGTTCATAGCATCAGCAATTCCTGCAGCCGTTTGTTTTTTGCTCACGGTAAAGGTGTATGTCGGGTCAAGAAAAGAAACAGCAGGGTATAAGTGACTATCTACATAACCTATCTTATCATTAGTCTCGGTGCGGGAAATCACACCACCACAGTCATATTCACTACCCGTTGCAGCAAGAGTGATGATGTCCACAATAGGCAAAGCCGCCTGTGCTTTTACTTTTTAGGAAATCAAATCCCATGGATCGCCTTCATAGCATGCTCCGGCTGCGATAGCCTTTGAGCAGTCTAATACACTACCTCCACCTACAGAAAGTATCACATCCACAGCATGCTCCTTGCATAAACGCACACCTTCCAATACCGACGGATCATATTTAGGGTTGGGCTGAATCCCACTCAACTCAACTATATCATAGTCTTTGAGTAATTCTTTTACCTTTTGATACAGACCTATCTTCTTTATACTGCCACCACCATATGTTAAAAGTACCTTCTTTCCAAAAGCACTCATCACTTGAGGCAGTTTTTCAACTACGCCCTTACCAAAAATAAGGCGAGTCGGAGTTTGATAATCAAAGTTTTGCATGATAATTTTATTTAGTGTTTATAATATTTACTTTCCACATTAGTTAGAACAACTAAAAACATATTGCTCCATGTCGGTTGCAAAATTATGTTATTTTGTGCAGACTAAGAAATCCATTTTACTGAAATATTTGTCTATTTTACTTTTTTATGACTTATTCCAAAAAAAATATATAATTTTGCCACGCTAATGAAAAGAAGCAGTTACATAGTATTGTTGATAGCGATATTGAGTATATGTTTCAATACATATACCTTCTTCTTGTCGCAAAAAACTACTGATAAACTCACGCAAGAAACGCCAATCACTAATTCTTGCTCCCTTCAGCAAGCTGATTATATTCATATTATAGGCTTGCAGGGTAATCAAGTAATAACACCTACAGGGTGGAGCATATCTACTCCTACTCCTACGCATTTCAGCAATTCTTATGGGCGCAACTATTATGGGCGCAATTCGTTTAGCAAGAGTAGGAGCCGCACGGCTTTCCTGCGCAACATGTTACACCATTGTCAACCTCAATATATTCTTTTCAGAGGTCAAGTGCGACAAGAGATGTCGCCATACGCCTGCACACCCGTAATACAATATTATGTTTACGGGTTGAGGCGGATATTGTGTTAGCAGACAAAAAGTTTTGACTTTAAGCATCGGAATAATTCTATTCCGAGCATTTGTTATTTCTTATTAATAACGACTTTATTATCAATAAGTCATACTAACACATTATGTTTCAATCATATTTATCTAATCCCATAGTATTGGGAGTTGTATTAGTTATCGGTCTTGTAATACTTGTTAAAGGTGCTGATTGGCTCGTTGACGGGGCTTCTAATTTGGCTCGCCGATTAGGAGTTAGCGACTTGTTGATAGGTTTGACCATAGTAGCCTTTGGTACCTCTATGCCTGAATTTGTGGTAAATATGGTATCGGTGGCCAATGGCGCTACCGACTTGGCTATCACAAATATACTTGGGTCAAACATAATCAATACACTCGTCATACTTGGCGCTTCGGCTCTCGTCTATCCTATAGTCGTACAGCGAACAACCATACGATTTGATATACCGATGAATATATTAGCAGGAACATTAGTACTACTTTTTGTAATTGTAAAATTACCTATTGAAGAATCTAATAGTTTGTCTCTAACAGAAGGAGTGATGCTATTGTGTATATTCTGCTTATTTCTCTATTACAGCATAAAAACAGCCCAAGGCAGCACCTGTCAGTCTTCAGAACCATTGATGCCAACCTGGCAAAGCATAATGCTTATTCTTGTCGGTTTGATATGCTTGGTTATAGGCGGAGAAATGATAGTAAAAAGCGCTACAACAATTGCACAAAAAATGGGTGTGGCTGAATCAATCATTGGACTCACTATTGTTGCGCTTGGCACTTCGTTGCCCGAATTGGCGACATCAGTAGTGGCTGCATTCAAAAAAAATAGTGATATTGCTATCGGCAATGTAGTGGGAAGCAACATCTTCAATGTATTTTTTATTCTCTCTACAAGTGCCATCATTAAGCCACTACCTCTGTATGACGGAATTACTGTTGATGCTTTGGTTACTGCATTAAGTGCTTTAATTGTTTGGCTGTTAGCGGTAAGCAACAAAGAGCATAAAATAGGCCGTTGGGGAGGGGCATTATTACTGATAACTTATGCCATATACTTATCATATAGACTAATAACTTGTTAATAAATCTTAAAAAATTCAAAAAAAAATGGAAAATGAAAATCAAGGGTTCAAACAAATAGTAGCCCAACAACAAGATATTGAATATCGTAGTTTTTGCTTCGGAATATTCAAAACACTTTATTATAAACCAACAAATAGTAGGTTGAAATTTTATGAGAAGTACTATGCTCCTTCACTTTATAACGACCTGTTAGGACTATTGAGCATGAGCGAAGAGGCTATTATAAAACATGCAGAGAAAAATGGTTGTTACGAAGAGCGGTTAAATGGTAATCTGCTTGTTGAATTATGTCTCTCTGCAGACCATCAAGTAGCGGCTATACTTCTATCACAGTATAAAGGACTTAAATATCACCCAATTTCAGATGTTCGTGTATTCACTTCTCACTCGGCAGAGGCTATTGCCAAACTATTTGTAAAATAGCGGTGTTACTATTATTTTAGCAGCCTGTTCATTTGTTTGAACAGGCTGCTATTTTTACTTATTGTTCCTTTGCCTTATCTACAAGTCTTATGCCCAATTCATAGGCATTTTGCAAATCAATAGGGAAATGCTCATCACGATACTTTCTTTTGTCCTCTTCTGAAAAAAGATTGAATGCATAACGACTATAATCATTAAACTGATATGTGTTGCATGCATAAAGAGTTTCAGAATAACCAAATATATCCGTCATACACTTTGTATTTTCTTCAAGCAGTGTGGGATAAGAAATTTGTTTCATATAATCTTCCGGACAATTCATAGTAAAAATCATGGCGGTAGGAATTACTTTATCTCTAAGAACCACATGCTTGCCCCCACTATGTCCTTCGCCCGCATCAGTTGGTTCATATAAGTATGTTCCGATTGGGAACATGAGCCGTTCCATAAAAGCGCGCATAACGCCTGTCGGGTAAGAATAATATACAGGACTGCCCAACACCAATACATCGGCCTGACGGCAGCGCTCAAGCAGAGGGAGCAAATCATCTTTTATTGCGCATACACCATTGCAACGAGAATTTTTCAACTTGCAGGCAAAACAACTTTTGCACCCCTGAAACTGAATATCATACAGATGTACCAATTCGGTTTGAGCACCCGCTTGTTGTGCACCTCGCATGGCGCTTTGAAGCATAAGAGCCGTATTTTTGTTCTTTCTTGGAGAACCATTTATAAAAATTGCATTCATAATAATTAGATATATGGTTATTTTATAGTTATTTTCTGAATTGAAATATCGTCGAGATGGCTGTTCCTATATACATGACAACAAAAATAGAATCGCCGTCTCTCGCTATTTTAGGAATAATCACATCACCTACTTTGGCAGGCACTTTATATTCTATTCTTATCTGTCTTATTTCAAAATCTGCTGGCAAGAACTCAAGTGCATGGCGCAAATACTCTGCATTATTCACATGGTGATTATAGTCAATATCCTGCTTCATTACATCAATCTGTGGCAAAATATCAAACTCTATATCAGGCAACATAATTCTCCGCTCTGTATATTCCATCTCCACAGGCGGCTCCATTGTAACACTACCTAATACTTCTTTAGGTACTTTTTGCAACTTTCCTGTTTGACGATTTACAAATGCTCCCATTCCCCAACTCTTGTAGCAAGGTAAATTATTGCTGTCGTAAATACAAGTATTGCGATATCCAAACATAGGATTGACATCATACACAGAAGTACTCACTCTGAGATTTTCTGCATAACAAGGGACGCGCAGAATATCCAATTGTCTATATGCCAACAATTGCGCCATACCATTTCTTTCAAAATAGTCTCTGAAAACAGGCTCCGATTGCAACCATAACTCCGAACAGTCTTGCATTGCTTGCATCACTCTGTAGAGTTTCATGTTTCCCCTCTCGTCGCAAGCACTCGGATAAGTCTTAATATCTATAGAATACATGTTCTGGCTTATTTCTATATTTTATTTATCTGATAAAATGCATCGGTTGCCATTCTTCCCGTTCGGGCAGTTTTGGTGCACTTTCGTTCTTCAAACTTTTCAGGACCCATGCCATATTTCGAGCCAAAGTACGCATAGTCTGCATACCTTCAGTATCTAAGGCAGCATCACCTTGCTCACGGCCATAGGCTATATTCCAGTATTGTGAGGTTATAATTGGCATATTCATCATCTGCAAGGGCATTTGAAGACTTTGGAAAGCGGCTGTTGCTCCTCCACGACGACAAATAGTGACTACTGCTGCGGGTTTGTTTTGGACATGTTCGCCATTACTAAAAAACGAACGTTGCATTATGGAAAGCAATGCTCCATTGGGCTGACCATAATAAACAGGAGAGCCAAAAACAAATCCATCAGCAGATGCATATTTTTCCGATATACTATTACATACATCGTCATTAAAAACACACCCCATAAAGGATTTATTTGGATCTTTACATTTACCACATGCCATACATCCTCGTATAGCACGATTGCCTATCCATACTATTTCCGACTCTACACCTTCTTGTCGTAGAGTCTTTGCTATTTCGCTAAGAGCAATATGGGTGTTGCCGTTCTTGCGCGGACTACCATTTACAAGTAATATTTTCATTGTATCAGATGTTATTTTAGTTTGTATTTATTTTTCACTATTTCATAAGAGTTGCGTGTGAGCGATTTGAGTATTTCGTCATCTGCTTCAAGTGCATTTACACCTATCCAATATTTAGCAGGTAAATTAAAGGGTTTGCCTATATAATAGTATTGTGCTTTGAGTTCATCTATCTTTTCGGTTTGACATTTTAGAGTAACGAATCCAAAATTATCACAATCGAAGAAGGCGAACATGTGCCCATTGACATAAAAGACGAGTACTGCAGAAGCATATTTGAATGCTGTGAAAGGCAGTTTTTCTTCGACATCATTGCCTAAAGCGAGACAAAAGTCTCGATAGTCTTCTATATTCATTTCTATTTGTTTTATTCTTCTATTTGATTTATTCTTCACCTGAATCTTCGTATGAAGATACGCTTGAGCCATCGGACTGAGTTTTTTGAGTTTTTTTACTTTGCATATTACCAAAATTATATGTAATGGTGAGGCCTATAGTTCTTGAGTTCCACCGTCTGGATTGATATTGCCAGAATCCATCTCCCCATGTAGTATTTTGTCTTGCTCGAGAATTAAGCAGGTCACGCACATTGAGGCTTATTGCTAATTTTTTATCAAAGAAAGTTTTGCGAAGGCCGATATCTATAGTATAACTATGAGATGTTTTGCCTTGTGCTACGACTCGTGGGGAATTATATCTGCCTGTGAGTTGTCCGCTGAAAGTTTTGGTAAAAAGGAATTGTGCATTGATTCTTGCACTCCAAGCGAGTGTGTTTTGTGCAGGGAGTACCACATCCACTTTATCTGCATAAGACATGCCGTGGTACTCATCGGCTGAGAGCATATTATAATACAAATTAGCGGAAGTAGTCAGTTGTAGGAAATTATCAAAGAAGCGGTTTTTTGCTACTATTTCCACTCCCATTTCCTGTCGTTTGCTGACATTGACGAAAGTGTTTTTCATAACATTTCCATCCATAAACCTTACATTTTGAATAACTCCGTCAGCAAACCTATAAAAAAGTCCGGCAGAGAGTGTGTGTCGCTCCCATTGCTTGAGATAATTCAGTTCGAGCGAGGATGAATAGGCAGGCAAAAGGTTAGGATTGCCAAATTGGATATTGGTAGAGTCGGAAAAGTTTTGTCGTGGATTGATTTGATGTCCTCTTGGTCTATCTACACGACGAGTATAATTGAGTTGCAGTTCATGTCCATTAGGAAACGAATAACTTAGATACGCTGAAGGAAATAATTGGAAATAAGAAGTATCTTGCAAAGTGGTTGTCAGGTTACCTTCTACATCATAGTAAGTACTACTTAGATGTCGCTTCATATATTCCCCTCTCAGTCCTACTTGCACTGAGAATTTTTCCCAAAACTTATTACCATAAGTTATGTAGAGAGCATGTATTTGCTCTTTGTTTAAGAAATCATTATAATAAGGTTGCAAGAATTGTTCTTTATCGCCAATTATATCCGCGGCATTAGCATCGGTTGCTCTCCAAGAGAGGTCGGTTTGCCAACCTGCTTCCAACCTACTTTGCTTAGTGGGTTTCCATTCATAGTCGGCTTTTAGTTGAACCATTCTGTCCAAGTTTTCATTGTCTTGCTTTTGCCGAGTAGTATCCGTTTCTATCTGAGTATAAGTATTATACTGATTCCATCCGAACTGATTATATGCTCCTGAAAGATTCAGGCTATGGTTTTGTTGCTTAAACTGATATGTGACCATAGCATTGCCTCCGGGGTGTCCACCCGTGCCACTCTCATTTCTGTCGTATAGTCGGATAGTATCAGAGTTTTGATAGTCAGTTAGAAGATATCTGTTGTTGCTTTTAGAATGAGATTTATCAGCCACTATACCGAATCCTGAGAATCCGAGAGTGCTTCTGTCGGTGAGTCTGATGTCAATACCGCCTCTGAGGAACAATCCTCCGCCTCCACGATTATTGTTAGCCTCTTGATTTAGACGGGTAATTGTATCTCCTGTCTGCAGGTCTATGTTTTTGCGGTCAGTAAGTGTACTTCCATTAGAATTGCGGTAATTATATCCCGCATTGAAATACACATCTACTATACTTTTAGAGAAATTTATATTAAAGCCGACATTGCCTCCGGGTGGCACATTCCATGGTGAGGCGAGACAGTATTGTATTCCAGCATTTACGCTTCCATAGTAGCCTGCCTTGCGGTCTTTCTTCATTACGATATTTATTATTCCGGCGGTGCCTTCGGGGGAAAATTTGGCAGAGGGGTTAGTAATAACCTCTATTTCTTGGATAGATTCGGCGGGCAACTGCCGAAGCACATCGGCCCTATTGTCTGTTGTTAGTCCGGCAGGTTTTCCATTTATCCATATCTCCACTGCTTCATTTTGCCGTAGCGATATATTTCCTTCTTGATCAACTTCTACTGATGGTATATTTTCCAACACATCGCTGACAGATCCGCCGGCAGATGCAATACTTTGGTCAACGGAAAACACTTTTCGGTCTAACTCAAAGCGCATCTGACTCCCCTGCCCCACTACCTCTACTTCGGCAAGTTGCTGAGTATCTTCTTCGAGCAATACTTTGCCTATATTCAGAGGTTTACCACTTAATGTAATTGTCTTTTGTAATTCTTTGTACCCAAGAAAAGAAAAAACAAGAGTGTATTTACCATTTTCTATATCTTTTATCTCAAATTTTCCTTCCATATCGCTCACAGTACCCTTAACGAGTTTATCTGATTGCATAAGAGCGACATTGACGAAATCTATCACTTGCCTTGTTGCAGCGTCTTGCACTTTCCCCGTAATTTGATTCTGTGCCATCAAAAACATTGGAAGCAGCAGCATCAATCCCAATACAAATCTTTTCATCCTCTTTAATATTATTTTCCCTATCTCTTAATTTTTATTTGACACCCGTAGCATTCATTATTTTTGGTGCAATCTGCGTATTATCTTGCCAACCGGTAAATTGTTCTGCTCCTACACCTATAGCCCACACACCTACCGCAGCAGCAGAGTGAGCGCCTGTAGTCCAACCGAGTTTCGACTGACGACAAAGGATACGCATCGCATAATCAGCCAAACCATCAATTTCTTTATATAAAGTTTTTACATTCTTTTGTTTTCCTTTAATCATCTGTTTGTATTGACTTTGTAAATACTTGTCTTCTTCCGGGCTCACTTTCACTTTATCGTACAATCCAAACGATTCTTTTAGTATATCTTTAACCATTTCCCATTTCAGATGTTTACCAAATTCAGAATGAAGTAGTTTCAATGTATTAGTTACTTCGAACACTGATGCTTTCTGATTCTGCAGTAATTGTAGATTCAGCGTATAATCACTATTTCCCATTCCGAGTCCTCCTGTCTCATGATCGGCAGTAACTACTATTAAGGTTTCGTCTTGGTGTTGCAGATAAAATTCGTAGGCGATACGCACAGCCTCGTCCATATCGATTACATCTTTTATTACTGTTGCGGCATCGTTGCTATGACATGCCCAATCAATTGCTCCTCCTTCAACCATAAGGAAAAACTTTTCGTTTCTTGACGACAAAAAATCGATTGCGGCTTCGGTTATCTGAGTAAGCGAGAGGTCGTTAAATCCTCTATCGATACGATAAGGAATCATACCCTTGCCTTCATAATCATCTTCCAGTCCTTCGTGCGACTGAATTAAAATCATCTTTTTAGCCTCGTCTTTCAGATTTTCGTATTCTGCAAAACCATGTGCGAAAGTATATGCACTATCTCTACAAATTTTGTAAAGCGAAGGTGTAGAAGTGTCGAAAAGTCTTTTTTTCTTATCTATGAGCAGATGAGGATGATAGAAGGTGGCCCCTCCGAAGAAATCAAACCCTGATGCAGCCAACTGAGTACCTATCTTATAGTATTCGCTGCGACTATTCACATGAGCATAGAATGCCCCCGGTGTAGCATGATCTATACTAACCGAGGTAGTAATGCCAACTCCCCAACCTGCTTCATGCAGCCGTTCTGCAATGGTATGCACCGGTGTACCGTCGGGTCTTACACCAAGCGTGCCGCTCTTGGTTTTTTCGCCGGATGCCAATGCAGTGCCGGCAGCAGAAGAATCGGTAATACCATTGGTAGTGGAGAAAGTAACACACTGCCCTGTTACAGGAAAACCTGTAAAACACAAAGGCTTGCGATTTATTTTGCCTTCTAATTCAGCCAGATACATCTCTGTAGTCAGTACTTGATTTTGTCCCATACCATCACCTATGAAGTAGAACACATATTTTGCTTGCTTTTGCTCAGCTAGTGAATCTTGAGCAAAAGCAAATAATGTAACAACTGATAAAATCAGGGTAAAAAGAACTTTTCGCATAATAATCCAAATTTATTTATGCGGCAAAATTACTATTTTTTTTCTTATCGGGCAAACTATATTTTCCGCTTTTACATGTGATATTTTTGTTTTAATTTTGCAACCGCTAACAACTTAATACTTACTAATATGAATTTTATAGAAGAAATTGTAGAGAAAGATTTGCAAGAAGGTTTGAATGATGGTAGGATACAGACTCGTTTTCCGCCCGAGCCAAATGGTTATTTGCATATTGGTCATGTAAAAGCCATCTGTATGGATTTTGGTATTGCTGAGAAATACAATGGTATATGTAACCTTCGTTTTGACGACACTAATCCTGTGAAAGAAGATGTTGAGTATGTGGATAGTATAACCAACGATATTGCTTGGCTTGGTTTTCGTTGGGGCAAGATATTCTATGCTTCCGACTATTTTGATCGTCTCTATGATTTGGCTATACGATTTATAAAAGAGGGTAAGGCTTATGTTGATGAGCAGACAGCCGAAGAGATTGCTGCTCAAAAAGGTACGCCGACACAAGCGGGACAAAATTCTCCATACAGAGACCGCCCTATAGAGGAAAATCTGCGTCTTTTCCAGGCTATGCAAAACGGAGAAATTGAAGAGGGTAAGATGGTCTTAAGAGCAAAAATAGACATGGCCAATCCCAATATGCATTTCCGCGACCCTATAATATATCGCATCATAACCTCACATCCTCACCACCGAACAGGCAAACGATGGAATGTGTACCCTATGTACGATTTTGCACATGGTCAAAGCGACTATTTCGAAGGCGTTACGCACTCTATTTGTACACTTGAGTTTGTAGTTCACCGCCCTCTTTACGATTGGTTTATCGATCAATTTGTTCCTCAAGGTGAATATCGTCCTCACCAATATGAGTTCAACCGACTGAACATAACCTATACTGTTATGTCAAAGCGCAAGATGCTTCAATTGGTTAAAGAAGGTCTTGTTGCAGGTTGGGACGATCCTCGTATGCCGACTGTTTGCGGATTGAGGCGCAGAGGCTATACGGCACAGGCCATTCGCTCGTTTATAGACAAAATAGGTTATACCAAAGTAGAAGGCATGATTGATGTAGGATTATTGGAACATACAGTCAGGGAATGTCTGAAAGAAACTGCGCCACGAGTTTGCGCCATCTTTGACCCTGTGAAACTCATTATCACCAACTACCCTGAAGGTCAAATAGAGAATATCACTGCCGAAAATATTGATGGCAAGCCCGAAGTTGGCACCCGCCAGATGCCATTTGGAAAAGAATTATGGATTGAGCGTGAGGACTTCCGCCAAGAAGGCGACAAGAATTTCTATCGTCTCTCGCCTATGGGGCGTGAAGTGCGTCTGAAAAATGCTTATATCATTCAAGCCACAGGTTGTGAGCAGGATGCAGAAGGCAACATAACAACTGTATATGCGACTTACGACCCGACGAGCAAGTCGGGAACCGAAGGAGGTAATAGAAAGACCAAAGCCACAATCAATTGGGTAGAATGTACCACTGCTATTGATGCACAAGCAAGGTTGTACGATAGATTGTTTGCAGTAGAGAATCCTTCTGCTGACGAGCGTGACTTCAGAGAACTACTTAATCCTGACTCTCTGAAAGTAACTACTTGCAAAGTGGAATCTGCACTTTCCAACGCAAAAATGCAAGACCACTTCCAATTCCTCAAACAAGGTTATTTCGTGGTGGATGACGACTCTACGAAAGAACAACTTATATTCAACCGCACTGCCTCGCTCAAAGACAATTGGCTAAAGAAATAAAGGCAAAATGGTATAATAAAAATATCTCGCATTTTTCAGAAAATGTGAGATATTTTTATTATAACTAAAGTCGTTGTGTCAAATGATCAACAAATTATATTTATTGGCCATCTAAGAATATTAGCCTCTATCTATCCTGAGTTACAATAAACGGATTCCACTGAAGCAGACTTGTAGTTTCATTTTCTATTGCGACATGCGTCATAGTATTCATAAAAACAGGTAGGTTATAGTCAACATGTCCTGCAGGGAAATCAAACAAGACGGGATAATCATACGGTTCTACAGCACGAAGGATTGTCTCTTTTAGCGTACAACATAATCTGGGGTCATCTTCACAGTCAGCGAACTGCCCCACTATAATTCCCTTCAGCGACTCCAGCAATCCGCTCATACGCAGATTTTGCAACATACGATCAATATGATATTGCGGTTCAGAAATATCTTCTATGAAAAGAATAGTATTTTCTTTGATAACTTGATAAGGGGTACCCTGCAGGCCATAGAATACCGAAAGATTGCCTCCCCGCAAAACACCAGACATTTCACCAAGCCGGGAATAAGGCGAAGTATTTAAATTATAATGAACATCATTGCCGTCAAGAATACTTTTAAGAGACAACAGAGGCTCGCTATCAGATGGCAGAGTTGCAATATGCTTTGCCATAATAGAATGTAAAGACGGTATGTTATTGACACCACAAAGACAATGCAGACAAGTAATATCACTAAAACCCATCAGCAACTTATGCTTGTTTACTATTACATTATCTATTATCTGTGCCAGTCCATAACCACCTCTGGAACAAAGAATGGCATCGACTATTGGGTCGGCATAAGCCTCGTTTAAGTCTTGCAAGCGTTCCTCCGGCGTGCCTGCCGCGCCACCATATCTACACTTGCAATTCTTACCTAAACTGACTTCATGACCCCAACTCTTTAATACATCTGCCGCCTTATCAATAAGGCTATGATCCATAGTGGCAGAAGGAGATACTATACGAATATGCATAATAAAATTTTTAACTATCCTACACTTCCTTCAAGACTTACCTGTAGCAGTTTTTGAGCCTCTACGGCAAACTCCATTGGCAATTTATTGAGCACATCTTTGGCATAACCATTTACTATCAGACCAACAGCATCTTCAGTTCCTATTCCACGCTGCTGACAATAGAAAAGTTGATCCTCAGAAATCTTAGATGTTGTGGCTTCATGTTCTACAACGGCTGTGGAGTTCTGAATCTGCATATCGGGAAAAGTATGAGCACCGCAATTGCTACCTAACAGCAAAGAATCGCATTGACTATAATTTCTTGCCCCTTGAGCAGCAGGAACTACTCTGACCAACCCTCGATAACTATTTTGACTTTTCCCTGCCGAAATACCTTTTGATATTATTCTTGAAGTGGTATGCTTGCCCAAATGAATCATTTTTGTGCCTGTATCTGCCTGCTGATAGTTATTGGTTACTGCTACCGAATAGAACTCGGCAGATGAATAATCGCCCTTGAGAATACAAGACGGATATTTCCATGTTATAGCCGAACCAGTCTCAACCTGAGTCCAACTCAAACGGGCATGCTCATGACAAATACCTCGTTTGGTAACAAAATTATATATACCCCCTTTGCCATACTTATCTCCGGGATACCAATTTTGGACCGTTGAATATTTGACTTGGGCATCTTTATGTACTACAATTTCCACTATGGCTGCATGCAACTGGTTTTCATCGCGCATAGGAGCAGTACAGCCTTCCAAATAACTCAAATAAGCCCCTTCGTCAGCAATAAGCAAAGTACGCTCAAACTGACCTGTCCCTGCAGCATTTATACGAAAATAAGTGCTCAGTTCCATCGGGCAACGAACGCCTTTGGGAATATACACAAACGATCCGTCAGAGAACACAGCAGAGTTAAGAGCCGCATAAAAATTATCACCGGCGGGCACAACTGAGCCCAAATACTGTTTGACCAATTCAGGATATTCCCTCACGGCCTCACTTATAGAACAAAAAATAATACCTTTTTCGGCAAGAGTTTCTTTAAAGGTAGTTTTTACACTGACAGAGTCCATCACTGCATCTACAGCCATATTACCTGCCAATGCGGCCCTTTCTTCAAGTGGAATACCCAACTTATCAAAAGTCTTTTCTAATTCAGGATCTATTTTGCTCTCACCTTCTTTTTTTGCTTGCGGAGCAGCATAGTAAGAAATAGCCTGAAAATCAATATCGGGTATTTGTAGATGAGCCCATGTAGGAGGAGTCATCTCACGCCATTTCTTATAAGCATTAAGGCGAAATTCCAACAACCATTCCGGCTCTTGTTTTTTAGCAGATATCAGCCTGATGATATTTTCACTTATCCCTTTAGGAATAACATCAGTTTGTATCTGTGTAGTAAATCCATACTTATACTCACTATCTGTTATGTCTTGAATAATCTCCTCCATAGTTATTTTTTCTTCAAAATAAAAAAGAACCGTTTTTGCGGTTCTTGTAGAGGTACCTAGCAGATTCGAACCGCTGTCCCCGGTTTTGCAGACCGGTCCCTAACCACTCGGGCAAGGTACCAAACTTGCTTATTGATTCAAAAAGTTGCGGAGGCAGGGATCGAACCTGCGACCTTCAGGTTATGAGCCTGACGAGCTACCACTGCTCTACTCCGCGATATTATCTCCAAGAACGAAGGCTAATGCATTACATTGTCGGAAATCGGCTGCAAAAGTACTACATATTTTTTAATCTCACAAATTTTTTGGCTATTTTTAGATATTTATTAAGAAAAAGTGCGATAGTGTTGTGTAATTCAAACATTTGTTATACCTTTGCAGCCCGTTTTGAGTGATTTTCGTTCAAACGGATTATTAACTAATTATTAACTAATTACAATTAAACACATGTTAAATCATTACGAGGCCGCTTTCATTTTGACTCCCGTTTTGTCTGAGACCCAGATGAAGGAAGCGGTTAACAAGTATGAGGCAGTGCTAACAGAGAATGGTGGCACAGTGCTCAATCGTGAGGAGTGGGGTTTGAAGAAACTCGCATATCCTATTAAAGGCAAAACAACGGGATTCTATGCCATTTTACAATTTGATGTTGAACCACAAGTGGTTGAAATTCTTGAGACGGCATTCCGTCGTGATGAGCGTATTATTCGTTTCCTCACTTTCCGTCTTGACAAGTATGCATTTGAGTATGCAGAGAAGCGTCGCAACCGCAAAAATCAAAAGGAGGACTAAACTATGGCAGAAGAACTTCGTTATTTAACCCCGCAACAAAGCGATGTTAAAAAGAAAAAGTATTGCCGTTTCAAGAAGAGCGGAATACGCTACATTGACTACAAAGACCCAGAGTTTTTGAAGAAATTTTTGAATGAACAAGGTAAGATATTGCCTCGCCGCTTAACCGGTACTTCACTCAAGTATCAACGCAAGGTTGCTCAGGCTGTTAAGCGCGCTCGTCACTTGGCTTTGCTGCCATACGTAACTGATATGATGAAATAAAAAGTAGGAGGACAAGACAATGTATGTAATTTTAATTCAAGATGTCGATAACCTCGGCTATAAAAATGATATCGTAAAAGTTCGTGACGGATATGGTCGCAACTACCTTATACCTAATCGTCTTGCAATCATTGCTAATGATAGCAACCGCAAACAATTAGAAGAGAATCTCAAACAACAAGCCCGCAAGTTGGCTCAACTGAAGGCTGACGCTGAGGCATTGCAACAGAAATTGGCTGCTATTGTTCTCACCGTACCTGTTAAAGCCAATGAAAATGGTAAGATATTTGGTGCTGTTACTTCACAACAATTGGTTGACGCTCTTGCAGCAATGGATATTACTGTTGACCGCAAAGTTATCACCATGCCGGAGGCAAAAGAACTTGGCGAATATGAGGCCACTGCTCGCTTGCACCGTGAAGTGAAGGCTGAAATTAAGTTTAATATAGTAGCCGCTGAATAATAAAGAAAGGACCGTATTATGAAAAAAGGTATTCATCCAGAAAACTACCGTGTAGTAGTTTTCAAAGATATGTCGAACGGCGACCAATTCTTCAGCCGCTCTACAGCAAACACAAAAGACACCATTGAGATAGACGGAGAAACTTATCCTTTGATAAAACTTGAAATCTCCAACACTTCTCACCCATTCTATACAGGTAAATCGAAACTTGTGGATACAGCCGGACGCGTTGATAAGTTTATGTCACGCTATGGTAATCGTAACCGCAAATAATCATTTTACTTTTTGTAATACAAAGAAGGTGTGCCAAATTAGATTTTGCACGCCTTCTTTGTATTACTCAATTCAAGACTTCCAAATCAGATGATCTGCGAATTATATTTGTCGATTGTTCGCGAAATATTCTGAGTGTTCTGAGTATTCTGAATGTTCTGGGTGTACTGAATAAACGAATTAAACGATAAACTTCATTTTTCTTTGTGGTCAAAAATTACCCAAAATTGAATTTTATTATCTTAATGTGGGAAAGTATAGTTTATTATCTCTTAATCGGGAAACTTTAACTCATTATTAAACTCAAATTGGACATTAAAACGAGCAAATTGAATAGGTGAAAATTATATATTCATAATTTACTTGAAAAATAATTTTGCATATATTCATTTTTTTTTGTTTCTTTGTGGCCGAAATAATATTTGCCTCCTTTAACTATCTATTCTTCATGAAGCACTTTATTCTCTCTTTGACACTCTTTTTGCTGAGTATTGCGTCTTTTGGACGAGTTATCTGTGACACCACCTGCCATGCACCGGAGGATGAGTTTCGCTATTTTGCTGTTGTTTCACCTGTCGGTCGTAGTATGGTCTCTCATATAGAGCAGGCGCCGCTTCTCACCACACTGGACAATAAGACCATCGCTGTTGTAGGCGTCAGTTTTATGGCGCATATCACTCATCCGGAGATCAAGCGCATCATTGAGGAAAACTACTCTAATGTAACCGTTCTGTTGACCGACGAGATGGGTTATGCCGGACCTTACGCAGGCATGGGTATTGATCGAGAACAGGCTAAGGCCTTCAAACAAAAACTGATAGAGCATAATGTTGATGCGGTAATATGTGGTAATGGCGGCTGCGGTATTTGTACTCCTAAAGAAACGGGCTCTGCTATTGCGGCAGAGTATCTCGGGATTCCTGCGGTGGTTGTTGCAGGTCCCGGATTCACCGACCAGGCCAAATACACGGCATATAACAATGGTGTAGCCGTGCTTCGTACAGCCGAGTATCCTGGTGCTTTTGCAACGCATACCGAGCAACAACTGATTGAGAACACACGCAATGTGACATGGCCTCAGATATTAGCAGGGTTGACCACTCCAATTACACAGGAGGAGATTGATGCTGCCAAAAACGCTGATCATGGCGACTTGCGGGACGATGTCTTCTGGGGAGATATTCACCAGATTGATTCTTTTTTCGTTTCAATGCAATGGTCAGATGGTATGCCTTTTGTTCCTCCTACTTACGAAGAGGCCAATCGTTATCTGACCTATACAGACTATGCATGGCATGAGACAGTAGTTGTTATGCCGGGCGCTTACCGTAATATTACTGCATGGCATGTAGCCGTTAATGCCATCATGGCGGGATGCAAACCTGAGTATATGCCTCTGCTCATTGCTATGACCAAAGCAATGGCAGGTCCTGAGTTTCGTCGTACACTTCTCTCTACACATGGTTGGATACCTTATTGCATCATCAACGGACCAATGGCAAGACAACTCGGTATCGATGCCGGACAAGGACAGATCAATGAACGGGCGAATATGGTTATCGGACGGTTCCTTAACCTCGCAATCATGAATATGATGGGATATTATGTCAAAGCCAATCGTATGGGTACATTTGGTTACCCGATGGCATGGTGTATTGTGGAGGATGATGCGGCTTGCCGCCGCGTAGGATGGGAACCATATCATGTGCGCAGAGGATTAGGTATCAATGAATCGGCTGTGACAGTCACATCGGCACTCTTATGGGGCAATAATATGGCTATCTCAACACAAGATCCGCAAATCATGATGCAACTTATCGCTTGGGACTGTTCAGAGAGAGGTCAATGCGCTCTTGGCAGTAGTCAGCAGTACACTCCAAGAACTATTCTCATGACCGAACCCGTAGCGCGCAATCTGGCCGTAAAGTTCAAGACTTTAGATGAACTGGAGGACAGCCTCATTGTCAATTCTCGCAGGCCAGTCAAAGAGCGTGCTTTTGCTAACCTCTACGCCAATACAGGAGGACAGAAGAACTACACCATGAACCAATATACACACTATATTGAGCAATCGGAGGGAGGACAAACCACCACCACCGCCCCATGGTACGACAGGACAGAAAGCACACAGAAAACCGTCCCAACTATGAGAAGAGACTCCACCGTGTTCATCATCACAGGCGATACTGCACGCAACAAAGTGCAAGTAATGCCCGGCGGCTCGCACTCAATAGCAGCAGTGGAGATACCTGCCAAATGGGATTCTATTATGGCAGCCAAAGGCTATCCAACCTTAGAATCCATGTTTTTAGAAGAAATAGACGACAATCCAACAACTGACATCAGTTCACTCAATCCGGATGACTTGCCTATAATTCAGCGTGGAACAATGATCATCAATCCCAACCATGAGCGGATGGCTGTATTCGACACTGCAGGTAAAATGATTGCCTCCACCATCTATGATTATAACCTAAGCAACTTGCCGGCCGGAATCTATATAGTCCGACTCGCAGGCATCAAAGGCTCATTTAAGATATTCAAAGGAAATTATAGAGAATGACAAAAAGAACTCTTTTATTTCTTTTATGCTCGTATATGCAATGTGTATAGTATATTTGCGAGCGAAGTAATAAACATTATAAAACACATTATTGTTATGAAAGACTTGAAAGGAACAAAAACCGAAAAGAACCTCATGGAGGCTTTCGCAGGCGAGTCAATGGCACGCAACAAATATACTTTCTTCGCGTCCAAAGCCAAGAAAGACGGATTCGTGCAGATAAGTAAGATTTTCGAAGAGACCGCAGCAAACGAGAAAGAGCACGCGGAGATATGGTACAAATACCTGAACGGTGGCAAGGTGAGTGATACTGCTACCAATTTGCAGACAGCGGCAGAAGGCGAGAACGCCGAGTGGACGGATATGTATGCACGCATGGCAGCAGAAGCACGCGCAGAGGGATTTGACGAGATTGCCGAGAAATTCGAGATGGTCGGTGCTATAGAGAAACACCATGAGGAGCGTTACCGCAAACTGCTGAAGAACATCGAGGACAAGGTGGTCTTCTCGCGAGAGGGCGACTGTATATGGCAATGCTCCAACTGCGGCCATATCGTAGTTGGCAAACAGGCACCGGAAGAATGTCCGGTTTGCCACCACGCACAGAGTTATTTCCAATTGTTAGCAGAGAACTACTAACCAACAGAAAAACAAAAACTAAGTTTTTCGATTAATCAGAACACTCAGAATAATCAGAATATTTCACAAACAATCGACAAATATAATTCGCTGATTATCTGATATAGGAAACTTTAGTATCACAAGAAAAGCAGAAACACTCGAAACAACACTCTTGCAGTCCAAAAGTTATACAAAACGAAGCATAACCTGCTTAACTATTTGTAAATGCCGATGATTGGATTATGATATGTTGTTTACGCAAAGTTTTTTGCGTAAATATTTTTGATTTATTTTTGTGATTTATATTTTTTAACTACCTTTGCACTCGTAATGAACTGCGTCGGGGATTGTGGGTGGGTAAGCCTGCTTTACAAAACTCGTAGCGATCACATTATGAACAACATAGAAGGCGTTTATTGACGCTTGTTTTGGAACTATTGAAATCTGGTACATTTCTCCCCCAAAACAAGATAGTGCAATAAATGTCCGGTGGATATGTATATACTTACGCCGTATAGGCGCCTGTACATATCGGCGTGGGCATTATTGTTTTATTCTTGGGAGAAAGGTTTACCAGAGCCTAATAGTTAAGAATGAGCGTAGAATAAGGTTCCACGCTTTTCTTATTTATGTACGGCTCTGCGGAACCCATGGCCATGAAATAGAAACACCACCATTACTATGTTGCCCAATGGTGCGCCAAGTAATAAATGTCATCTTTCTGTTGTCTCACCTGTTTATCGCGGGGAAAAGATGGTTGCCGAATTAGTGCGGCGCAATGTGGAGGCACTTACTTCTATTACAGATGATTATGAGATCATCCTTGTCAACGATGCCTCTCCCGACAACTCGTGGGCTGCCATAGAAACCGAGTGCAAGAAGAACCCGCGTGTGAAAGGCCTCAACCTCTCCCGCAATTTCGGTCAGCACTATGCCATCACCGCAGGTCTCTCCTATGCCTCAGGCGAATGGGTTGTTGTTATGGACTGCGACTTGCAAGATCGCCCTGAGGAAATCCCAAATCTTTACGCCAAAGCGCAAGAGGGCTACGATTCCGTGCTGGCTCAACGCATTCAACGTTCACACGGATTGTTCAAACGCATGGGCTCCAAGTTTTTCTACAAAGTATTTTCTTATCTGACCGAAACCCAACAAGACGCCTCTGTGGCTAATTTCGGCATCTATGACCGCAAAGTCATTGATGCAGTACTCTCCATGGGCGATGCCATGCGCTATTTCCCGACACAGATTCAATGGGTCGGATTTCGGAAAGCCTATCTTCCTATTCAGCATGACGAGCGTGCCGAAGGCAAATCAACCTATAATCTAAGCCGTTTGTTCAAATTAGCTTTTGATACCATTATTTCCTTCTCCGACAAACCGATGCGTCTCATGGTACAGATGGGTTTGCTTGTAACTTTGGCCGCTTTCATCGTTGGGATTGTCTTCATCGTTCGTTACTGCATGGGGTTTATTGAAGTAATGGGATTTGCCAGCCTGATTATTTCACTTTGGTTGTTGGGCGGAATCATTATTTCGCTTATTGGCATCGTGGGCATCTATCTTGGAAAACTCTTTGAGAAAGCGAAAGAGCGACCTACTTTTATTGTAAACAATAAATGCAATATAGAATGATGGATATACGAACTTTACAATGGGATTCTGACTTCTTCGGTTTGCGTATCGGTCGAGTAGATTTACAAACCGCCGAGGATACAATCGAGTTGACGAAGCAACAGGAAAACTTAAAGCTGCAATTTGACCTGCTATACATCTTTGATCCCAATAATGTAGGTTTTTCTGCTGAAGGCGTGCGGCTGGTTGATGAGAAAATCCTGTATAGCAAGCCCTGCGAACCGCGCAAACAATTCCCGGAAATCTCGTTTTACAAAGATACACAACCGAATGAAGACTTATATCGGTTAGCATTGGTTAGCGGAGGTTATTCTCGTTTCAAATTGGACGAGCGGCTTTCCAAAGGTTGCTATGAGAGGCTTTATACCCGTTGGATTGAAAACGCGTGCCCGAAAGAAGGAACAAACAAGCAAATCTTGATTTACCAAGATGCACAAGGAACAGCAAAAGGAATGATTACTATTGACCATACCGGCGAGTTGGGGCACATCGGATTAGTTGCCGTCGATACAGATGTGCATCACCAAGGCATTGGTGGCAAAATCATGTCCACTTTGGACGGCTACCTATTCGAACGCGGTATAAAGACACTCGAAGTTCCGACACAGAAAGCCAATACCGATGCGTGCCGTTGGTATGAGAAAAACGGCTTTGTCCTGCATTCCATTATCCCGATCTATCACTGGTGGCTGTAAATAAATATACAATAGTATGAAAGATAGAATAAAAGATATAATACGCAAGAACTTGGATGCGATAGGCATCTTTGTATTTATGCTTTGTGTGTTTTCATATATCATGTTTGTCATTAAATGGAAAAGTGATTTATGGGAGCATGTTAATATTGCAAATGAGATGTTAGAAGAACACCGTTTGTTCTCTACTAATTTCTTAATGTATTTCTTGGTTAACGTACTAACGTTTTTTACGGGATATAAATATCCCATGAGAGCGGCACTTGTTCTGCTTATTTCGTTGGCTAATACTGCAAAGTATGTATTAGTGAGAAATGCATTCTCGGAATGGACAACAGCGAAAACTGCAAAATTGGCTTCTTTTGCTATGCTGTTTGTATATATCATTCCTCTTAAGTGTTACCTCAAGCCACTTGTAATTTTCATATCATCAGATAACTTGTACCTCGGTTATTATGTACCAAACGTATGGCATAATTCCACAATATTATGTATGATGCCATTTGCTATTGCATGTTATTTGTGGTCAGTGAAACAATTTGAGGAATACTCTGAAACCCGTAATAAATATATTACATTATTTCTTGTATTAAGCGTATTAGTCAAGCCCAGTTTCTATTTCGTTTATGTCATTGCATACCCAATTATCATTCTAAATAGGTATGGAATTAAGAAGGAATTCTTCAAATCACTATTACCTTTATTAGCCGGAGGGTTATGCTTGATTTACGAATATATGACTATTTATTATAATGGAGGCAATGATGGCAGCGGTGTAGTGATTGATATAATGCAATTATTCACTATAGATTTTTGGAAATCGCATGGCTTATATTTAGTCGTTTCAATGTCCCTTCCATTATTGTTCCTAATCTTATATGCACGCGATATATATAAGGATAGAGAATTTTGGTTTGTTCTAATCATGGCTATCTGTGGCATAGGAATGATGTGGTGTTGCAAGGAAACCGGACCGCGTGCTGCGCATGGAAACTTTAATTGGCAAGCCATTGCTGCTATGTGGTTTGTGTACCTCTATATATTGAAAACCACCATACGTGCAACGAAGAGCATGCTGCTTTGTCATGGGTGGGGTATTCGCGAAAAATTATGCTATGTTTCTTTGGTTTACATGTATTAATGGGCTTAATATACTTGGCAAGGTTCATAATAACTGAAAATTACTGTTAAGTTATAATGAATAGACTCGTTACATATTCTTCCCTCATCGGCATCAATCTCTTGTATGCATGTGTGACGCTGTTTACCAAGTATGCCTCGCAACAGGAGTTCATGTCTTTATCCTATTGCCTTGGATTAGCCGGCGCAATAGGTGTCATGGGAGCCTATGCGATAGGATGGCAGCAGATATTGAAACGCGTAGAACTCAGTACGGCGTATATGTTCAAGGGCACAAGCCTCATTTTTATCATATTGCTGGCTTGGATGCTTTTCGGCGAACAAATTACGCTCAACAACATACTCGGTGCGTGCGTGATCATCACAGGCATCGCGCTCTATGCAAAAGAATAATTACCAGATGGTACATGGTAAATGACCCATACGGCGAAGCAGATCGTTCGACCGTAGGGAGATGAGAAATGGTAAATAAATGTGGTCTTTGACATATTCGGACTCCGCCTTGCTTTGCAATTCCTCCGAATATAATTAGGGGAGGCTTTGCAAATTTTATCAAGGCTATCGCCCGAATACCATTTTACCAATGGAATGCATATGCAAGCATAGACATCCATTTGTAAAATACTATTCACGACACGATGTGTCTGTGATAAAATGTGGTCTTTGACATATTGGATTTACCGTAAAAAGTAAAATATATTTGTATATATCGCAAAAAAACAGTAATTTTGCACTGTCAATTGGACAAAATAAATGCAATTTTGCCCGTTTAAAAGGGCAAATCACTTTATAAAATAACCTTTTAATAGGACAAATGTATGGATTCTCTATTTTTGAAGCATGACCGATTAATGGAAATTACGCCGATGCAAATCGTGCGTCAGTGGGCACAAACTATCAATTGGAACGCGCGATTGTTATCTATTCGTGGTCCAAAAGGTGTTGGCAAATCGACCATGATGTGCCAATACATCAAGCAGCATTACGAGTTCATGGATCGGCAGGTGCTTTATGTGTCGTGTGATGATAGTTATTTCTCGGCCCATACCTTGCTTGAATTGACCGAACAGTTTTATCTGCGCGGAGGCAAACACCTCTTTATAGATGAAATCCATAAGTACAATAACTGGAGTCGTGAGATTAAGGAGATTTACGATTTCTATCCCTCGCTCAGAGTGGTTATCAGCGGAAGCAGCCTGCTCAGCCTGATGGAAGGAGATGCCGATCTAAGCCGTCGTTGCATCAATCATGACATCCAAGGACTGAGTTTCCGGGAGTTCCTGCATTTCTATAAAGGAATAGAGATGCCTATTTACCAATTAGAGAAAGTGCTTGCAAATCCTGCTCCGCTGATTCAGAACATGAATCAATTAGGACGCCCTGTTGCCCTTTTCCATGAATACATAAAATATGGCTACTATCCTTATTATCTTGAGAATGAGATAGATTACTACACTGCTATTCAGCAGGTGATAAATCATACTATAGATGATGAATTGCCAAGAATATGCAATGTAGATGTTGCAAATACACGCAAGATAAAATCTCTTATGACCATGTTATGCGCCAGCGAACCATTCCAAGTGGACATTTCTAAGATGTCTGTACAAAGTGGGGTGAAGCGCGATACTGTGATCGCTTATCTCAACTATATGGGAAAGGCTAAATTACTACAATTACTGTATAGCGATTTAGTGAATGTCAAGCGCCTTCAGAAGCCCGACAAGATATATATTGACAACCCGAATATGCTGTATGCATGGGCAACTACTCCAATCAAGATAGGAACGGTTCGGGAAACCTTTGTCGTTAACCAATTATCTACCAAGCACAAAGTAGAGTTCATGAAAAACCAAGGGGATTTCTTTGTAGATAATAAATACATCATCGAAGTCGGCGGAGAAGACAAAAATTTCTCTCAAATAGCTAATTTACCCAATTCGTACATTTTGGCAGATAACATAGAAACAGCCATAGGCAATAAACTTCCCATTTGGGCAATTGGCTTTTTGTATTAAGACTTATATATCATAGCGATAGCCATTCAAAAAGCGGTAAATCCAATATGCGATTTGCCGCTTTTTGTTATGCGATAAATCCTGTATAGAAATGACATTATATCGTTATATTGACAATTGTTAACACAAAATAGAAATGTATTATGCATTAGTAATATTATCTGTCTTTGCCGCCGCGTTAGCGCAGATGCTCTTGAAACAGGGAGCACGGAAGAACTATGTCGGATTTTGGCGTCAATACCTCAATCCATGGGTCATAGGCGGTTATGCTATCATGGCTGGGAGTCTGGTTCTCAACATCTTCTGCATGAGCCGCGGCGTACAAGTGAAAGAGATAAGCACAATAGAATCCCTATCGTACCTCTTTGTGCCATGCTTGGCGTTTGTGCTGTTTAAAGAGAACATCACTTGGCGTAAAGTCGGTGCGATAGTGGTGATAATAATAGGAATAATAATATTTTTCATATAAAAACATGAAACAGTCTAAAGTAAACAATCTTTTACCAGTAGTAGTCATTTTATTGTATTCTTTAGTTTTGGCATATTATACTTATCACAATGCCAACTGGATAATAGGTGACAACAACATGTATATCAGCTCAGTTGCTATAGGTAAACCATTCCCTATAAGCGAAAATTTTCGTCCATCTGATGGAAGATTTTGTCCATTGGGTCAACAGCATAACAATCTTCTATTATTTTTATCACCTAATGGAGTTTCCGCAAAAATGTTGTATGCTCGCGATGCCATACAATTGATGATTTTTCCTCTTTTGTTATTCTTGTTCTTACAGAAAATCTTGTATGACAATTTCAAACCTAGCAAAATGTTTCCATGGATTGCACTGTGTTTTACAATTATGTATGTTTCAAGAATATATGAGAAGTATTTTCTTGATTTTACATATGGAGGTGGATTCTCGCAATTCTTATTGCTCATATTTATATGGACAGGTTATGAATTTTGGAGGTCAGAGAAACTTTCATATTTTATTGTTAACATAATTGCCGTATTGTATCTCACATATATGAGTGAGCCTAATTTCGGAATGTTTATGGTATATGGATTAACGCCTTTGATATTCTCATACAAATTACTATCGTCAACTAAGAAAGTATACTGCTATATCATATCACTCGCAAATTCATTATTATTCTTATTGTTATATTATTTCTTGGTATATCGTAACACCATTACTGTTTACCATCCCACTGATGTCGAAAATATGAATAGAGTCGTGATATTTTTTGCTATGTTACGCAGCCAAAAAATGGCAATTTTAGGTTTTATTATTGCATTCGTACGATTTATAATGTTATGTTGGAAAAGCGAAAATCTTCATTTGTTTTTTGACTCTATTCTTTTTGCAGGTTGCGCCGCATTTATTGGAAATGTAGTATTGAAACTTCCTACAGGGCATTACTATCTTACTTCTATATTTTTAATGATTCCAGCAATAATGTATTTCATGATTTTATACATTAGAGAACTTCCAACATTCATTATAAGTATGTTATTAGCATTATTCTATACATACAAAGTACCTAATCAAATAAAAAAACATCATGAAAGTAGGTTACATGATTTTCCTGTTGCACAACGCCTAGTGAAAATGAAAAATGCTGGATATAGGTTATTTGTGATAGAACCAAATAATATTGAAAATTTAGACAAATGGGATATAATTTGGGCTGAATATCAATATCTGATATTACAAAACATGATGAGATTAGATATGCGAGATGTTGATTTTCGGATAGATAGAATAACACAATGTGAGGATATAAAAAATTTGGAAGATAGTACCTGTGTTATTTGGTCAACATATTATGGCGCACCGAAAAACGATTGTAATGCTAAAGAAACTTTCGCAAATATAAACATATATTATTGATATACTGAAATTTGTAAACCATGTTCTCATATTTAAAAATATAATTTATTATTATCTAAAACAAAAAAAATATAAAATGCGATTGCCATACACATATAAATTAACTCTAATAAATACAAAACAATAGTCTATGATTCCTTTTAACAAACCGCACCTCACGGGTAAGGAGGCGCATTATATGTATCAAGCTGTGTATAACGGCAAGTTAAGTGGCAACGGTGAGTTCACTAAGCGTTGTCAACAGTTCTTCGAGCAACGATATGGTTTCCATAAATGTCTGCTTACGACAAGTGGCACGGATGCTCTTGAGATGTGCGCCATGCTTTGTGGGCTGCAACCCGGCGACGAAGTGATAGTGCCGTCATATACTTTTGTCTCAACCGCCCTTGCTTTCTTGCACGAAGGAGCAAAAGTAGTGTTTGCCGACTCAATGAAACGCAATCCGAACTTAGATGCCGAGACGCTGGAAGCGCTCATCACTCCCAGCACCAAAGTTATTGTGACAGTGCATTACGCAGGTGTGGCTTGCGATATGGATGCGATAATGGATATCGCTGAGAAGCATAACCTGCTTGTCGTTGAAGATGCGGCTCAAGCCATTGACTCATATTACAAGCACAAACCATTAGGGGCTATAGGTCATCTTGCCGCTTTCAGTTTTCACGAGACAAAGAACATCACCGCCGGTGGCGAGGGTGGTTTGCTGGTCGTTAATGACGAGCGTTTTGTGCGTCGTGCTGAGATTATTTGGGAAAAGGGTACTAACCGCGCTGAGTTCTTCCGCGGTGCAGTAAACAAGTATGGTTGGGTGGATATGGGTTCAAGTTTTCTGCCGGCAGAGATAAACGCCGCTTTCCTTTGCGCACAACTTGAGAACCTTGACGACATTCAGCAAAAGCGGAAACTACTGTGGCAAACATATTACGAGTTGCTAAAACCGCTTGCTGAGAAAGGTTGCTTCCGTTTGCCTGACATTCCTCAATATGCAACTAACAATGCCCACATGTTCTATCTTGTATGTAATAGTTTGGATGAGCGAACGGAACTCATTAAATATCTGAAGGACAATGGTGTTCTTGCTGTTTTCCACTATCTTAGCCTTCATTCCAGTCAGTATTATAAAGACAAACACGATGGTCGTGAGTTGCCTGAGTGCGACAGATATCAAGACACACTTGTGCGCCTTCCTATGTATTATGACTTGACAACAGATGAAGTCAGACAAATTTGTCAACTGATTGCTACTAACTTTTGCAGTTAGTGTAAATAGAAGGACAAAAACATTTAGACTTATAGGCTAAAGTTTATCGGTCAGTAATAATATATAATATCACTTTTATCTATGTGATTATTAGACCTCTTGGTTTTTAAGGGAGGAAGTGTAACGAGATTACTGAGACATTGTCTTTACCGCCTGCCCGCTTGGCGGCATCAATAAGTTCTGGTGTCAGCCCTCCATTGTCAAGGATACTATCAATTTCATCATCAGATAGCATATCCGACAATCCATCGGAGCAGATTATGTATTGGTCGTCAGGTAATATCTTATCAGACATGTCCTCTACATCGGCAAAGACGCTTTCTCCTGCGCCAAGCGAGTTGTATATAAGATTGGATTTCTGAGTCATATCACCTGTCAGATTACGCATAGAATGGTCCTGACTTATCTGTTTAAGGATAGTCTCTCTATAGCGGTATAAACGACTATCGCCTATATTGATAGAGAACACCTTGCCTTCGTATGAAAACATGCCTACGAATGTAGTTCCCATGCCCATATATTGTGGCAGTTCTATTCCTTTCTGATTAATCATATCATGGGTTTTGACTGCCCATTGTTTTGTTTGTTCAATAACTTGCTGCGAAGATAGGTTTGCAGGTAATGACGATAGGTGTTCGTCAAAAGCCTGAGTTGCCAACTCTGAGGCGAACTCTCCACCTTCATGGCCACCCATTCCGTCTGCTACGATAGCAGTAAACCGAGAGTTGTCGTCTATATTAAACTCTGTAGTAAGACTCTCATCACGATACAATTCTCCGTTAAGCAGAATCATGTCTTCGTTGTTTTGTCTTACAAGTCCCATATCGGAACACAATATCGCTTTTATTGTTATCATACCTCTACAACAAATTCAAGGGTTGAAAATCTTATTTTATCACCTACATTCATATTATACGCTACATTAGGCTGCAACTGAGCACCATTAAGGAATGTACCATTTGTTGAGCCCAAGTCTGTAATTTTCCACTCTGCCCCTATTTGGTCTAATCGTGCATGGTTTCCACTGACATCTCCGAAATTTGCGAATACAGAAGGATAATGACCACGCCTACCTATAATCACTCCGCTTGCCAAACCGAGCCTTATATGTTGCGGAGAGTAGCAGACAATATGTCCTGGTTGAGGCCGTGGTTGGGCATTATCCATAGGTGCGCCAGGGCGAATAGTTTTCTCGGCAGAAGGCGAATAAGCATTAGATGCTTGTTGAGGCACCTCAGTTGCCTGCGTTGTAGGCTGCGTTGCAGGCTGAGAAGTAGGTTGAGTGGTTGGCTGAGGTGTAGGTTGAGAAACAGGTTGAGAAGCAGGTGTGGGTTGTGCACCACCGGCAAAATCTTTGGCTCGGACCAATTCTGTTCCACATGATGTACATCTTTTCCCTTTGCCAAAGGTCTTACATTGAGGGCATATATACAATTCCGCTCCGCATTGGTCGCAGAAATAACTATCGTTCTCTATATCACACTTGCATTTGGGGCATTTAACTAAAATAGCCATATCATTCACAATTTTAAGATTCTTGTTATACCATCATATCTTCTGCCTCAAAAGTAACGAGGTCTTCTCTTGTAGCAGTATCATCAAGCAGTTTGGGCATCAATCGCTCACCTTGTTTTTGCTTAACCTTAGCATAATAATTATTTACCTCACGAGCATTACCAAAATGGCAATCACGATGAGCATATAAGTTTTGGAAATATTCTACCATTTTTTGTTCTGCCTCAGGTGTTACTGTCATTCCGTCTTTCTTGGCTTTCATGCGGAATATATCTGCTAATTGGTCGCCGTTGTAGTCGTCAAAAGTTATTGCTTTATTAAATCTTGAGGTAAGTCCTGAATTAGTTTCAATCCATTGTTTCATTTCATGTGTATATCCTGCTGCAATACATATCATCTTACCTTTGTAATCGAGCAATAAGGGCAATAGGGTATCTATAGCCTCTTGTCCGAACTCGTCATGACTACCTTGACTGAGCGCATAGGCTTCGTCAATAAACAGCACTCCACCTATTGCGCTCTTAACTACTCTTGCGGTCTTCTTTGCCGTTTGTCCCATATAGCCCTCAACAAGATCTTTTCTTGTTACCTCTGTGAGATTATTAGTAGGCAACATCCCAAGAGAATAGAAGATATCAGCCATTATACGAGCCACTGTGGTTTTACCCGTACCGGGATTACCAAGAAACAAATAATGGTCAAGATTCATCTTATAATTACCACCAAGCAACTTGGCTCGTTTTTGTTCTACCATTATAGTATTAGCCAAACCACGAACTTCGTTTTTCACTCCGTCAAGTCCTATCAAATCGTCGAGTTGACTAAGCACCTCGGTCATATTCACCTCTTTAGGCTTTTCATACGGAATATCTTCTGCCTCAATGGTCTCGAACACTTCTTTACTGAGTTGGTCTTGCGATAATTTAGCGATTCTGTTGGATTGTCTGAGTTTCACTTGGTCGAACAACTTGGTCATCTCGCCCGCATTACCAAAGTTTTCGTCTTTCTTATCAACCATCTGCTGCACCAGTTTATGCAGCATGTCTTTTGCCTCGTCAGTGAAAATCTTATGTTTTTTCTTTGCAACAGAGAAAAATATCTGCTCCAGTTGAGCCGGTGTATAATCGTCAATATGGATATAATGCGAGAAACGCCTGCGAAATCCGGGGTTAGCATTGTCAATAAACTCGGTCATCTCTTTTCTATAACCTGCACATATAACCACGAATTTACCTGCATCACTCACCATACGGGTCATGAGCGACTCAACAGCCTCCACTCCCTCTTGGTCTTTGCTACCGCCAGCCGAGATTGGCATCAAAGCATAAGCCTCGTCTATAAACAATATGCCCCCCATAGCCTCGTCGCAAGCCTTATCAACTATCTTGGCTGTTTCGTTCTTATAAGTACTTATTAGGTCACGGCGTTGTTTTTCCACGACCTTGTCAGTTGGTAATAAACCTATTGACTTGAATATCTTACCAAGCATTTTGGCAACTGTAGTTTTACCTGTTCCGGGATTGCCTGTTAGAACAATATGCACAGGGGTTATTTCTGCCTCTCCAAGCCCCATTTCCATCATACGCTTGTCAACTTGGATCTTCTGAGCAATCTCTCTTACTTTCATCTTCACCTCGTCCATTCCAATGAAGCCATCAAGTTCTTCAAGCAACTCGTCTAAATTCTTCTCGCGCATTGATTCAGCACCTTCTATATCTTCGCGAGTAAGCACTTTGAGCATATCAGGAGTAAAAGTGCCATTGAGTTTTGCCTCTTGAATACGATTACCTTGATTTTTCATCGCATTGTCGAAAGTATTTCTTACTTCACGGGCATTACCGAATGTACGCTTACGCGACAAATACATCTTTCTGAAGAAATTACCCACTTGCGCCTCTGCATCTGCGTCCAAAGTCATATTTTTAGACTTAACAAACCGACGGAATATCTCGGTTAATTCTTCTGCATTATAATCACGGAAATTGATAGTTTGATTGAATCTGGACTCCATACCGCTATTAGTAGCAAGGAATTCGCCCATTTCTTTGGTATATCCTGCCGCGATAGCAACAAATTTGCCTCTACGGTCTTCAAGCAATTTGAGCAGAGTATCGATAGCCTCTTGTCCGAATTGGTCACTATCACCCTGTTTCAATGTATATGCTTCGTCTATAAACAATATTCCTCCCATTGCTTTGTCCACCCACTCTGTTACTTTAGGAGCGGTTTGACCTACATATTGCGCCACAAGGTCCTGACGGCTCACTTCAACCAATTGCCCAACCGGAAGCACATCTATAGAATTCAGCACATCGGCAAACAAACGGGCGATAGTAGTCTTACCTGTTCCGGGATTGCCCAAAAACAAGAAATGATCTTTTATCTCACGCTTGGCATTAACTCCTTCGCGTTCGGCATCCATCGACAATTTATTGATAATTTTCTGTACTGCCTCTTTGATACTATCCACTCCTACATACTTATCAAATTCAGCCATCACTTCTTCTGTCGTTTTCCTCACATATTCTTTGCCCAAGATGTCTTGTTCTAAAGCCATATCCGCCCGCGCGTCACGGCGCAGGACAGCATCCATAATCTCGCGCGCTTTCTTCTGAGCGATATTGGCAGATATAGCCTCTCCTGGGTTGTCACGAAAATACTGCTTATATACCCTACCCAATTTTTCTTTGGCGGCAGTATCTAATTTAAGGGCATACAACTTTTTAAGCAGCAATTCTGTTAAGTCAAGCAACTCAGCGGCAGTATATGGCTTCAAATGAAATTCATATTGGAACTGAGATGCTATACCTTGATTGTTTTTCACGAAACTGCCTAATCCGCTTTCTGTACCTGTCAGTATCACTATTGGATTTCCGCCCCACTTGTCCATTCCTGTGAATAATATATCAAGGTCGGTCACTTGCCTCACTTCGCCATCAGGCAAAAGTTTCTGTACATTTTCAATACACAAAATGCCATCACGAGCCGCCATGATATTATTATCAAAGTCATTTACAAAATTCTGGAATTCGGACGCATCCACTACTTTCGGTGCGGCTTTGGTTATTATTTTATTTTCATAAAACAACGACTGCATAACGCCCAACAACGCGCTCTTACCCATTCCCGCATCACCCAATATAAGTGTGTTAAGAGGTTGCGTGAGTTTTATACCACTCATCTTGGACCTACGCTCTAAAGCATCGTGAGTTGAGATTATATCCCTCAGTTGCTGTTTTACATCAGCCATACCAACCAACTCCTGCAATTGCTTCTGTGCCTTATCTACAAGTTTATTGCCGCACCATTTGCAAAAATTGGCTTCTTCTCGGTTGTCTTTCTGACAATTAGTACATCTCATAGTTATGCTGCTTTCTTTATATTAAACTTCTTCTGGAAAATATCTATCCATATCTGCCAAGGCGACTTATCTAATGTTTGCTGCCCTAATTCGAGTTCCTTTTTGGAAAGTGGTCTCTCATACTCGAAATTCAGTCGTTTACCTGATTTGGAATTATAATAAGTGCCGGTCATTTTGGATAACGAACTATCAGAGAACTTGCAGGAATAAGAACCGTCTAAAACATTATTTTTAACCTGATCTTTCAACTCCATGGTATTCTTGCGCATATTGATTGTGCCAATCACTTTCTCGTTTGACATAGTTGAGAATTTAACATGTACAATTGCTACCACTTTCTCTGCTGACGCTTCTTTGATATCTATTGTTGATTTTTTCCCGTCGAACGAGCCTGTCCAAGTACCCACCATATAAGACGCACGCTCGTTAGCAGATGTCTGTTTGGCTACAATCTGAGGCGTGAGAAATGCCATCAAATAGAACAAACCGGCAGTGAGTAACATAGTTGGTATGGAATACAATAACAATTTCTTAAGAGCCTGACCCAAATAAATTCCGTATGCCTCGATATCATCTGCCACCGACGACTCGAATGGTTGCGAGCCATCAGTACGATAAGCATAATGCAAAGGCTCCAACTCCATCTGTTCAAAACTCGAATCGTCAGTAAGTTGTTTCATCAACTTACGATTAAGCGGGAGTTTGATGTAGCACTTAACAAGTATCATCACTCCAAAGAGCAGCAGAAGTAATGCAATAGCGTATGGTGCGACAGGTATAAGGAACTTGAGCAACAACCAAAATATCCAATATAGTATTGCTCCTATGATAGCGGAAATGATGCCTTCTCCTATAAGTTTACCACCAAGCCCTGTCAAAAAACAAATTGGAATAAACAGCACAACGGCAGCAACCCATGTAAAGTCCCAGAAATGTCCTTCAAGCGGATTCCCTTCGAATGGGAGACCTACCACACACAGAGTGGCGATAAGTACAAGCAAAGGAACAAAACACAACAATGCCAAAAGAACGCGTATTGTAACTGCACCGCGATATTTTCTTTTAACCTTAGACATGGCACCTTTTACCATTTTGGACGCCTGCTTGTGTCTTTTGATTTCGTCATATTGCGCTCCAAGTGATTCCAAATATTCTACATATTGCACCGTCTTCTTTTCAAAGGTGAATTTCTTTGACAAATCAAGTGCGGGGTCTTCTTGATAGAATACAGTGAGCCAGTCTTGCAAACCACGATCAGAGGAAGCCTCAAAATGAATCTCTTTTTTCGACAAACGCTTCGCATCAGTAGGCTTAGTGAGTTGCTTACCCGACGCAGTGTAATAAACAGGGTCTATACCCATTCCTTTGATACACTTGTAAGTAGCGATCCACATATTATAAGGTGCTGCTTTCTTTTTGTTATCTTTGGAATCGGTATCGTAACAATAGTTTATCCAATCAATCCATTTATCGTATGTACCTTTTGACTTTAAGTAGAAATAGAGCCTTGAACCTTTCATGTCACTTAAATAGTCATAGAAATTGTCAAGCGATTCTTTATCGTCTTCACTATATTTATCTGGATTTACTCTGCTATCAATCATCATATTCATATATTGTGCGAGATGTTGATAGGTGTACAATTGGTCTTGATTCCACTCCAAGTCGAAATTCATACCGCGGTGTAAGCCATAAATAACTCCATAGGTATAAGCAGAATCGTCAGGACTATAACCACTTAACATTTGCTGTATTCGGGCTACAACACTTTTGTCGCGATGCCCAACCCATAGCAAGAACGAGGGTTTGGTGAAATCTTCCCAAGTATCATTAGACGAAGTATATTCGCGAACAGCATCCACAACTTCTGTTATCGTGTTACATTCGATAGGAGTGATTATCTCATCATTATTACTATCATATTTCAGAGACTCATAAATAAATGGTTGTGATGGATCAAGGGTGAAAATTAGTTGAGAAATGGCTTCGCGTCGGTCTTCGTCTTTGGCCTTAGGGTCATTGAGTTTGTTGCACACTTTGCTTGCGAGTTGTGCTAACCCTTGCGACTTAAGGAAAATATACAACAGATTACCATTGTTTTTGAGAGCCTCTTGATATGCTTTCCTATTATGAGCAATAGCCGATGCTATCTCTTTCTCTGTTGTACATGGATTTCCATTCAGATCATAATATGGCATGGCAGGGTCAAGAACATAACATGCAGCATAAACACCGGCTTGCTTGTCATGCTGATATTTCTGCTCAACAATCTCCTCCATCTCTATCTCCAACTCAGGATGAAGATTATCAATCAGCCACTTACTGATTTTACCGCTGTAGAGGTATTTTTGCGCCAGAGTTTGGTCTTTGTACATAAACTCCGCTAACTCTTCAGGTGAATGAGCCACTTGGTCTTTACCTGCATTAAACACAATATTGAAGTTAGAACGGATATCTTTTTTCTTCTCAGAAAATTGTTCAAACGGATTTTGACCTTTTGCCCACTCCACTATTTGTTTGAATTCAGGTCGGGAAGCAGCATCCACAGTAGTAAGTGCTCGCAAAAGACATAATGTATGATCGCTCAGTTCGGGCGGATAAGGCAACTTGCCGCTAATCTTTAGTTTCATCAACTCTGCCTCTTGTTGCTTAAATGCACTCTCACCCATCCACAAACAAAGCAATGACATACCAAGAGAATAAAAATCGCTACTTTTATATATCTCTCTGCCGTCAGCACCAGGCACGGAAAAATAAAATTCAGGTGCAGCATATATTCTTGTTCGGGCATCTGACATGTTTTTAGCACTGCCCTTGTTGTCGCATACTATTGAAATTCCAAAATCGCAAAGTGCCAAACGAGTTTGAGCCTTGTCAACAAACATAAAATTCGCAGGCTTGATATCACAATGCAAAAAACCATGTTCATGACATGCATTGATACACATTGCCATCATAACTGCTAATTTCTTGAATTTATTTTCATCTCCCTTGACCTGATATTCTGCCAAACTTCCACCTTCACAATATTGCATCAACTCATAGCAACGCTCTTCGGCAGAATGAGGATTCTTCCATTTTCCATAACTGAGCAAGCCTACTAATCCTACTTTTCCATCGGTTTTCTTGACTTCTTTCAATATGTTAGCGTTTGGCAATTCAAGCCCAACATAGTATAGTTTAAGCACATACTTATTGCCACCTAATTCTACGAGCATAATATCGCCTTCACCGGTGCCTTGAGATAAGAACTTGACGAACTTATATTTTTTGCCGTCAATAACATACTCTTTCTCATTGGCAGCATTCATCTGCTGTATTTCTTTTTGTTGAACTCTTTGTGTTTTGTCGCTCATACCACCAAGAGGCATTTGCGGGCGAACGGTCTTATCTGCACCGCCGCCTACGGGCATCTGTGGGCGAACAGTCTTATCTGCACCACCGCCTACAGGCATCTGTGGGCGAACAGTCTTATCTGCATCTGAAACCGGCGACTGCGGACGGATAGTTTTGTCCGCATCGTTGTTATTAAGGTTTGTAGGTCGAATCGTATTGTCTGACATAATATTTTGTTTTAGTATTATTCTTCATATTCCCAACGCTTAGAGGTTATCATGCGTTCCACCTCAATATTTTCGTACACCCAAGTGCCACCGAGTTGCGGTTCGCAACACTCCGAGGGCTGACTATGATGACAACCGCAATAGTTACATATCCATTCTATAGGCTTCTGTATTATCTCTTTTGTGCGGGTAACAGTAACTATAGGCAATTTCCTTGCACTATAATAATTGCGTTGCATTTGCGGAGTCATACCCGGGTCAGGGGCGAGGTCTTGCATCATTTCGTTCATCTGCTTCGTACATTCTTTGTATGCCTCGGTAATCTGACGCATCTGGTCAAGGTTGACATTAAGTTTCACCTTTTTCTTGGGTTCTGCAACCACTTGCTGCTTTGGTGTCTCTGTCTTAGCCTCTATAGTATTCCCTTGCAGCATATTGAGCAACTGCTCATATTCATCAACAAGAGCCTTATCTTGTTCGCTCAATTCTTGTACTTGCTCTTCTGCTTCCTCCGAGTCAAGCAATTCTGCACTATCAAGAATCTGTTTTTCCAGTTGCACCATCTGCTGCTGCAATTCGCACATACGCTTATAAACAGGGTCATTTTGTGCTTCTTGAATAGCCTGCTTAGCCATATAGTCGAGCGGGTGGTTACATTTCCTACAAAACGAACGGAAATTCAAAGTTCCACAATCGGGGCAAACAATACCATCTCTGGAATTGCCACACTCACCGCAAAATTTGTCTTCGGGATCCATCGGAGAACCACAAAAAGTACAAATATTGGGGTTGGTCGGCCTGCCACAAACAGGACATATCTCGGCCGTAAGAGTGATGGACGCACCACAATGAAAGCATTTTTTGCCTCCTACTTGTTGACTTTGTCTTATCTGACGATATTGCTCAGACTGTTGCTGCTGGTGCTGACTTTGATAATTTTCCATAGCGTAAAAATAGAAAGTTGTTTACTATGCAGAATGTGTTACTCATGGTTTTAACAATTCTGTTTTTGTTAAAAATGGCGGTCAAAATTACATATTATTATTTACATAGACAAATAGTTTTTCGACATTTCATGCCGTGAAGACATGCACAATCCTTGTATATGTCAGAAAAAGCAATAATTTTACAAGCAAAATTGTTCAACGATAGGACTAATAAGCAACTAATATAATAAACGTCCCTCTCTGAGACGCTAAATCGAAAAAAATGACATAACCGCGCAAAGCGTTGCGCAACGCAATAACATATAAATAATTGTCCATGGCAATTTGAAATAATCGGCTGTGCGGAAAGTGATTCTGTCAAGGAGTTAGGACTTATTCCTTTTAACAGAAAGCTAAAGAAATTAAACAGCAAGGACTAAAGACAAACGCCAAAAGCATGGAGTAGAGCGGCGATAAATAAAAAACAGAATCAAGATGTTCACATGGAAGCGGCATAAAGAAATTTTCAAGGGAGAGGGGATTTATCACCTCACTTTTGTTATCCATGATCGTGAGCCGATATTTGGAGAATTGCAGATGACAAATGGTGAGGCGCGAATGATACATAATGCATTAGGGAAGGCTATTTCTGAAGATTTGAATGCGCTGACGAATCGTCGCCCCTATTGTCGGCTGCTTGCCAAACAATTGATGCCCGACCATATCCATGTGCTGATATGGATTACGGAAGACTGCGGCATTCCCGTGAAAGAGATTGCGCGCGGCATGCGGCAAGGCTGGAAACAAATGGCAGCGGCTAAAGCAACAGTCGGCATTGAGCTAAACAAAGCCGTTGATATAAATCGGCAGATGCCATCTGCCGAGATATATCGACAGCCGCTGCTCAATAACTTCAAACAGCCGCTTTTCTCCGCTCCTTTCATCCGTACCTTATCACGCAAGGGGCAGTTGGATGCTATGATTGCCTATATCCACGACAACCCACGCCGTGCGATGCTGCGTAGGCTTAACCCCGATTTGTTCCGTTTGGGCCGTGAACTGCAAGTTGAAGGTCTGACCTTCACCGCCTTGGGCAATCTTTTCCTGCTTGACTACCCGCAGCGGCAGGCTATTGAATGTTCGCGCAGTGCCTCTGAAGAGTGGATTGCTACTTTGCAGGCATCGGCAATGCAAGCGGCTGAAGAAGGTGCGGTCAGTTACAGCGGCGCAATCAGCGAGGGGGAGAAGCAGATAGTACGGGCGGTGAGAGGGTCGTAGCAATGAATGTTACCATACTATTTCGGATTCATATATTTTTGTACTGACCATTTTGTGTTTCTCTAAAAAATTTGACTTTTATCAGTCATCTTTTTTAGGGAAAGACGATTTGCGTATATGAAAATTTTACTATACTTTTGTAGAGTAATTAAAAATCATACAGCTATGAAACGAATCTTATGTTATGTTCTCATTCCGCTATTGGGCATGTTAACAAGTTGTCAGAAAAATCAACCTAAAGAATCAAAAGATATGACAAAACTCACATTTACCGAAGAACAGGCATCATCAATGTCTGCTATTGCATGTTTAGAAGCCCAAGGCGACCTTGAGCGATTAGAAGAGGCTATCAACAAGGGCCTTGATAGCGGACTTACAATCAGTCAAATCAAAGAAGCATTGTCGCAATTATACGCTTATACAGGATTCCCAAGAAGTCTTAATGCTCTTGGCGTGCTCTCTGAAGTAATTGACCATCGGAATATAGACTCAGTTAGCATTTCTACATTAGAAGGGCAGGATGCCACTGCGTTACCAGACAATTTTAATGCTCTTGAAGAAGGTACAAAGGTACAAACAATGCTGACGGGCAAACCATTTAATTATTCGTTTGCTCCTGCCACAGATTATTATCTGAAAGCACATTTGTTTGGAGATATATTTGCTCGAGACAACTTGACATACGCCGATCGTGAACTTGTAACAGTAAGTGCTCTTGCAGGTTTAGATGGAGTTCAGCCCCAACTCAAAGCACATGTTCTTGGTGCTCGGAACATGGGGCTGACAGACAAGCAACTGCTTGCAATACCGCAATCACTATATAAAAATGTAGGCAGGGAGGAAGCACTGCGCGCAAGCAAAGCCATTAGTGAATTGCTTGGTACTGACGATGAGATATTCCTAAAATCAAGAAATTGCGTTGACCTGAAATCATATTGGCCCAAGGGTCAACCTAATGTAAATTATGCTCAATACTTCACCGGCAATAGTTATCTACATCCAATGCAAGCAGGTGTGAGCAATGTTACCTTTGAGCCCGGTTGCCGTAATCATTGGCATATACATCATGGGGCTGTCCAAGTGCTGGTTTGCGTATATGGCAGGGGGTGGTATCAAGAATGGGGTAAAAAAGCAATACCACTGATTGAAGGCGCAGTGATTGAGATACCTCAAGGAGTAAAGCACTGGCATGGAGCCGCCAAAAACTCTTGGATGCAACATCTGGCTTACACAACAAATGTGCAAAAAGACGCTTATAATGAATGGTTGGAAGAAGTAAGCGATGAGCAATACAACTTACTGCCATAATAAATTTAAAGTCCTAAGCGAACTGCAAATTTGGTATAATAAATTATTTTCCATAACTTTGCCGCTGAAATTTATGTTGAACCTAAAAATATGATGCTTATGAAACGAATTTTTACTTTTATCTTTATGTCAGCATTTGCCTTAGCAGGCATTACTATCAATGCTGAAGTACTTCTTCAAGAGAGTTTCCAAATAGCCACGGACGGTGCGTTAGCAACCGAGACTTACGATGCTAATTCTGCCAACCTGACTAATTGGTATAAAAACGGCAGTAAGGAATTTGCCATAGCAGAAGGTTCTTTGAATTACGACAATTATAGTCAAGGAGCAGGCAATATGCTTCAGTGGGGAGGTAGCACCGGTAAGGCCATGAAACGATTTGCAGAAAAGAAGATGTCTTCTATTGGGTCTATTTATGCGGCAGCATTGATTAAACCGACAAGTGACCTGACAACTACCAAGAATTATTTTCTTGCATTGTCAAAAACCGAGGCTATGCAAACAGCAGGAAATCATGTTGCCAGAGTACATATATACAATGATGGTGAGGGATTTAGATTGGGTATAGCCAAATGCACCGATGGATCCAATTACTTGCGATACACCCCTACTCTCTATAGTTTTGACAAGACTTATCTTATTGTTGCAGAATATAAATATGTAGATGGTGACAAGAATGATGAGGTGCTGCTTTATGTAAACCCCGTGAAAGGCAATAAGCCCGCAGCCACCGTTACTTGTGTTCAAGACACACTGACAGGCGCAGAAGTTCAACAAGGCGCAAAGAAAAGCGAGGACGCAGTAAATATGTGCGGAATTGTTCTCAATGGTACAGCAACTATCAAGAACATGCTTATAGACGAAATAAAAGTTTGCACCGAGTGGAACAATCTTTGGACGGCCAGCAGCGATGATAAGATTCCTACTATTGAGGTTTCAGCCGCTCAACATAACTTAGGAATTCTTGGTCAGGGCGAACAAAAACAAGTGAAATTCACTGTTACAGGTAAAGACCTAAGCAAGAAAATCGAACTTACTTCTGCCCACTCAGAGGTATCTATAAGCCCCGCAGAAATTAGCGCCGCTGCTGCTGTGTCTGGCGTTGAGGTAACTGTTACTATCAATCCTAATACACCTGGTGCACAAAATGCTGCTATCGAAATATCATCGGAAGGTGCTACTTCGCAGTCTGTAAACATTGCATGGAACACAATACTTGCTGCCAATAATATTGCCGAACTGCGCGAAAAAGCACAATTAGACCAAATCGTACGCTTACTTGGCAACTCGGTGGTAGTATATAAATTCAATGATTTCGAATACGAATACGCTTGCGTACAAGATGAGTCGGGTGCAATAATACTTAGCAACGGAGCAGGCTTTGAATTATCATCACTACAAATAGGCGACCAAATTGGCAATTTGGATGTATTACTCAGGTCAAATGACGATGCCACGCAGCAAGTGAAAGTAAATGGTCTGACAGCAGTAATGATATTCAACGCACCACAAGTAATTGCACAAAATGTAGAACCAGAACCATTTGCAGTTTCTATTCAAGATATCAAGACATATACCGACAAATATGGTGCAGCATTAGTAAAACTAACTGGAGTTGAATTTGTTGAGCAAGGCACATTCACTTCTGCCAACTATACCATCAAACAAAACTCTCAAGAGACATCAATATCTATTTCTTCCGGTTGCGACATTATCGGTGAGGATATACCTAAGAAAGCAGATTTAGTAGGCGTTGTTCGTTCTTCTGCAGGTATGATTCAGTTGCGCAAATCTGCTGACCTTACTAATAGAATAAATGATGTAGATACTGCTCTTGACCAACTAACGATTGACTCTGACAATATAGAGATATATACTATTTTAGGCAATAGAATCTCAAAAGACAATTTACAATCAGGTGCTTACATCATCAAGTCAGGCAAAGAAACAAAGAAAATAATTATTAAATGAGGAAACTACTAATTTTTATCCTTTTTGCAGCCCTGTTTTCTGCCAATGCGCAGGAAACAGAGTTGCTGCAAAATGCAGGTTTTGAGCAGGCCAAAAGCAATGGACTATTCGGTTATGAGTATGAAGGTTGGTCGGTTCAGGGTATTGTAAGCAAACTCAATACGACTAACAAATTAGAAGGCAATCAGGCATTTGAGTCGGTAGAACTGAATCAAACGAGCAACTGGATACAACAAGCCGTAGATGTGCAATCACTTATGTCGGGTGATGAGTTTGAGGTGAGGGTATGTTATAAAGTGCTCAGCAACCCCAAATCAACAGCCATTCGCACCGACCACTATTGGGATGTTTATCCATCGGGAAGAAGCGCGCAAGATTCTGTTTTGCTGTGTGATTCACTTCTTGATGCTAATAGTTGGCAGACAATAACCATACGGACCAAAATGCCCGCAAATGCGCACTATTTCCATTTTCGAATCTCGCTTGGAAAAGGAATGTTGGTCTTGCTTGATAATATGAGTTTCCATAAGATTGAGAGCAAAGAAGCGTATTTGAATTTTACCCCAAAGTCATTACCAACAATTACAACCGAAATCAATAAAGCAATTTCTTTCCCGCAAATACAATTTTCACAAGCCAACCTTACTTCGCCCACTTCGCTTTATATAACAGGTACTGACGCTAAATACTTCACCCTGTCTGCCAACAAAATTGAAAATGGTGATAGTCAAGTTACTATTACTTATTTGCCCACCGTAGCAGGCAACCACTCTGCAATGCTCAATATTGACAACTCTTCTAACCCCGAACTCAACGGCACTATACCTCTACATGGCACGGCAATAGACAAAAGCAAAAAACCGACTATATTTGTTTCTCCCGACAAACTTAATAAATTTACTTCAATAGCAGGTCAACAGCAGACTCAGAACTTGACCATAAAAAGTGAGAATTGTACTGACAATATCGAACTAAAAATAACTCATTTAGAGGGATATGGTTTTGTAGTTAGCAGCGGAATGATAGCAAAAAATACAGAAAGCACCATAACCATCACTTTCTACCCTCAAGAAGAAGGAGAATATAAATCACAACTGACTATTTCTACTCAAGGAGGAGATGATGTGGTTCTCTTTTTAGAGGGCACAGCCACTCAGGCCACTCCAGAAACGGTAGATTGGGCAACCGACTTCAGTTGGGACGAGTCCAATCCTCTAAAGCAAATGGAAGAAAGATTTGATTATGCCATACACAACAAGACACTACAAGTAAAAGGCTGGCAGAATGTAGCAGATGCAAAACAGCGTCCGTGGTGGGGATTCGACGAAAACATATCACCTAACACACAAGGCACAGAACGATATGCAAAAGCCACTTCCTACCAATACCAAAAAGATAGCACCAGTACATGGCAAATGTGGCTCGTTACTCCCCCATTAGACTATAAGAATGCCACAAAGAAGGTCTTTACTTTTAGCGTTATGGGAGAAAACCTACCTGACACATTATGCCCGACAAGTCTTGAAATATATTATGTTGATGCCACAAATACTACAGATGTTTATTGGCAAAATCTTAATATAGAAATACCACAAACAAGCGATGAAAATCTTGTTTGGATTCCATTTAGTATTGACTTGACAGGACAAACAAATATCTCAGATGTGTTCCATATTGCTTTTAGATACAAAGGTCCTAACGGAGGTGCAGGTGCAGTGGTTTATTATATTGACGATGTTACATGGGCTGTTGAGCAGTCTGACAAACCTGGGGATAATACGCCTCAAGATGATGACAAACAAGATAACGACGCGCTTGATAATATAGAGATAAAACTCAACACTAATTTACCCATGTATAACATATTAGGCATAGAAGTTGATAGTGATTACAAAGGAATAATTATCCAAAACAATCATAAATTTTTAATCTATTAAACCATTATGAAAAAGATTATTTTTAACAGCATCTTTGCTTTATTGTTTTGCATGAATGCATGTGCTGATAACGAGAAGATTATTGCTTTTGAGCAATTGCCACAAAATGCGCAAGCAGTAGTAACCACAGCCTTCAAGGGTGAACAAATCAGTTATGTGACTGAAGACAAAGACCTGCTCAACACCGACTACGAAGTGCGTTTTCAGAGCGGTGCTAAAGTAGAATTTGACCAAAATGGCAATCTTAAGAAAGTGGATTGCAATTTGAATCAAGTACCAGATCAACTCATTCCACAACAGGTACTTGAATATGTAAAAGCAAAATTTCCCAATGCTTTTATAACAGAATATGGTAAAGATGATCGTCGTTGGAAAGCAGAATTGTCAAACAAGTTAGAACTTATTTTCGACAAGAACTACAATTTCGTAGGTATTGACGACTAATAGTTAATCAAGTCTTATTACTAATACGAAGGGCGGGTTAAAACCAATTAACTCGCCCTTCGTATTTTCTACACTCAATTATTACAACTTCTTCAAAGTAGCAAGCAAGAATTGCCAGAACTTCTCAACAGTTGCGATATTTACTTTCTCATCAGGTGAATGTGGGTGCTTGATAGTTGGACCAAACGAAATCATATCCATACCAGGATAATTTCTTCCTATAATACCACACTCCAAACCTGCATGTATAGTAATTATACGAGGCTCTTGATTAAATTCTTCTTTATAGGTCTCCTGCATTATATCAAGAATCCTTGAGTTAAGATTGGGTTTCCAACCTGGATAAGAGCCCTCAAATTCAATCTTTGCCCCTGCAAGCGCAAACACACTCTCTATTTGATTCTGCAGTTCCTCTTTTCTACTTTCTACCGACGAACGAGTCAAACAGCATATCTTAACTATAGTGGGTTGTTTTTCGTTTTCTGGCAAAATGGTTTGAATAATAGCAAGGTTATTACTCGTTTCTACCACATCCGGCATCTCAGGAATCATCCGTGCCACACCATCAGGGCATGCAATGACAGCATTGATAAGGCTGTCTTGTATCTCTTCCGGCATTACCTGCAAGTCTGATTTGCTATACTCCTCACATATCAACTGCAGATTATCTTCCACTCCGTCATATTCGCGGACAAACAAGTCCTCAAAGTCTTCTGTTAGTTGCTTAATATCTTCTGCTCCTTCTGCAGGCACTGTGATTACCGCTTCTGCCTCGCGAGGAATAGAATTTCTCAGCGAACCTCCGCAAACAAATGCAAGTCTTGCCTCATATTCACTTACTGCTTCCTTCAAAAATCTGAAAAGCAATTTTATAGCATTGGCGCGCTGCAGGTTTATGTCACAGCCCGAATGACCACCTTTACATCCTTTAAGAATTATTCTGAGCGCCTTATCACCCTCAGGTATAGGTTGTGAAAAGAAATCAAATTCTATATTAGAATCCACACCACCGGCGCAACCAACATACAACTCGCCCTCTGTCTCAGAGTCAAGGTTAATTAAAGTCTTGCCTTGAAGCACCACGCCTTTCAAATCAAAGGCTCCATACATTCCCGTCTCTTCATCAACAGTAAAAAAAGCCTCTAACTGAGGATGCTCTATGGTATTGTCAGCGAGTATTGCCATTGCCGTTGCCACCCCGATGCCATTATCTGCTCCAAGTGTTGTACCTTCGGCTGTTACCCATTCACCATCAACATAAGCACGAATAGGATCTTTGGAAAAATCAAATTCTATATCAGAATTTTTCTGAGGCACCATATCCATGTGTCCTTGAAGAATTACTCCTGCATGACCTTCATACCCCTTAGAAGCCGGTTTTCTGATGATCACATTTCCTATTTCGTCTTGCACTGTTTCAAGCCCGAGTGAACGACCATAGGACGCAAGAAAATCACTAATTTCTTTTTTCTTACCTGACGGACGAGGAATTTGTGTGAGCGAATAAAAATTATTCCACACACCCTGTGGATTTAATTCTTGAATTTTCATATCTTATAGATTTTATTTTATTCTATTGTAATTTCTCCACAAAGAGATTTCATCAACAATTGCTTTACTTTTTCTTTATCATCCGGATTTTCTCCAAGCAGATACATCATCTTAGCCAAAAGCGCCTCTGTTGTTATGTCATATCCGCCCAAAACTCCGGCCTCAAGCAAATTTAGCGAGGTTTCATACCTTCCCATATCTACGCTCCCTACAGGACATTGAGTCTTATTAACTACTATTATGCCCTTATCCGTTGCTTCCTTCAATGCCTCATATAACCATTTTTCTCGTGGAGCATTTCCAGACCCATAGGTCTCAAGCACTACCGCTTGCAAATCAGGTATATTAAGAGTCGCCTTAACGGTTTGCTGAGTTATACCCGGAAAAAGATACAACACCACCACCCGTTGATCTATCTTTGTTCTAAGACGCATCGGACGATCTAAATCGCAGTAGTTTATATGCTGCGGATAATAAGTAATATGCACTCCCGCTATGGCAAGAGGATTGTAATTATACGACTTGAAAGCAGAGAACCACTCTGAATTTTTCTTTGTTGTACGATTTGCTCTGTATAATTTTGCATCAAAAAATATACACACCTCTGGTACAACTGCGTTACCTTCTTCGTCCTGCTCGGCAGCAATCTCAACAGAAGTTACTAAATTCTCGCGAGCATCGCTCCTAAGAACTCCTATTGGAAGTTGAGCACCTGTAAATATGACAGGTTTTTTCAGGTTTTCAAACATAAAACTCAGAGCTGAGGCGGTATAAGCCATAGTGTCAGTGCCATGAGTAACAACAAAACCATCATATTTTTCTATATTGTCATATATCAGATGCGCAAGACGCGACCAAATCTCAGGATTCATGTCAGAAGAGTCTATAAAGGGCTTGAACGACATTAGTTCGACCTGTATTTCCCCTCTGAACAATTCAGGAACATAAGTGCGAAACAACTCGCTATCAGCGGGTTGTAACGCACCTGTTTTTGAATTTTGCACCATTGAGATGGTGCCTCCCGTCATAATTAGCAGTACATGCTTCATTTCTTGAAATATCGGTTATACAACCCCTCAAAGCCCCTGCCATGGCGTGCTTCATCTTTTGCCATCTCATGTACGGTGTCATGAATAGCATCCAAATCAAGAGCCTTTGCTTTTTTTGCTATACGCAACTTGTCCTCACAAGCACCATTCTCCGCCAACATACGCTTCTCCAAATTGGTCTTCGTATCCCATACCACTTCGCCTATCAGTTCTGCAAATTTAGCTGCATGCTCTGCCTCTTCCCATGCATACTGACGGAAAGCAGCAGCAATCTCAGGATAACCCTCGCGATCTGCCTGACGGGACATTGCCAAATACATTCCTACCTCTGAACACTCTGCTGTGAAATGAGCCTTCAAGCCTTTCATAATCTCTTCATCACATCCCTTAGCAACACCTACAACATGCTCACAAGCAAATTGCAATTTATCTGATTTAACCTCTACAAATTTCTCGCGAGGTTGTTTGCACTGAGGGCAACGCTCCGGTGGCTCCGGACCTTCGTGTACATAACCGCACACCGAACACATCCATTTCTTTTCCATAATTGTTTTGTTTGTTGTATTTATAATTGTTTTTGTTTTCGCCGCAAATTTATGTACTTTTTTTTACATACACAAACTATTTATGGCGACTATAATAGTTTTCTACTATAGCCGCCATAAGCAAGATATATTTACAATTCTTGTTCTACTCCTTGCTTCTAATCTTTTCGCCCAAGACATTATATACATCACTATCTTTCAGAATCAATACTTGCCCATCAATAATCATCTTTCTTACAGATGATGCCGCCTGATTATATATATCGTTCAGCGCATCTTGAATTGGTTCAAATTCTGCTGTATATGTAATGTCGTCTATTATAGTAACCATTCGTGGATTTTTAGTATTACCATCTGCCCAACGCTTGAAGTCATATCCATTGTCTGGTATAGCCGTTAGATGTAACACCGTGTTCTTGGGGACCGACTTCAAGTTGATGTCTGTTTCCTTTACTTCAATACTACCATGCCCATTGGTTGTGAGTTTAACCACATAAGTAGGAGTTGGTTCGTCCGGCTCAGGTGAACTTCCTTTGTTCTTCTTAAACTGAGCAGTAACTACAATATCCGCTATTATGTTATCGAAATCTCTATCCCAACCGGTAAATGTATATCCGGATCGTGTAGGCTGAACTGGATTTTTGGCTGCTTTGCCATATTCCACTTGCTGGGTTTCTATCTCTTTATGATCCCAATTTTGGAATACAACCTTATAAGTCCTTATTCCTTCTTCAAACACAGCATCAAAAGTTATATCACTTGTAACTATACCGGGTTCAGGCGACCAACCCTTGAAGATATAAACAATAGTTGTTGTCGGTTTTTTCTCGGGAATCCCATAGGGGTATAGAGTTGAAGCGTCCTGACCATAAGAAGTTTGCGTGGTATATGCAACTACACCATCAACCCTGAATGTAACGGTAAATGACTCATTGCTAAACTGTGCTTTGGCAACAATATCAGAATAAACATGACTTAAGTCTTTGTCCCAACCAACAAATGCATAGTTTTCACGCATAGGTGTCATGTTGGCAATTGCCGCACAACCATCTTGCACAGTTTCTGTGCCAAGCACCTCATCGTCCCAATTAAGGTAGGTAACAGTCCATTCCTTACCATCCTCACCATACAAGGCAATAATATCCAAATCCTTAGTCACCACATTAAAGTTCTTGTCCCAACCTACAAAATGATAACCCGCAATGTTTGGTATCTTGCTGTCATCGGGTGGCACTGCATTGTCGCCTTCCAAAACCTTCTTACTCTCTATCAGGGTTTTTCCATCTTTCTGATAGAAATTGACAGTATAATACACAGGCTCAGGCAGGTCATCCCATTGTGCCGTGAACTCCAATTGTATGCCATCAATGGCAGGAACATTCAGATATGCGTCATCTGCATACTCATCCCAAGAATCATTTTTCCACCCAAGGAAGATGCGGTTTTCCCATGTAGGGTCTTGAGGTATTTTGCTTATACTACTACCACAATTCACCATCTCTGCATAGTATGCGTGTTGATATTTGCCTAATCCTTCTTGAGAAAAATCGTATGCCTGCGTCTCTTTGGTGCCACTGAACCACACTACTTTCTTGCTTACCGACACATCTATAACCTCTGTTTCTCCCGGACATTCAAGCCAAGCAGAACCATCGTCATCAACACCATCATTCAAGGATAAAGACGGTTTGTTCACGCGTACAAAATTCAAGCAAGCGCCTACATTATTGTTTGGGCGTATTATGCGAATAATATCCTTGTAGCGAGCTGGTATCAGACACTCTGCACCTGTAACAGCATCGCCATCGGTATTTTCTACATATAGAGGTTCTTTTGTGCCATCACCTTGCTCAATCTGACTCTTGATGGTAATAGGGTAATAAACTTCAAACTCGTATGGCTCAGAATATAGTGTCGTGCCGGCACTATTCAAGCGAAAGCGGAATGCAAAGCCATTGCGGAAAGCCATCTCATTGCCATAGTCGTATGCCACCGCAACTTTCTTCTTGAAAGTAATTGACTCACTTTTTTCAGCATCTTCATCAGTAAACACACCTACTGTAGCACCGCCTGTCCATTGCCATTCGCCCTCTGAATCGCGCATCGCTACTTCATAATACAGAGTTGATTTTGCGGGAGTTCGCACATCAGCAGCAAACTCAATTGAATCGCCAAGCATAGCGCGATGTTCGTCGCCTGAAAAACCATCCACATAATAGCGTTCGTTCTTATGCTCAGACATATAATAGTTGAAACTATAATCTTCTCCCATATCATAGAGAGCAATAACCGACATATCTTTATGTACATTAGTTATATCACCACTCCATTCACGGAAACTATAGCCCTCTATTTCAGGTACTTGAGGTGGCGTAGCATCACTACCACATTCCACTATGTCTAATTTTAATTGATTGAAGTCTTTGTCCAAAAACTTCACCATATAGAGTTGAACTCCTTCTTGTATTTCTACATTGCAAGCAGGCTGTGTAAACTCGATGTAGTCTCCCGTATTCTTGCGCTGCACAGGGAAATCGCTGATTATTTTATAGTATATACAATCTTTAGGTTTAGATAATGTGAATATCTCACCGGCTTCTCTTTTATATGTTTCGCCATCGTAAGTGCAGTTATACAGATATTTGACTGACATGCTCTGTGTCGCTTCTTGAAAACCATTATTTACATCTTGCGCCAAAAGCCTATAATACTTTGAGGTAAAACCATTCTCTTTGAAAGATAGGGTGAAAATAATATTCTTACCTGCTCTTGCTTCTGCTTTAGATATATTACCGGTTTCAACAGTTTGCCACGACAAATTATCATCACTGCGTTGGAGACGATAAATAGTGTTGCCAAACCCTTGTATTACACCTTCTAAAACTAAATCTTCACCATACTCTACTTCTTGGTTACCAGATAGAGATAATGTATTAAATTTATCAACATCAATATCTATGTCAATATAATTATTCAAGTGCGCCCCATAATACCTACCGCGATTTAAAGTGGTTTCATAGGTTTGATAACCGGCCTGATCACTTATTTTTTCCTTGCCCTTTATAACTACATGTAATTGGGTATATCCAGCAGCAACACATTGTGCTATCTGTTTTCGTATGTCAGTATAAAACTTTCCCCCGTAATAAGTAGTTCCTTTATTTTCTACTCTTTTATTGTCTTCGTCTTTTATTACTGTTTCTTCATACGACCAATCATTTTTTTTCCAACCATAAGTATAGGTGATATATCCCCCCATATCAACTTTTAATATTTTTGTTACAGGGTCTTCTGTGTTTCGGTAGTAAAACTCAATAATATGTTTACGATGAAATTGTTCACCAGGGCGATACTCATCCCAATAAGATAAAACGCCTGTATTAGGATCAAACTTAATATCTGTGAAATACTGTGGCCAAGGAACTTGATCAACCATAGTTATGGTAGTTGCCTGCAATTTGACAACCACCATAATAACTACTAAGAAAAATAAAACACACTTTTTCATAAATAGCAGATTATATTACAACTCTTATTTATCTGTTTTGATTTCAACACCAAGTACACTGTACTTTTTACCATCAGGCATTAGAATAAGCACTGCACCATTACTGATAATCTTCTGTGGGACAGATGTTGCTGCTTCTATCTGTTCCAACGCATCACCAATTTGTTCATAATACGCTGCTATAGCAATATCAAAATGAATAGTAATAGTTAGTGGATTTTGAGTTGAATCGTCGGACCAATGTGTAAATTTATATCCACTATTTGGCACAGCAGTCAGGTGCAACTCAGTGTCTTCAGGCACCGCATTGAGATCTACATTTTGCTCTGTAATTTTTATTTCACCATTGTCTGATGGTTCTAAAGTAACTTTATATGTTGGCACTTGAGGCGGATTTTCTTGATATTGAGCAAAGATATCCATATCCTGTGTTACATACGAAAAGTCCTTGTCCCAACCTACAAAAGTATATCCCTCAATTGCAGGAATATCTTCAGGCTCTTTGGCAGCCTTACCATATTCCACTGTTTGGGGCAAACCAATCTGCATCATAAAACCATCAAAGAAATTAACTGTAAATGTGTATAATTGGAATACAGGTCTTACGGTAATGTCTGAGGTAATATTTTGCAAGTCTTCCATAAGTAGGGTTTCAATGTTCATCCACCCAAGGAAAACGCCTCCTGCATAATATACAGTATAACCATTGGCAGCCTGACCATCATATACTTGTTCTGCATATAGAATTGACCCGTCAATATTTTGATATGTAACGGTGTGTATTAAGTTTTTATCTATATATTGTGCCTGAATATCTGTATCAGCACTGATGGAAGTATATGGTTTGTCCCAACCGATAAATACATACCCCTCCACCTCAGGTGCTACCGGTGGAACGGCATTATAACCCTCGGCAACTGTCTGTGTAGAACCGGCTATCACTTTGCCGTCCTTATCAAGGAAGCGAACAGTAAAATATTGTAGTACAGGTATATCTTCCCATTGTGCCGTAAAGGTCAAGACATTACCACCAATAGCAGGTACATTCAGATAAGCATCATCGTCATAAGTATCAAAACTTTCGTTTTTCCAACCAAGAAAGATACTATTGTTCATCTCCGGATCTTGAGGCATATTCTTTATTTTGCCTCCACAATCCACTATCTCTGCATAATAAGCATTATATTTACCAAAACCTTGTGCCGTAAAGTCGAATTGTTTTATCGGATAGGCACCATCGAATAATAGCACATACTTCCCCGTTGTTACTTTTACAGATTCTTCTTCACCCGGACAAATAAAGTAGGCTTTTCCCTTTTCGTTTACACCTGTAGTAAGTGCATAACCGGGTTTGTTAGTACGTGCGAAATTCAGACAGCCGGCGCTTCCGTTCTGCAGTTCAACAAACACAGTGTCGTTATACCGCGCAGGAATACTGAAGTTGCTGCCCCATGATTGGTCTCCTTGCTTGTTCGAGACATATAGGTAGGCGGCAAGCGATGGGTCATTAGGGTCGTCAATCAGACTCTTGACCCCCATTTCATAATATACATCAAACTCGTATGGCTCCGACAATATAGTGGCTCCTGCACTATACACATTGTATCGGAAGGCCTCTCCGTAGCGCAGAGCCATCTTGTTGCTGTATTCGTAAGCCACTGCCACTCGCAGCGGGAAATGCCTTGATTCTCCGTCTGCCTGGGTTGCATTATATGTCCCTATGTTTATCGGATCATTCCAATTCCAATTACCCTCGCTATCCTTCAAGCCACGCTGGTAGCGAACTGTAGCATTTGCCGGTGTACGCAGTTCGAGGTCGAAGATGAGCGAGTCACCCATCATAGCACGCTTCTCACTTCCCGCAAAACCATCATAATCATATTCACTCTTGTGCTCCGTCAGTCGGTCAAGGAAAAAATAATCCTCACCCATTTCATACACTGCCATAACTGACATATCTTTATGCACATTTGTGAAGTCTTTGTTCCAACCATTAAATGTCATTCCTGCCATAGACGGGTCTGCAGGTGCCTGAGCATCATCTCCACATTTTATTTTTTGCTCCGAAAGCAGCGTATAGTCTGCATTTAGAAATTTAACTGTATATTCTGCATGCCTTAGGGATATTGTAACAGGACATGGAGGCATTAAGAAACTGACTTGTCCGTTGCTCTTTTTCAGTGTCACAGGGCATACACTCTCTACCACATATTCTTGGCAGTCAGGTGCTGCTGGCAATACAATCGTTTCATCAGCCTTATGCATCTCTGCCTCATTACCGTTAACCACACATGGGAAATAAATATCCACTTTCTTGATTTCCGAAGTATCACTCCAATTGCAAGATATATGAGTGCCATCACAATCATAATCTACATATAAACTGAGAGATAAACGATAATAAGCATTCTTATATCCCAATACATCATATTTTGCCACATAGTACATCGGGATATTTACTTTGCCTTCGCTCGTTTTTATATGTTGTTGCTTTACCGGAACCCATGTCTTACCGCCATCATGACTAAGGTCGAGAGCACTATAGGCTCTTGTGCCCATCATTGTACACAAACTGGCACTTATCTGAATGTCTTCTCCGTAAATAACAGAATCTTCCGACGAATAATCATAAATCTTACAATAAGGCAAATTGTGCTCATACTCGTAGTAATTAATCAGATAAGAACGCTGCGGATCTTCGTATGTATCTGAATAATAATCGCATAACATCGACATCCCGCCCCCTATTGGCGCTTCATATTGGGGGCATACTATAAAAGTGATGCATGGTCTGGGAATCATCGTGGAATAACTCTTCCTAAGAAGTTCGCTAACATCAATTTTGAAGGTATTGCCTTCGCCTGAATATGTAAAATTGCTCCATTTTACACTTCCCACCATGCGTGCATCGACCCCTAAACTGACATCGTCGTATGTATAAACCATTTCACCAAAAGGATTCTTATTGGTCGAGAAGCGGTTTTCCGGCTTAAAGTTACAACTTCTGTTAATCAGATATATCGTATAGTCTCTACCTTGACCATTCTTGAGCAATTCCGGTTTGTACATGTCATCAAAGGTCAATATCCCATTCTCAACATCGAGGTGGAAATTTGTAATATAGCGTGGAACAGGAATAGTGTCCATCGCAAAGGCGGCACTAACTGAGCAAAATATAGCCGCAATAAGCATTAGTAGATTCTTTTTCATCGTATTATATTTTTTAATTAGCTACTCAGCTACAAATCAATGTCGCTGAGCATATAGTTTTATAGTTGTTAGTTATAATTTTTTGGATAAAGCAAAAAGGTTATTTTAGTTCCTTACCCAACACATTATAAGTTTTGTTTTCACGAAGTATAATAATTTGTCCGTCACGCAAGAGTTTCCTCACTTTCGCAGAATTCTCCTCTGTTACTTCAGTTCTCGGCTCAGTTATTGGTGTGGTCACTTGACTTACTGTATAAGTTGAAGTAGAGTATGTCGCCAATATCTGAACTTCATCTTTAGCAATTACTGTTATATTGTATTTCTGTCCTATTCCCAAGCCATTGACCTCAAGTCCAAAACCATCAATACTTTCTTCAAGTTTATATTGTACTGTAGGACGGGTTGCTTTTTTAACATAAGAAGTAACTTTGCCATCTTTATTAACATATACATCGTATGCCATGGAACCGTCTTCTGATATTATAGAGATAACATAGGTAGTGGCTCCGGCTACTTCGGGCCATTTGATATAAATAGTGTTTTCTCCATAAGCCTCAACATCTACATCGGTGAATGTAAGTATTTCGTAAGCAGCACCAAATTCTACAATTTTATGCTTTGACCAATTTTCATTAGCCTCAAAACCACTTTTCATATACGACCAAACATAAATGTATCTTGTCTCATCAGTTATTGTAGGCAACGCATTTTCTTCTAATTTAGGCACAACAACAGATGCACATATTATTTCCTTCAATTTATTAGTCAGACTAAAAGCATATTTCCCGATGGATTCAAGCGTTACAGGCAGGTATGCAGACTCAATGTTTATGTTTAATCCAAACGCCATATCACCTATGTGCGTTACCCCCTCCGCAACAACTAATTCAGTAATTTGATTGGCATAAGAAATCCATGGTTGCTCAGCAGCACTGGCAAAGTCAGGCATAGCGCCTTGTCCCATTACTGTCAGTTTACCGTTTGCAGAGAGTTTCCAACTGATTTGGTTTTGGTCTCCGAACTTACCTTCAGCCATAGGTGGCAGAGAACAGATATGGAATACACCCCAACCGGATTCAAGGAAAGAGCGAACACTTTCGTCATTGATAAACAAATTTACTTTAGAAGGGTCAAAGGCATATAAATCTTCGGTCTTTCTATCGAAAATTCTATTATCGGTATCCGGAGCATATTTAGATTTAAAAATTAGGGTCTCAAGCCCTGTACATTCATAAAAGGGTAATTGAACCAAAACATCGTCTGCACTTTCGTCATCAGAAAAACCAATGACAGCAACAGTTGAAGAGAAAGTAATTTTTTTCAAGTTTTTACAGGACATAAATGCGCCAGTGCCAATTTCAGAAACACCTTCTTCAATCATCACTTCTTTGATATCATCATTTGCAGCAAATGGCGAAAAGAAGGGATTTGAGAGTTTTAATTCTCCACCCCAATCGGGTGCGTCAGAAGAACTGCTGATAGTAAGCAAGCCGGTAGTTGAATCAAATGTCCAATCACAAGTACCAGTTTTGCCACTGCTTGCCAAACCTGCCATAGCGGGCGTCATTATTGACACAACAAAAAACAAAGAAAGAACAATTTTTTTCATAAGCCTAATATTTTACACCCCACTCTTACACCTTCGCGGGAATTGGTCATAATAAATACAATAATTTTTGGCAAAAATACGAGATAAATCAATACGGCACTTAACAATTTCGGTCATAATTATGACTATATATAAACATTTTCAACCATAAATCAATAGTGACAAACAGCAAAAACAGGTTATCATTGCTTCTTTCTTGTCGTTATTTTGAGTCTAAGCCTTGTTTTGTTCTCTATATTGAGAAGGAGTTATTCCATAAAATCTGCGGAAAGTTCTGGTAAAACTACCTGCTTCCGAGAAACCACAATGCAGCGCGATATCGGCTATTGGCATTTCAGTATTTTGCACGAGTAGTTCAGCGGCTTTCTCCATTTGAATAGCAAGAATAAAGTTTTTGGGAGAGTCGCCTGTGGCTGCAAGCATACGACGGCGGAATGTGCTAACGCTCATATTCATAGCCTCGGCAATGTGCTCAACACTATATTCACCTTTTATTAGTCCATCACTTACCAATTCTACTACTCTTGCAAGCATCAAACGATTATCTGCATCAGTGGCATTAAGGTCTTCCGAAGTATTTTCTCGTAGATTGTCTATATTTTTGCGTGCTTGAGAAATCGATCTGAGTTTATCTACCTCTGACAGCAAGTCATTGAAATGTTGGAGTTGATGTTTTTGTTGCTTTTTATAAATCAACCATGTTACTAAAGCGAGTAACATGAAAAGTACTACCACCAACACAATAAGCCAAATATACCTTATGCGCTGACGGCTATTTATTTGTTGTAGTATATCGTTTTGATATTGTGCTGCATACTGCGAGAGATTTTTGTTGGTTTCATCGTCATAAATTGAATCTCTCAAATGTTCAAATCTATCTCCATGAAGCAATGCTTCTTCGGGATTTATACCACGCAGCGTCTCTCGTAGTCCTTTACGGGTATGACTTTCGTTATATAAGTCGTGCTGAGCGATAAAGATATCCAATGCCTTATAATAGTATTCCGCTCCCTCCTGATTGCGTCCCTGCACATAAAGCAGGTCTCCCATGTGGTTGTATGCAATACCTAAAGAATGGATATTGCCACTTTGTTCAATAATAGGGATTGCCTGAGTCAATATTTCTTCGGCTTCCTTATATCTTTCCAAAGAAATCAATGCCGCTGCACGCTCGGTTTGCCTGATAGCCGCCTTGTCTATTCGTCCCAACTGATTTTCTATATTCCATGCACGAGTTGCATATTCAAGGGTTTTCTCCGGCTGATTTTTATGTTGATATACCTCAGAGGCCATACCATAGATTACGGCCTTGCGAGCAGGGTTATCTACTTTATTTACATATTCTATTGCCTTCAGAATATATCGCTCGGCTTCATCTACTTGACGCATAGTCATATATATACCCGCTAAGGTATTGTATGATGACGCGATATTATCATTATTTCCACTCTCTAAATCTAATTCATTGCATTGCTTTGCATATACAGCGGCCTTGTCAAATACGCTTAAGCGAACATATATCAGAGATAGCAACGAAGCACAATCGGCCTCCATAGACTTGTCACCTACTGCCTGGCATAAAGGTAAAGACTGAAGAGCATATTGCTCTGCCACCTTAAAATTCTGTATATCATAATACCATTCAGCAGCCCAGTAGTATGTCGTGGCGCAAAGTGAATCATGAGAAGTAGTAGGAGTTAGCAACAACTGATCGTCGATAAATTCTTCTTGTAATAAATAATCAAAAAAACTATTGGCATCGTTTACATTTGGTTGCTTTCCAAAACTTGTTAACAAGGAATCAACAGGAGATGCATTGAGATGTAACGCACACAATAAGGATAAACATACTATTGTGGTCCTGCGAAGAAATAAAAGCAATGCACCCTTTTGCATAATTCGCAATGTTTTAGAATTTTGAAAAGTGCGAGAATTATATAAAGTATATGTTTTCTTAAGCATAAATTGTATTGTTTTATTGTTTGAGTGCTATTATTCGTTGGCTAAGAGTGGGATGAGAATAGGTAAGAAATACATTTAACGGGTGCGGAAGCGGATTCCCCAAATCATTGATAGTAAGTTTCTTTAGTGAAGAGATGAGAGCATCTGCCATTCCGTTGTCTTTAGCAAATTTATCTGCCTGATATTCATGATGCCTCGAAATTACATTGCTAATAACAGAGAGCAACATACTTATAGGTTGGTAAAGCATCATAAACACTATGAATTTTGCTACAAAAGTAGGCTCACAACCTATTGCCAAAGCAAAATCATCATATTTAATTATTATCCCAAGCAAAACAAAAAGTAGCAACATCTTTGCCAATGCAGACATCATTCCCCGCAAAGTATGATGGTGTTTTTCATGTCCTATTTCGTGAGCCAATACAGCCACTATTTCTTCATTCGTGAGTTGTTCGAGTAATGTATCATACAAAACTACTCTCTTTTTGCTTCCCCAACCTGTAAAATATGCATTTGCTTTTGTTGAACGCTTTGAGGAGTCCATAACATAGATATTTTCCACCTTAAAGCCGACTTTATTTGCGAATTCCACAATGGCGTTTCTCAGTTCACCTTCTGCAAGTGGGATTTGCTTATTATACAGAGGCACAATGATTTGCGGATAGAACAAATTAATAAATATCACGATTATACTCACCACCACCCAAGCAATCAGCCAAAGCCAATCAGGTTGCCATATATATCCCAACACGAGCACTAACATAAGCACACCTTGCATGACAAGTGAAAGAATCCATGAAACGACAGAGTCTTTTAGAAAAGTGGCAGGTTTGGTCTTATTAAATCCAAATCGGGCCTCTATGCTAAAGGTATCATACGCAGAAGATGGCAAGTCAATAAGTGAAGAAAGAGTTATATAGACAAGGAAAAAGAGTAATGTGTGCCATAGTGGATTCTGTGTTAGCAATAGTATATTATTATTTAACCACGCAAAGCCCACGAAAAGCATAGTTAAACTATATGCCAAACTGATAGTGTTGGTAAGTGCACCAAAACGGATATTAACACGCTGGTATTTTCTTTGAGCATCTCTTTTTTCGGGTGTATATATATCACATAATTCTTTAGGAACTTCTTTTGTAGAGTTTTTTAGATTCAACAAAGACAAAATCAATTCCAACAAGTAGTTACCTATAACAATTATCAGAATTACTATAAAAATTGTTTTGCTCATATCTGTATATTCAAAAGATATTATGATAGTATTTACTTAAGGAATAAGTTTATATATCTCAAAGGAATCGTCTGTTTGAGGGAATAAAAAAAGTATCACATCGTCAGTAGGATGAAATATAACTGCTACTTCTGACCTATCAGAGCCATACGGAAGTATGGGTTCATCTTCTATTCCCCACGCACCTGTAAAAAGCATTACTTTATCCATCCAACGATATATTAGTCCTGCCTTCCGCTGTGAGCCTTTTAATTTCTGAAAGAAGAGAGTGTTTCCTTCAAGACGGATAGAACACGGAAAGAATTTATATTTGAACAGCCCATAAGTAGTTGCTTGCCATGACTGCACGCGCGTATATCTGAGCAGTTCCTCGTCGGAGATTATCAAAGGAGTACAATCGTTGATATAGTACAACATCTCTTGAGCGTCTTTATAATAGGGACTATCTTCTTTTATTGACATAAAATAATTGCGCGCTTGCTCAGGGATATTCATTACACGAGCAGAATCCTGACGAGTAATTCCGGAGTATCTTGCGCGTAAGATGCTCGAATCGGCAAAAAGTGACATGAAGGTTAGTGAAAACAAACAAGATAATAAGAGTATTCGCCTCATATTGGTTATTGATTTATGATTTGTGAATATATGTTTTTCATAGTGATATTATTGATTTGCAAAAGTATAAATTTTTCTTTAACAACACAAATTGTCATTTTAAAGGGCGGTAAAGATTCCACACCAAAATGAAATTCAGCAATAGTTTTTTATTAATAACCTTTGGTACATTGCTAAAATTATGTACCTTTGCGCCTTAGAGATTTGTTGGCAATCTAATAATTATGCAAATTTAACGGAAATCTGCATTTTTGGTTAATAAGCACTTAATACTAATTTTGAGAGCAAAACAAATAGGATAAGTTACTAATATTATTAGCAAATGTCCGTTCATTTGCATCAAAAAACGCTTTTATATATGAGAGTAGTAATACAACGAGTAAGCAAAGCCACTGTTAGTATAGACAATAGTATAGTTGGACAAATAAGACGGGGATTTGTTGTTTTGGTTGGTATATGCGAAAACGATAGCGAAAAAGATGTGGAATATATTGCCAAGAAAGTGGCTCAAATGCGTATCTTAAGTGACGACGAGGGGAAAATGAACCTTTCACTGACCGATGTTAAGGACGCTGCCATTTTGAGTATTTCCCAATTTACATTATATGCTGATTGTAAGCATGGTAATCGCCCTTCATTCATAAATGCTGCCCGTCCAGAAAAAGCAGAACCACTATATGAACTTTTCAATAAACTTTTGAAAGAGAAATATATGTTGCATGTAGAAACTGGAAGATTCGGTGCTAATATGCAAATTAGTCTTATAAACGATGGACCGGTTACTATAGTGTTAGATTCGTTATAGCAAGCATAATTCGTTGTAAAAAGTTCTAACTACAAAAGAACTTGAAAGGACAATATCTGCAAGTGCCATATTCATTAGGGATTGCAACAAATGGTTCTCGCGACTCAAGCAATTCTTTGAGTATATCAATTAAACTGGTCATATATTCTTCTTTCATTGACCTAAAATCAGTTTTACTTGATTTATCTTTTATAACTACATCCATTTTGTCTTGTGGATATCGCACATAATAGATATGGGCTTCCATGGGATTAGTAGGCTGATGATTGCTTGCATAAAGAAGGCTATAATTTAGAGTTTGGCGGACATGGTCAGATTTGAGTGCGGAAGAGGATGTAAATAAATTGCTATACAAAGGAAAATCACTATGTACAGCACCTGTTTTATAATCCACTATTCTGATTTTATCGCCCACCTGGTCTATACGATCTATAATTCCCTTTAACAATACTCTCTTACCATTTACATCTACCAGAGTCCTCAGACTCTTTTCAGAAGCAATATATCTAAACGGACAAAGAGTCTTATCGTGCTCCAAAACCCTCTCAATATATTTTCTCAACACTCGTATGGGCAGATAATCTTTACCCTCTAAATGATACTCACCGGTTTGTTTGAGATACTCTTCTGCATATATTTTTTCAACTAAATCAGTCGTGCGAAGTTGCAGTATCATATCACCAATTGTTTGCTCTGTAATCTGAGTATGATCAGCATATAGTCTTTGCATTGCTATATGCAGAATATTTCCAAAATGGTTGTCGGCAAGTGTTTCTTCAATATGATCTGCCTGCTGCAAACGCTTGATATGCATCAGATAAAATTTCACAGGACACGAAACATAATCATTTAGGGCAGAAGGCGACAGACCTTTTGGTAACTTACTTTGGTTCTGACCATCCGGAGAATCCAAATTATCATGTTCAAGACACAATTGCGTCATTATCTCTTCTATTACAGCATCTGTCTTTTCTATCTTTATAGGCTCTGCGTGTCCTAATTTGCTTACAATAGGTTGCTGGATTTCGACTGTTTCTATATTAATGCCATATTGATGAACCAATTGCCTAATATATCGCGATACCTCACCACTACGAAAATCGTCACTAATTGTGTTTTGCATGAGCAATATATTATCCGCATTTGAAATTAACCGATAAAAATTATATGAATGTATAGCATCTTGTCTTTCTATTGTAGCAAGACCATAATATCTCCTCAAATCGGATGGAATAAAACTATTGATTGAATTATTCCCCGGCAAGATTTCATCATTCACATCTGTGATAATTATTGTAGAAAAATCTAACGCACGACTTTCAAGTACTCCCATGATTTGCAATCCTTCCAAGGGCTCGCCCTCAAGAGCAACACTTGAAGATGCAAGTAATTGCAAAAAAATACTAAAAAGAGTTTTTTGTTGGATAGAAGTGTCTTTGTGCAAATCTATCAAACGAGTTAGACGATTTACTATTGTGTATGCTTGATAGAGATATTCATTATCTTCTTTACTTTTACCTGCAAAAAATTCAATCAAGGAAGTGAATCTTTCAAGAGTTTCATTTGTCGTAACACATGGTTCAAATATCAATTTGAGTTGAGGGTACTCAGTAAGCAACTTAATAGGAACATAAGTTATATTATTCTTTTCTAAATACTCAATAATAGGGGTAGTATCTATATTATTAACGACATAAGGATGTTTTAGAATCCCCATAACAGGTTTGTAATAATATAGTAGAGCATCTCCTTGTTTTGTTTGCTGAGTGAGCAATTGTGAAAGCAACTGAAAAAACGAATAGACAGGTGTTTGCTGCAATATTTGTCCCATGGTAACATTCACTTTTTCGATGTTTCCAGGCAAAAAACTGAGCATTGGTTGAAGCAATTTCTCGTCAGGCATAATCACAGCCACGCGAGTTAGATCCTCTGCACAAGATGCCACTTGTTTTATCAGTTGTCCTGCCAATGCGGCCTGTCCTATAGAAGAAGGTGTTTTATAAAGCACTATCTTGGGCATGGAACTTATCTTCTCATCATATAAATTGCCAAACTCGTTCACATTATCTTCCATAAACATGGACGCTCTATTGTGACTATCTCGCATAAAATCAGCCGCATAATCCCAACAAAACTCTGCTTTGCCCTCGTTCTTTAACAACTGCATCAAGCGTCGCTCTGTTTGTGTTAGAGCATTAAAACCAACAAACACATAATGCTTATCCTTAGGCTTAAATTTTTCAAGCACTTGCCGCTGCAAAAGGCCATCATAAGCAATCCCTTCGTCAAGCAAAGCCTTGCTGAAACGGCAATAAATCTCACCCATACTATTCCATAGACTTATGAATTTTTGCCTATATGGATTACTTTGGTGAAGAGAAAATCCCTGCACAAAATCTGATATACTATTTTGCTGTTCAAGACTTAATACTTCGAAACGCTTTTCAATATCCTTTAAATCACTAAGGTTACTATATAGTTGTTTAGCGTCAATTAGTTGCTGATCTATTTCCGAAAAGTCATGCAACATCATCTTGCCCCAGAACAGAAAATCATCAAATGATTCTGACAAGTGGTTAATGTTCAGATATATGTCCTTATATATATCATAAAGTCTGAATAGCAAATCTATCTGATCGGCTCGCTGCATGTGAGTATGTTCCTCGAAAACTTGATTTATAGTAAGTATTCTTGGTGAGAATAATGCCTTTTCTGCAGACTTAGACAAATATTTCAGAAAGAACAAACCTGCACGACGATTAGAAAACACAAAAGTATAGTCTTTTACCTTTATGTTTTCTCTTTCCCAGAACAATCGAGCCACCTTCTCAAGAAAACCACCATTCATAAATTTCTTTCTTTTATAGATTGCTTACAGATTGTAAGAATTTGACAAGTTCTACATAGGCATTTTTTCTATACCGGCCTTAGTCATAAGTCCCTTTTTTTCAGTTGTTCGCAGCGTTGTATATTGAGTTCTGTCCAATGACTATTTTTTCGTCTGGGCGAAAGTCGCTGCGCCAACCTGCCATCAGCAAGGCGCTTGAGTGTTGAGTCTATCCACCCGAAATATAATGCCTCTTCAACTATATCTAAATATGGCAATGTATTAGGCGGTAGTTGTCGGCTCCTACTACATGCCCCCCACACTTCGCTACAAGTCGCATGATTAGTCTCTAACCATCGCCTCAACTCGTCTCTGTGATTATATTCCAACAAGACAGATATCTCCATACAATTAAGATACGGCCGCTGTAAAACAAGCCATATAGAATTCGGAATTTATTTGAACGAGTTCTTGAAAAAATCAGCGATATATTGGTATGGAATTACTCCTGCTTGGTCATCATACAGGTCAACATGCGAAGCCCCTGGTATGATAAGCAATTCTTTATTACCTACTTTCGTACTTTGACCTTCGGTTTTAACACCAGTCATTTTTTCAAAAGCATATTCACTAAAATATCGACTATGGGCCCGCTCGCCATGCACAAGCAGTACAGGCGTTTCTATCTCATTTGCATAACTAAGCAAAGGCATATTTATAAAAGACTGACAGCCTGTTACATTCCACCCGTCAGTTGAGTTACCACTACGCTCATGATAACCTCTTGGACATTTATAGTATGAATGATAGTCTTTTACGAACCAAGGTGCATCTTGAGGTAGAGGGTCAATAACTCCACCGGCACGCTTATATGTTCCATTAAGATAATCCGCTGTTCGCTGTTCAGCCAATGCACGGCGTTTTTCCATTCGCTGCTCTTTAGTATTCTCGCTTGCAAAATAGCCTTCTCTATTAACTTTACTCATGTCGTACATTGTAACTGCTACCGTTGCTTTAATACGGGGATCAAGAGCCGCAGCATTAACAGCCATACCTCCAAAACCACAAATTCCAACTATGCCTATACTATTTTTATCCACCTGATTGAGAGTTGTCAAATAATCAACTGCGGCAAGAAAGTCTTCTGTATTCAAGTCAGGAGATGCCACACGGCGAGGCTCTCCGCTACTCTCCCCAGTATAAGAAGGGTCGAAAGCAATGGCTATAAAACCTAACTGGGCCAAATGTTGAGCATACAAACCACTTGACTGCTCTTTTACTGCACCAAAAGGTCCACTAACTGCGATAGCAGGTAAATGAGAGTTTTCGGACTTCTTAGGTGCATAATAATCAGCGGCTAATACTATACCAAAACGATTATGAAAACACACCTTCTGGTGTTCTACATCTTCACTAAGCGGGAAAACCTTATCCCATTTTTCTGTCATTTTAATCTTTTCCATATTACTTCTTTTTTTACTCTCATAGGTACAGCCAACAAAAATAGCAGCCACCATCAATAAATAAATTAAATTTTTCATACGATTTATGGGCATTATAAATCTAAATAAAAATAGATTATCTCTCAACAAAATATTTGAGAAACTCTAATTCTTGAATTGTATCTGTTGATAAAAATATGTGATTTATGATATTATTACCATCAGTTAAAATTAGCAAACGCTGAGTATCATCACAAGGGTCAAACAAGCGAAAAACAATATAGCCTTTTTTATTCTCAATAAATTTCACAACTATAGTATCCAGCTCATAGTCATTTATTGAGTCTTCAAACAAAATAATACCATTAATGTCTTTAAACTTTATGTTATGCAAAAGACATAGGCCCCCATCATGAATAGTATCCGACGAAAATATCAATTCAGTATTATTCAGTTTTATGCCATCATCATAAGTTTCATGTTGCCTTTCACACGAAAACATACACAAGCATAGCAATAAGACTACTAAACATCTATTCATACTAAAATTGCCTTATTAAGATTAAATTACTCATTTTCTTAGCAGAAGCAAAGCCTTTTTAAGAGCAGACACAAATTTATCAATATCTTCTTTGGAATTGTAAAGAGCAACTGATAGTCTTATAGTCCCCGGTACGCAGAGCAAATCTATCAACGGCTCAGCACAATGATGTCCTGTTCTAACTGCTACGCCCTGTTGGTCAAGCAACATTCCAACATCATAAGGATGCTGATCCTTAATATTAAATGAAATAACACCTGCTTTAGGTAGAGACAGAGCATAAATAATCACCCCCTCTATTTTTTTTAACTCTGCTTGAGCATAGTCTATCAATTCTGCTTCATGATTTTTTACTTTCTCGACTCCTATTTCTTGCAAATAGTCCAAGGCTTTTGCGAGTGCAAAACTACCGATGAAATCAGGAGTTCCTGCCTCAAATTTGTAGGGCAATTCGTTATATGTAGTGTGGTCAAAACTGACATGACTAATCATTTCGCCACCTCCTTGATAAGGTGGTATTTTACTAAGCAGTTCTTGCTTGCCATATAACACTCCAACGCCTGTAGGACCATAGATTTTATGAGCCGAAAATGCAAGAAAATCACAATCAATTGATTTTACATTGATAGGAAGGTGAGGTGCGGACTGAGCGGCATCAACACATACGAGTATCCCTCTACTATGAGCAATTCTGATAATCTCCTCAATGGGATTTATTATGCCTAACACATTGCTCACATGTGCAATAGATACAATCTTTGTTTTCTCCGTTAAAAGCGACTTGAATGCATCTATATCAATGCTTAAATCAGTCTTTAAAGGGATTACTTTCAGCCGTGCTTGTTTGCGCTTGCAAAGCATCTGCCACGGAACGATATTTGAATGATGTTCAAGTGCTGACACAACGATTTCATCGCCAGTTTTAATAAACTCTTCACCCAAAGAAAATGCCAAGAGATTTATTGAATCGGTTGTTCCTTTAGTAAAAATTATCTCAGACGGATTATCAGTCCCTAAGAAATCACCTACTTTTTTTCGAGCATTTTCATGGTGCTTGGTGGCCAGTTGCGAGAGATGATGCACACCACGATGCACATTTGCATTAAAGTGAGAATATGCATAACTGATAGCATCTATTACCACTTGAGGTTTCTGAGTAGTGGCAGCATTATCCAAATACACCAAATCAGAATTGTATATTTTCTCTTTTAATATAGGAAAATCCGATGAATTCATGTATTTAGTGTATGTTTTTTATTACTTCTTCCCTTATAGCCTCAATTGCAACTTGTCTATCTTCTTCGGGATAATCTTTCAAATCAAATTCCTTACCAATATGCATAATCACCTTTGCTCTTTGCGCATACCAACGCCCCTTAGGCATTACCTCATAGCAACCGGTAAGAGAGATTGGTAAAATAGGCAATTCTAAATCACTTGCTATTGAAAAGGCTCCTCGCTTAAATCTACCCACCTCACCTGTCTGTGTTCTTGTACCTTCAGGGAAAATCACCACACACACACCGCCATGCAATTGCTTCTCAGCCTCTTTTAGACTTCTTGCTGCAGCCATTTTACTACTGCGATCAATATAAATATGTCCTGCAGCCGCACATGCAGAGCCAACAAAAGGTATCTTGCGCAATTCTTTCTTCATTATCCATTTGAATATAACAGGCAACCAACCATACACTGCAAACACATCTGCCATTGATTGATGATTACAAACAAATACATAAGACTGACCTCGACGGATATTCTCCACTCCTCTCACTTCTACATTCATAAATAACAACCAAAAGAACGAACGAGACCAAAATTGCTGAGTCTTATGTAGCCATTCACAATTGCGCCAATGCATAAAAATAATAGTTGTAACGGCTGTAAACAATGTTAGACATGCAAATACAGGCAAGGCTATCAAATACTGATAGACAATAAATAAGACTTTTGTTATAACTCTCATAATTTCAACTTTTATTGCGTGCAAAATTAGTAATTTCTTATTTGTCCTGCAAATTTACGTTTATTTTAGCCTACTCGTAAAATAAAACTCTTTATCAGAGCACATTTGTGGATATAGGACAAGCATAAGGTCGCTAAGTATGAGTTCAGGGTGCACAACACCTGTTTCCCAAAAATCGTTTCCTCCTGTCGTGTTAGTTCGTTTATAAAAATTATACACTTGTGCTGTTTGATAAGCCTTAAACCATGTGTGTTTACTATCAATATCTGCCAATTCATCGAGAGTTTTAGCCGAACTACCCACCCACACATCAGCATCAGAGAATTTCTCAACAACCTTTTCTATCGTAAGCGGAAGCGAAAATGCAGACGTGTCATTGGCATAGGCATACTGAGCACCTGCATCTTGAAAAAGCACGCCCATATATGTATTTCCCGAAGGCATATACCATGTTCCTCTAAAATTATTTCCCGTCATAATTTTCTTCTTTTCATCTATTCCTGCGCATTTTTGCTTTAAGAAAAGATACTGCTTTTCGATCTCTGAAAACAACGAGTCAGCCATGTCTTGTTTATCCACAAAAGCCCCGACAAAACGAATCCACTCTGCCCTTGCCAAAGGATGATTTTCAGTCCATTCGTTATTGAATATAATAGGCACTCCCAACTTAAGCAATTTCTCGGTAGCAGCATCTCCTTGAGCAAAAGTTGAAACCATAACCGCCTGAGGATCAGAACTGACTATAAGTTCTACATTAGGGGCCATAGCATCCCCAATGTCTATCAAATCAAACGACTGATTTTCTGACTTATTTCGAGCCGCCTTTAATTCTTCAATATTATAAATTATGCCAGGATTACATACTCCACATACCACATTAAGCATATCCAGTTCTTTCAAAAATCCCACATGAGTAGTAGATGTAAGCGCAATCTTAGACAGCGGAACGACCATCTTAGTTCCGTCTTTTGGAGTTTTAACATCATCATTCTTTACAAGGTAATACACGGCCATAGTTTCCTTTTTCCATGGGCTATATACTTTCACTTGTACATAATTGTCACACGTAACAATATCAAAGCCTTTAGCATAGTGATTTGTATAGCCACGCTCTTCAATATTATCTCGTTTAACACAAGAGATTAAAAACAAACAAGCAAGAAAAAAAAGAATAAATTTTCTCATATTATTATGCAGTACACTTAAATAGATTTGACAACACATGATTTATACCATTTACTAATACATTGCAAAGTTAGTTTATTCTTATCATATACAAGAGATTCATTTTGAAAATATCTTAATTTCGCTAGAAAAACATTGTCATTTGTGCTTTTATATTTTTTTTTGTAATTTTGCGCCAAATTCCGATAATTATGGCAGAGCAGGAAAACATTATTATTACAGACTATACAGATGCCAATGTGCGCCATTTGGACGATGTAGAGCATATCCGTTTGCGCCCTGGTATGTATATAGGAAAATTGGGCGATGGCAGTCATGCAGATGATGGTATATATGTGCTTATAAAAGAGACTGTGGACAACTCTATAGATGAATTTCGCATGAACGCCGGCAAACAAATCGACATACAGGTAAGCGATGGTAAGGTAAGTGTGAGAGACTATGGTAGAGGTATTCCTCTCAAGTCGCTTGTAGATGTTGTTTCTCTCTTAAACACAGGTGCCAAATACGACAGTAAGGCGTTTAAGAAATCGGTTGGTTTGAATGGTGTTGGTCTGAAAGCAGTAAATGCTTTGTCATGGAAATTTACTGCTCAAGCCTTCCGCAATGGTCAGACGCGCAGGGTGGAATTTAAGCAAGGCAAACTAGTTTCAGACACAGATATTATTGATGCTTTGCCAACAGATAAGACGGGAACACTTATAGAATTTGAGCCGGATTACTCACGCGGTCTTTTTGAGAATTATCAATTTCGCGATGAGACCGTAGAAACTATGATGCGAAACTATGCTTATTTGAACACCGGTTTGACACTGGTATATAATGGTAAGCGATTTCTTTCCCGCAATGGTTTATTTGACTTACTTACAGAGCGAATGACTGCCGAACCATTATATCCGATAATACACCTAAAAGGTGAAGATATAGAGATTGCTCTCACCCACTCAGACCAGACGGGCGAAGAATACTATTCTTTTGTCAATGGTCAATATACCGTTCAGGGCGGCACACATCAGGCCGCCTTTAGAGAAGCAATAGGCAGAACAATAAAAGAGTTCTACAACAAGTCTTTCGAACTATCTGATATACGAAATGGAGTAGTGGGAGCCATTGCTATCAATGTAGAAGAGCCGGTATTTGAGAGTCAGACTAAGACCAAATTGGGGTCAAGAGACATGTCTCCACAAGAAGGGAGCGTTTCTGTAAATAAATTTGTCAATGACTTTATTGCTCATGAGTTAGATAACTACCTGCATAAAAATCTTGAAGTTACAGAGATAATGCTTCAGAAGATTCAGGACTCTGAACGCGAGCGTAAGGCTATACAGGGGGTAACGAAAATAGCACGAGAGAGGGCAAAGAAAAACAATTTGAATAATCCTAAATTGCGCGATTGCAGGGTACATTTCAACGACACAAAGCCAGTGTTTGCCACCAAAGATTCAGATGAAGATATGCGTGACATGTCCTCTATATTTATTACAGAGGGTTTGTCTGCATCGGGCAGTATCACTAAAAGCAGAGATGTAAATACACAGGCTGTATTCTCACTTAGAGGTAAACCTAAAAACACTTTCGGGCTTACAAAAGAAATTGTATATGAAAACGAAGAATTTTTCTGTCTGCAATCGGCATTGAATATAGAAGACGGCTTGGATAATTTGAGATATAACAAAGTGATTATCGCAACCGATGCCGATGTAGATGGAATGCACATTCGCTTATTAATGCTTACATTCTTTTTACAATTCTTCCCCGATTTGGTCAAAAAAGGACATGTATATATTTTACAGACCCCTCTTTTCAGAGTAAAAAACAAAAAAGAAATTAGATATTGCTACAACGAAGATGAACGTCTGAAGGCATTAGAAGACTTAAAGCCCAACCCTGAAATTACCCGATTCAAAGGTTTAGGAGAAATTTCTCCCGATGAATTCAAGGGTTTTATAGGTAATGGGATTCGTTTAGACCAAGTAACTTTGAGAAAAGAAGATACTGTAAATGAATTGTTAGAATACTACATGGGTAAAAACACTTCCGAAAGACAACAATTTATTATAGACAATCTTAGAATAGAAGAAGACGAGACTAACTAAAATCACACAATGGTAGCATTAGTTGTTTTCATATTACTTGCTATTACTATTGTTATTTTAATAGAGATTCGGGAGCGCAAGAGGCAATCGGACAATTCTGATAATAATACTACACCTGCCCCACAGCGCCCTGAAGGTTGTTGTGGAGAGCATTTGGTTTGCGAGAAAGAGACTCTTCTTAACACTAACATGCAAATAGAGTATTTTGATGATGAAGAGTTAGACCAATATGCTGGTAGAGATGCTGAGAGTTACAACGATGCTGAAATCGCCGTTTTCAACGATATTTTTACCACTCTCAAAGAAGAGGAAGTAGCAAGTTGGTGCAGAAGTCTTCAGATGAGAAATATATCTCTTCCGCTGAATATAAGAGAAGAGGCTCTCATGATAGTCAGAGAACGCCGAAATATGTCATAAGAGATATTGCCACTGATAGCAATATAAACAGCACAAAACTTATTCCACTCATCATCGTCTGCTTGCTTGAAAAATAGTAAGTAGCAAGTGCTGATGCAGACAAGGCAAGCAGAGATGTGGTAGGCGAAAACTTATTAGGTTGCAATAGTGAGAAAAATAATACTACGGGAAGTAAAAGCACATACAATACAATATACGATTGTACGCTGGAATTAGCACGAGTAAAATTAAAGGCTGTAGTTACAAAAAAGAAAACAGTCCATACAATTACATATAACAAACGGGGCAACATACTTGTATTAATCCAAGAGTGTTTGCATATTTCCACAAAAGAATAAATACATACATATTGCATCCACACTAATAGAGCAAGATATAAAGCAACTAAAGCCATGCCAATGATGGAAGCAAGTATAACCTTACCATTAAGTGCTCTTTGCCACGAAAACCCAAACCAAACAAAAGGCAGAAAGAATATCACATCAGGCTCAAGCAACATGGTCAATGCTAAAATAACGCCTATAAGGAAACTTTCTTCTACTGCATTATTATTTCTATAAGAGCGTATCTGTAATGCAATAATAGTTTGAAAGGCAATAGTTACGACCTGTATTTGCCAATCGAAATGAAGTTCGGCAAAAACACCTATAAACAGCAGATACATCAGAACCGGAATTGCCGAGTGGCTATGAGTGGCACCTGTTTTATAGGCTATAAACATCAGGACAACTGCATTAACAAGAGTCAACACTGCAGTGGCCACTGCTTCCAACCAATTATCAGAAAGGAACTGTGGAATCCACATCACATAGGTTGAAAGCGCCAATAAGGCTATCCATCCCCAACCGATTTGTGTGATATTTTTTATAAAACGCTTCAAGTAGCAATCACTTTCAACTTTAATATATCAATACTTTTTTGCCACTATGCAAATAGATTCCACTTTGTTGAGGTTTTGTTGAATAATATCTTCCCAACACATCCCACCAGCCTTCAAAATCTCCGTTTTCATCGAGATTTTCAATACTCGTATCAACATCTTTTTTCGGAGTAGGCAAGTTGATTGTAAGGAACAAATCATTTGTTTGATTTTCATTTTGAGTGCCACAATAGGAGCAATCTTCCAACATACTATTCAGCATATTCACCATACCGCCTGCCCCTTCACTATCGTCAGAACCTAACAACATCTCAAGTGCTTGAGTATTACCTTTGCGTAGTTGAGACATCATAGTTGCTATTACTTGTTTGAAAACATTTGCTTGCATTTGTTCCAAAGTACTAAACTGAGCATTTTCAAACATATAATTAAAGACTCTTTCTAATCCGCTAATAGACATTTGGCTAATAGTATCTGTCAGTTTCCGATTCTCATTTGCTTCGCTTGTGAGCAAGAGTGTTTGACGAAATGGTTCGCTAAAATACTCTACTACAAAATCGGCTCTTGCAGAAGCTGTCTTAGGTAAAGTGGCAACTAATTTCTCAGCGATAGTAGGCCCAACTATATTACCTAATTTATTCTTTAGTTTTTCTTCGAAAGAATCCAATTTACCGGATTGTTGTCTTACGAGTGATTTCAGATATCCGTCGGACCTATCAGATGTATGCTTTTTGGAGGCTGTTTGCAAATCGTCACATGATGCTATGGCTCTTATATATCTTGTCTGAAGGTCAATTTTATCACAAGTTTCATTAATAGTCATCAATCTGTATGGCACAGGATAACTAACAGTTGCGCCTGTAGAAATTTCTATTAAACTATCCGTTTTTTCTTCATTATACAGCACCGTGTTATTGCTGATATGCATGTGTCCTGTCATAACAAGTCTTATCCCGTGTTTTACCATTTCTAAGGCGATGCTATCTCCATTTTCCACTGCTGCCGACTTAATAAAAGAAGCCTGGTCGTTGTAATGCTGTACAAGTTGATGATGCTGCAAAGCGATTATTTGTTTTCCTTCTTTAACAACACTATCTGCTTTGCTAAAAATCCAATCAAGTGTTTGCTGGCGGATTCGTCCATAGTCCTGACGGTTGCTCGAGGTGTTTTCATCTGCACGAGTTGCGTCTATGCCTATTACTACTAATCCGTCAATAGGTTCAGTCATGTATGTTAGAGATGCAGCGTCACGAAGCGAATTTTCACCATATCCAAAATCTTTATACAACTCAGCAAATTCTTCATAAGTTATCGATTTCACCGATGATTTTGAATCGCCATCATAACTATATGCATAAGGATTTAGCAAATCATGATTACCCGGTATAACAAGCGGAGTAATACCGGCTTCTTTCAGTTTTTGCAATTGCTGAGCAACGGAGAGATGGCTTACATACTCACCATCTTTGGTTAAATCGCCTGTAATGAGTACTAAATCTATTTTTTCTTTGATTAAGGTATCAACTACAGCCGCAAAAATTTCCTCGCTTTTATCGAGCATTTTTCTATCAGCATCCATTGCCTCATAGAAGGCCGAGCCGGGACTTACGATAAGTTGTTTTGCCATAACATGAATATCCGTAAGCAGCGCTATACGCTTTGCCTGCCCTACCAGTCCTAATTCATTTATACTGAAATCACTCTCAGACAATATCGTACCATTTTGTTCACAAACGGCCTTGTATTTCCCCGGTTCAAGCAGCGAAAGGGTATTTAACACGCCATCTTGTATTGATTCTTCGGTTATATCTACATATACTATCAAGGGAAGAGACGCAACATCTTGATAAAGACAAATACGGGACCCGATAGGAGCCTGCGAGTAGTTGATAGTTGTATTCTTAAATGGTTGCAATTGCCCACTAATAGTTATGTTGACTGCAAAACATACATAGGAGCAAATAAGCAAGATATTAGACACGAACAGACGTATTTTCATAATAATCTATATTTTATAGTTTTTCAATTGTTTTTTGTAGCCAAAGCCATGTTTTCTGAGTAGAAGAGATGCTGAGTTGTTCGGTTGGCGAATGTACGCCAGACATTTGAGGCCCTATTGAAACCATATCCAACCATGGATATTTCTCAAGGAAAAGTCCACATTCAAGTCCAGCATGAATAGCCTTCACTTCCGGCTCTTGACCGGTTATTTCTATATATGCTTCTTTGGCTTTATCGAGCAAAAGAGAGTTGATATTTGGTTTCCAACCAGGATATCCATCGCCATGGCTAACTTTTGCTCCTGACAGGCGCAGGGCACACTCTACCATATTTTTTATATCATGTTTCTCACTTTCTACCGAAGACCTTTGTGATGTATTGATTTCCACGAATCCATCGCGCATTTTAACACTTGCAAGATTAGTGCTTGTTTGTACTAATCCGGGCATATCTTTCGACATGGACTGTACTCCGTGGGGACATGCGTAAAGCGAAAGTAAGAGCCTTTCACTTATGATATGTGGCATAATTTGAGAAGGTAAAGTCTCTGATTCAAGACTCAAAACCATACCTTTTTCCACATCCTTATACTCAGACTCAATCTCCGACACATAATTATTAAAATCAATTCTTAATTGTTCTTTATACTCAAAAGGAACTAACACCAATGCCTCTGCTTCTCTTGCTATAGCATTTCTGAGATTTCCGCCTTCAATGGTGGCTATTCTAAGCGTTGTCTTTTTCGATTCATTGAACAGGAAACGGACTAACAATTTATTTGCATTTGCTCTTCCTTTATTGATATCATCACCTGAATGTCCGCCCATTAGCCCCGATACCTTAACTCTTGCGGCGAACCAATTATCCTCATTATTAACATTTTCAAAAGTAAAATATAATTTAGCAAGAGTATCTATTCCGCCTGCGCAGCCGATGAAGAGTTGCCCATCGTCCTCTGAGTCAAGATTGATTAGTTTTTTGCCCCTTAATAAACCATCCTCAAGTTTGAAGGCACCTGTTAGACCTGTTTCCTCATCAACTGTAAATAAGGCTTCTAAGTTTGGATGTTTGAGTGTTTTAGATGTAAGTGCAGCCAATGCCATAGCCATACCTATTCCGTCATCTCCACCAAGTGTAGTACCGCGCGCCTTTATAAAATCACCATCAATATATGTTTGTATCGAATCATTCATAAAATCATGAACGATATCATTATTTTTCTCACAAACCATATCCATGTGCGCTTGCAGAATCACTCCTTCATGGTTTTCATAGCCATTAGTTGCGGGAACACGCATTATCACATTTCCTGCTTTGTCTTGGATATATTCTAATCCATGCGCCTTAGCAAAGTCAACGAGCCATGCACCTATCTTTTCTTCACGTTTTGACGGACGAGGCACTTTGGTTATCATATCAAAAATACCAAACACCTCATAAGGTTGCAAATCTTTTACCTGCATAATTACCTAAATTTATTTAATTGTCGGTGCAAAATTACAAAAAAAGATTTGAATACAAAATTCTTAACCAAATTCCCTATAAATTGGGATTGTAGCATTATAAAACTAAAGATACTTTTGCGTCAAGAAAATAAAATAGTCTCAAAGGATGAACAAAAATATTATCTTGTCTTTCGTTTTCTTTAGTGTCGTTTTCTTTTCAGAAGGCTATGCCCAAAGCGATAGCATAACCCTCACAAGAGAAGAATATCAATCTATATTACAGAGACTTGAGGCATTAGAAAAGCAAACCATAGATGCTAAGAGCGGAGCAACAACTCGAGTGGATGCTAAGAGCGGAGCAACTACAAAAAAAGACTCTGTATTGATAGATAAAAATCACTCTACTAAGGCTTCGGAAAGCGACAAAAAAGTCAAAGAGCGTCCTAAATGGATTCATAATCATTTAACCATTGGTGGGTATGGTGAAATCACTGCTAAACATTGTTTTTTTTCGAACAACTACCTCAGATATGGCAAAAATCCTGAGAAATTCAAAGGCGATCATTATGGCGAGTTTGATTTGCCCCATGTAGTTATCTATTTAGGTTATGATTTTAGTAAGGGTTGGTCAATGGGGACAGAAATAGAGTTTGAGCATGGAGGAACCGAATCGGCAGTAGAAATTGAAGAAGAAGAAGGCGGCGAATATGAAAGCGAGATTGAGAGAGGCGGTGAGGTTGCGCTTGAACAATTTTGGCTACAAAAGAAATTTAACGATTATGCTATCATAAGAGCAGGTATGCAAGTGGTACCTGTTGGAGGATTGAATGCTCGCCACGAGCCAATTGAGTTTTTCGGAGTCTATCGTCCTGAAGGAGAATTCTCTATCATCCCCTCCACATGGCACGAAGTATCGCTTACTTTCATGGGTTCCACCCCGTGGGGATTGCACTACCAAGCAATGTTTTTACCAGGACTTGATAGCGACCGATTCAACAGAAAAAACTGGGTAAAGCCAGGTGCAGGAAGTCCTTATGAATTCAAACTCGCAAATGTTTTTGCAGGTGCTGCAAGAATAGATTATACCGGTGTAAAAGGTTTGCGATTGTCGTTGAGCGGATATTCGGGCAATTCCTTTAGAAATACTCTGAGTTTGAGTAATCAGGAAATCAGCAATAATAAAAACCTTAAGGATATCAAAGGCACTGTAACAATAGGCTCTTTTGACTTTTGCTACAATGATTATAATGTTATTTTGAGAGGTAGTGCTACATACGGCCATTTATCAGATGCAGATAAAATCACTCAGTATAATATAGGCATGAGGAAAGGCAGTGTAAGCAGTAAACAGTGGGTGGGAAGTGATGCTATTGCTGCCGGAATAGAAGTTGGTTATGATTTCTTCTCATTAAATCAGAAATTAAGAGACCGCAACCATAGATTTTATCTTTTTGCACGATATGATTATTATGATAGCATGCTCCGCAATCCTTATGGTAAAAGAGATTACACCTATGCATGGTGCGGCAGACAAAGAGCAGCAGTAGGAATAAATTATTTCCCTATAAAAGAAATCGCAATTAAAGCAGAGTTTGCATACGGGATACTGAATAAAGGCATACTTTCAGACGGGACGAAAGGTAAACTCTACAACGACGAGCCTCAAATATCATTGGGAATAGTATATGCAGGATTATATAACCTATAAATAATTATACAATGAGAAAAATTTTTAATTTAATGTTTATTGCCTTAATAGGCATGGCATTTATTGCTTGTGACAAAGAAGAAAAAAATGTTCCAAGCGATCCACAACAACCATCAGAAAAAGAAGTTGCTCTTGCAGGAGCCATGAAGCCTTATGTAGAAAACACTGTTATTGCCACTTATAGTAATATGGCAACAGAAGGTCTAAAATTGTTAGAGCAGTGTGAGTCTATCCTTAAAGCAGTGAATGAGGATAATGACTACACAGACCTGATGAAGCAAGCAGGCATTACCTGGCGCCAAATGCGTAAGTACTGGGAGCAGTCGGAGGCGTTTTTGTTTGGACCCGCAGCCGCTCACAACATTGACCCACATATTGACTCTTGGCCTCTTGACTACAATGCAATGAATTCATTGCTCTCCAATCAGGCTCAAATGAGTCAGATAGAAGAGGAAGGTGGCGCTTATGTAGGAGATAAATTAGGTTATGCTCTTAAAGGATTCCATGCCGCTGAATATTTCTTGTTTGAAGAAGGACAACCGCACAAAACTAATTTGACACATGCTCAGGCAGTCTATCTATTAGGCATCGTTGAAGACTTGGCACAACAAGCAGTGTTGTTGGAAGACAGTTGGGCAGGAGAAGTAAGTTCAGAAAAAGAGGCTGTCGTCACCGATGATGAAGGCGAATCGATGAGTTATAATGAGAATTATGGCGAATACTTCATCAATGCAGGCAAAGCAGGATCAATCTACAAAACTTACCAAGATGCAGCAGAAGAAATCATTGCCGGTTGTGTAGATATTGCAGATGAAGTGGCAGACTTGAAATTGGGCAATCCTTATCGAGGTAGTGATAATGGTGGTGATAGCGAATACTTAGAATCACCTTATAGCCGCACCTCAACCACCGATTTCATCGATAATATCATCTCTATTCAAAATGCATATTTAGGAGCAAACACATATGATAATAGTATTTCAGACTATGTGAAAAGTGTAGATTCAGAATTAGACCAGAAAGTTATAAAAACTATTGAAGAATCCATTGACTTGATTGGTAAAATATCTGATTTTGAAAACACTGCACAAGGTAATAGTGCAGTAAAGGCTGCTATTGACAAAGTAAGTGAATTAGAGGAAATCCTTGATGACGAAGTAATGGCTATCTTAGCAAAATAAACAGTTATTTTGGCTTTTACAATTATTTTCATAATTTTGCACAAATAAACCATACGATATGAAACGAATAAATTATCTTTTACTAATTGCGTTGTTTGCAACCTCTTTATTGAGCAGTTGCAAGACCGAGCCTTCCGAGAGTCAGGATCCTAAAACTGACCTGCCAGAGTGGTACTATACAGGTGGCAAATTAGGTACAGTGAGCAACACTTCTGCAATGTGTTTTCGCCAACCTACACCTGCTACAGACAATGCCGGCATGAGTATTTCGTTCAGTCAAGGCGACCAGATTGCCGAGAAGTCGTTTATTACCTCACACTCCGGCAGACAACATGGATTAGGTCCTATATATGTACGCGAATCATGCCAACACTGCCATCCTAATTATTCTCATGGTACATCAGTTCCTGCCGGAACTTATGATGCCAAGAATCAAGGTAATGGTACATTATTGGTTGTTTATAACCCACAAACCAATGCCTATGTACCTTGGTTGGCAGGAATGCCGCAACTCTTCGGCGCTGAGCCATTCAAGGCTCCACTAAATCCTGATATGATAACAGTGGAATGGAAAGTGGCACAAGATGAGCATGGCAATAAATTCCCCGATGGCGAAACTTACGAACTGCAATATCCGGAAGTAAAAATGCCTAAAGAGGCGGTATATGTTTATAATCAAGGTTTCAGAGATGAAGATGGTTTGTTGGAGAGCGAAGGATATGTAGTTGTACTTGAAAACACAATTGGAGTATATGGTACAGGTCTATTGGACGCTATACCTGACAAAGATATCATTGCTCAATACGAAAAAGAATACAACGACCAGCGTATGAAAAATGGTCTAAACCCTGCTTTTTACAATGGTACTTTTCAAGAAAGCGGATACTATAAAAACGATGCTCAATGGGGCCCCAAACGTTTTACATACGCCCTTACGCGCGGTCCTTTGTTGGACGCTGCCGGCGCAAATGCCATTTGGAACATAACCAATGTTACTCGTTCTGACCGCCGCTCACATTATCTTGACCTCAATGGTACTATTTATGCCACATACGCATCCAAAGACCCTGAGGTACAAGCAGGATTTGAAGCGTATATCTCACAGATAGACCCCCAAAAAGAGCATACCGACTGGTGGACCGACGACAAAGAGGCTAATATATACAATTACCTGACAAGCAAAGAACTTCCGGCTGAGATGTCTGACGCTGAATATACCCAAGTAATGGTTTGGCACAGAGGTTTGGCAGTTCCCGCAGCCAGAGATGTTAATAACCTTGAGGTGATTAGAGGAAAAGAATTGTTTACACAACTTGGTTGCGACTATTGCCATCGTCCGTCATGGACCACCGGCTCTGATGAACTTCGTGACCCCAACGGATTCTTCAAAAGCAATGGTGATATGCCGCGCTATCCTAATCAGAAGATTTGGCCATATACTGACATGGTGCAACATAAACTCTGCATGGTAAATGATATTCGAACCGGTTGGTGCCGTACCACACCACTTTGGGGTAGAGGACTGCACAAAAAAGCCACAGGAGACGCAAGCGAGGCACGCCTACACGATACCAGAGCACGAAATGTGATCGAAGCAATTATGTGGCATGGGTATTCGAAAGAAAGCGACGCTTACTATCCCACACAACTCTTCTATAATCTGCCCAAAGCAGACAGAGATGCAATTGTTACCTTTATCAATGCTATATAAATCACAAACTTAATTTTGTAAGTTGGTATATCACTAAGGTATATCAACTTACATTTTTTTAATTATCACACTATGAAAATTCTTCGCCCGCTTAGTTTTTCCCTTATGGGAATTATTGTTTTACTGCTTATAATAGCCTCGTTCGTTGAACAAATATACGGCAGCGAATTTGTGGCTAAGTATTTTTACACAGCACCATGGACTATAGCACTGTGGTTTGCAACGGCAATAAGCGCAATAACATATATTTTCACCATTAAGATGTGGAAAAACCAGATATTCACTTTCACACTGCACTTCTCTTTTGTAGTTATACTTGCAGGTGCAATGGTCACACATCTCTTTGGCAAGCAAGGCGAAGTTCATCTAAGGCTTGATAATACCAATACAGAACTAACCGACATCAGCCTACCCTTCCCCATCAAACTAAATGCTTTCCATTTAGAATACTATCCCGGCACACAAGCCCCAATGGATTTTGTCAGTGAAATAACCACAGCCGACAAAAACGGGGTCGTTTCTATGAATAATATCTATACATATAAGAATTATCGTTTTTATCAGGCACAATATGATAGCGACATGAGAGGTGTTACTCTCCGTATCAGTTATGACCCTTGGGGAATAGGAATCACTTATGCAGGATATGCGCTCTTACTACTTTCTATGATATTCTTTTTCTTTCAAAAACGCACTTACTTCCGCTCGCTTATTAACCACATTAAAGGCGCAAGCGTAATTATTCTGCTTCTCTTACCTTTGTCTCTTCAGGCTTCTCCACGCACTGTAAGTGCTCAAACGGCAAGCGACTTTTGCAACTTGTATCTGTATTATAACGACCGAGTATGCCCGATGCAAACTCTTGCCACAGAATTTACCACCAAACTCTATGGAAAACCAACTTACAAAGGTATGAATGCAGAACAAGTACTCTGCGGGTGGTTATTCTATTATGACGATTGGGCTAAAGAAGATTGCATCAAAATCAAAGGAAAAGATATAAGAAACATTCTCGGAATTGATGGCAAATATGCATGCTTGAACGATTTTGTGGGAAATGGGAAATACAAATTAGAAAATGCCCTCTCTTTAGGCAACAAAAATGCCCGTGCAGCGGATGAGAAATTTCAACTTATCAGCATGGTATGCACAGGTACACTAATGAGAATATATCCTATATTAGACGACAAAAACAATATCTATTGGTATTCATGGTCGGATATTCTGCCGCCTGATGTTAGTCAAGACGATTGGCAATTCGTATATAGAAGTATGGATTTTGTTTTTCTATGTGTTGCTCGTCAGGCTCAATCAGATGCGCAAGACGCTTTGAAAAAAATTAGAGCATGGCAACAAACAAAAGCAAATGATAATCTTCCTTCAGAGTCGCGCTTTAAGGCAGAAAAAATATATAATTCTGTCAATCTAACTCGCCCTCTTGCTATGACTTGTGCCACATTGGGTATTATTCTTTTTATCGTGGCTTGTGCACTGCTTTCTAATGGTAAGTCCCTCAATACTTGGGCTCACTTCACACTAACGGGTATAATGATTATGATATGGCTATATTTAACCTTATCGCTTTCTTTAAGATGGCTTGTAAGCGGACATATACCTTTGAGCAACGGCTATGAAACGATGCAATTCATGTCATGGATTTCTGCCTTTATAACGGCAGTATTATGTATTCGTAATGTTCCATCCCGTTCGCTTGGGGCATCTCTCTATTTGCCATTCGGCTTTTTGATATGCGGAATGACTATGATGGTTAGTATGATGTCGCAGGCCAATCCGCAAATTACCAATCTTATGCCCGTGCTGCAATCGCCACTACTTACTCTGCATGTGGCAATAATCATGATTGCCTATTGCCTCTTAGCATTCATCACTCTAAATGGAATAATGGCACTCATCATCCGTTGCACTCAAAAAAAAGAAACAATATATTCCGGTGGAAGACTTCTTGACGGTTCCTTAGCAGAAACAAGCAAAAAAGCACAAAACATATATTACAACAAAGAAGCACAAATAAAACATTTACAAGCGATAAGTCAGATATTGCTCTATCCTGCTATTTTCTGCCTTACCATTGGTATATTTTTAGGTGCTATATGGGCAAATATCAGTTGGGGAAGGTATTGGGGATGGGACCCGAAAGAAGTTTGGGCATTGATTACCATGCTCGTCTATGCCGTTCTGCTGCACACTTCTTCTGTTAAGTTCCTACAAAAACCACTCTATTTCCATATATACAGTGTTCTTGCTTTTCTTTTTGTACTATTCACTTATTTTGGAGTCAATTTCATACTCGGAGGTTTACATAGTTATGCCTAAATAATATTATATTCATGAGATAAAAGACATTATTAAAGCGCATACATTGAATTTTCTTAAAAGCAGTACAAAATTTTGCCATGTAAAAAAAAAACTTTACTTTTGCGCTTTGAGATGTAAGATTTGTCTTGCCAGACAATCATTTTTTCTTATTTCTCATTTTTCATTAGTTAGAAATATCAATGAAAAATATATAATATTATGGAACAACTTGTACATTCTGCATGGAGCATGATACCTTTTGGTTTGATGCTACTTATGATTGCTATTGGCCCATTGATAGCCGAACATTGGTGGGAAAAAAATCTAAACAAACTTATCGTTTCTCTTGTTTTAGGCGTTCCCGTAGCCGTTTGCCTCATCATAGGCGGAATGATGCATGAGTTAGAGCACCAGATTTTCTTTGACTATGTACCATTCATTATTCTTTTGTTAGCCCTATTTGTTATTACGGGCGGCATACATTTCTCCGGTGACTTGAAGGCCAAGCCATGGGTAAACACATGTTTTTTGGGTCTTGGCTGGATTTTAGCGTCATTTATGGGAACTACAGGTGCTGCCATGCTTCTGATTCGTCCGGTAATAGAAACCAATCAGCAAAGAAAATATAAGGTACATACAATTCTGTTCTTTATTGCTCTTGTTGCCAACTGTGGCGGATTGCTTACCCCACTTGGAGATCCACCATTGTTCATGCTTTTCCTTCGCGGCGCAAGTTTCACTTGGTTCTTGAAATTAGTACCGGAATGGGCTTTTACAGGACTCATCCTGCTTCTTATATATTTCTGCTTTGATACTTATTACTACAAGCGAGAGCATTGGACTGCACTTTCAGCAGACGCCAGAGAAGCAACTCCACTTGTTACTAAAGGTAAAATAAACTTCTTGTACCTTATAGGAGTGATTTTGGCAGTTGCATTTATCAACGAAGGCACTATACCTCAAATGGCAGACGACCCTCAAACAGGATATCATGCTCCTCTTTGGCTCAAATATCTTCGTGAAATAGTATTGTTATCTCTCACTTTGTTGTCGCTCTACACGACCAATAAAGAGGTTAGATTTAAGGATAACAAATTTACATGGACGCCTATTGTTGAAGTTGCTGTGTTGTTCCTTGGTATATTCACCACCATGACACCTGCTTTAGCTTATCTGAAAGCGCATGCAGCAGACTTAGGCTTTACACATGCCTGGCAATTCTATTATTCTACAGGTTTGCTCTCATCCTTCCTCGACAACACACCTACTGCAGTGGCCTTCCATGGTGTAGCCTCAGGACTTCCTGAATCGCTTGAAGCCGCAGCCAGCGGTTTGCTCGTACATGCCGACGGGGTGGTAAATGGCACTACTTTCGTTGCAGGAATACCTGAACTCCTGCTCAAAGCCATATCTCTCGGTGCCGTTATGTTCGGCGCTATGACATATATCGGCAACGGACCTAACTTTATGGTAAAGGCTATCGCCGAAGAAAGCGGAATCAAAATGCCATCGTTCTTTGGCTATATGATCAAATTCTCACTAATAATACTATTGCCCGTTTATATCCTTGTACAACTAATATTCCTATAATCATATATGAAAGACTATAATCTTTGGGAGTTGATAGCAGTTTGTTGTCAAAAGATTTGGCAAGCAGTAGAGTACTTATTTACCTTTTGTCTCAATACTATTCGTTTGTCAATCAGGCTATGGTATATAGTACTGCCCTTTGTGGCATTAGGCATTGGTTTGGCAGCATTCGAAACAAGACAAAGCAACTTGAAATACAAAGTTGAAGCACGCCTTCATCTTAATGGGCCGCAAGTGGCTGATATCGAAGAAGCAATGCTTCCTTTAAGATATTGTAACGATGGTACTATCAAACCGGAACAAACTGTCCATGAAATTCTTGGTATTTCATTCTCGGATGCCGTTACCACTTTTGCCTTTTCTACTATCAACATTATTGACAGCAAGAATGACTCAACTGCCGACTATGTGGATTACGGATTCGGATATAATCGTCAGGATACTGTTTCGGTTATTAAACAAGACGAGGCATGCATACAGTTTGTAACACGCCGCCCTCAGAACGCTTATATCGTAGGTAATGCCATTATAGACTATCTTAATAATGACCCTCGATTGCAAGCACAATACAATGCTAAAAAAGCAGTATTGGAAAGAGAACAACTCTTCTGCAAAACTCAAATAGAAAAACTTGATTCGCTTACATCTGTTTTCTATTTCCAAACTTCTGCAGCCGACCCAACTAACATACATCTAGGTAGATATTCAGGGACAATTGTTGGTACTCGAAAAATTGATCCTCTTTACGACAATATGTTCGAACTCTTGCTACATCAGAAAAAAATAGAGCGTGAATTGGCGACCTATAGCGCACCTGTGGTTTCAGACAAAGGGTTCTTGATTATTCCTATCGCTCAGAACAAACGCCGAGTATGGTATCCCACATGCCTAATCTGCGGCTATATTTTGGGTTGCTTAGTGGCATTATTATGCCTAAGACGCAAGCAAATTCATAATTGGCTTATGAAAGATTTATAATATCTATCAAATGACATTTATCAACATAATTAAAGGTGGATGGAACGGTCTTTTAGATTTGTTTTATCCACCTTTGTGTTGCTCTTGTGGCAGCAGACTTGCCTCAAACAAGGACATCATCTGTGACAATTGCCTCAATCAATTGCCGAAGACAGAGATGGCTGACCATAGAGACAATAGCGTGGAAAATCTGTTTTGGGATATAAAGAAATTCGACAAAGGCGGTTCTTTTTGCTACTATACTTCCAATTTCCGCAACATTATCCACCACTTCAAATATAAAAATCAGCCTCAAATAGGTGTGTTTTTGGGCGAGTTGGCAGGAAAAGAATTTGATAAAAAAGGTTTTTTTGAAGGTATCGACATAATAGTTCCTATTCCCTTGCATAAGAAACGACTTAAACAAAGGGGCTTCAATCAAGCCGAAGAAATAGCAATCGGGCTTTCAAAAAGTACATCTATACCCATGGATAATCAACATCTTTATCGCACACGAGACAATGAAACACAAACTCAAAAAACCGCAGCAGAACGCGCAAAAAATACTATTAACCTCTTTGCAGTAAACAATCCGCAACAGTGGCGAGGAAAACATATTCTGCTTGTTGATGATATTATAACCACCGGCGCTACCATGAGAGCAGCAATTGCAGCCATTACACCCATAAGACAAACAAAAATAAGTGTATTCACTCTTGGTTGTGCACGCCAACAAAACAATTCTCCTATTGCGTATTTATAAAAAAAACTGTACTTTTGCCAGCGCAATTGACAGGGGTGCCAACTTGGAATTGAGAATACTTGAGCGGTAATAAATTCTATTTACGTAAACAATACTATCCTATTTGGCTGAGAATATACCCTTTGAACCGTGACGGGCAATTCCGCAACGGAAGTTCAAAATTAAGAGTTTTGGCATTATTCCTGCCGGTTGCAACGATTATGTCAAAACATTTTTTATTTTTACTCTTCTTACCTTTCAGTATTGGCATGGTAGCCCAAAATGATACTATCACTCTTATGGAAGAGGCCGATACCATTTTTGTAATTGCTCCTGTAGTCCAACATACTGCCACCCGCAGTGTTATTGATGGACAAACACTAAACAAATGCAATACAGGTCAAAACTTACCTTTTCTACTACAAAACACACCCTCGCTTATTGCAACAAGTGACGATGGATTAGGAATCGGTTATACCTATTTCCGAGTACGAGGAACTGACCATACTCGAATCAATATGACCATTAATGATGTTCCTCTCAACGACTCTGAATCTCAAACCGTATTTTGGGTTAATATGACAGATATGTCTAATAGTATGACCAATTTGAATGTCCAACGCGGTGTGGGCACATCTACCAACGGGAGTTCTGCATTTGGAGCCTCAATAAACATGGAAACCACCCCCGACACCATACTACCCAAACGAGTAAATGTAGAAATGCTCTTCAATGGAGGAATGTACAAAACTTTCCACGAGATGATTAAAGCAGATGTTCTTCTGCCAAAGCATTGGAGGTTGAACATGCGACTTTCTAAAGTCAACTCCGACGGATATCTCTATAGGGCGTTTTCCGACCTGTTTTCTTATCATGGTTCTATAGGTTACTACACGCGCAAAACAGAAGTATCACTCACTGCCTTTGGAGGTTCAGAGAAGACTTATATGGCTTGGGATGGAGTTTCTGATGACAACTTAAAAACAGACAGAAGATATAACCCAGCGGGAGAATATATAGACAAAGACGGCAATGTGGCTTATTACAATAACCAAACCGACAACTATAGACAACAACACTATCAACTACATTTCAGACAAAGACTCGCTCCGCAATGGAACTTAGCAATGACACTTCATTATACGCATGGAGGGGGATATTATGAACAAATGAAGGCCGACAAAAAATATTCTTCTTTTGGTTTGGAAAACTACGAAGACGCCGACGGAAATATCATCAAACGCTCTAATTTTATCCGCCAAAAACACCTCAACAACCATTTCTATGGCGGAGTATTTAGTATCAACTATCGTTCAGAACCCGCTGACCTTACTATAGGAGGAGCCGTCAACCATTACCTTGGACAACACTACGGATTAGTTTCCGACTTTAATTATCACACCATCGAAGCACATGAATACTATCGTTCCGAGGCTGATAAATTAGATGCAAATATCTATGCTAAAACTAACTATAGAGTTATTAATAAAGCAAATCAAACACTCACATTATATGGTGATTTGCAGTATAGGTATGTCTATTATCATTTAGGAGGTATCAATGATGAAGATCTGCAAAAACTATATATTACTAAAAACTACCATTTCTTCAATCCTAAAGCAGGGATAACATACCAAGATCACGGACATCAAGTATATTTCAATTTTGCTATTGCCAACCGCGAGCCGACAAGGAAAAACTTCACAGAAGCAGGAGAACATGACATTCCTAAAGCAGAAAGACTCTTTGACTATGAATTAGGTTATACCTATAACTCCCAAAAATGGAACATAGGACTGAATCTTTACTACATGGATTATAAGAATCAACTCGTCTTAACTGGAAAATACTCAGACACCGGTGCTTATCTGACACGAAATGTTCCTAATAGTTACAGAATGGGTATAGAATTGTCAGGAGCATGGCGCCCAACATCTTGGTTTACATGGCAAGCAGCAATTACTATAAGCAGAAGCAGAATAAAAAACTATACCGACTGGGTGGCTATTTATGACACCGATTGGAACGAACTTGAGCAACAAGAAATCAATTTTGGCGATGTACAAATAGCCTTCTCGCCTGCTGTTACTTTTAGCAATAACTTCTCTTTTGAATACAAAGGATTCACCGCAGACATACACACGCAAGTTGTAAGTAAGCAATACTTAGACAACACCATGTCAGAACAAGCAGTGCTTAAGCCATATACCGTCACTAACCTTACTCTTCAGTATTCTTTACCTTTACCTGAGAAATTTCCAGAAATCAGACTTTTAGCACAAGTGAACAATCTCTTCAATCAACAATATGAATCCAATGGTGGCAATTGGTTTTGCCAATTTACTGACGGCAGCCGATACTATACACCATGGTACTATGCACAAGCAGGAATAAATGCTCATGCAGGAATAGTAGTTAAATTTTAATATTTATAAGATGTACGCACTTATTACAGGAGCCTCTTCAGGCATCGGGAAAGCCTATGCTTTCACATTAGCAGAACATTATAGACACGATGTTTTGCTCATCAGCAATCAGAAGGCAGAATTAGAACAAGTAGCACAAGACATTCAAACCAAATTCTCAGTAAAGGCCGTGCCATACTACTGCAATTTGGCAAATCAAGATGCAGCAAAAGAAATATATGATTGGTGCAATGAAAATAAGATAGAGGTAGATATACTCATCAATAACGCAGGTATGTTTTTTTGGCAACCACTGATTGATGTCGCACCCGAAAAAATTGCCACAATCATGAATCTACACATGTTCACTCTTACTATGCTTTGTCGATATTTTGCTAAAGATATGACATTGCGTCGTAAAGGCTGGATAATTAATATGGCGAGTATGACTGCATGGATGTCAATGCCGGGAATACAATGCTATAACGCCACCAAAGCCTATGTCAATAATTTCAGTAAATCGCTTTGGTACGAATTAAAACCTTTTGGAGTAAAGGTACTGACCCTCACACCGGGTGCTATCGACACCCCTCTCTACGGACTTGATGACAAAAAGCGCAGATTACTTGTTCGCTTTGGTATAAGTTTCACACCGGAGCATTTCACACAAGTAGCACTAAAACGCATGTTCAAAGGGAAAAAGAAAGCCATGCCGGGATGGATCAACCATTTAGCAGTACCTCTTATCAATCACTTGCCGGACTGGGCTATATTCTTCGCTATGAAACGATTACCACAATACAAAAATATACCACTATAAACAAAAAAAGAGTGTGCCAAACAAAAAGCACACTCTTTCATTTTCATAAAATATTTCTATACATTAAACAAGAAGTGCATTATATCACCATCTTGCACCAGATAATCTTTACCTTCTACACCTAATTTTCCAGCCGCACGACATTGACTTTCACCACCAAGAGCAATAAAATCATCATATTTTATCACCTCTGCTCTAATGAAACCTCGCTCAAAATCTGTATGTATCACACCTGCGCACTGCGGGGCTTTCATGCCTTCACGGAAAGTCCATGCACGCACCTCATCAGAACCAGCCGTTAGAAATGTGCGAAGGTTCAAAAGAGAATATGCAGCCTTTATAAGCCTATTTACACCTGACTCCTCCAAACCTAATTCTTCCAAAAACATCTGACGCTCTTCGTATGTTTCCAACTCAGCAATTTCGGCTTCTATTTTAGCAGCAACTACCAACACTTGCGCATTCTCGTTTTTCACTGCATCACGCACTGCATTTACATACTTATTTCCACTTACTGCCGATGCCTCATCCACATTACAAACATATAATACCGGTTTGGTCGTAAGCAAAAACAAATCATGAGCAATAGCCTCTTCATCTTTGTTTGACAACTCCACCGTACGGGCTGATAAACCTTGTTCCAATGCAGACTTATACTTGAGCAAAACCTCTAATGTGGCTTTAGCCTGTTTATCACCACCGGCACGAGCCTGTTTTTCTGTCTTCTGAATACGAGACTCTATCGTCTCTAAATCTTTCAGTTGAAGTTCAGTATCTATTATCTCTTTATCCCGTACAGGATTAACAGAACCATCTACATGTACCACATTATCATCATCAAAACAACGAAGCACATGAATAATAGCATCTGTTTGACGAATATTAGCCAAAAACTTATTTCCTAAACCCTCTCCTCTTGAAGCCCCCTGAACTAGACCTGCTATATCCACTATCTCTACCGTAGTGGGAATAACACCACGCTCAGGATGACATATATCCGCCAATTTGTTCAGACGCTCATCCGGAACCGTTATCACACCAACATTAGGCTCTATTGTGCAAAAAGGAAAATTTGCTGACTGCGCTTTTGCATTGCTCAAGCAATTGAATAAGGTAGATTTGCCAACATTAGGCAACCCTACTATTCCACATTGAAGTGACATATTATTTTTTTGATTTAGTCTTTATACCATACGAAAAACATACATTCCATCCCCAGTCCCACGAATGGAAACTACCTTTTACCAAATCATTCACACCAAAATCATACCCTCCTTGTAAACGATAATTGTCCCACTGCAGACCTATTCCAAAACCCAATTGTATATTAAACCTATTTAGTTGCTTTTCTGAATATCTGTCGTAAGAAACTGTATTTACTCCAACCGACTGTACCCATGCACGAGTTGCATCATTCAAATGATCAGTTATATAGTCTGAATACGCAATACCTATTTGCATTTGTGGACCTCCATAAAAATACATCCCCAACTTGCGCCATAACTTCTGAGTATAAGTGGCTCTGACTGGCACCACCAAATGATGCCTCAGTATATCATGATGCAACCACTGCTTATATGTATCCTCTGTACTTACATTACGCCAATGTTGGTCGTTAGAACCGTATGTCAAACTATATAATATACCCGTTTGAATCGTGAAATCTAATGGTAAGTTAAAATCAAAAGTAACACCTAATCTGCCACCATTGAAATAAGTATTCGGATAACTATTGTCTTTACTATGCTGCCAATCTTGCACAAATCCTGCCTCTATACGATAACCAACAGAAAACTTATAACTCTTCAATTGCTCTTTCTCACGAGCAGCGTCCTCTGCCGCAAAGTTTATCTCATCTTTAGCCTCTTGAGCAAACAATGGCATTACTAAATAACATAAACACAATATAAATAAACAACGCTTCATTACAAATCTATATAGTTGTTTTTCGACCGTGCAAAGTTAGGCAAAAAAAGCAATACTCACAATAACTATTCACTACACTCTATTTGACAAGAGATTTTTCACATTCTATCCTCTACTTTTGCACACTAAAGAAAATATAACTATCTTTGCAACCATCAGAATATCGAGCATCCTCACTCGCGGAATCCACAAAGAACACATACATAATTATAAACACATCTTTCATATAACACTATGACAAAACAAGAAACATACGAAGAAGTCTTAACTAATATCAGATATTTAACAAGTAGCGAAGAAGACATGATTGCTAATATGGCCAATACCGCAGCCATACTTCACTCTACCTTCAATTTTTGGTGGACAGGATTTTATATCGTTAAATATTCTGTCAAGGCCCAAAGAGAAGAATTACTACTCGGTCCGTTTCAAGGACCTATAGCATGTACTCGAATCGAAAAAGGCAAAGGTGTGTGCGGCACGGCATGGTTACAAGCACAAACTATCATCGTTCCCAATGTATATCAGTTCAGAGGACATATTGCATGCTCTTCAGAATCAAAAAGTGAAATTGTGGTACCTATAATAAAAGAAGGTATTGTAGTGGCTGTACTTGATATCGACAGCAACCAATACAATACCTTTGACCAAACCGACAAGAAATATCTTGAGCAAGTTGTTTCTTATTTGTCTAAATAGCCCTTGAGGATTCCTCGCGGAGCATTGCGAACAAAAAGTATAATCTCATCTCTTTCTTGAGACGAAGGCAATTCTGCTTCGATACGCTCCATGGCCTGACTAACATTAAGTCCTGATTGGAAAATTAAACGATAGCAATCTTGAATAGCCCTTATTTGCTCGTTTGTAAAGCCTCTGCGCCTTAAACCTATAGAATTTACCCCGCAGAATTGAATCGGCTCACGAGCCGCAGTGATATATGGAGGCACATCCTTGCTTATCCTACTTCCGCCTTGAATCATCACATGCGCACCTATATGAGTGAATTGATGAATCAAAGTACCACCACCTAAAACAGCATAATCACCCACCTGAACTTCACCGGCAAGTTGTGTGGCATTCGACATAATAATATTATCACCTAATACACAATCATGAGCCACATGACAATATGCCATCAGCAAACAATTCTTACCAACAACGGTCTTACCCTTGCTTGCTGTGCCTCGATGAATAGTAACAAATTCTCTTATCACCGTATTGTCACCTATATAAACAAGCGTCTCCTCACCTTTGAATTTTAAATCTTGAGGTATGGCACCTATCACCGCACCCGGAAATATCGTTACATTCTTTCCTATCCTTACACCCTCGCATATAGTTACATTTGAACCTATCTTGCAACCAGCCCCTATCTCTACATTATTGTCTATACTTACAAACGGATCTATCACAACAGATGAATCTATCTTTGCTCCAGGATGAATATACGCTAATGGTTGTCTCATATATTTACTTTTTTATTACTTATTGAGTTATGATAAATAATTATAACTCACCTATTTATGTTTTTAATATTTGTTATCTGTGCCGTTAATTCAGCCTCACATACTATTCTCTCATTTACAAAACAATAACCCTGCATTGTTATAAATCCCCTTCTTATAGGCTCAGTGATAGTCAGTTTGAGCAATATGGTATCACCTGGCTTCACTTTCTGCCTAAACTTGGCCTTATCTACTTTCACCAAATAGGCCATATAGTCATTAGGATTTTCTTTCTCATGCAACACCAGCACCCCGCCTGTTTGAGCCATTGCCTCTATAAGCAACACCCCGGGAACCACCGGCTCTTTAGGGAAATGACCCTGAAAGAATGGCTCATTGGAAGTGAAATTTTTTATCCCCACTACCGACTTTTCGTCCATACTCAATATCTTATCCACAAGCAACATCGGATATCTATGAGGCAAAATCTTTATAATATCGGTAGTTTCATAAATCGGTTTATGGTCTTTTTTATAGACAGGAGGCAATATATCTATTCTCTTCAACTCCTGACGCAGTTGGCGACAAAAGGCTGTATTTATACCATGACCGGGGCGAGTAGCAATTACACGACCTTGAATCCTATAGCCCAAAAGAGATAAATCACCTATCAAATCCAATAACTTATGCCTTGCAGGCTCGTTATCATAATTCAAAGTACATAAATACCCCAACTTAGAAGCATCTTGGCGGGGCTGACCCATACGATCTGCTATCTCATCAAACACATCTTGAGCAAGTGGCTCGTCATATATCACTATTGCATTCTTCAAATCACCACCCTTAATCAGGCCCATCTGCAAAAGTGGCTGTATCTCACGCAGAAAAACAAAAGTACGCGCAGAGGCTATCTCCAACCCATAATCACTCAACGACTCTAAGGACGCAAACTGATTATTAAGTATCATGGACTGAAAACCAATATGTACATCCAAACTATATTCATCATCAGGCAAAAGCACTATCTTACTTCCGTTCTTGTTGTCAAACTCCATCCGACGGCGTACCACAAACACTTTTTGCTCGGCAGTCTGTTCCTTTAACCCTACTTTTTCAATCGCCTCAACATAATATTTTGCTGAACCATCTAATATAGGCATTTCCGGAGCATCTACCTCTATAAGGCAGTTATCCACACCCATCGCATAAAGAGCCGACAAGGCATGTTCCACTGTACTTACTTTCCATTCTCCTTGCTGCAATACCGTACCTCGCTCTGTTGCCGTTACATAATCTGCTAATGCCTCATAACATGGTCTGTCAGGCAAATCCACACGACACAACCTCACACCCGTGTTATCTTCCGCAGGAAGAAAACGAGCAGTAATGTTCAAACCGGTATGCAGACCTTTGCCTGTAAAAGAAAATTCACTATTTATTGTATGTTGCTTCACCTCTTGCTTAATTACTTCTTACCTGATTGCAATTCTCGTACCAAACGCCTAAGTTCCGGTAAATTCCTAAACACTGCTATACAACGCTTGAACTCACTTATGGGTTGAGCAGGACTTCCTAAATACACTCCCGACTTCAATATAGACCCAGGTACACCGGTCTTCGCACCTAAAATACAATTATCTACAACCTCTATGTGACCTGCCATACCCACCTGACCCGCCAAGATACAATGTGCACCTACCTTGCTCGAACCTGCTATACCAACTTGAGCACATAAAACCGTTCCCTCACCTACCTCTACACTGTGTGCCACTTGAACCAAATTATCTATCTTTACATTATTGTGAACTATAGTCTTGCCCATCATCGCACGATCTACCGTAGCATTCGCTCCTATCTCTACATCATCTTCTATCACAACTATTCCCACCTGCGATATCTTTTGATTAACCCCTGTATTGTCTGCCTCAAAACCAAAACCATCAGCACCTATCACAGCACCTGCCTGAATTATACAATTATTTCCTATCTTACAATGATGATATACCTTTACACCGGCATATAACACAGTATTATCTCCTATCTCCACATCATCACCTATATAAACCTGCGGATATATCTGCACCCCTTTACCCAAACGCACATTCTTACCTATATATGCAAATGCACCTACATACGCATCTTCCGGCACTTCTACATCAGAAGCAATAAATACAGGTTGCTCTATACCTCTTCTTTTGGGAGCAAGCACTTCCTCCACCATTTTTAATAACATGGCTACCGCTGCACGAGCATTATCCACCATAATCAATGTGGCTGATGTGCTACCTTCAAACTCAAGCGAACGACTAAGCAACACTACACTTGCTCTCGTATGAGGCAAATACTGCAAATAACGCTTATCGTACAAAAAGGTTATACAACCCTGCTTGCCATCCTCTATTGTACATACATCGCTTATCTCCACCTCACCATTTCCAACCACCTCACCTTGCACCATTTGTGCTATTTGATTTGCTGTCAGTTTCATATCTTGTAGTAAAATAAATAATTTTTCTCTACTTTCTTGGTTAATACCTGCAAATTGAGCATATCGCTCGCCTCTGATATATCCCTCACCGTACCATCCTTATATAGTATTCCTATACTATCATCCTTGGCTGAATATGTGTTTGTCACCGAAGAATGAGCAGAATAAAAATACCGAGCATCTTCCCCTGAAACTCCTAATTTCTTTTTGTAATATTCTACTTGCTGCAAATCCTCTTCTGCCGACATCTTCTGCTCTAACATCTTTACCTTAAATAGAGTCCTGTTAGTAAATGCCGTACAAAGAAGTTGCATAACTTTATCATCCATACTCATCCACACTTTGATTGCCGACAAAATATCTGAATCATCCAACAACGCATATTGCTTTAATGAATAAGTATCAAATTTTACAATGTCATTATATAGGAAATAATGCAAAGCAGGACTACAAAAAAGATTTTCTCCTCTACGGGCTAATTCTTTAGCACGAGTAAGAATCTTTATCAACAACTGCTCCGCTGCCACAGAAGTCTTATGCAAATAAACCTGCCAATACATCAACCTACGAGCCACCAAAAATTTCTCTACCGAATATATTCCTTTGTTATCAACCACCAATTTATCATCTACCACATTCAGCATTTTCAATATGCGTGCAGAAGCCACCGTACCCTCTTGAACTCCACAAAAGAACGAATCTCGAGACAAATAGTCCAGCCTATCCACATCCAATTGAGAAGAAATCAACTGATGCAAAAAACGACGCGGATACTCATCACGAAATAGTCTTATTGCATCTGTCAGTTTACCTCCCATCTGACTATTTATATCTTCCATCATCAACAATGAAATCTGCTCATGCGAAATACCATTAACCAATGTATGCTCCAATACATGCGAAAACGGACCATGTCCGGCATCATGAAGCAATATAGCCGCTTGTGCTGCTATGCCCTCGTCATGACTTATATCTATATTCTTTTGCCTTAAAACACCTATCGCCTCTTGCATCAAATGCATCGCACCAAGCGAATGTAACAAACGAGTATGAGTCGCACCGGGATATACATAAAACGAAAGCCCCAACTGCCTTATGCGGTTGAGGCGTTGTAAATACGGATGCTGAAGCAAATCAAATAATAATTCGTTCGGGATACTAATAAACCCAAAAACAGGATCGTTGATTATCTTGCGTTTGCCAGGCACTTATTCACAAAAGTATTTCTTTGATTTTCTCTTTTACCCTTTTCCTCTACTTCTCTACCACTTATACTGACGACACTTCTCGCAGTTATGCCACTTGTACGACAAACTCAAACCTACAGAGAAATAACCATCAGCCCATTTGTTTCCGCCTCCTGTACCCTCACCTTTAGATATTGGGAAACCATCCAAGTTCATATAGGGAACATCTACAATTCCTTGATGAACATTCGCATATATACGAAGCAACCAACTTCTGCCTAAACGAAAATCGTAACCTATCTCTAACGGAATCATAGGCAGTATTCCAAAAGGATTGCCTTCTACGCCATTATATGACGATCGCAATATTATACTTGCATTAAGTGCAACACCGGCATACAAATAAAAACCGGCTCTCGAAAAAGGATAATATTCTATACCCGCCGCTGGCTCAAAAAAGAACGAACGGAACATCCTCGTACCCAATCTTCCGGAATCATCCATTTGCTTGCCTCTATTATCACCTCTTAATGCTCCTAATGATAAGCCAAAACGCCAATTGCAGTGATTCGTCAACGGCATAGTATATGCAAACGAAGCAGTACCACCAATAAACAAGTTAGTAGTCTGAAAACCACCATTAAACGCTATTCCCGGCAGGTCAACATCACCATAGTAATACAATGCTGCAACTGATATAGTCAAACCGTTTGACACATAGTTGGCAGTCGTTGAACCGCGGGTGTATAACCCTCGGCTGTTCGTTCGACTTGACCATATAACATCAACCCTATTCCTTTGGGATGGATTGACAGCCATTACACCTACGGGCATCAACATACATATTAACAGCCCAATAGTGATAGTAGATTTGAGTCGCTTCATATTTGGGTACATTAAGACGTGCAAAGATAAAAGAAAATTTTTACTCTCACAAATTTATTTTTCTTTTCATTATTTTTTAATTCCTTCATTCGTAGTATATCATATTTATCTGGCATAAATGTTGTACTTATAAAGATATAAATAAGCAGGTTATGCAATTACATCATGCGAATAAACAAAAAACATATTGTTCTGTTGCTATGTATCTTTTGCTTTCAGCATTTATCAGCAATAAAGCATACTGACTCTGTTGCAGTACAAATTAGAGGCAACGATACTATTTTTCTTGCTTACCTACATGAAATTTATGTCTTTCCGAAAATGAAATTCAAAAACAAAAAGCAAGAACGATTCTATTGGAGAACGGTTAGAGATGTAAAAAAAACATACCCAATAGCCTGTGAATTATCAAAAGAAATGATTCGTGTAGATGATGTGATGGCTAACATGACTAAAAAAGAAAGACGCACATTCTGGAAACAATACGAAAAGGTATTATACAAACGATACGAAGACCAATTTAGAAATATGACGGCCGCACAAGGTCAAATGCTAATGAAACTCATAGATCGACAATCAGGTGTTACCTCTTTTAATGTAATAAAAAAATACAAAGGCTCATTCGTAGCAGGATTTTGGCAAGGAATAGCCAAATTATTCGGAAACGACCTGAAAGAAAACTATGATGGGTCTGACAAAGACCAAATAACCGAACGGATCATTCTTCTGGTAGAAGCAGGACAATTATAAACAAAAAAATAGGGAGCAACATAAATGCTCCCTATTTTTTTCATATTTTGTTTATTTGAAGAAGTTGAAATGATAAATCAGTTTCACACCTGCATCGAAATAACCCAAACGGTCGTTATAAGAATCAGTAGCAGAGAACACATTCAATACACCATCTTTTGTTGCGGTTGGAGCACTATCCAAACCTACAAGTTGATTGGTGTTATTATTCTTATATAGGTCAAAGAGTGAATAGTTTGCAAATACACCTAAACCTAATGAAGAGTTCTTCTCCCTAAAGAACCACTCATAGCCTAAATCGGCTGAGAGCATTACTTTAAGTTTACTATTACTCCATTTACCTTTGGTCTTTACTTGATTATCTTGAACAAGACCCATCACAGCCTCATTGTCCAAAGTAACACCATAATCCTGCAATGTAGCCTTAACATCAGCCTCAGCAATGTTCTGATTGTAATGACTCCATACCGGTATCTGAATCTTAGGACCAACATTCAAGAAGAATCCTTTAGAGGTAATCATTGAATACATCAATGGTATTTCCAACATCAACTGACCATCTTTTTCCTTTACTCCCTTGGCATTGATTGAATAATCAACCTTACCTGCCTCGGTAGTAACGGTCGTATCTGATACAACATCCGAGTTCCAACCTGATTGAGCCCAACCAATGGATACTCCGGTCAAAATACCATGATTTACTTTCTTGCCGAATTTTGCACCGAAGTAGTGAGCATATTGCAAATCGAGCAAAGCATCATATCCCAGATTCCATTTGCCGCCCCAATCGCTCTTATCATTCTCTTTCTGCATCAAAGAGGCAGCACCTCCACGAATACCTATTGAGAAACGATCCATCTTCTGGGTCAAAGAACCGTATGTGGCGTATGCCAAATCTACATTTTCTTTCTTTTTCTTCTCTTCTACCGTCTCTGCAGCACCTTGATTAACCGGACCTTGTTTCTGTACGGTATCTTGTGGTTGAGCAGGAACTGTATCTTGAGGCTGAGAAACAACGGTGTCTTGTGGTTGAACAGGCACTGTGTCTTGTGGCTGAGCAGGTACTGTGTCTTGTGGTTGAACAGGTACTGTGTCTTGAGGTTGTTCTTCTTTCTCTCCACCAACGGCACCTTTCTTTTGACCTGCCAAACGAGCGGCCTTTTCCTCTTCAGTTTCTTCCTGTTGTACAGGCTCTTCCTTCTCTTCTAAACCAAGGTAATAAGAATCAATCCATGAATAGATTTCCTTGATAAGCAAACCTTCAGGAAAACGCTTTGTTCCTTTCTGCATAATTGTAAATTTCTTACCATATACCCACGAACTGGGTTTCTCACCGGTTAGGTACACGGTGTTATCATCGCGGATAACTACCGTGTCACCTACTTGGTAATCTGCAAAAGTTTTTCTGGGTGTTTCCTCAGCTACGGCAAAAGAGGAAATCATCACTATAGCTATAAGAGCTAAAAATTTAATATTGTTTTTCATAATCATTCCTCCTTTCGTTATTTAACTATGAATTTAAGTCCTGTGTGGTCATTTTCTGACTGAACATTCATCATAAAGTAGCCTTGATCTTCCTTAACTACCATCGTATGAATATTCTCACCTTCTATGCGGAACTCTTCTACCAAAGTACCCATAGTGTTATATATGCTTACTCTGTATGTAGTTTGAGGATCCAAACCATAGATTGACAATGACTCACCTTGACGAACATAACTTGGAGCCAAACCTATTACATTGGCTGTTGTGTTAGTTGTCAATACCGTTGTACGAGCCACAGCACCACAAGGCTCTTCTTCAGAAGTTGCTAAATTGATTACTGCATAGTATTGACCCGTTAGAGTTTGAGCCGCAAGTATTCCATCTTGCTCTACATTGATTGTATAGTAGTATCCGGTAGCAGGATTTCCACTTGCATCTAATGCAGCCTCGTCTTTTGCATCAGGACCATTTGGAATACCATCAACAAACTGAGTATCGGCTGTGCCATTTACTTTGTACCAATGAATATCTTCAGGTTTGAGAGTGTCACCAACCAAGTAGCCGGCATACTTCTCTTTCATCTCTTTATAGTTTACAACAAGCAATTTGCCTCCATAAAGCGATGCTGCAGGGAACTGACCTAATTCTGCTACATTCTCAGGTGTTGGTTGCTCTACAACTACATCCACTGTATCAATCAAAGTATTTCCACAAGCAGTTGTTGCAACATAACGCAGAGTCAACTCACTTACATTTGCAGGTATCTTATAACTTGCACTTAATGCTGTCCAACTTTCACCGTTGAGAACTTCCCAAACTACTGATTCTACAGCCTCAGCACCATTGCTTTCATTAGCATCAAATGCTTTTTCAATCTCTGCAGTTACATCCTTTGTGTCTATTTCATGACCACAAATAGCAATCGGTTGAGCACTTACACTCTCAGGCAATGTTTGAGCGCTATATACACCTATATGATAGTTGTATATCGAATCACCATAAATATCTTGGTCGTCCAAAGCAACTACCTCCTGCCAAATAGTATCTTTTGTGATAACTACTTTCTGAGTGCGGCTGATGTAAGCAGTACCTACACATACGGTCTCTTTAATAGAGTCACCTACAAAGGTCTCACGCTCCTTCAAACCATCTACATCTATAGTTACATCTGCACTCCATACACTATCACACTCTGTTACTACTGCATAACGAACAGTTATTGTAGGATTCTCATTGGTTAATGCTGTAGCAGGAATTTCAGAATAAGAACCATCTGCATTCTTTATCTGCCATGCTGTAGGACCATTGGTCATATCCAGAGGTTTAAGTGTTGCATCTGCTGCAGCCGCTGCATTGATTAAGGTCTGCAATGAAGCATCTGCCGCTGTTACATCTATTGGAGAATCTACTTTTGCTACAACAGTATCTGACAATGCTGAATAAGCAGGTACTGTCCATTCTGTATAAGCAATCAAAGTATCTGCATGTGCTACCTCTTGCATTACACCGGCAGCCGATGCCTCAACTATTGTATCGTTAAATACCAAAGTATCTTGATTCAATATACCTTTGTGCTCAAATTCTGTACCTTCACGGAGCGAGTACTCTGAACCAAGGCACATAAAGGTCTTACTTGACTCATTCACATAATTATGCGCAACATCAATTGTGAAGTCATTGGCTTGTTCAATACTATCACCACAAGCGGTAATTGCTACATAATACATGGTGAGTTGAGTCTTGTCGAACGGAACAGTGTAATCAGCAGTATGCTCATTATACTCATTCAATTCTTGAATCATCCAAATCACTGTATCCAATTGAGGTTGATCTACTGCAGGAGTATAAGCAGCCAGTATCTCGGCTTCTGCTGCTGAGAAATCAAGAGCCTCACCTGCAGTTGCAACAGGAACATTTACAATAGGATCAAGCAAATCTGCAGCGGTCAGTTTCTTGAAGAAATATACAGTATCAACTAACAATGTCTGTATCACATCTGTTCCTCCTGCTACCCATACTGTATCATACAAAATCGTAGGCTCTTGAGTAATTACTTCACCTTTACGATTTGGTAAGTTTGAATTGTCATAGGCTGCACCCTCGCATATATATGAGCGAGTAGCAGTTGTATCACGATTCGGGTGCAAAACAGGAAGTTTGATATCATCACCATCATAGTAGTCATCTGTTGAATTTACACAATCATCAAGCAAATACTTGTAACGCAAGTAAACTGAATCTTCTACATCAGGTACAACCTCATTGTTATAGTCCTTATAGGCATTTGTACCCTCAAGATGCCATGCCCATTTGATGTTGTTTATACCTATAATAGTATCGAGTTTGGCTGCTTCGTACATTTTCTCAAGCCATTTAGTTGCCAAATCAAAGTCCATAGCCTGACCACCAATAACTACAGGAATACTATCTTTCGTTACAAATGGTATAGCATCAGGTAGAGTCTTGCGAGTAACATTGAATACAAATATTGAATCAATCTCTTGAGTGTTCTCGAAGAAACCACGAACGCTATCCATATATACAAAGTTCAACCTATTTTCTACCGTAACTGTTGTGTCTCTCAGTTTAGAAGCGGACCAAAGCACTGAATCCTTAAATTCTGCTGCACGATCCACAAATATCTGTTTTGGAGACCATGTCATATTCTCACTTACTGCACAAAGCGTGTCATTTATGAATACGGTATCTTTAAGTATCTCAAGCGGAATAATTTCTGCCCACAAATGTACATTTCCGTGCAATTCGCCAGCATTTGCAGCCGAGGTGGCAAGTTTGATATACAATGGGTTGATAGAGTTATCCGGTTGTTTACCTGCACCTTGTGCTTCAATAGCAGCGCGAGAAATCTCTTTCTCTTTGCCCTGACCTGCTGCAATAGTATATGTTGAACTTTGCCATGCTGCAGTACCGCAATCAGCAGTAATCTGTGCTGTTGCATTGATATCTATATTGGAGATATTATCAATATGTACACGGATATCATGACCTTTATCCTCACCATTTGCATACAATGTATCCAAACGAACTATATACCAAAGTGCTGTATCTGCAGGATGATCATTACCATTAACCAATTCACCATTCAAATCATAATTGGCAACCCAATTAAATTCAATAGGATTCTTGTCGCAAGCATAACCCATCGAGTCAACAATACTTACGCGGAATATGAATTCTTGCTCTGAAACTAATTTTACCCAAGCCTTGCCGTCTTTTTGGTGTTGAATAAACTCTTGACCAACCGAGCGAACAAAATCTCCGCTACCTGCCTTGAAGGTTCTTGAACGGTGTGAAGGTTGCTCTACTATTGGACATTCGTATGTCAAATAAGCATCTATCTTTGTATCTACCGAAGGATTATATACGGTAAGTGTAGCCTCGCTATAAGTATGTTGCTTCAGGAAGTCTAAGTCAATCTCATACCATGTCGGGGTATTAGCCTCTTGAGTAATATCAATATTGAGTTGCAAAGGCTTGCTCTGTTCGCAACCACTCAAATCATCAAAATCAAGAGGTTTGTATTCTCTTACAGCCCAAATGCTATCTTGTTGAGCAGTATAAAGTTCTACAAGTACATAATCAGCATTCAAGCCCATCAACTCCTCACGGAGAACAACTACATCGCGAGTCAGGTTCTTACCTAACTTTTGTGTACGCTCAAATACTGCTTCTCCATTATTATCAGGACAATCGAAATAAACACGGGCTGATACATTACCGGCAAAACCATCTAAGTTCTTAATGTAGAGACGCAAGTAAGCATTTGGATCTTCTTTTATTGATTTTATATCAACCTTATACCAAACTGTTGCATCTGCCTCTTGTACTTGACCTTTCTCGTCAAAGTCTTTTGCCTTCAAGCACTCGCTACCATCGTTAGGATTAACCAAATTGATAAACAACTTAGCATCTGACTGCGCAATGATACAAACATAGGCTGTATCGCTCTTATTAACATAAGCGTCAGTCATGTCTTTCTCAAGTTTCTTGGTCAGTTTCTGATTTGCAGTCATATTCTTGGTCCGTGCTTGGAAAGCAGCATTTGCACATTCAAACGCTACAAGAGCCTTGATCTTTTGAGCAGTAGCACCATTCAGTACAACCACCTCAGGTACAAACTCACCACGCAATGTGTCCAATGGAATCTTTACCCACTGACTATCTGCTTTGGCTACTATATTCAAAGTGTCTTTCCAATTGAATTCATCCCAATTTCTGTCGCATATATTTATGCGAGGCTCATCAAAACCTTCAGCACAGAAACGAATAGCAGTTTCTGATTTCAAACGAACATATACTGTATCTTCTGTAGGAAGCAATGCACTACTGATTTCTTTTGTTACATCGCTTGCATTTGCAGATAGTTTATATGTATATTTGGTCAAATTCTTAACCGGGCACTCGTATGAAATTTCTGCCACTATCTTAGAAACCTTATTTTCTCTGTTGGTCAAATGCAAACGAATTCCTTGTGCCGGTTGAGAACCATCACCTGCAGGATCTTTAATATCATTGAGAGCAACAGCATACCAAACGGCAGTGTCTGCATCAAGATTTTCGCAATTTACCCAATCAAATAATTTTGCCTTTCCGCACACCTCACCCTCGTCCTCAAATGCAAGACTTACGGTAATGGTAATAGGAGCAGTAGCACTTACGCGAACATAAGCAAATTGCTGCATGTCTGACAATTTGTTCATGATGTCGCTTGTTGCCGCTTTCTCGTAAGGAGCAGTGAAAGTGCGCAACTCATACTGAGTATTAGCAGGACAATCAAGTGAATAACCTGCCAATACTTTTGCTGCAACTGCTGTATTGTTCTCCAATTTTATTGTAGGAACTTTATTCTTGTCTCTTATAGACCATAAGTCAACTATATACCAAACGGTATCGTTTGCCACAAGAGTTCCTGTCCAACTATCTGCATTTACAAACGAAATGGTCTCTTTCACTTTGTCTTCACCACATGGTTTATCATCTTCCCATGGTTCCGGATCAACCAACTCTGCTGAGAACTCAATATTGCGGTCGGTTGTAACCTTAACCCAAATGGTATCACCCATGCCCTGATAAAGCGAATATAAAACACGCCTTTGTTTCTTTTCCTTAGCAGATAGAGTTGCTTTCCTTGAGTTAGATGCAACGCAATTGCCTTCAGCAGAGACCTCAGCAATAACTGAAGCAGTCTTATCTTGCAAATTCTCAACATACAACATAATATCCTTAGCAGGAGTAGTCTGCTGGGCTGTTTTCAATACTATTGCATACCACTCGCTTGTACCTGCTGCTTGTTGCATCTTAGCACCGGCAACGAAAGGATCAAATTCTTTGGCTTTACCACAATCCAAACCCTCTGTACGAGACTTCAAACGAGCAGAGAATTGTACACTTTGAGCAGTCTCAACATATACATAAACATATCCGTCTGTTACATTCTGTTCTGCTGTCTCCAATACATTCTTAGCCACTTCTTTTATCATAATATCACCGGCAGCAAGAGAAAGTGAACGCTCTACAGGCACACCTGTTTTTGTATAAAGCATTTTACCCTTCAAAGAGGCCTTTACAGTACTCTTGTTCTCCAAAGTAACTTCCGGCAACTGACCCTTTACAATCCAATCTGCCACTTTTACTTTGAACCACTTGTTCTCTGCATTTACTGTATATACAGCAGTTTTAAGAGTTGTCTTGTCAAGTTCAACCTCTATAGCATCATCCGGAGCGGTAATAGTCTGATCAGCCTCAACTGTTATATTCTTTGCAGACACTCTTAATGGCTGATTTGTAGTAACCTTGACATAAACCTTACCATCAGCAGGAAGCATCTGGAAATAAGAACGATTGATTTTAATCTTCTTAATTTCTTTGGCAGCAATAGTTTGGGTCTTAGAGGTTACACCAGTAGATGGACAGTCAAAACTAACTCCAACTGTCACAGTTGCTGTGGCAGAGCCGATATTTTCAACTGTAACTTCTTTGGTTTGGTCGTTAGTTGCCATCACATCAGACATATCAACCATATACCACTTACCCTCACCGGCAGCAAAAGTCTGGCCAGCCTCATTAAACTGGGGAGCATTCAAGCAGTCCAAATCATTTTCGCCCGGCTCTACTGCACTCGCTTTGAAATTAAGACGCTTGGTAGTCTGCATTGCAATATACACTGCATCCAAATTCTTGAATAGCGAGTGAGACAATTCGATAGCATAATTTCGGTTAGCCAAAATTTGCTTCGTCTCAGGCCCTTGCAATTTTAGTTTCGAACCACCATCTGTAACAGAATATGCAGTAACTACTACAGTTGCCGCTTCGCCTGTCAGATTGTTCAAATAAAGCAACACATTCTCATCTGATGCCACATTCTTAGTGCTTAAATCCACCTTGAACCACACATCAGTTGAAGTCGCTTCTACATAGTTGTCGTCTTCCCACTTGAAGTCAAATGCCGTCTCGGCCGACTTACCATCTTGAGCGGCAAACATAACCGCCGAAGACAACAACATCGTCAGAAAAAGTACGATTTTCTTCATCTTTTTTAATGGTTATTAAATTTACTTAATTATTATTCTATTGTTATATCTTTCGTTTGTAGTTTGTAATCTTACTAAATACTGCCCTGTTTGCAACTGCGGTAACACTAACTCCCCTCGCTCAACATCACTCGTATATACTATTCTTCCCAATATATCCATCACTGTCAGTACACCATCTTGAGGTGTAATCACTCTAATCGTCTCTCCCTTTGAACTTATTGTTGGCACTACTTTCCAACCACTTTTTTCTATCTTGTCGTCTGTAGTAACCACAGGGTTCACAACACTCACTCTTATAGCCTCATCACATTTGTTTCGAGCAGTGTACAATAATACCGTATCTCCATAATGATTTATCTTATAAGCATTACCCTTCCACGAATAATTACACGGCAATTGCTCACAATAAATTATATCAGCCTCAGGTTCAGGAGCAGTGAAAGTAATCTTATATACGGTAACATACGCATCATCACCCGTCTTTATAGTATCCCTCACCGTAGCCGTTTCTGTCAGTTTCACCTTCCCATTCTCACTTTGATAAGTCTTACCATGACATAAAGTCTCTTCTATCGTGGTAGTATGCCAATTCCATTTCTGAACTACATTCAACTGATAATGAGTTATGCAACCAGACTGATCGTCTTGCTCCACACACTCATCCTGACCCCATTTCTTTATCAAATACCAATCGTGGAATTTATATCCTTTGTCAAACTCCGACTGCAATAGTTGTATCGTTTCTTTCTTGGTCTGTTGGCTTGATACTTGTAGTTTGTAAGTGGTAACCAAACAAGTATCTGACACCAAAAAAGTTGTATCCTTTATAACAGCACTCTCCTCGTATTTCTTCCCATTCAACTCATACGAAGAACCATAGCATATATTTATATTCTCAGTTGCTTCTTCAAACCTACTTGGGCGAATAAACTCAATCCTGCCTTTTCTGCTTTTGCTCACAAACCTAAAATATGCTGATTTATTCTCTGCCTTCAACTGTTTGAGTTTTGTGCTGTCAGGAAAATACAGATGAATCGAATCAGTAAGTACAGCACTCTCAAGTACATTCTCGCCATCACAATTATCCATCATACTCACCCACACACTATCCTGATTTTCTTGCTTCCATCGCACAAAAAACTGTGGTACTATTCTGCTCGCTGGCAACTCGTAAACATCCGTATCATTAGAATGATAAAGTCTCATGCCATAATACAACTGAAACATATCATCACAATCGGAGTGAAAACCTTCACCATATTCATAACCCAATACTCGACCATCACCTTTAGGAGTCACTTTTATATACACAGGCAAGAAACTATACAACGATGGTGAAAAGCCATATTTTTCCATCATTTGTACCATTCCATTCGAATCAAACGACTCAGAACGATACGAATATACAGTCAAAGTCATAATAGGTGCCTGACTCAAACATGAAGTATAGATAGACAATGTTGCTGAGCCGGTAGAAAACCAATAAGCAGTCATACCGGTATAAGCAATTTCTCCTATAGTAGATTGGAACCAAGTAGTGCTACTGATAGTGGTGTCCATACCATAAACAAATTTGCTACCTAACTGACAATCACAATAATATTCAGGTATTGTGGACTCAGTTTGTGCCGCTGCACAAGCCTCGCAATCCTCGCGGGTCTGAGTGCGAATAAACTTCTCACACACCGACTCAGAAGACAGCATCACATCTGCTACAGCCAGTACGCTGCATAGGAGTGCTAAAATAAGGTTTAGGATATATCTCATAGTACTTTATTACTCTACAATTACTTTCTTAGTCGTATGCACGCCTTTTACTATATACAAGCCCGATGCGAGTTCAACCATTGTCCGTTCGCCTCCTATTACCATTCCGTTCCACAATAACACACCAGACACACTATATATACTCATCTGCTGACTTCCAACAGAATTGATAACTATTCTACCCTGCTCGCCCCTTGCACTGAATAACTCAATATCATTCAACTTAGTATCAATATCTTGTTTCTTGACCACCTCTGTCCTCAGCACACCGTTTCCGTTGCACTGTAAACGAGCAAAGATAAAGTTGTTCTCTTCATAATCTAAATAGTCCTTCATCTCCGACTCGGTCTTCTCAATCACCACGTCCTCACCTGACTCAAAGTTCAATACAGGTTTAATTACAAGCGAACTCTTCTCGTTTAGGTTGAAATTGCAGGTTGTACCAAACCACAAACGCAATGGTTCCAACCCTGACCATGTGAATTTGACATCATGATTTCTCCAATCAGGTGCATACACTTTATACATATCACTGAACGAGCGATTAGTAACATTATACTGCTCACCCAATTCAAAGAAGTTGCTTCGTGTAAGGCAGTCTTCTTCAAATTCTTCTACTACAAGTACCCCTGTCTGACTTCCTATAATCTTCATATACACATTACCATCTGCAGAAAGACGATTATATGCTTTCAAGTCTTGTGGGCGCAGGTCATATTTGAAATTGTCGTAGCCTCGCTCACTGACTAGAGTAATAGTATCTATTATATTGTCCTCAATATCTTCTCTTGAGTAATCGCATGTTGTGGCTACAACTATTTGTAACTCTTGCGCACCCATCCACATCAAGCGTACAAACGCAGAGTCAATACTCAAGTCTCTTACAGGCAACAAACGCACTTGGTCTTCACCTTCTACTACATTTATCGACTTGCCTACAACAAGAGAATCTGTGTTTTGAGCACAAGTCTTCAGAGTGTTGTCAAGAGCAAAGTTGATAGAATACTTCAGTTGGTTTCCGCGCTCTGATGTTACAATGATAGTAGAATAACCCGGTAAGGTCTTTACAGGTAGTATTTCCAACTTAGATTTTGGGTCGTTAACCTCGGCTGTTACTTGAGGTATTTTTGTCACCTCTACTCTGTAGTACAACTCACCTGACTCAAATCCAATCAAAGGTTTGCCATCAAGCCATATATTTTTCAATGTAGCATCACTGCTTCTGCCGGCTATCACATTGAAAGTATAAGTGAGTGTATTACCAGCCTCTGCTGTTACTTCAATAGTCACTTTACCAGGAACTGTTTGTTCGCTCGTTACCTTATATGATGCTTTGTCAGAGGTAGTTACAGCAGCAAATACAGGGTATTCGGTATTTACCTCTACTTCATAATAAGAAAGCACTTTTCTGTCAAAGTCAGAATAATCAATACCATCTATGCTTACGCTTTGCAAGGTAGCATCCGTATTGCCTTCTGCTGCTGCAATAGTAACCGTAGAAGTATAGTATTTTTGATCACCTAACTGATAGTAAGTATAACTTGCATTACCCGATTTCAGAGTTTCTCCATTAAAACCTTCGTAAATGATATAACTCTCTTTACTTGGATTATTTGCATTTTTCAATGCTTCTTGAAGTACGGTTTTCTTTACAGAACCTTCAGGCAAAACAGCCACAATCTGCAATCTACCACTTTCAGCCGTATCTATGGCCGCTTTCACACCGGCAAGTTGTATTTCTTTTATATGTGATATTTCTTTGTACTCTTCTATTGTCAAAATACCTTCTTCTTCAGGATATACACGCACATAAAAATCTGACTGATGGTGCTTTTCCATATATTGCTCCAACGCAATTGAGCGATCCATAACAAATGTCGTCGGGAAAATGGTCTTGTTGATCATATATCCATTATCCAATCCAACCAAGCAATCTTTTCCATCAACCATAGTCATATTCCCATTACTTTCCCATTTGAACCTGTATTTCAAATCAATCCACTCACCTATTTGCCATAGATATATGCTCTCGCTGTCTTCCGGAACAAATTTCAACGAGGCATTCATTGGCAGCGTATTTACATAATCCCTGCAACGACTTGCCACCGAACGAGAAACAATCTCTACCTCTGCCGAACCATAGCATATTAAATAAACATAGGCAGGAACAGAATATGTTACCCCCTGCCCATAAAGCATATTACGATAATTCACATCATAAGTGATTCTGTATCTTAATTTCCCATTTTCGTCATACTCTTTTTTCAACTCCTCTACCATAGGAAATTCCAAGTGATATTCTTGTGCATGAGAAATCATATCAGCCACCTTTTCGTCATCATAACTCTTACCATCCATCTGACATGTTAAATCAAGAAGTATATAAGGCGCTTTTACACTCTCATCTTCAGGATAATAATATACTGTCAGCGGCAACTGCCATGTATCTGACATGAAATAATATTCACCTGCTTCAAATGCCTCAAAATAACTATCCTGAACATAAATAAACTCATGACCATTGCATAAGGTATCTTTATATTGACGCTGTGAGGTCGCAGAAACAAAACCTGCTAACAAAAACAAACTTAAAAAAGTAATAAATTTCTTCATCATTCCATAGTGTTTTTTATCATCTCCTTATTCAACTACTATTTTACATACATCAGTTTTCCCTTTTATTATATATACACCTTTATCAACATTTACATATCTATCGTCACCATCTTTCAAATTCTCACTGAATATCTGTTGTCCAGTCAGATTATATATTGTCACCAACTGCTCCGCAAATGCTTTCATGTATATCCCATTATCGCTCCACGCAAATAAACTTTTTCCACCATCTACATTAGGAGCATGTGTGGTTTTATCCTCTTCTTCTATTGTTCTGTCTAAAGAAATTGCCCCAGAGGTGGCGATAGAATTGGCTATTGCAGTCATCTCCTTACTCAACACTGCATATACCTCGCCCGGTAAAAACACCTCCTCACCTGAAGTTTTTACAAAATCAAATCTATCAGTGCTATTCATCACAGTACGAGTAGGTTTAAACACTGGATATTTAGCGTCAACCGTATCATTACTGAAAGTAATATTGGCTTGCATTCCCACACCATCACCCATAATAAACTGATAATTTGCCGCTTCATCATCTTCCCAATCATCTTCATTTATTGGCCTAAGTGGTTTATAACTATTTTTGCCCAAGATATTCTGTGGTCCATAACCTTCGAAAATCAAATACTTACCATCCCAATATCTTTGCGGACCATCAGGCAAATACAACGAATATGTTACACCCCTCTGCATCACAATTCCATCCGGAGGAGTTATAGGACTTTTCTGCTTTGTGATACCATCATAATAAACATAATTAGTTGTTCGGCCGGAAAAATTTCCTCCCGTTACGTTGCCATTAATATCAATTGTGGCTTCTTCATCATATAACTGATTCACCTGCTCTGTCCTATCAGTTGCGTATGTCCATTTTTTGGAATAAGCACCTATGCTGTCACCCTTGGTCCACGAAGCAAAACCATACGGCATTGATATATTATCATAGCCATCCACATCACCTTCTTTCAAATCAGACATCTCATATAAATAAAAACTTGCTTTTCGAGATGTATGTTTTTCTTTTAGAGGTCCGTTCCAATTGGGGTTATAGTGATATATAGGTTCGTAATAAGCGACTTGACCTGCTGCATTGGTCAGTTGATTTTGTATTATTTTTATCAAATCCAATTTCACCCCATATCCTCTTTTCGACAATATACTCGGACAAAGACTCGTTACAATAGTCTTAGCCAAAGTAGCATCTGCCAAACCTTGATCTTGCAAATACTCTTCAAGCGACGAATAAGAAGTCCCATCCGTTTTTGTACCACTTTTCCAATCGCTTGCAGGCAAAGTTTCTATCACATATATATTTGCCACATCAAATGGCATACTGAGCGTGTACCACTTGTTGGTTTCAAACGAACGCATCATATACAACCCATGCTGTATTGTATAGTTCTCCGTATTAGTAATTTCCGTAAATTCATCATATCCACCCATACGGATTGCCTGTCCTATTCCTGCTGTAAGTCCACTTAAATTTATCGTTCCGTACTCTTTGGTATAATCATTCAAATTGCAATAAAACAAATAAGCATTTTCCATAGGTTTGGGATTAGTGGCTGCAGTTATATAACGAACCTCCTGACTTCCACCCATTGTCAATAGTCCGTTCACACCCATTGTAGGAATAACTGTTACCCAATTTCGAGTATATTTGCTGCATATATCATCACAACTATCATCATGCGCATATTCTCCCGTATTAGAATCCTTGCACAATATCTCACCTGCATTATTTGTCGGATTACAGCCACCATCTGTAGCGTCATCGGTTACATATACATTACAATCAAATGTGCCACCATTGATACGCGAATTATATGGCAAACGCATATCTGTATAATCATTATACCAACCATGAGAAACCACATCAATATTATAACGCGGGTCACCATACACTTCTGTTCCATAAGTGGAGAAATGCCCACCATTGATAACCACTTCTGGTATGAGGTCTGAACTATTTTCGCTATCCGCCTGTGCACGCGAAGCAGATGAACCCGCACCATATATTGCATTGCCCAACATGTCCATATACCTATAGCAAATGGACAATGAACTTACATAAAACATCGAGTTACTTGCAGGACAACGAAGTTTATAATTTCCACTATTAAACACACACTGACTTCTTGCATTTCCCAAATCAATACTCGGATAACATATACTTGAATCACGAGGCAAAGGATCATCTTCATTCCACTCTCCCTGCACAGGTAAATTCAGTGTTCCACCAGTGTTGATAGTTTGAGACGGATCGAGATAACTTGTATTCCAAACATCATCAAACACCAATTTTCCTAATAGTGATTCATATTCTGACTGACCATCTGCTTTATGTAACACTACAGGAGATATTGATATACTTGCAGATCCTAAATCCAACAATTCAGAAAAAATTTTGTTTATTGCTCCTGACGAATTTAATCTCCGTTTGTTGCCACCTACAATTGTATTTTCTCCTTTTATATGTATATTGGCTGTAAATGGGACAGAACCCGGATTATTAACATCTTCGCGAGTAGGACATATAGCAATAGCGCTTGCTCCACCGGGGAAATAGCCGGCAGTTATGTCATTGAATGACATGTTTGTATTTCTATCCTGAACCGACCATATATTAAAATTATCCAAATACAAATCTACACTCTCACCTTCATATCCTTGTAAATGTATAAAACCTTCTGAATTGTCTTCCTCGACACTTTTTCCCGGAAAAGCATTAGTTACATCGCCTGTTAAATATATCTTTAAACCATTTACAGATCCCAATGCGGCACTATTCACATTTTGACTTGTAACATCAATTGAACCTGCCAACCTGAAATAAACATTACCCTTAAGTTGAGAGGGAATAAACATAAACATAAAATTACCCTCAGGTACATTCATCTGTGCAGCAACAACGCTACTCACATTTATAGCCATACCCACAACATGCATCAAAGGAAGGCTATTACTATCATAAACCGTATTAAGAAAGTCAGATAAGTTAAATGATGAATTCATCATCAAAGGTAGCGAAGGTAGCGCATTATCAAAATCTGATATTGGGACAAATGTTCCACCCGCATAATTTATCACACATCCAAAACCTGTAGGTGAAAATGCCATATTATTCAGCATATCGCTCGTCCCTAATTCACGAGGTGTGGCAGACATTATGTATGCATCCTCTTTATCATATAATTTGTATGATGAATAAGTCAATTCATAAAAACCAGCACTCGCACCTGAAAGATTAAACTGAGAAATTACAGCATCAGTAAGATATATAAAGAATTTAATTTCACTTTGCGTGGCTTCGCCATCGCTATTAAACCAAGTAGAAAGCGAATCAGACATAGTGAAACCCGACATTTGATTCATCAAATTTTCATATACCTCAATCTCAGAATTATGAACATATATAGTCGTATCATTACCCGATTCAAGAGTATAAGTGTACTTAATAGACACACCTTCTGCAGTTATATAAAAATCATTTATGTTTTGCGCATTTATACATACACATGCACAAAATACAATCAGTAATATATTTATATATCGTTTCATGATTTTTTTCTTTTAAATTTCATTCTAACCACAACTACATATCCCGCTAATAGCATCAACACAAATCCCCAAGCATTATCAATTGGCAAAACATAAGGTAGCGCCCAATTAACCCACGACTCCGTATAGTCTTCATCAAATGGCATGGGACCATCAGTATTATTAGTTTTCCACCATGCCCATAAGTCGTTGGTTGCTAATTCGCTATCAAGATATTGATTGCCATTTTCATCAATAAATCCCTCTAACCAATCAGACCACACACTTCCATCCCCCGGCTGCGAGTCATCACCTCCAATTCCACCAGGACCTGCATTTCTTCGACCTATCGCACCTACTGCACCATAACCATATCCCCTGTTATATGCTACAACCCCAACATAACCCACTGAATTACCCGATTCTGAACCTCTTGATGCATTTGCCGGTTTCAAAGATGAATAAGAAGTCCCCGTTCCTGTCTGATAATAACCATAAGAATGGCTTATCTCAGACGAAGTGGTCTTTATCTTCATTTGTTGCGACGAAACACCGTTCATCAAAACTATTTCTTTGTATTGTCTTGCTGCTTTATTTGCCGCATTTCCATGCGACAAACCACTGACTCGCGTTGTAGTTCTGCCTGCCGACTTCACTATAGGTTTAGAAGCCACAAAATTCTGAACGCTGCTCTTACCATCTTCATACGCCTTACCTCCATATCCCAGACCAGCCATGTTGTATTCCGGCACATAACTATACAAAATATGGCTTTCAACAACTTTATCTTTTGGCAAAATAAAAATAACAACACTGAGCACAACAGCAAACACAATATACAAAATTACACTATTGCGCATCATTCTTTTTTATACTTATCAAAACATTTATACCTTTTTCCTTATATTCCTCATAACAAAAGGTTTGCTTTTTTGTCATTCTGCTATATACACAATAAGCGTATCATAACACGCTGCAAAATTACTACAAATAATTTATTCTCACAAATATATAAAGTTAAAAAAGTGTAACGTTTGTATGTTATTGATATTCTTGCAGTTACCCCCCCCCCCGTACATTTTCTTTACAGGTTAAATTAACATCGTGTTTTATTATTAATTGCCTTCATAAAACACAAAAAAGTGTGTCAAAATACCGACACACTTTTTAATTTTCTCCATTTCTTTGTGCTAACACTTGCTGTTGATGTTCTATTAACCGTTGTTTATCTGCTTGGCACAATGCTTCTACTTGGTCCGTTGGCAGCATTTGAGTATTTAACAGTTCTTTGTATATCATAAGTGTTGCCCAAGCATCAGTAGAGGCATATCGCGCCTGTTCAGCAGTTAAGGTGGGTATATCCCAATTGGTCAACTGTTGACTCTTACTTATTTTTTTTCCAAATATAATAGCAAATATCTTTTGCAGCCCCAAGTCAAGTATTCCGTACTTTACAACCATTTTCTGCACATCCAAGCAGTTGTGAGGTTCAAAATATCTAAGCCTTTTCAGTCCTGTCAAGTCGTCCCTGAACGCCAATCCCACCTTGCAGATACCGGGGTTAGCAAAAAAATCGGCAAGCATCTTGGGAAAGCCTATGTGCCTCAACTGAAATAAAAAACATTTTTCTAAAGTTGCTATCTGCACTAGTGCCGTGGGAAAATGCTGACCATGCTCAAACGCAGGCCTGGTTTCTGTATCTACTCCTACACAGGTCTGCTTGTTAAGGTATCTCATTGCTTTCCACAAACCCATCTTTGTACGCACAACTATTACCTCACCCTCAAACGCAGTAAGAGGCATTTTATTCACCTCTTCTTTTTCTATTCTATGCTGAAAACTATTTTCTTTCAAATCATTCATCTTTCTGCTGAAAATCTTCGCTCAACCATAATGCATTCAACGCTCTTAACACATTCAACAACTTCTGCGACCAATGCTCTCTAAATGACTCTAAACAAGCAAGTACTGCATCGTTCATCACCGCCTCTTGTTGCTGCTGATAATTAAATGCCATATCTTTGAGTTCTTGATATATATCCGCTAAATTCTCAGAAATAAAGGCCGTAATCGGTTCATCAGAGAATTTCATATCTTCCATAAATACCTCAAGATACGCATCGTCTGTTCCCAACAACTGCTTCACCCCTTGCTCAATAAATACATAATCATCTTCTTCAACAAAAGTCTGAGGATAACCATCAAGCATCTGCTCAGGCATCTTGAGTAGGCGGGTCTTCAAATATAAAAGCGGCAAATAATTAAGCAACTTTTCAACAAATTCATGTTTTTCTTGCTCAGCCGTATGTTCTAACAGCAAGCATGTCTGCACCGCAATAGTAACAAAATCAATCACTTCTTGCTCATACACATAGTGCTTAGGTAGTGTTTCCATATATCGTAGAATTTGAGTGCAAAATTACAATTTTTTATCTTTTTAACAAAACTTGCCTAATTGATAAGTTTTACATAACTTTGCACACTGCAAATTCTTTCAAAATGAATATCATAGAAACAGGGATAAATGGTCTGCTTGTTATTGAACCACAGGTATTTCACGACCAAAGGGGCTTCTTTTACGAGACCTACAACACAGAACGCTACCATAAAGCAGGCGTCATTAATACATTCGTACAAGACAATCTTTCGTCTTCATCATACGGAGTAGTTCGTGGACTACACTTCCAGAAAGCCCCTTATACTCAAGCCAAATTGGTATGGTGCCTACAAGGAAGAGTATGGGATGTAGCAGTTGATTTGCGTAAAGGTAGCCCTACTTATGGCAAGTGGTACGGAGTAGAACTCTCCGACCAAAACCACCTGCAATTTCTTATTCCACGAGGCTTTGCACATGGATTCAGTGTACTCTCCCAAAAGGCACTTTTCGCGTATAAATGCGATAACCTCTATGCCCCACAAGCAGAAGGAGGCATCTACCTGCTCGATAAAAATCTCAATATCGACTGGAAAATACCAGAGGACAAGATGATTTTATCAGAAAAAGACAAAAAACATCCTTATTTCGATAATTCTATTTCGCTATGAATATCTTAGTTACAGGCAGCAATGGACAATTAGGCAATGAGATGCGAGTCCTTTCCGCTCTTCATGCTCAACATCGTTTTTTCTTTACTGATGTGGAGGAGTTGGATATCACCAATATAGAGGCAATAGAACAATTTGTTACAAGCAATAATATAAATTGTATTGTCAATTGCGCTGCCTATACCAATGTTGACCGAGCCGAGGAAGATGAGCCAACAGCCTTTTTAATCAATGCTACAGCCGTAAGTAACTTAGGAAAAGTGGCGGCAACACACAACCTACTACTCGTTCACATCTCCACTGACTATGTCTTCAACGGCAAAGCCTTCAAGCCTTACAAAGAGTCTGACCCTACCGACCCGCAAACGGCATACGGACGCACAAAACTCAAAGGCGAACAACTACTTCATCAAGTCTGCCCACAAGCCGTCGTCATACGCACCGCTTGGCTATATTCTTCATTCGGAAACAACTTCGTAAAAACAATGCTCAGACTGGGTAAAGAAAAAGACCAACTCAATGTAGTCTTTGATCAAATAGGCTCACCCACTTATGCCGCCGACCTTGCATGGGCTATTATGTTAGTCGTCAATCACCCGCCTCAAGGACAACACCTTATATTCCATTTCACTAACGAAGGAGTATGCTCTTGGTACGACTTTACAAAAGAAATACATCGGATAGCAAACATCAACTGCAATGTAATGCCAATCTTGAGCGAACAATACACATACAAAACTCCCCGTCCTCACTATAGTGTTTTGGATAAACAAAAATTCAAAACTACTTTCTCAGTACAAATACCCCATTGGCAAGTAGCCCTAAAAGCATGTATGGATAAACTAAAAGAAAATGCTGAATCATGATTCAGCATTTTCTTTTGTTTCCTCCAGTTGCTCTTCCTTTGACGGAATAGTATTTACAACAAAATCGTAAGCATCTGTTAATGATTTTTCGTTCTCATCAGGCAACGGATTCCATTTTGCAAACTTTACCAAATCTGCTAAACCAAGCATTTGTTTGAGTTTCTGATACAACTCTCTTTGCTCGCTAAGCATTGGCTTTATATCTGATAATATCTCCTCCGAAGTCTGCTCCTGCGACGATATCTCAAACCTGCGCGATATATATTCCCTTATCGTGTCTGTCAGTTGCGTGTGATACTCTTTTTGCCTACCTTGTTGCCATATTTTTTCTGACTTTATATTATCCAATTTCTCCAATGCCACTTCTTCTGCAGGACGCAACAACTCAGGCTCTACAATTTCTTCCTCATTCTTTTTATGCTTTTTCAGATAGACAACCAAATAATACACACCTATTAACACTCCCACTATCAACAAACCCAACAATATCCACCTTATAATTCCCCACCACCATATACGCGCTTTATATATATCTTTTATATCAGTAATTGCATTCTGAGTGGTGTCCATTTCAAATGGCTGAATCACATTCAATGCCAACTGTTCTGTCAAAAAAGTATCTTCTCCTGAAACAAATCCCATTGGTGGAAGCAAGAAAAGCGAATCTTTGAAAGAAGTAATAGTCAGCGACTGAGACAACTCCTGTCTGCCATCTTTTAGTTGAGTCGTATCTATTTTACTGCGGCCAACAACCTCTACACCATTTATCAATTCCTCGCCAAACACAGGAAACTGCACCTGCTCATTCTCAACTATAGCCTTCAAGTGCAAATCACATTGGTCTCCTATCTTCAATTGTGTCGAATCCAACTGTGCCGACACTACTACTGCAAGTATAACGGATAAAATACTCATATATGAATTCTTATTGACTAATATTATTCTATAAAATCTATCTTTTAAAAAGTCGCATCAGTGCTTTCACATAATCTTCATCCGTTCTTACACTAATACTTCGCGTGCCTGTACGAGTAAAAAGTTGCTCAAGTGCCTTCTGCTGCGCCTGCCATGATGTAGAATAACCGAGCCTGACATCCTCACTTGAAGTATCCACCCATATCCGCTTTCCGGTCTCTGCATCTTTAACTTTCAAAAGACCTACATCTGGCATCTCGGCATCACGACAATCATATACTTGTATCACCTGCAAATCATGCTTGTTTTGGGCTATCATAAGCGGCTGCTCAAGTCGTAACTTTCCTGACTTCTGACTGAAATTACCTGTCAGTATCAAATCAGATATCAAAAATGCCGTACACCTGCGCTTCTGAGCATTCGCAAAATACTCTAACGCTGCGGCAATATCTGTTCCCGAAGACTCAGGCTCATATTCTATCAACTCACGAATAATTCGAAGCACATGCTGCTTACCCTTCTTTGCAGGAATATATTTCTCTATCTTATCAGAAAAAAACACCACACCCACTTTGTCATTATTTTCTATCGTGGAGAATGCCAATGTTGCCGCTATCTCGGCTATCATATCACGCTTCTGCTGACCTATTGTACCAAAATTCCTACTACCAGACACATCCACAAGCAACATAACCGTCAACTCACGCTCCTCTTCAAACACTTTGATATATGGCTTGTTCAAACGAGCAGTTACATTCCAATCAATCTGACGCACATCGTCACCAAGTTGATATTCACGCACCTCGCTAAATGCCATACCCTTCCCCTTAAACTGGCTATGGTACTCGCCCGCAAAAATCTGCTTACTCAATCCATGAGTCTTTATCTCAATCTTGCGAACCTTTTGTAGTAATTCTTCACTTGTCATTAGGGCACTTCTACTTTATTCAATATCTCTGTTATTATATCTTCGGAAGTAATATTCTGAGCCTCTGCCTCGTATGTCAAACCTATTCTATGACGCAATACATCATAACATATAGCACGGATATCCTCTGGTATAACATAACCCCTGCGATGTATAAACGCGTATGCACGAGCAGCCAACGCTAAATTTATACTTGCACGAGGAGACGCACCAAAACTAATCATATTCCTCAACTTTTCTAAACCATATTGGGCCGGCTCACGAGTCGCAAATACTATATCTACAATATACTTTTCTATCTTTTCATCTATATACACCTGCTGAACTATTTTGCGTGCTTTGAGTATATCCTCCTTGGCCAATATAGGCAACACTTGCACCTTCTCTGAGGCTATTTGCTGACGAATTATCTGTTGCTCCTCTTCCTTCTTTGGATAACCTATCACTACCTTCAACATAAAACGATCTGTTTGGGCCTCAGGCAATGGGTAAGTTCCTTCTTGCTCAATAGGGTTTTGAGTGGCTAAAACCAAAAAAGGTTCCTGCAATTTGAATGTGTCATCACCTATAGTTATCTGACGCTCTTGCATCGCCTCAAGCAAAGCCGACTGAACTTTTGCAGGAGCACGGTTAATCTCATCGGCTAATACAAAATTAGCAAATATAGGACCACGCTTAATCTTAAATTCTTCCGTCTTCTGCGAATATATCTGAGTTCCAAGAACATCTGCAGGGAGCAAATCAGGTGTAAACTGAATACGACTGAAATCAGCCTTAATCAAATCCGCAAGAGTCTTGATAGCAAGAGTCTTTGCCAATCCGGGAACACCCTCAAGCAATATATGACCATCGCTGAGCAAACCTATCAACAAACTCTCTATCAAATGTTTCTGACCTACTATAACTTTATTCATACCCATCTGAAGGGCATCTACAAAAGAACTCTCGCGATCTATGAGTTCCTGAAGTTGACGAATATCTACTTGTTGCATATCTATAAAGTATTTTTTTACAATTGATTATATAACACTCCACTATTTTACAATTTTTGTGCCAAATAACTATTTGCATATCTTAAAACTATCACGTAACTTTGCCATATCAATTCTCTAATTTATTTTAACTTATGTCCTTCAAACCGCACTTATATTACCTACTCGCTTTATTTACGCTATTTTCCACCGCATGCTCCAACCAACAATTATCTCACTCTGTTGACTCCACAATTCAACAATTCATCGATAGTTGTTGGCTACCTAATGCAGTCGCCTATGTCGAAAAAGATGGTAAAATAATTCATTGTAAAGCCTATGGATATAGCAATATCGAACACCAACAAAAATGCCAAACCAACAACCTTTTCAGACTCGCCTCACAAACCAAAGCCATCACAGTTGTTGCATTCATGCAACTCTATGAAAAAGGACTCGTCAACCTAAATGACCCTGTAGAAAAATATATTCCACAATACGCAGGAAAAGGAATCACTATTTTCCATTTGCTCACACATACCTCAGGCATCTGCTATGACAACTTATGGGAAAAAAAATTCGATAACATACAAGCACTCGCACATAACTCCGGAGAAAAAATCTCTCTTCAAGAAAATGTTGAGCGAATGGCGCAATTACCACTCGCACACCAACCCGGAGAGAAATTCACTTATGCTAATAATACAGATATTATCGGCAGACTCATCGAAATCATATCCGAAGAAAACTATGTAGAATATATACAAAAACATATCCTCACACCACTGGAAATGACAAATACTTTTTTCTATCTGCCCGACTCACTCCAAACCCGTTTAGTAACCCTTTATCAGGCTGACACATGCGGTATCAAGAAAGTAGAAGAAACCGAAAATCTTTTTGCTCCCGACTCATATCCATCTCCCTCAGCAGGACTTTGCGGTACAATCGAAGATTATGCACACTTCTGCCAAATGGTTCTCAACAACGGCTCATACATTACTCACCAACAGCCTCAAAAAACCATTCAAATACTTCAACCGCATACCCTTCAACTCATCAAGCAAAATCATGTTGGCACTATCAGATCCGATACCTTAGGATTCGGTTTCGCATGGGATGTCTTTCTTGACTCTAAACAATTCAACAAAAATACTGTCAGATGGGGAGGTATGTACGGCACCGACTATATTATTGACATGCAAAACCAACTTATCTTAATCCTCTACACCAACTGCCGCCCCAACCATTCAGGACACAACCATAAACAAGCCTTTATCAATGCCGTATATCAAAATCTATAAGACTACTACCATACGACTTATGGCCAATAATTTCCATCAGGAGTAGGCATCTTACTAAAATAACGGAACTTATGAACCACTTTGCCCGTGCGGTCTATTATTCCATACAAAGATACCCTCTCATCGTCCGACATACCAAAACCATCATCGTCCATATAATAACTCCCATCGGGATTGATTTGCCACTCTACCATCGCAAGGCCATCCTTATATCCGCCTCTTATAAATGTAGGGAAAATACCACTATGCCGCTTGGCAAATGTAACAATTTCTTCAGGCAATTTCCTAAGAGTTGTCCAAGCAATATTTTCATCTGTTACCGTAACTAATTTTTTTGACTCATCCATAAACTCATAAGCACACCTTGTGCGATGATCCAACAAATAACGCATCTTCCACCAACCATATATATTCTGATTTATTACCGACATCTCTTCACCTAAATCTACAGTCTGATACGGCATTTTCCGATACTCCTCACTATTGAGCAAATCATACATCTTTCGCTCAAAACCAACATTGCCAATACTTTGGCTAATATCATCATATCTACTCATAACTTCTCAGTTTTTTCATCGCTCGAAAATATCCAACTCTGCATCATATACCTCACTCTCTATATCAAACAAATTAAGCACACTATGAAATACAGAATGTTGCTCTATCTCATCCGATAAATTCTTTATTGTGCGGAAGTCATTTTTCGTCCACACAATAAATGGTATCTCATATTGTTCTTTGGGTGCCACTTTCATAGGCACACCATGCATATAAAGACCATTCTCACCCAATGACTCACCATGATCGCTCACAAACAACATCGCAGTTTTCCATTGATCTATACTATTAAGACTATCTATCAGATTGGCTAACAAATAATCAGTATAAAGAATAGTATTGTCATAAGCATTAAAAAGTTTCTCCTTTGAACTCCTACCCTCCTCCACACTCTCTGCTATAGGCACAAACTTTTGAAAACGATTGGGATAATGACTGTTATAACTCGGACCATGACTCGTACTCGTATGCAAAACTATAAATACCTTATTTTTCTGACTATCTATAATTCTTTGCTTGATGTTATAAAACAACACCCCATCATAATCTTTATCTATATATTCTTTATACCTTTTTGCTAATTTTCCTCTCGTCTCATATTCATCTATATGCACAGGCGGCTCGCCCCAATTAGATGTCCTCCACACCACATCCACTCCCATACGATAAAGATAATTAGGCAAAATCTCATATAGAGTACGCTGGGACTTATATTCAAGAATGGCTTTCGTACCTGCTGTTGTATATGTAGCACACGAACGCGCCGGCAAAGCATACACACCACCTATTGACTCCAAACAAGGATTGGTATGCTTCTCATAACCATATAGCGAAAAATTTGCCCGCCGCGCCGACTCACCTATCACCAATACCACAGCAGTCTTCTCATCCTCATTCCTTATCCTGCCATCAGGCAATAAAATCTCCTTCTTATTTGCTTTATGCATTGCCGACAACACACGACCCGTATTTACCGTATAGGACCAAGGCATAAGCAAACCACCTAACTCCGTATCATATTTACTTATCCAAAGTATCCTGTTAAAATTAAGTAGGATAAATAAACCTACTACCCCTATCACACTGCCCAAAACTATTCCAAAACGCTTCCATGTACCATAATCTATTTTCTGCACAAGCACATATATAGCAGGCACTACGCCTATCAATAAGATTGTCAACAACAACGGCCAACTAACAAATGGCAACGCCTCAGAAGAACGAGTGTTGAGCACATTCTTTATCATACTATCGTCGATAATTGTGCTATATACATACACAAAATAAACACAAATAGAACTTATAATATGACCTATGGCTATTAGAACACGACCAAAATACCTAAATAAAAAAACAAGTATATAACATGCCAAAAAATTTGCTAATAACATAACTATTAACAAACTCAACTGCAAAAATATATACCAAAATATAGTTAATTCACTATGGTTTGAAACAAAAACAAAAAATGGAATATTATACAATAACAAATTTACAATGCTCATCAGCATTGCAAATTTCCACAACTGCATTTTCTGCCTTAAAAAGGACAAAACTGATATCTTCACCCATTTAGACATATCAAATAAGCCCTTTCTCCTTTGCAAGTTTCATCAGATATTCTTTTGCAGGCTCATACTCATTGGGGATAACCCCATCAAGAATGGCATCTTTTATGGCTGATTTCAAATCACCCACTATCTGACAAGGTGGAAGAGAAAGCAATTGCATTATCTCGTCTCCTTTAACGGGTGGTTGAAAATTTCTAATTCTATCTTTCTCCTCAATGTCTTTCATCTTCTGCCGCACCAATTGGTAATTATCATGAAAGCGTTGCACTTTCTGTTCATTACGAGAAGTAATATCCGCATCGCATAAAAGCATCAAACTCTCTATATCATCACCTGCCTCAAAAAGCAACCGCCTAACAGCCGAATCCGTCACCGTATCCTCAATAAGATTTATTGGACGCATGTGCAAATCCACCATCTTCTGTACAAACTGCATCTTTTCATTCAATGGCAACTTCATGCGCTGAAATATGCGAGGTACCATCTTGGCACCTACGTAATTGTGATTATAGAAAGTCCAACCCACTCCATTTTCCCATTGCTTCGTCCGTGGCTTACCTATATCATGTAATAACGCCGCCCAACGAAGCCATAAATCATCCGAATGTTCCGACAAATTATCAACTACTTGCAGCGTATGCAAAAACACATCTTTATGAGCCTTTCCTTCTCTTACTTCAACACCCTTCAACGCATACAATTCAGGAAAAATAATCTCCAACAAACCCGTCTTGTATAATAACAACCAACCCACAGATGGCTTCCGGGAAAGCATTATCTTACACAATTCATCATTTATACGCTCTTTTGTGATTATTCTTATACGCTCCTTGTTGCGAACAATCGCATCGTATGTCTCAGGATATAAATAAAAACCAAGTTGAGTGGCAAATCTTATTGCACGCATCATACGAAGTGGATCATCAGAAAAAGTAATATCCGGAGAAAGCGGAGTGCGAATAATACATTCCTCCATATCCAAAACACCACCAAAAGGATCAAGCAACTCGCCATAACGCTCCTTATTCAAACATATAGCAAGTGCATTGATGGTAAAATCACGCCTATTCTGGTCATCTTGTAATGTTCCATTTTCCACAATAGGATTCCTGCTCTCACGGCGATAACTCTCTTTCCTTGCACCCACAAATTCCAATTCTAAATCTTCACGCTTCACTTGAGCAGTGCCGTATGTCTTAAACACTGATAAATGAGACGACCTACCCAATCGTTTGGCTACCGCCCGTGCCAATTCTATACCTGAACCAACACACACAATATCTATATCTTTTGAAGGGCGATGAAGTAGCAAATCTCTTACCCACCCACCTATTACATAACACTCCAATTGCATCTCGTCAGCCACCTGACCTACCAGATGTAATATCTCATCATGTATTTTCTTAGATTCTATTATCATTATTCTACTTCTATATAACAAATCTGTTATTACCTGTTTTTGTTTTGGTTGCGAGCAAGAACCGACATGCCTACCACGCTCCAAATGATGGCTGCAAAAGTACAATTTCTTTTTCATTACTACAAATAACACCCCGTAGAAGCAAGCAACGCCTACGATTATAAAAGCAGGCAACGCCTCCAAGCGTTGCAATGATTTTTAAGTGATAATTTTCATCTAACCTGCATAATCCTCTAAGACCTCTAAATCAGCGCAGCGGTCTAAGTCCTCTAAGACCTCTATTCTACCATAATAAAAAAACCACATATTTCGCCCAAAATTCTACTTCAACGCGAAATATGTGGAAAACTTCAGTAATTATGCTTTAGCATTACTCCGTCCGATACTTACGAACAGCAAAGACTCCATAAATGTGTGATTTACTAGCACTACTGTTTGCATAAGACCAATATTTATTATATGAACCTGTGTAGATATAATAGTAATATGCATAAGAACTGCCAGATTCTTTACTCGTCCATAATTCACTTACATTATGTACATATATCGAATAAGAACTTGTCACAGACTTATCCCATACACCGTATGCCTCTAATATACCCTGCACCTCTCCTTCATTAGGCATGAACCAATCAGAATATCCACCATAAGTCATATTGTCGCATGCTTTTTTACCATCTTCCCACGACATTGAACCTATGAACTTTATCTTATAGGTATAACCACTATAATTCATCGTTTTCAAACTTAAGTATTCTGACCTTTCCGGAGTGATTACTACTTGATCACCGTATGATGTTCCTTTTATATTGGTTGCATAAGCACGAATATAATATGTGTACATTGTTGGTAATATATCCGTGATATTGGCAGAAAAATAGCCTACTCCCTTCCCGCTTTCTAATTTGTTTCCATTGCCTAATGTAGGATAAGGAAGTGTGCTATAAACAAAACCGCGTTCAATTATATCATATCCTCCATCATCTGTTACATTGCCCATAGCACCAATCGACCCGGAAGTGATATTTTCTCCAGGATCAATGGTTTCAACTATCGGAAGTCCACTGCCTGTTTTAAAAATTACACTTTCTCCATAAGCCGTTCCAACCTCGTTGGTTGCATACGCTCTTACATAATAAGTGGCATTTGCCTCCAAGTCAGTCATTAAACTACTAAACACACCATTGTCCGCCACCTCGTTTGTATGGCTATCTTCTGTAGTTGGAGTAGATGAAACGCTACTCCAGCATACACCTCGTGCTGTTATCACATAACCACCATTGCTCGTAACATTTCCTCCACCTAAAGCAGTCGTAGTTTTAATATCAATCACCTCTGAAGTAATTATCGTAGGCAAACCCGACAAAGTGGTGAATATCCTTGTTTCTCCATAGTTACTACCTTTTTCATTTACAGCATAAGCGCGCACATAATAAGTGGTATTGCGCTCCAGACCTATCATCATCGATGTAAAATGTCCTACTGTAGCCACTTCTTCTGTATGATCATTATTAGTAGTGGGAGTAGCGGTCTTGTCACTCCAACAAATTCCTCGCGCAGTAATTGCATGCCCTGAATTTGCAGCCACCTCTCCTCCACAAACCGCCGATGTCGCTGAAATACTGCTTATTGTATCTGTTGTCACTTGTGGCAAACCTGTCAGAGAAAACATAACTCGTTGTTCACCGTATGCTGTTCCTATACGATTAGTTGCATACGCTCTAACATAATAAGTTGCTCCCGCTTCCAACCCCGTTATTTGGCTCTTGAACTCACCCGTGCCTGAACCATTGATAGTATGACTGTCGCTTGTCGTAGGATATTCCGTTTTCGACCAGCACACACCACGGGCACTGACGGTTGAACGACCATCCGAGGTTACATTCCCACCACAATTAGCCTTATCGTCTGATATGTCTGTTATCGGGGCTGTCGTTACACTCGGTAATCCGGGACCTTCTATCTCAATCGTTCCTAAATCCACTTGGGTCTGACCAAAACCCGAAAGGTCCACCTTTTTTGTTGCACAAGATGAATCACCTACCAAAACATAATAACTGCCATCTATATCTCCAACCTTCACCTTAAGCGAAAAATTGCCGCTCTCATTCGTATGAGTCAGCACATGAATCTTTTCACCATTAGTTACTTTTACCTCCAAATTGGCAAAGGGATTTGTTGTACCGGCATAAACAACTTTACCCACATAATCTACAATAGAGTTCAGTTCATCCTTACAACTGACAAAAAAAGTACTTATACCTAAAATACATGCGGCTACAATACCGAGCCATGCGAATCTCGTTTTCATTGTTGTTTAGAATTTAATTTTTAGTCCCGCACCATAGGCGTACGAGGGTTGGATATATTCGTTTGTAGGAATTATAACCGGCACCAAGGTTACATCCTCGCTCAAATGCTTGTCCTTCACAACCCAAGCATGTACCATATTTCCCACATGCACTGCTGCACCTACACCAAAAGCAGTGTACATGGCAATATCATATATGTTCTTCATGCTTTTGGCATTAGCATATTGCTCGTATGTAGTACCGGTTGCCTTCATCGTTTTAACCTGTTCCTGGCCTAAAAAATAACAAGCAGTACCACCACCAAACAATACTACTTCACTCAGCAGAAACGCAACACCTGAACCTCCTTGCTTTTTCAACATCTGACCCAAACCTGGAATAAAAGTGGAAGCAACAAGTGATCGAGCATTCGATTTCACTTTCGCAGTTTTGATTCCTCTATTATACTCTTCCTTTTTTTTATCCCATATCTCATTGGTCTTACAATCAACAAAGTGAAGATCAAACTGAGGAACTATATTGCCTCTAACTGCAATTTGGCATAGTATCCAATAATTCCAATGCATACCATCAGGCGATTTTTTTGAACACTCACAAGTAAAATAAATAGGAATACTAAATGTCTCTGAAATAACATTCAAATCCTTTCCACTCTCTAAAGCAGCAAAGACATCTGCAGAATTAACTGTGGTTGAAATAAATGTCATCGCTTGTTGAAAGGCTTTTTTGATAGCCAAATTGCGTGCCTCCTCTCTGTCTTGACTAACTCCATCAAAAACTTTATAATAATATGTATCATTATGTGGCTCCGGCGTCGGACCAAGAATCCAATCAGGCAATGGCTTTCCCTCATACCTATACGACGAACTGTTTTGAGCATTCAATACGCCTAAACTACATACATATAGTGATATTAAAATAATAATGTATCTCTTCATATCATTCACATTTTGTAAATTCATCAAAATTTGGCGCTCTATTTCCATATTTGGCTACTTGCCACAATATATAAATGCGTGTACCCATTTTTCCTGAAGTAGGTTCAATATATTCGCAAACTTTATTAAGTGGCAAAACCATACGAGACGACTCAACGGAAATATTATCAACCACTCCCTTTTCTATAGTTTGCAAATCGTCAGATGTATTAACCTCTATTCCTAATTTCCAAGAACTCTCTAAAATGGCTTTCGCAAACGCATTAGCATAAGCCTTATCGTAATTAGCACCCTCACCCTGCGTTACACGATAGTAATACATACTTTTATTATCTGTCTGAGGGCGGTTTTGAATCCAATAAGGACGATTGCCTGCTGCTTGTTGCGCACTGCAAAGCAGTGCACAACATAGCATAAGGACTGTAAGTATTTGTTTTGTTCTCATATCAATTAATAGCCTGCTTTCTTCTTAGCCTCAAGCATTTGCTCCATCTTTTCATCCATGAATTTTTGCATCTGAGATTCATTGAAATCTATGTTTAATTTCTCATCAGATGTAAGAGCCTCTGTTATCTGCTTTTTCAAATCACCTTTTGGAATACGAACTACATAATAGTATTCAAAGTTCCCCTTAATATCAACTACACTCTTTTCACACTCCTTGTCTGCATCATTGAGCATCTTTTCAACTACTCCGTTTAACTTATTTTCCATCTTCCGCTGAACATCATCACTTGGTTTGGTGCCTGCGTATGAATTAAAATAATTGGATGTTACACCCTGCACAAATTCTCCTAATCTGGCTTTAATCATCGCTTTGGCATTATTTACTGCATCCAAACGAGCACTTTGCTTGTTATTTCCTGCTACCTTTCCGATGCCTAAATCACGGAAATATGTTTCATCATCAAACGAAGACTCAATACATGGAATACTAATTTCAGTTCCTTTGGCAGCCGCAGCCGACATCGCTTGCTGGTGATTAAGATCCTCCAACTCCATAGCACGCTCCAACTCGCGAAGTTCCTTAACTTTTTTCAGGCTGTCTATTTTTGCCTGCATTGGATCTACTTTCTGCTCTGAGACAGGTTCACTGACTTTTTTAACCGGCTTTTTTGCCGCACAATCGGTAAATGCTACGCTACAAACAAGAGCGATAGCCACTAATGTAACTTTTTTCATTGCTGTTACAACTAATTCGTTTTGCCTACTCACTTATGGCTTTTCGACTTCCTCCATATCGTTTGAGGCTTAGCATAAAAAAGCATAGACCTCGTTGTTGCTCATTACACACGAGGCCTTAGCATACCGTCAGAATAAATAAACAACAATGAAACCTACGCCGATATGATTACTGCATTGTCAAATACAACAATGCAGGTATTATAATCATACCCATAGGCATCTATTGTCACCTTGTATCTATTCTGACAAAAAAAGTTGCTAAGTTTTCGTGTGTCAAAATACAAAGCGTCAGTAAACGCCATTTATGTTACCTTTCAGGCTCATTGCGACACTTCGCCACCCTATAAAGGTCTTCCCACCGCCCTACAAAAAGTACAGATTGCTTCCCGCACTTTCCGCGGCGTGGTAATCGACCGCAAAGGTACAACAATTTTTTATTTGTACAAATAATTACCGAACTTTCACACGGCAAACGCATCAAAATTTGTATATTGATTCATTTACCATTTGACCATTTACTATTTAGTCATTTGTTTTTTGTAACCTTACAGCCGTCTTTTGGAACGCGGTAGGCTTGCCGGTCCTCGCCCGCAACCAAAACAAAAACATGTAATAACAGATTTGTTATATAGAAGCGAGTGAACACCGCAAGACTTTTATTATCTGTTCACAGATAACACAAATTACACAATTTTTTTTGACGTCAAAAATTATCCCAAATGATCCCAAAAATTACTTCACCTCTACTCCGCGTGCATCGTAGGTCTTATCACCAACGAGGATGTGAATTTGTCCATTCTTAATAACCTTGGTTGCTTGTATCTCTTCTTTTTGTACATTGTCAATAGTCGTAGCCGTTTTTTTGGTGAAATAGCCGGGTTTGCCATTCTCAGGATCGTCAGGACGTGCATAAGTGATGCCTATGTTATTCGTTCCATCACATTCAGTACCCTTTTCACCTTCCAATTGTGTGCAACCGCTAAACATCATTTCACACGCCGCCTGAGGGTTAATAGAATACCAATCGCTATCGCAATAAATAGTTGCCAGCGAGATACAATTAAAAAATAGTCTGCTCATATCTTGTACCTTGCTGATATTAAATGAATTTAGACCAAGAGATGTTAACAACTTACACTCGCCGAACATACCGTTCATTTGTGTTACATTGGCAGTGTTGAACTCACTAAGGTCAATGGTTTCCAAAGACATGCACATTGCAAACATATATCGCATATCGGTCACATTAGAAGTATTGAGATTGCTTAGGCCCACTATGTGTGTAAGTTTCTTCAATGCATTATTTATATACCCCCCGAAGAACATATTCCGCGTCGAAGTTAGTTGTGCCTTTTTCATCGATTTGTCAATGACTGCTATTTCGATTTCCTCGTTATAATTAGTAAAACGCAGGTTATTACTATTTGGGTCGTAAATTTCCGTTATTCCCTTTCTGGACGACATTTTATCATCATAGTAGTATGTTAGAGTGTTTGTAGATTCAACAAACTCGGTATAAATCTTCGTAACAGAAGTGAAGTATCCCGGGTTAGATGCACCGCCATCAGGGTGAGCATAAGTAGCATCTTTTTCATTATAGACATCATAGTATGTTCCTTTTTCGCCAACGAGCGAAGAACACCCCTCAAACATATTAGCGGAAGACGAAGCAGCCGTACTGCCACTCCAATCGCCATCACAATAGATGGTTTTCAGATTGACGCAATCCTTGAACATCGAATTCAGAGACGCTACATTTGAGATATCGAAAGAATTGATATTGATTGACTCAAGAGCATAACAACCAGAGAACATACTGGACATAGTCGTTACTTTTTCAGTATTAAAATGGGTAACATCAATCGCCTTAAGTACATTGCAGCCGGAGAACATCGCATACATATTAGTCACAGCAGAAGTGTTGAGGTAATCTAAATGAGTAATTGTATGCAGTTTGCTAAAGCGCCAGAACCAAGTTTGCGTTTTTGTTGGACGGGCAGCCTGCATGGATTTGTCAAGCACTACAGAATCTACGGTTGAACCATAACTATTCCATGCGGTTGCACCATTTCGCGCTTCACGCAGTTCATCGTAATACAATGTCATAGTCTTGCTATCACTGCTCAACACAGCATATATCTCTTCTTCTGCATATATACGCTGCAATCCACCAATACCCGACAATATTGTGAGTAAAAGAAGTAAATGTTTTCTCATAACAATTTTGTTTTATGTTAATTTCTATTGTGTTGTTATACGTACAAAAAACGGCAACCCATTGACTAATTGGAAGTCACGCAGCGCTTCGTCAGTTGCCCGTTATTGCCCACTTTGGCTGTTCGGCTGATTTCATCTCGGGTCAAGCCCATGGTCTTCTCCGACAGAGCTTCCACAAGTTTAATGTAGTAGGAGGAGTTCTCAAATAGCATTTTATACAAGTGATCAAACTCATCCTTCAACCGTCCGTTTTTCTTGAAAAATAGCTCATCAATATTCGCTGTGTAAGTAAGCAGAGGATCCAATTGATTCAGGTAGTACGGAATGCCTCCCATAACCATATAACACTCCGTAACATCGTACCTATTCCACCGGAATCCGCGTGATATAAGGTATTGTTCCGTCTCGTTTAGCGTAAAAGGAAGAAGAAACATCTGGCATGTTGCGCGATTGAATAATCCGCCTTGTCAGATAGCAGTTTATCAGTGATCCATGAAGTGGCACTGCCGCAAGCAATAAAAAAAATATCACTTTGTGATGCTGCCCAACCGTTCCAAAACCACTCTAATGCTCCAATGAAATCCGAGCCGGTGGTATCAAACCATGATATCTCATCAATAAAAACCACCTTGCGGTCCTGCTTGGTATCCTGTAAGCATTTCTTGAGCATGGCAAAGGCTTCCAACCATGTACTGAATGCAGGCATGTCTATCCCAAAAGACTCATTCAAGGCCATCGCAAACTGCGTCAGTTGCATCTCTTGGGATTTCTTGTACAAACCTGTTGTTATGAAAGCAAAACGATTCGCGAAATGCTACCGGATAAGATAGGTCTTTCCGACACGACGCCTGCCATAGACCACTAAAAATTCAGCTCTACGAGAGTTATACAAACTCTCCAAACGCTGTTTTTCACTGTTTCTTCCAATGATTTCAATATATGTCATCTTTTAAAATCCGGCACAAAGATACAGAATAATAATAATCTATGAAAATAATTTCGTCTAAAACTTGATTATTTTAGCATTTTTAGACAAAACTTAATTCTTTGCCGAATGCAAACGGTAATCCAAAATGTCAAAGATCGTATTAGACAAAGCCTTTTAGTTGGGAAAAAAGAATTTACAAACTCGTTTTTCTTAAAATTTAGAGTTTCAAAACTTTTTATTTTACTTACTTAACTTTCCCACATAAGAGAAAATGAAAATCCAATTGTTGATAATTGTGAGTAATTGTTGGTATTTATATTTGTCATAAATATAGTTTTTTGATTTTGAATAACTTTGGCTTAATCATGAGAAAGGTTTGACAATTAAAAACACCATAAGCAAAAATGCTTACGGTGTCTAAAGGGTAGTGTTCCCGTTCGTTTCTTGTTCAGTTGTATATCAGAGCCTCTTCAAAATTAGGCTCATCCCCTTTGTTTATCGTTTACGAGAACGTTTCTACAAAACAACTCACATCTCCTCAAAAGCATAGTTCAAAAAGTCGTTCATCGGTTTGGCAGCTTTGCAGATATCAAGCAAATGACTCATAAAGTCAGGTTTGATAATATCCTTCTCTTTAATAGTACATGAGAGAGTGAAGAGTTTGCGTTTTAGCCAATCTACGTGCTCAAAGTCAGCAGGAAAGCCTGCAGGTACTTTTTTGAGCATATAGTCAGTGTCAAAATCTCTAAAATACTTCCGAAAATGAGGATTTTGCATTATCTCCTCCACCTCATCGGCATTATCATAAATAGACATTCTCACTGCTTTGAGCAAATCTGGTTCAGGACACCACATACCCGATGCAAACATACAATGTCCGTCGGGCTGCAAGTGAAGATAATAGCCTGCATATTGGCTTCTTTTCCCGCCCTTTTGAGCCAAGAAAGCACCAAAATGGTCCTTATAAGGGGTCTTATCCGGCGAAAAACGAGTATCTCGATATATACGCCAAATACAATCTTTATAACTTAACCCCCTAAGACTCGGCTCTATATCTGACATCTGCTCAATCCACTGCTCAACAAAAGCCTCAAAGTCATGCCTGCATACTTGATATTCATCCTTATGCAAAGCGAACCACTCTCGGTTGTTGTTGAGAGTGAGTTCGCTTAGAAAATCTAATATTCTTTTTACATCCATTCGTTAATCAAAATTGAAATTTAGTTCAGGCGCTTTCTCAGCCCCTTCTTCGGCTTCGAAATATGGTCTTTTGGTAAAACCAAATATACCTGCAACAATATTATTGGGGAAACGACGGATAAGCGTGTTATACACTTGAGCACAATCGTTGAAAGTCTTACGGGCTACTGTTATACGATTTGCTACTCCTTCCAACTGAGCACGAAGTCCGTTGAATTGTTCACTTGCCTTCAACTCAGGATACGCCTCAGCCACAACCATCAAACGATTCAATGCCTGTGTCAATTCGCCCTGAGTCTGTTGGAAATTACGCAGTTGCTCCTCTGTCATATTCGACGGGTCAATCACTACCTGTGTTGCCTTGGCACGAGCCTCCATCACAGAAGTATATTCCTTCATCTCGCCCTTAACAGCAGCCTCCACTGACTTGGCAAGTGAAGGTATCAGATCCATACGATGCTGATACGAAGCCTCAACCTGACCCCAAGCATTTTCTACATTTTCTTGTTCTACAACCATCGCATTGTAGCCTTTCATCATCCATAAACCAAGCAAAGCAATGGCTCCGATGACAAGAATCCAAGTAAGAGTATTCTTTTTCATTTCTTAAAAATTAAAAGAGTTAATATTTTAGGTTAATTAGTTTTTAGCATCTGTTAACAAAAGATAAAGTGATAACAAGTAATAAAATTATCTAAAATTTTCTACCTGCACCTCCACCATAACTTCTTCCGCCACCCCAACTGCCACCGGAAGAACGACCGGAAGAATAAGAACCACCGGAAGAATAAGAACCGCCGGAAGAATAAGAAGTTCGTGATTTTGGTTTTATAATAGGAATAATAAATGTTTCTGAAAATTCATTTCCGCAATGCTCACATTTATAATTAGACAAACCTTTGCCAGGTGTTTTAGTAGTCGCACTCTCAATAATTTTAGAATTAACATATTTACTTGCTTTTGCCCCGCACTTGTTGCATTCCTTATAACGATCGTAAAATTTCCCGTTATATGCCACTGTCTCCACTTTTCCACATTCAGGACAACTCCATACATCATACTCATTTACCATGAGGCGTACTTCAGTTTGTTTTTCAAGTGACAAATAATTCTGAGGATTTTCTTTTACAAGATTCATCTTATGCCCACAATTTTTGCAATAAGCAGGAGCAGTACGAAGATGTTTTCTTGCACCTCTCATATAAAGATAAATAAATAACAATGGCAAAGGAAATATAAACGATAAACATCCTGCCCCCACTTGTATAGAATCTAAATCTTTATATGCTTTTTCTCGTTTCTCTAACTCTACCCCTTTCTTATCATCAATAGGTACTATTCTATAGGACAAATAAGCCAACAACACTAATAAAAGTATTCCGACAACAAAATACCAATATATAGTATTATCCTCGCTATTATAATGCTTCGGCACCCAACCTAATACCAATTCAGCCTGCGCCTCATCAGTCATCAAACGCTTATATATTAAAAAGACCATATTCATTACACCCATTGCATATTGCCCATCAGAAAATTCACCGATTGAATTATCAATGATTTCATCGCAAACAGCATCGGGCAACAAGCCTTCCATTCCACCACCGGTATGTATTCGTATATCTCTACTACCCTCACAAAAAAATACTAATACACCGGTGTTTTTCTCTGCACCACCAATTCCCCAAGAATTAAACAACTCCTGACAAAAATCGAAGGCGTCATATCTGTACTCATTTATGTTTTTGAGCATTACAACGGCCAATTCAACATCAACCTTACTTTTCAAATCCTCACACACCTCATTAATATTTTTAATCTCAGGGTCTGATAAATAGCCATCGGGATCGCTTATCCAACCATTAGCATTTTCATTCTTTGGATTGGGCACCATAGAAGGCGTATAAACCACATTTTGTGCATATACATTATGCACAAATACAACAAGCATAAAAGCCGACGAAAAAACAGATACTAACTTTCGCATTTTAATTAGGTTTTTTGAGAGAATTTATTTAACAGATACTCTTTTATAAGTATTATTTGACTGATATTTTTCGGGAAAAGTCTATCTATCAAATCAGTTGATATAAAAACTTTCTACTCTACCGCTTTCCACTATTTTGTCAGGTGGGTTTTTTGTTGTACTTTTGCACTCCCGAAAAAACTACACAAAACAGTTATTGATACACCTAAACAACGCCTATATAGCAGCATATACAACATCAAGATAACTGATAAACACTAAAAATAGTACCCCCGCTGGGAATCGAACCCAAATCTAAAGTTTAGGAAACTCGTATTCTATCCATTGAACTACAGAGGCAAAACTTAATTTATTCAGTTAATTACAGCAGTTGTAAAGTGTTCGGGCAATATATGATGCCCTATTTTCGGGTGCAAAGGTAAATAAAAAGATTCACATGGCAAAAAAGAATAAATATTATGTAGTTTGGCAGGGTAAAGAACCTGGTATATATGATGATTGGGACAAATGCAATAAGCAGATTTCAGGATTTAACGATGCTAAATATAAGGGGTTTGCTACTAAAGAAGAGGCTGAATTGGCTTTCGCCGGTTCATGGGAAGAATATTATAGCCCGGCAGTAAGACAAAAAGTTGCGGAAAAAAATCTACTTTTGCTTCCTGAATCCGACCGTCCACAATACCCCTCATTAGCGGTGGATGCGGCATGTTCAGGCAATCCGGGACTGATGGAATATAGAGGGGTGGATGCCAAAACCGGTAGAGAAATTTTCCACCAAGGACCATTTGAGTGCGGAACAAATAACATCGGCGAATTTCTTGCCATAGTTCATGGCTTAGCACTTATCAAACAAAAAAATGCAGATGTTCTACTATATTCCGACAGTATGACCGCACAATCATGGGTAAAACAAAAGAAATGCAAAACTAAATTAGAAGAAAATAACAAGAACCATAAACTTTTTGAACTTATCAGAAGAGCCGAAAAATGGCTCACCGAGAACTCTTATAACACACATATCTCGAAATGGAATACGGAAAAATGGGGAGAAATCCCCGCTGACTTCGGGAGAAAATAAGTTTTGTCGTAAATAAACTTTATAGTAATTTTGCAAACTAAAACTACAAGATAAAAATGCACAAAAAAGCAGATATAAATATAAAAAACAAACGCGCTTGGTTCGACTACGAAGTATTAGACAAATATATCGCAGGTATTCAGTTAGTTGGTACTGAAATCAAATCTATAAGAGAAAGCAAAGCATCGCTTACTGACACTTATTGCCAGTTTTATGGAAAAGAATTATGGGTTAAAAACATGCACATAGCCGAGTACAGTTTCGGAACATACAATAATCATCTTCCTCGACGCGACCGCAAATTGCTATTACAAAAAAAAGAACTTCAGAAACTTTTACGACAAACCAAAGAGAGCGGCAAAACTATTATTCCCTTACGGCTTTTTATCGATGAAAACGGGCGTGCTAAGTTGGAAATAGGTTTATGTCAAGGCAAACATACCTATGACAAACGGCAATCACTTAAAGAGAAAGACGACAAACGAGAAATAGACAGAATGATGAAAAAATAAAGAAAACTAATTCTACAAAATATTATGAGCAAAGCATTATTGATGATTCTCGACGGCTGGGGAATCGGACACAAAGACAAAGCCGATGCAATATTTTCAACATCTACTCCACACTGGGATAAGTTACTAAAGGACTACCCCAACTCTATGTTGCAAGCATCAGGAGAAAATGTAGGTTTACCGGATGGTCAGATGGGTAATTCTGAAGTAGGACACCTCAATATAGGTGCAGGAAGAGTTGTATATCAAGACTTGGTAAAAATCAACCGCGCATGCAAAGACGGAAGTATCATGAACAATCCGGAAATTCAATCTGCCTTTGGATATGCCAAAGAAAGCGGTAAAAAGATCCATTTCATGGGACTTACTTCAGATGGTGGAGTCCATTCAAGCCTTGACCATTTGTTCTACTTATGCAATATCGCAGCCGAATATGGCCTACAAGGCAAAACATTTATACATTGCTTTATGGATGGTAGAGATACCGACCCTAAATCAGGCATCGGTTTTATAGACCAGTTAGAGGCGCATTGTAAGCAAACTGCCGGTGAAATCGCAAGTATTTGCGGTAGATTCTATGCCATGGATCGCGACAAACGATGGGAAAGAATCAAAGAAGCATACGACTTGTTGGTTCTCGGGAAAGGTGCTGAATATGAAAATATGCACGAGGCAATGCAACATAGTTACAACAACGAAATTACCGATGAATTCATAAAACCGATAGTTCATGTTCGCAACGGACAAGCAATAGCCAAAATCGAAGAAGGCGATGTCATAATCTTTTTCAATTACCGTAATGACAGAGCAAAAGAAATAACTATTGCCCTCACCCAACAAGACATGCCTGAGTTTGGTATGAAGACCATCAACAACCTGCACTATTATTGTATGACACCCTATGACTCTTCATTTACAGGGTTACATATACTCTTTCCAAAAGAAAATGTTACTAACACATTGGGCGAAATTATTTCCAAACAAGGACTCAAGCAATTAAGGATAGCAGAAACCGAGAAATTTGCTCATGTTACCTTCTTCTTCTCTGGTGGGCGCGAGGCAGAATTTGAAGGCGAGGATCGTATTCTTATACCTTCACCCAAAGTAGCGACATACGACCTGCAACCTATGATGTCTGCTCCTGAGGTAACTATCGCCTTGAGAGATGCACTTAATTCACAAAAATACGATTGCATCATTCTTAATTACGCCAATGGCGACATGGTGGGACATACAGGAGTATATAACTCTATTCAACAAGCAGTAACCGCTATTGATATATGCGTCAACGAAACTGTTGAGGCGGCAAAACGAAATGGCTATGAAATAATTATCATTGCCGACCATGGTAACTGCGATCATGCTATCAATGAAGACGGCACACCTAATACCGCCCACTCACTCAATCCTGTACCATTTGTATATATAAGCAACCACAAAGATGCAAAAGTAGAAAATGGTATCTTGGCCGATGTCGCTCCCTCCCTACTACATATTATGGGTATCAAGCAACCCAAAGAAATGACAGGACATTGCTTGATACACTAAGTGACTGACAGTAAATTTTTATCAGGTACAATACACAACAACAAATAACAAATGAGGTAGCAACTGCACTACCTCATTTATTGTATTCATAGTATTTTTTATAATATGGATTTATTTACATATTGGAAATATGGCATTATATTCATAAGGTAAAAAATATAAATTTGTCAGATATAAAAAATTATCGTACCTTTGCACGCTAATTTGTATAATTGTGCGTAATAGGCATTGAAAAGCATTGAAATTTAATAACTAAACACATAAAAATCATGCAAAACAAAGGACTTGTTAGACTATTGGCGGTGTGCTTGGCACTTGTATCCGCCTTTTATCTCTCGTTCTCGTTTGTAACGAGCCACTACACTTCTAAAGCAAAAGAGTATGCTCAAGGCGAAAGTGAAAAAGAGTACTATTACCTTGACTCCATCTCCAACAAAAAAGTGTGGATGGGTTATACTCTCAAAGAGTGTAGAGAGAAGGAAATCAATTTGGGTTTGGACTTGAAGGGTGGTATGAATGTAACGATGGAAGTAAGTGTTCCTGACATTCTGAACGCTCTGGTAAATGATTCTCAAAACGAAGGCTATCAGAATGCTATGGCATTGGCTCGCGAGCGTCAGAAAAATAGTCAAACCGATTTTGTAACTTTATTTGTAAATGCTTTCAAAGAGCAGGATCCTAATGCTCAGTTGTCGGCAATTTTCTCAAGTGCTTACACAAAAGATCGCATCACTACTACTATGTCAAATGACGAAGTAGAAAAAGTATTGCGCGAAGAAGTAGAGGGTGCTATTGACAATTCATTCAATGTACTCCGTACCCGTATTGACCGTTTTGGTGTGGTTCAACCTAATATTCAGAAGTTGGATCAGGTAGGTCGTATATTGATTGAACTCCCGGGTGTAAAAGAACCTGAGCGTGTTCGTAAACTCTTGCAAGGTACAGCCAATTTGGAATTTTGGGAGACTTATGAGTTACAAGAGATACTCCCGCAACTCAGCCAACTCAATCAAGCCCTTGCTCAAGCACAAGCAGCCACTGAGCAAGCAGAAGAGGTAAAACCGGCCGAAGAGGTAAAGGAAACAACAGAGGCAAATGAATTGGACAGCCTTGTTGCCGCAGCCGATGCTCAACAAGTAGAGCAAGATAATAAAGAAGCATACGAGAACTATAAGAAACAGAATCCTCTGTTTGCCTTGCTCAACCCATCAGTTGACCAAAGTGGTCGTGCCTATCGCGGACCGGTTGTAGGTTCCGTTCTTTATACCGACACTGCGGCTGTTAATGCTATGCTTTCTTCACAACTCGCTAAAGGTATTTTGCCTCGCGAATTAAAACTCTGCTGGACTGTTAAACCTATTGACGAGCGTGAGACCGTATATCAACTTATCGCCCTTAAGATGGTTAATCGCGACGGCAAGGCTTCGCTTGAAGGTGATGTAATTACAGATGCTCGTGCTGACTTCTCACAAACAAGTGCATACGCCAATGTAAGTATGTCAATGAATCGCGAAGGTGCTAAAAACTGGGCACGCATTACTCGTGATAATATAGGCAAATCAATCGCAATCGTTTTGGATGGATATGTATATTCATTCCCAACCGTACAAAACGAAATCAATGGTGGTAATTCGCAAATCACCGGTAATTTCACTGTAGAAGAGGCCAAGGACTTGGCAAACACCCTTAAATCAGGTAAGATGCCCGCTCCTGCTCGCATTATACAAGAAGATGTAGTTGGTCCTTCGTTAGGTCAAGAGGCTATCCGCAGCGGTCTATGGAGTTTCGTTATCGGTTTCGTACTGATTCTGCTCTATATGATTTTCTACTACGGTCTTATCCCCGGTCTTATTGCAGATGCAGCCTTGCTTTGCAATGTATTCCTGTTGATTGGTATCTTAGCATCATTCTCGGCCGTTCTTACCTTACCAGGTATTGCCGGTATCGTGCTCACGATGGGTATGGCAGTCGATGCCAATGTACTTATTTATGAGCGTATCCGCGAGGAGATGGCAGCAGGAAAAGGCATGAGAAAAGCCATCACAGATGGTTTCAGCGGTGCTATCTCTGCCATCGTTGACGCCAATGTAACTTCATTGCTAACAGGTATAGTACTTATTATATTCGGTACAGGTCCTATCAAAGGCTTCGCTGTTACATTCGTTATCGGTATCATATCTTCGTTCCTTACCGCTGTGTTCATCACACGCTTGCTTTTGGAAGACTATGCTGCTCGCGACAATGCCAAAGAGTTGCCATTTACTACTCCGTATATGAAAAACTTCTTGAAGCACACAAATGTGAACTTTGTTAATATTCGCAAATGGGCTTATATTATTTCATGTGCGTTGGTAATAATATCCATCCTCGGATTGGAGCCTCATATTATGGGTAAACTCAATTTGGGTATTGACTTCTCCGGTGGTCGTAACTATATCGTTCGTTTCGAACAACCCGTAAATACTCAAGATGTGAATAATTCTCTTGACCAAGTATTCAAGGCTCAACTCGGCGACGACGAAACATATTCACTGACTGTAATTACTATCGGTAGCCAAAATCAAGTAAGAATTTCTACCAACTATCGCGTTCAAGATCAGTCAGAAGGTGTTGATGAAGCCATAGAAGCATTGATTTACGAAGGTTGCAAACCATTCTTGAGTGAAAATATCACTGCAGAAGATTTCTTGTCAACACAAGCAAACGAAAATGTAGGTATTATGCAGAGTCAGAAAGTAGGACCATCTATTGCCGACGATATCAAACAAGCAGCCGTTTGGTCTATCTTGGCAGCATTACTTATCATATTCCTATATGTATTTATTCGTTTCCGTAGCGTTTCTTATTCTATCGGTGCTTTAACTGCTCTGGCTCACGATACAGTTATCGTTCTTGGTATGTATGCTTTGCTCTGGAAAATAATGCCTTTCTCAATGGAAATAGACCAAGCATTTATAGCTGCCATACTTACTATCATCGGTTATTCTGTCAATGATACTGTGGTTGTGTTCGACCGTATTCGTGAATACAATAACTTGTATGCAAAACGCGACCGAGCACAAAACATCAACGAAGCTATCAACGTTACACTTAGCCGTACTTTCTCCACATCAATGTCAACATTTGTAGTATTGTTGGCAATATTCTTGTTTGGCGGTGAGACTATTCGCGGTTTCGTATTCGCATTGATGATGGGTGTTATTATCGGTACTTATTCGTCTATATTTATCGCTACTCCTGTGGCATACGATATCCAAAAGGCTATTGCTAACTACAAGGAGAAAAAAGCAGAAAAGAAATAATTAAACTCATATTTCTCATAAAAAAGAGTTGCTAACTTTCAATGTTGGCAACTCTTTTTATATAGAAGCAGAGTAGAAAATTAGATTTGTGCAATAACAAAAATTATCGTAATTTTGCGAGCAAAACAAAATATCAATTCTGATGAAAGTAGTAATTCTTGCAGGTGGATATGGTACACGCATGTCAGAGGCAACAGGTCTTATTCCTAAACCAATGGTTGAAATAGGCGGTAAACCCATACTTTGGCATATCATGAAAATTTATAGTTCTTATGGCTTTAATGATTTTATTATATGTTGTGGCTATAAGCAGTATGTTATAAAAGAGTATTTTGCCAATTATTTTCGGCACAATTGCGATATTGAGGTCAATCTGCAAGACAATAGTCTTCGCGTACTTAAGACCAACACAGAACCGTGGCGTGTAACTATGATTGACACAGGCCTAAATACTCTTACAGGCGGCAGAGTGAAACGAATAAAAGACTATATTGGCAATGAGCCTTTTTTGCTTACTTATGGAGATGGAGTCGCAAATATAGATATAAAAGCCACTATTGAATGTCATAAAAAGGCAGGAAAATACCTTACCATGACCACATATCAACCTTCCGGCAAATTGGGTGTTGTTGATATAGCCGACAACGGCCAAGTAACCGCCTTTATTGAGAAACCACAATCAGGCGGCTCATGGATAAATGCAGGTTTTTTTGTTTGCCAACCGCAGATATTCGACTTTATTGAAGGCGACAACGAGATGTTAGAACGCGAACCTATGCAACGCCTGCTCGCTCAAGGACAAATCAACGCATATAAACATATCGGTTTTTGGAAACCTATGGATTCTTTGCGCGATAATCAAGAGTTAAATTTAATGTGGGACAAAGGTCAAGCACCTTGGAAAATTTGGTAATATATGTTTGCAGATACTTTCAAAGGGAAAAAAGTACTAATCACAGGCAACACCGGCTTCAAAGGGTCATGGCTTACTGTATGGCTACTCAAACAAGGTGCACAAGTGTTTGGTTATAGCAATTCTGTGCTTACAGAACCGGCTATGTACAGAGTCTTAAACTTAGAACAACACATAACTCAATGCTGGAGAGATGTGCGAGATAAAGACACATTTGCTGAGTTTCTTGAGACGACCAGACCTGATTTTGTTTTTCACCTCGCAGCACAAGCCATCGTTAGCACATCATACAACAATCCTTGGGAAACCATCTCAACCAATGTAATGGGTACTGCAAGCGTCTTAGAAGCACTTAAAAACTATTCTCACCCGCTAACAGCAGTTATCATCACCTCCGACAAGGCATACGATAATGTAGAATGGATATGGGGATACAGAGAAAACGATAGAATGGGAGGAAAAGATATATATTCCGGCAGCAAAGGAGCGGCTGAGTTAGTGATAAAAAGTTATTGGCACTCATTCTTAAAACACAAAGAAAATATACTTATTGCCGTTGCTCGTGCAGGCAATGTGATAGGAGGAGGCGATTGGAGCAAAGACCGAATAGTAGTTGATACCATCAAAGCCTTTGCAAACAATAAACCGGTAGAAATCCGTTCACCATTTGCCACCCGACCATGGCAACATGTATTAGAACCACTTTCCGGCTACCTGACTTTAGCAAAACAACTAAATGAGAATCATAAACTCAACGGAGAAACGTTCAATTTCGGACCAAGAGCCGAACAACTAAAGACTGTAAAGCAATTAGTAGAGGATATTGCTAAATATTGGGAAATACAAGACCCTGTCAGAATAACAGATACTCAACCTTTCAACGAAGCCACATTGCTCAAACTAAATTGCGATAAGGCTCAAGCACTACTTTCCTGGCATGCCACACTCAACTATGACCAAACAGTGAAACTCACAGCCAATTGGTATAAAGATTTTTACTCGCAAGATGTAGATATGTATGGTTTAACACTTAATCAAATAGAATATTATGAGAGGTGTAACGCTAACCCCACTTAAAAGGATACATACCGACAAAGGCGATGTACTGCATGCTCTTAAAGCCACAGAAACTTCCTATTGCGGGTTTGGAGAAGCATATTTTTCTGAGATACTACATGGTCAAATAAAAGGTTGGAAGCGACACAATCGCATGACACTAAATCTTATAGTAGTCAGTGGTAAAGTACGATTTAGAATATACGATGATAGAAAAGACAGCCCAACTTGCGGCGAAACGATGGTAGTAGAACTCTCTCCCGACGACAACTACCAACGCCTCACTATCGAACCTCATTTGTGGATGTCGTTTGAGGGGGTGGCAAACCAGACATCTATCATATTAGATATTATTCCTCAACCCCACGACCCGCAAGAGGCAGATACAAAAGAGTATAAATAATATGACCAAAGTACTTATAACAGGAGCAACCGGCTATATTGGCAGACAGTTAGTAAAGCAAATAACTGAGCAAGAACCTCAGGCAAGTATTCTCACTCTCAATAGAGATATACAAAAGGCACAGGTTCTTATGCCATATAAACAATGTATTCATAAAGATGTCTATGACCAAGCATCCATACATGATTTCAGCCCTGATCTTGTTATCCACTTAGCCACACTCTCCACCTCTCGAGCAGATTCAGAAATTATCACGCCAATGCTCAATGCAAACATCAACTATGGTGTTTGGCTACTCAATGAACTATCTCAGATAAAGACAAGCAACCCCATTACATTTGTTAATGTAGGCAGTTTTGCTGAATATAGAATGGGAGTAAGCAATGGTTTCAGACCGGCATACCTATATAGTGCCACCAAAACGGCTTTTCGACATATACTTACTTATTATCAAGATACTATCCCTCTAAAAGTCATCACTGCAGTCTTATATACAGTATATGGAGGCAAGGATACTCAGAAAAAACTTATTGATTATATCCTTGAATCCGTCACTTCAGAAAAACCAGTTGACATGACCCAAGGCGAACAAGTACTTGACTTTATTCATTTGAGTGATGTAGTACAATTTTTCGTTAATATAGTTAAATCGCCTCAAGCACTTGCCGAAGGCGAATACCATATAGGAACATCTAAAGGTACTAATATTCGTGCTGTGGCAGACACAATACAGCAGATTATAGGTCGTCCGCTTAATATCCACTGGGGAGGCAGAGACTATCGCCCATTAGATGTAATGAGTGCCATCGCTCCTCAAAACAAAGAATTAGAGAAATTCTGGAAACCTAAAGTATCACTTACTCAAGGTATTTTGAGCCTCATTAAAGATACCGACAAGTAGTTTTTCTATATATGTTTGCACAACTCTTGCCTTACAATTGGCATTATTCACTAACACTGCAAACGCCAATTGATCACCATTCGGCATGTTGATATATCCCGCATAACTTTTGATTCTCGAGGTTGTACCGCTTTTAGCCACTACCCTACCCTGCAACGGAGTTTCTTTAAGAAATCCCTTCAGTGTCCCACTCTCACCTGACATAGGCAAAGATTGATAAAAACAATCATACTGTGGACTCTTCTGCATTGCTGAAAGCAACTGAACCAATGTCAGAGCACTTATTCCATTCTGCGGTGCCAAACCACTACCATCCATTATAAAAGTATTTTGTAAATTCACTCCCCTGTTTCTCCAACATTGCTGCTCTATCAGCACTGAATTTTGAATAGTACAAGGCACTTGAATTTTATGACCCAAATACCTGAATACTTGCTCTGCATATAAGTTATTAGAATTCTGATTTATCTCTTTTACAATCTCACATAATTTTTCTGATTTATGCTCATATAAGATTTGACGACTCTGCCTACTACCCTCTGTCAGATAGTCCGCTTTACCAGTTACTTCTACACCACTTTCACGAAGTCTTTCAACAAAATGTTTAGCAAGCAACAATGGTGGATTCGGAATATCACCTTTTACCCCAAAAATGCCATGGTTGCTTGGTATTGAACCTGTCAGATAGCGAATATTACTATATGGTACACCATGCACATAAGCACCATCGTATGTGATACTTGTACAACGGATATGATTTTCAAAGACCAAATCATCAATTTGAGGCAGCGTCTTTACCACTTCAGCCACACTGCCTATCGCCGCACTACGAAGTTGTATGTTCAATGTATTGTCTAAATATGGCAAAGCAAATATACCCGGGGCATAATAATTTCCTATATCCTCCCATATCCACTGCGGGTTTATAGCATCACCATCATAAAAAGACACATCCGCAATCACATCACCATCTATCTTAGTTATACCTAAATTCTTAAGTGCTTTTACCCATTGATAAAGAAACATCTGATTTCCTACTTTCTGACTTCCAAGAGTAGGATCCCCCGTACCATAAATATACAAATTCCCTTTCAACACTCCACCTTCTATATAACTATCTGTCTCAAGATATGTAGTAAAACGAAAATCACCTCCCAAGAGTTCCAAAGCAGTAGTAGTGGTTATAAGTTTCTGTGTAGAAGCAGGAGAAATAATATTTGTACTTCTGTAATCTGCCAAAACCTTGCCAGTAGTGATATTTTTGATATATATACCTACATTAGCATATTTCAATGCATTATTGCTAATAAAATTATCAACTGCACTCTCCTGCGAAAAACCTAAAATCGCACAAAAAATAAATATTATAATTATTGATGTCTTTTTCATTCAGTTATAATTTATGATGTCCTACCATGAAAAATTAAATAACGCAATCTGCACTCACTAATCTGTTATATATTAGTTGTCTTTGTTTGTATGTAAGTCAAATTACCTACGCACCTAAAGAATTGCAAAAATACAGCATTTTTATCATACTTACAATATCAATGCCAGCAAAGCAAACCACTTATATTTAAGTATGTTCTAACTAAAAAATATATACTTTTAAAGGCAAATACAGACATGTAATATCTTGCTAAAGATAAGTTTATGTTATTCATTGTAGGAAAGACATAAGTTGCTAAATTTGTCAAATCAGAAATATATCAGTACCTTTGCACCCCAAGAGCGTGAGTATCCTCACTCGCCACATCCACAAAAAATTAACTTTAATGAAACAACATCTCTTATATATCATCATAGTCGCTTGTGTTTTGGTTTCTTGTCAAACCAATTATACAACTGATCCTAATGCAAGACTTTTGTTTTCAGAGGATACACTTCGTTTCGACACTGTATTTACTAATATCACTACTATCACCAAGCAGGTAATGATATATAATCCTCAAAAAAAGGCAATCAAAATCAATAAAGTAAGACAAGAGAACAACAAATATTTTCAAATCAATCTTGATGGTGAGTCTAATCATGAACTATGGAAAGACATTACTTTAAATTCTGGTGATAGTCTTTACATGTTTGTAAAAGCCACTATTGACACACAAGATAGCCAAAATCCGGTACTTATTGAAGACAAAATACTTTTTGACCTTAATGATCACACAGAGCAATTATGCTTAGAGGCATTTGGCCAAAATGTTCACCTGATAAAAAAGCGTGTGATTGAGTCTGATTATAACATGACTGCTGACATCCCATATTTACTATTAGACACTTTAGTAATAGGAGGTAATCTTACTATCCAAGCAGGTACAACTCTGTATATGCACAACAATGCCGCATTATTTTGTCTATCAGATGTAAATGCAGATGGTAGTTTACAAAAGCCCATTCGTATCATGGGCGATCGATTGGACGATATATTACCCTATGTGCCATATAATTATGTATCAGGTTCTTGGAATGGCATCTACCTCTTACAACAAACAAACGATAACACACCACATAATTATAACTTCAATTATTTGGAAATCAAGAGCGGAATGGTGGGTTTATATTGCATTTCCGACCGCTCTTCTAACCTACCTATGCTCAAATTAAGCAATTCAGTTATACATAATTTTGCACTTTATGGATTGGTATTGCAAAATATTGATGCAGAGATATTCAATACAGAAATAAGCAATTGTGCATCATATTGCGTATATTTATCAGGCGGCAAACATACTTTTGTACATAATACTTTGGCTGCATACTTTCAGTCAATGAACATACAACCGGTAAGCCGAGAAGATGTAGCCGCAATATATTTCAATAATCTTAGCAAACAAACGGCTCCGATGGAGACTTATTTTTATAATAATATCGTTACCGGAAATAGAACCAATAATTTTGTATTAGCCACACCGTTACCACTACACTATAAAGGCGAATTTCGCGGCAACTATTTACGGTGCGACTCACTGCCTCCTACCATTGCCTCTGATAATATATATTATCAAACCAACGATACCGTGTTTAATAATATATATCTACACAAGAATGACGATGGCGAAGGATACATATATTATAATTTCGCTCTTGATTCTGTTTCTAAAGCCAAAAATATAGGCATCAAAGAATATACTATTAAGTATGATCTGACTGCCGATCGTCTTCAAGTAGCAAGAGATACTCTACCCGATGCTGGGTGCTATGAATGGAGTCAACAAAAAAATGCAAATCAATAATTTGGTTTGCATTTTTTATTAAGTGGAGATAGGGGGAGTCGAACCCCCGTCCAAACAAGGAACCAATATGCTTTCTACATGCTTATCTCCGCCTTCGATTTTCGTGCTCAAGCAAGACCGGAGCCACCAACTTGCGCCTTATCTGCTTCTTTTTCGTTTGCTTTTCGCAGCAAAAGCAAACTATTCTGTGTATTTCTGCACCTCTATATCCGTCAGCCCACAGACACGGCTCGGAGAGATGTCCCGTTTCAGCACCTTGTGCCGAAATCAAGCCAACCTACTATACTTCGGTTTAGGCAGCGAGAGCATAAGAATTGTTGCCAGTTATATTCTGCAGACCAAGTTTAACGAGCATCATCTGCAGTGCTCGGCATGCTTACATACCTGTTCTACCTGCTGTCAAAACCAGATATCCCCTCTGCATTTTTTTAGGCGGCAAAAGTAACACTTTTATTTTGTTTGACAAAAAATATTTTAATTGGTTATAATTCCGCCACCTACCAAGAGTGAGTTTTTATATATTACTAAAGACTGCCCGGGCGTAATCCCCCATACAGGCTCCTGAGTTTCTATAGTTATTCTATCACCTTCAAACGACTCTATACGCGCTTTTACAACAGCAGAACGATACCTAATTCTCACCTCCACTTGTGGGTCAGAAAGTAACCAATCTTTATCTCTCAAACGCACATCAGTAGCATGTATATAACACGACAATAAATCATCATGACTTCCTAATGTAACTCTATTGTTGCTCGCGTCTATCTTTACTACAAACTTCGGCTCACCTAAAGCAATTCCCAATCCCTTTCGCTGACCAATCGTATAGTTTTGATAACCTTCGTGCCGACCTAAAACTTTACCCTGAGCATCCACATATTCACCTTGAGAAATTCTAATACCTTGATCCTGAAGAAAAGTACGATAATCGTTATTCGGGATAAAACAAATCTCTTGCGATTCTGATTTTTTAGATAATTGCTCATATCCATGTTGAGCAGCCAAATTACGAACCTGAGTCTTCTCAAGCCCGCCTAAAGGAAAAATAGTACGCTTAAGATTATCCTCCGTAAGCATCCAAAGAAAATAGGTTTGATCTTTCTTTTTATCTATTGCATTCTTCAAATACCAATGCCCTCTGAATTGCTCTATTTGGGCATAATGCCCGGTTGCAATCAAATCACAACCTAAATTATCAGCCGCTTTTATCATCTCACCCCATTTGATATGAGAATTGCAAAGCACACATGGGTTGGGAGTACGACCACACGAATATTCTTCTACAAAATTCTTAATTACTGTATCCTTGAATATCTGTCTATAATCCAATATGTGATGCTCAAAACCTAATTTCTGAGCCAAATGCTTCGCTTCCATTATGCTCTCAACCGAACAGCAACCCTTTTCTCTCACCAAACAACTCTCTTTTATACTGTCGAAAGTACGAAAAGTAACACCTACCAACTCATAACCCTGCTCCAAAAGAAGCATGGCAGCAACGGAAGAATCTATTCCTCCAGACATGGCCATCAATACGCGTTTCGACATATACTCTTTTTATATTTATTATATTGCCATTATGGTCTCTCTAAGTATCTCACTTACTGTTGGATGCGGGAATACAACTTGCTTGAACTCAGAAATGGTATATCCCATCCTAACTGCAAATGAAGCCACTGCAATAAACTCAGATGCAGGATTACCAACAGCATGTACACCCAGTATAGTTTGATTCCTCTTGTCAACAATTACTTTGCACAATCCGTTCTCACCTTCGTTCTCAGCCACAAACCTACCTGAAAAACTCATAGGTAGTGATTTTACCTCATAAAACGCTTCTCCACCACCCTTCTGCTCATAAGCATCTATACCTTCCATTTCTTTATAAAAATCACTAACCTGCTTTTCTGTAAGTCCTACACTCGCTATCTCAGGATTGGTATAAACAACAGAAGGAATAGCATTGTATGCTATCCGTTGCAAAGGTATATGCTTGAGCATCCTACCCACAGCCACTTCTGCTTGCCTTGAAGCAACATGAGCCAACATAATTTTACCCGTTACATCACCCGCAGCATATACATTCTTCAAATTAGTTTGCATAAAATCATTTACCTTTATTGCACCACGCTCCAACTCAATATCTTCAAGTGCTTCCAAACCACGCAAATTTGCTCTCCTTCCTACACAAACAAGTATCTTTTCTGCATCTATTTGAGGCTTTTGCTCGTTATTTGTAAACACAATGTTTCGGTCAATCCTTTCAACTTTAGTATTCGTAAGAATTTCAATACCTTGCTTTACATATTTCTCCTTTAACAAATCTACAACATCTTGGTCTAACTGCGGCAAAATATCTTGCATCGCTTCTACAATAGTTATCTTAGTGCCTAACTGACCAAATAATGTGGCAAACTCCATACCTATTACTCCCCCTCCTACAATTACCATACTTTGAGGAATCTCCTGTAAATTCAAAGCAGATGTAGAATCTAATACAAAAGGATTATCACTAATGCCTTCTATAGGTGGAACAAAATTATTAGAACCGGTGCAAATAAGCAATTTTTCAGCCTCGTATTGCTCACCCTCTGCTTCTAAAACTACTTTATCGTCCGTACGACTTACCACTTTTGCTATCGCTCCAACAATAGTACAATCTTTCAAACTCGCTTTTATTCCTGCCACTAATTTTCTCACCACTTTTTGTTTTCTTTGTTGCATCTTTTTGAGGTCGAAAGCAATATTTTCTACAGAAATACCATACTTATTAGCCAGCATAGCATTATGATATTGTTTGACACTATATAGCAATGTCTTGGTAGGAATACAACCCACATTAAGACATGTTCCACCCAATGTATCACCTTCAAACAATACTACTTTCCAACCGGCATTTTGCGCCATTTGTGCTGCGGTATAACCTGCAGGACCTCCACCTATAATCGCTAAATTATACATCATTTCTTTTTTATTTACTTCAGGTGCAAAGGTATATATTTATTTTCAAATGCACAAAACGGCTGTCTATCGAGATTTTTTTACAAAAATATGCAATGAATTTTTTTTATCAAATAAATTGCGTAACTTTGCATGGTCAGAAAATTATTTAAATCATTATACCATGAATCTTACTTTTTGTCTCAATTATCGCACACCATGGGGACAATCCATCGTGGTGATTGCAGAAAATCAAATGCTCGGTTGGAGCGAGCAAAATCCTTTGCAACTTGATTGTCAGGGTGGTGATTTTTGGACCACTACCGCACCTGTAACCGACTTTGCAGGTAGCCTTCGTTACAAATACGCTATCCGACTTGAAAACGGTTCATTGCTGCCCGAAGCAGGCAATTGGCGCGAAATAGAATTGCACGCAGCCGACAAAAAGGTAGCACTACATGATTTCTGGCAGGCTGATGACTATGAGAAAGCATTCTATTCAACAGCCTTCCAAAAAGCACTCTTCCATAGAAACGAAAAATGTACACTCAAAGGAGATAGCAAAAATGGTAATGTCCGCTTCTCAATCGACTTACCACAAATCCTACCAACTCAAGGTGTCGCTGTATTAGGCAATATTCCTCAGTTAGGCAATTGGAATCCAGATGACAAAGTACCTATGTGCGGATGCCACTTCCCTCTTTGGAAAGTCGCTATCAAAGCCGAACCTGACCAGATAATAGAATATAAATATGTAATCTATGATTTAAAATCAGGCAAGGTAGTTGATATGGAATGGGGCGAAAACAGAAAAATTTGGGGTCTGCAAAAGGGTATGGTTCTTATGCAGAACGACCGCAGTTTCCGTCGCACACAACCACGATGGAAAGGTGCCGGAGTGGCAGTGCCTGTATTCTCACTTCGCACTGATGACGGATTTGGTATAGGAGAATTTGAAGACCTGAAAAAATTAGCAGATTGGGCTGCAATGACAGGACAAAAAATGATACAAACATTACCTATCAACGATACCACTCTCTTGCATACCAACCGCGACTCTTATCCATACAATGCTGTTTCAGTATTCGCCTTGCACCCCATTTATCTGAATATACCTAAAATGGGACGACTCACACCTGCTTTGAAAAAACAATATGAAGCAACTAAAGAAGAATTTAATAAGAAAACCATAGCCGACTACCAAGTTGTCTATGACGAAAAAATGAAGTACTTCAATGCTATCTTCAAAGCAGAAAAAGATGCAGTATTTTCATCAGAAGAATACAAACGCTTCTTTGAGAAAAACAAAGAATGGCTCGTTCCATACGCTGTATTCTGCTATCTAAGAGACAAAAACGGTACTCCGCATTTCTATGATTGGAAAAAATACTCTGTATTTACACAAAAAGACTTGGAAAAACTATCTTCTCCACAAGCAAAAGATTACGATAAAGTAGCCTTCTTCTATTTCTTGCAATTCCATTTGGACAAGCAACTAACCGATGCCGTTAATTATTGCCATAGCATTGGAGTGGCAATGAAAGGCGATATACCTATTGGTATCAGCCCCGATTCAGTTGACGCTTGGACCGACCCGCAACTATTCAATTTGGATGCTTCCGCAGGAGCACCACCTGATGATTTCTCTATCAGCGGTCAAAACTGGGGGTTCCCAACATATAACTGGGACGAAATGGAAAAAGATGGTTTCCTCTGGTGGAGACGCAGATTTACCAAAATGCAAGACTACTTCGATGCTTATCGTATCGACCATATCCTCGGCTTCTTCCGCATTTGGCAAATGAAAAAAGACGCTGTATGGGGACTTTGCGGTCACTTCTCTCCAGCTATGGGATATTCTATGCAAGACCTCTGGAATATGGGAGTTGCCGTTGACGAAGACAGACTCGTAAAACCATACATACGATCCAACTTCATGGGAGATGTCTTCGGATATGACACCGAATATGCTAAACAAACTTTCTTTAACACTAACGACTATTATATCTATTGGTTCAAAGAAGAATTTGACACACAAGTAAAAATACAAGATTGGTTCGATGGACTGTCTGTCACCGAGCAAGAGCAGAAGCGTAATATCTACAACGGACTTATGTACCTGCACTGCGAAGTACTCTTCGTACGCGATAAAGATAATCCATGGATGCTGCACCCGCGTATTGCTTTATATCAATCTCACTCTTATGCTGAGTTGTGGGAAGACCAACGACAACTATTAGTTAGAATTCACGATGACTATTTCTATCATCGCCACAATGAATTCTGGAAAGCCTCAGCAATGCGCAAACTACCTACTCTTATCAATTCTACCAACATGCTTGTATGTGGCGAAGACTTGGGTATGGTTCCGGCTTGCGTACCAGAAGTAATGCATGAGTTGCAAATACTTTCATTGGAAATTCAGCGTATGCCAAAAGACCCGACTATTACTTTTGCACATCCTGCAGATGCACCTTACTTATCGGTTTGTACCACAGGTACACACGACACTAATCCACTTCGCGCATGGTGGGAAGAAGATAGAGCAAAAACTCAAAAATTCTACAACGAACAAATGGGTTGGTGGGGAGAAGCACCTCAGGAAATGAGCCCCGAAATAGCCAATTTTATTCTTAACCAACACATGTATTCACCTGCAATGTGGGTAATTTTACCTCTACAAGACTGGTTGGCTATAGATGGCAATTTAAGATTGAAAGATCCACACGCAGAACGAATCAATTTACCTGATAATCCCAGACATTTCTGGTGCTACAGAATGCACCTGAAAGTGGAAGACCTGATTAAGGCCGATGACTTCAACCAAAAAGTAAGAAATCTTACATCTGTTAGATTCTAATAAATACTTCAAGCAAACGGATATTATGTCCGTTTGCTTGTTTTATATATATACCCAAACTTTTCTATTTAATATGACTATACAATTTTTAGGCGCAGCACAACAAGTAACCGGTAGCAAACATCTGCTATGTGTAGGCAGAAGAAAAATTCTGCTTGATTGCGGTATGTATCAAGGCAAAGGTATGGAAACCGACCAAATGAACCGTGACTTAGGATTTGAACCTTCTAATATAGATTATATCGTTCTCACTCACGCACATATTGATCATAGTGGACTAATACCATATCTATATAAAAAAGGATTTAGAGGCACAGTTGTATGTACACCTGCAACAAAAGACCTTTGCTCTATCATGCTTTTGGATACAGCATATATACAAGCCTTAGATATAAAATGGTACAACCAAAAACAGCGCAAAAAACATCTCCCTGTAGCCGATGTATTATATGATGCACAACAAGCAAAAAGATGTATGAGACTATTCAAAACTATTGACTATGACAGAGACTTCTTGTTGTGTGAGGGAGTAAGACTCAAATTTACCAACTCAGGACACATGCTCGGAAGCGCCGTGGCTAACTTTACAATAACTGAATTTGGAGAAACTAAACGATTAGCATACACAGGAGATATAGGACGACCATATAGTCATATACTTCACTCACCTGAACCTTTTCCACAATGCGACTATTTAATTTGTGAATCTACATACGGAAATAGACTGCACGATAGACAAGAAGTAATTGAAAACGAACTATTGGAAATTGTTAGAGATACTTGCGTAAACAAAAAAGGAAAATTAATAATCCCAAGTTTTTCTGTAGGTAGAACACAGGAAATTGTATATGTACTAAACAACTTATATAATGCCGGATTTCTGCCTGTTGTAGATGTATATGTTGATTCTCCTTTATCTGTCAATGCTACAGAAATATTCAGACAATATACTGATAGTTTGAACGATGAAGTACAAGAAGTTATAAAACATGATCCTGACCCATTTGGTTTTAACACTTTACATTATATAACTGATATAAGAGATTCTAAACGACTCAACTCCGACAAAAAACCTGCAATCATTATTTCTGCATCAGGAATGCTTGAAGCAGGAAGAGTAAAACATCATGTAGCCAATCATATAGAAGACCCTAAGACTACTATCCTTATCGTGGGGTATTGCACTCCTACATCACTTGGAGCAAGACTCCTTAATTTAGCAGGATTGGGCGATAATCCAAGAGTTTTTATAAAGGACAGAACAGAACATACTATTTCTATATTCGGACAAGAACATAAAGTAAGAGCAGATATAAGAAAAATAGAAGGTTTTTCAGGACATGGAGACTATAAAGAAATGATAGATTATCTACATTGCCAAGACATCACACAAATAAAACATACTTTTATAGTACATGGCGAAAAAGAAGCCGCTGAAATATATAAAGACCATTTATATGAAGCAGGCTTCAGAGGAATAACAATACCTGAAAAAGGATATTCAATCGAATTATAAGTACTTAATTACATATCCTTATATCCTGAGCCATCATCTGAATGGATGTTACTCCATTAAAAGTATTTTGATTTAGCGTATAGCAAACATCTGCATTTTTTCCATTTAATAAATCAGATGCTAATTCCGCTTTTCCAAATGCTATACCTGATAATGCTGCCCTCTTATCCGTTAAATCAAGTTTAAGATGCTCAAGTTGCTTTCCTACTCGCCTTGTATATCTATAATTACATACACCTCGAGTAAGAAATATGGGGCGTGGATTACCTGGACCAAATGGCTCCAAATGACGAAGTATATTAAAAAACTGAGCAGTAATATCAGCAAAACTAATCTCTGCTTCAATATCTATAATAGGCTCTTGTTGCTCAGGCAAGATATGTTTAGAAGTGTATTCTTCCATTCGCCTACAAAACTCATCATAATTCTCCAACTTCATAGATAATCCTGCAGCATATATATGACCTCCAAAATTTGTTAGCAAATCACTGCAAGAGTCTATCGCAGAATATATATCAAAACCTCCAACTGAACGAGCAGAACCCGTTAATATACCATCTTGTTCACTCAAAACTATTGTAGGACGAAAATAAGTCTCTGTAAGTCTCGATGCAACTATTCCTACTACACCTCTATGCCAATTCTCACCCTTTACTATAGTAATTTTTTTCGTATTATTATCAGGATCTGACTCAAGTATTTCAAGTGCCTTATTAGTTATTTGCTGGTCAAAATTTTTGCGTGTACTATTATTTTCATCCACCTCATTTGCCATGTTATCCACTTTTTCTATATCTTCTGTTATAAGAAGTTCTACCGCAGACCTACCTGTTTTAATCCTTCCACAAGCATTTATCCTTGGACCAATTCGAAAAACTAAATCATCTATAGTTAGTTTACCCTTTTCTATTCCTGACTTTTCTATCAAACTATTAACTCCAACTGACGGACTTATATTCAATTGCCTTATACCATAATAAGCAAGTATTCTGTTTTCATCTGTTATAGGAACTATATCAGAGGCTATACTCATAGCACATAATTCAAGCAAGCAAGTAAGAGAAGAAAAAGGTAATTGATTCTTTTGAGCAAGCGCTTGCATCAACTTAAAACCTACACCACAGCCACACAACTCACGAAAAGGATAAGTATTATCTTCCCTTTTAGCATCAAGCACTGCCACTGCATCAGGGATTTTATTACCAGGCAAATGATGATCACATATTATAAAATCAATTCCTTTTGATTTTGCATATTCTACTTTATCTATACTCCTTATACCACAATCAAGCGCAATTATCAATTTACAATTAGTCTGACAAGCATAATCTATACCTTTATACGATATTCCGTATCCCTCAGTATATCTATCAGGTATATAATAATCAATATCTTTATATAACCTACTTAAATATTTATAAACTAATGCAACCGCTGTAGTACCATCTACATCATAATCACCATAAATAAGTATCCTTTCCTTATTGTTTATGGCTGAGTTTATCCTATCAACAGCCTTATCCATATCTTTCATAAGAAAAGGATTATAAAGATTTTCTAATTTTGGAGAAACAAAATCGCGGGCTTTCTGTGCATCAGTAAGTCCGCGCCTAACAAGCATAGTAGCAGATATATAACTTATATTAAGTTCATCTGCCAATTGCTTAGATAATTGCTTTTCATGCTCCGAAAAATATTTTACTTCCCATCTCGATTGCATATACTTATATCTTTTGATCTAAGAAGAATCTTTAACCATATACTTGCCATAAACATCACTATAGCAAGCATAAGAAATACATACCTCTGAGGTAATATACAAGTAATTATGTAATAAGTAATACTTGCAAGCAACATAAATAGAAAACTTATTTGATTAAAATAAGCAAGAATAGTATTCAATTGATCATGCTTAACAGTACGCTGAATAACAGCATCTAAAGGAACTTTGAACAAACCACCAAGAATACCTACAAAGAAAATTATTATAGTAAATATCTTATAATATCTTGCACTTAACAAAAATAAAATCACAAGACCTAAAGAAAGTATTATTCCATATAATGGTACTCTTATTATTTCATTTTTTGAATGATTGCCTATATATCCACTTATTATACAACCTAAACTTATACCTATTGCAGCAATACACATTATTATTGCGGGTTCACCCTTCTCAAGACCTAAAACATCTTGACAATATACTATAACCGAAAGTTGAATAGTTGTAGCAAACCACCAAAAAATACTTAATATATATATAACACTATTTAAACCCTTATAATTTAACGCTAAAGCATGAGTTGAACGCATATAATGAAAAGGATTAAGACTATTTTTCTCAGTATCTATTGTCTCATCAGCCTTAATAAATAACGAAGTCACATATCCTGCAATCGCTAATACTATAAGTAAACTGCTATATACGATTGAATTATCTGAAAAATTATCTAACATGAATGCAGCAATTGCTGTAGCGAGCAACATCCCAAGAAACGACAAACTCTCCATTCCGCCCATACCCTTTGAAACATTTTCTACACCACCTATATCTCTTATTAAACCATACTTTGCCGGAGAATACATACTACTTTGTATCCCAATTAAGAAAATTGCAAGAATTACAAGAAATGTAGCAATAATTGTAGAATATCTATACTGAGGAAATAAATTTGGATCTTTTATTAAAAATCCTATCACAGAAAGTAATACTATCGGTATCTCAAGTATTTTACACACCCTAACTACTTTTTTCTTACCATACAACTGAGCAACCCTATCAGCAAGTGGAGAACAAAATATATATGGCAATACAAGAGCCGCACCGGCTATACTTATTACTAACGGCTTTAAATCAGAACTCACCCAGGATGTTACTACAAGCATACCAAGCATCTTCTGATAATTATCGTTAAGTACACTTAAAAAATTAGTAGTATATAAAGCCTTAAACATTTTTTTATGGTTTAATGATAATTTTGTTGATAAGTCTAAAAATTGTGTTGATAACTAAAAAAGTTCCCTTTTCATCGACATTTTCTATTTTTATTTCTTAAAATATAAACACTTTAAAATTCTGATAAAATATTATTTAAGTTAGTTATCAACAAAATTAACAGTATATAAAAACAAAGAGAAAATAAAATAAAAACTTATATATATTGTTTCATGTTAATTTAGTTATTGCTTATATCCATTTCTTTAGTCTAAATACAAGTAATACAAATAATGTAAATACTATCATAAGAGCAATTGCAAACGGATAACCTAAATGCCAATGTAATTCAGGCATAAAATCAAAGTTCATTCCATACATACTTGCTATCAATGTAGGTGGAAGAAAAACAATGTTAACAATGGTAAATATCTTTATTATTTTGTTTTGTTCTATATTTACAAGACCAAGAAAAGTATCTTGCAAATAATCCAATCTGTCATAACCAAATCTTGTGTACTCAAATAATGAATTGATATCTTTTATAATCATTGTTAATCGAGGCTGCAAATCCTTAGGAAAAAAGTCGCATTTAAGCACATTACTTATCACCCTTTGCTTATCCATTACATTCTGCCTAATTACGGTTACTTTTTCCTGTAAGTCCTTTATCTTAATTAGTATATTTTGGTCAACATGGTCAGAAGTATTGTTGATTTCCATTGACAAATTTGTAATGAGTTCCGTTGTATCCTCTATCATGTCAGCATCATATTCAACTCGAGTCTCCATTAGAGCAACAAACACATGATATCCACTTGGGAAATTTCGAGTATTTACAAACATCTTCTTAACAGTATCGTTAAATGTACCAAGTTCATCATCACGAACTGTTACCAATACACCATTCTTAATAATAAAGTTAACAGGGCAAGTTTCAAATGTATCTTTCAAAAAGTTAGAGTTTGCTACTATAGAGTCGTCTGTTTGCATATAACGACTTGACATCTCTATCTCTTCCATCTCTTCGTCTTCTTGAATGTAAATTTTAAGAAATTGCTCTAATTCTGTCTCAACTTCTTCTTTTACATCCAATAAGTCTATCCATATAATATCTTTTTTCTCTATTTTCTGAAGAATATCAAGATTTTTAGATATCTTTACCTTCTCCTTTTCTTTATCCTTATAAAATATTCTGAGTTCCGACATTGTGCTTTTCAATTAAGTTGGTTAAACCTATAAATTCTTCAACAGATAATTCCTCAGGTCTTCGTTTCATAATAGGTAATTCAAGCAAACTATTTCCTTTCCCAAGTAATACCTGAAGCGAATTTCTCATCTGTTTCCTTCGTTGGTTGAATGATGTCTTAACTACCTTTATAAAAAGTTGTTCATTACATTCCATCTCTTTTCGGCGGTTGCGCGTAAATCTAACAACCGCCGATTTGACCTTAGGAGGTGGATCAAACACATATTCATGAACTGTAAATAAATATTCTATATCATACCATGTTTGCATCAATACTGATAGTATTCCGTATGATTTATTTTTTGGTTTTGCTGCAAGCCTTTCTGCAACTTCTTTTTGAATCATACCTGAACAGCATGGTACTTTGTCTTTATATTGCAGCACCTTGAAAAATATCTGAGATGATATGTTATATGGATAATTACCTATAACACAAAAGTTTCCCTCTGGATACAACACATTTAGGTCTAACTTCAAAAAGTCGCCATGAATAAGATGAAGTTGAGGAAAATTTACTTTAAGATAATCTACCGATTCTCTGTCAAGTTCAATCGCTGTAAGTTCTATACGAGGATTTTGGAGCAAGAATTGAGTTAATACTCCCATTCCCGGTCCTACTTCCAACACTCTTATTTTATCTTCCGAAAAAACTTGATTGTCGGATATTTGCAGACTGTCTGCTATTTGCTGTGCAACATTCAAGTCTCTTAGAAAATGCTGCCCAAGCGATTTCTTTGCTCTTACTCGTTGCATCCGCGTGATAGTCCATATTAGATATTATTATTTTAACGGCCGCAAAGATATAAATTTTATTTCAATTGGGCAAATAATATATTTTTGAGTTTGTGAGAGTATTTTTTTTGATGTAATTTTGCCAAAATAAATATTTTAGACTATGACATACGACGAAGCAATAAAAAAATTAGATAATATCGTCATTTCACTCGAAAACGATGATAATATATCAATGGATGATTATAAGAAAAAAGCATCTGAAGCCAAAAAATTGATTGATTTTTGTAGAAAACAATTATCAGAACTTGATAATGAGTTAAAAGAATTAGTAAAATGAGTGAAATATTGAAACATAAAAATGTGTGGATAAAAGTATTATTCTTTATTACTATAGTATTTTTATCCACTCTATTCTTTATAGGATTGTGGTATATAATCGATGGTGGCCAATCAATTGAATCGCTTAAGTTAATGCAACTAATGCAAACCTTTGGAACATTCTTATTGCCATGTTTTATATATGCTGCGTTTGTTGATAATAAACCCTTGTGTTTTCTACATTTAGATAAGAAAATTGGGTGGAAAGGAAGTTTAATAGTTGTATTCTTAATGTTTGTTGCTATGCCATGTATAAATATGCTGGCATGGCTTAACGGAAAGTTAGTATTGCCTGATTTTTTAGCAGATATAGAGCAAATAATGAAATCTCAAGAAGAAAATGCTCGTATCTTAACTGAGCAATTTCTTAAAGCCGACAATTTTGCCGTATTTCTATACAATATTTTTTTAATGGCTCTTTTACCTGCAATAAGCGAAGAGGTATTATTTAGAGGTACTTTGCAATCTTTTTTTATTACAAAAAAAAATAGCAACCAAAATGTTGCTATTTGGGTTGTTGCTATTATTTTTTCTACAATACATTTTCAATTCTATGGTTTTATTCCGCGAATGTTAATGGGTGCACTATTTGGATATATACTTCTGTGGTCAGGTAGTTTGTGGCTACCTATCTTAGCACATTTTACTAATAATGCATTGGCTGTTGTGATATATTATATATGTGCTGAAAATAATTGGAATACTGAATTTATTGATTCTTTAGGTACTGAAAATACCTTATTCATAGGTATTATAAGTTTACTGCTTACTATTACTATTATTTATTTTCTTAAAGGTTTTCTTTTGAATAAAAATAAATAATACTACACCTATTATAGCACCTATAAAATCCGATAATAAATCTAACCATTCACCTGTGCGGGGAGGAAAATAATAGTTTTGTAAAAGTTCTATTATTCCTCCATATATAGTAGAAATCGTGATTATAATAATGTATTTTCTTGAAGCAATACATAAAGATATAGCCAAAAATATATACATTATTATGTGCGCTATTTTATCTTCGTAAGGTATATTTATTATAAAATTAAATTCGTCAAAAGAAGATGTCCGCAATGATAGATAAGCAATCATTGCGGCCATCAAAACTGAAGGAATATATTTTATTATTTTAAGCATCAATAAGCGCTTGAGCCAATACTTCAAGTTGAGCCTTATCAGCAGTCTTCATTCTGCTTGTAATAGTAACTATTGGTTCTATTATTTCAACATTTTTCATGCTTTCAAGCATTTCTTTCATCACTTTTCCTGCAGAGGGAGCCCAAGAGCCGTTTTCAATAATTCCTACCTTCTTATTTTGCCATGCTTTGGTCTGTAGGTGGTGAAGTAAATTATACATTGGAGGAAACAATCCTGCATCGTAAGAACATGCAGCAAATATCGCTTTACCATACGCAAATGCATCTTCCACTGCAAATGATACTTCCTCTTGAGTTAAATCCATTAAACATACCTTTACTGATTTTTTTCTTAGTATCTCCGCTACTTCTTCTGCCACTGCTTTTGTTCCGCCATGTATTGATGCATAACCTACAAACACACCATCCTTCTCTGCTTTATAACTGCTCCATATATTATATAGGGAAAGAGCATGAGTGAGACTTTCTTTCTCAAGTATAGGTCCGTGAAGTGAGCAAATGGTTTGTATATCCAATGCTGATGCCTTTTTCAAAAGATTTTGAACAGGTGTACCATATTTTCCACATATATTGAAATAATACCTCCTTGCCTCACATGCCCAATCATCTTCTTGTTGGTCTAAAGTACCAAAAGAACCAAAAGCATCTGCTGAAAAAAGTACTTTTTCTGTACTTTCATAACTTACCATTACTTCTGGCCAATGAACCATAGGAGCAACAATAAATTGAAGTTGATGCCTACCTAAATGAAGTTTATCACCTTCTTTAACTGTTTGAGTCCTGTTAGTAAGATTGATGTTTTCAAAAAACTGTGGCATCATTTGAATAGCCTTTTGAGTTGCCACAATCTTTATATTATCATATTTTTCAATAACCCATTGTATAAGTGCTGAATGGTCAGGTTCCATGTGTTGTACTATCAGATAATCAGGCGTTTGACCATTAAGAGCATTACTTAAATTTTGCTTCCATTCGTCTGACTTGCGAGCATCTACAGTATCTATAATAGCAATTTTCTCATCTTTGATAAGATAAGAATTATATGCCATACCGCATGGAACAGGGTATTGACTTTCAAAAAGGTGCAAATCATAATCATTTACACCTATGTAAATAATATCGCTACTCATCAGTCTTCCGGTTCAAAATCATCTTTACCTACTCCGCAAAGAGGACATACCCAATCTGATGGGATATCTTCAAAGGCTGTACCTGGAGCAATACCACTATCAGGATCACCTACCTGAGGATCATACACATAACCGCATACTGTACAAACATACTTTTTCATAATTCTATTATTTTTAATATTATTTTTATAAATTTCTTATTCTCCACTCTTTAGGATACATATTATTACTGTGACCACCTATATTCTTCACAAAGCCAAGTGGTTGGGACATATATGTGAGCAAAAGATAACCTATCGGCTGATTTTCAAAAGGTAAAGCCTCACATCTTAAGTATTTTAATGCTGTTTCCTTATCTATTTCTATATTTACAAATTCTTCTTTTCTTATTTGTTTAGACATGCTTAAACTATGTTGCGGTGCAGGTATTTTTCCACGCATTTCACCAACACCAAATCCTGTACTTATGCAAGTTAAGCATGTAGAAAAATAGTCTATCAATTCCTTAAACTTAATTGGATAAGCAATACTGAATCTATCCTCTTGCCTAAGTGTCCATAGTTCCGGTTGTAATATCCATGAACGAAGAGTGTCTTCACATTCTGTGGCTACAGTACGCTTCAACTTATCTGATTTCAACTTTTTAGTGGCAAATGGTGCATCTTTTTTTCTAAATACGCATACATAAAAACCTTCACCTTTTACCTTATGAGGATAAAAATGATAACCAATAGTCTCTGTTATACCCCACTCTTTAGGTATATCAAGTGGTAATATATCTGCATGTAAAGTATTTTTTATAAAATTGGCATTATCCTCATTCTCATGTGTATTAAAGGTACATGTTGAATAAATAAGTATTCCACCAGGACGAAGGGCATCCCATGAATCCATAAGTATTGAACGCTGCCTTGAAATACATAATTCTACATTTTTCTCGCTCCATTCATCTATTGCCTTCGCATCTTTTCTAAACATTCCTTCACCTGAGCATGGAGCATCAACTAATATGCAATCAAAGAAATTGGTACATCTCTCAGAAAAATCAGAAGGCTTATTATGGGTAACTACTGTATTTCCATTACCCCATTTTTGAATGTTTTCTGAAAGTATAAAAACCCGTTGTCTTACTACTTCATTACTTACCAATAATCCATCGTTACCAAGATATTGGCTTATCAAAGTAGATTTGCCACCTGGTGCAGCACATAAATCAAGCACTACCGATTGTTTGGATACATATTTTTTGAGGATATAGTCAATAAACATGCTGCTTGCATCCTGCACATAATAACAACCTGCATGCAGGAGAGGGTCCAAAGTAAATTTAGGACGATTATCAAGGTAATAAGCATTGTCGCACCAAGGAACTTTTTTTCCGATGAAATCGGGTATTACCAACTTATCATTGAGCCTGACTGATGTTGTAGCAGGTGCTTGCATAGCACGACAAAACAGGTCAAGTTCATCACCCATCTGCCGCTCAATTGAGTCGATAAAATCCAAAGGTAACATATTTTATTTTAGAAATTTTCTATCCCTATAATTAACAGCCGCAAAGATATACTATTTTTTCTAAACTCACAACAAATTTTGGAACAATTATTGTTCATTCATTTTATATGCAATAGGTTTTATCGAAAGAAAAAAGTTATGAGACAACAAAGAATTTTATGGGCTGATGATGAGATAGATTTGCTCAAACCTTATGTTATTTTTCTTCAAGAAAAAGGTTATGATATTCAGGTAGCGAACAATGGTATTGATGCAGTAGAAATGTGTCGAGAACAGCAGTTCGATATTGTATTTCTTGATGAAAACATGCCCGGATTGTCAGGTTTGGAAACGCTCATTGAAATTAAAAATATAAATAATAGTCTGCCTATAGTAATGATAACTAAATCTGAAGAAGAAAATATTATGGATCAGGCTATAGGTGAAAAAATTGCTGATTATCTTATAAAGCCGGTTAATCCTAATCAAATTTTACTAACTCTAAAGAAGCATATACATAGCAGAGATATTATTAAAGAGCACGCAAACACCGGATATAGACAAGAATTTTCGGATATATCTTATATGATTGATACTGCCACTACTTTGGATGAGTGGATGGCTATTCATCGAACATTAGTCAATTGGGATATAGAATTGCAAAATACTGACTCTTCTATGCTTGAATTACTCGCCATGCAGCGCAAACAAGCAAATAGTGTTTTTGCTAAATTTATAGCCAAGAATTATCCTCTTTGGTTTTCAGACCCTCAAAAACGCCCGTTGCTTAGTCCGGATATTTTCAAGAAAAAAATTTTCCCAGAATTGGATAACGATAACAAACTATGTTTTGTTGTTATTGATAATTTCCGATACGACCAGTGGAAATCAATTCAACCATTACTATCTGAGTTCTTTACTGTTCAAGAAGATCAAATGTATTGCTCCATTTTGCCTACAGCAACTCAATATGCCAGAAATGCGATATTCTCAGGTCTTATGCCACTGCAAATCAAAGATATGTTTCCGCAATATTGGGTTGATGAAGAAGAGGAAGAAGGTAAAAATTTAAGTGAAAAAGAACTTATAAGAACACAAATAGAAAGATATAGGCGGCACGATCAATTTACATATAGCAAAATCAATGAAAGCGATTTTTGTGAAAAAGTAATACAAAAATTAGGTAGTAATAATACTCCTTTGAATGTGATTGTTATCAATTTCATAGATATGCTCTCACATTCTCGTACAGAAAGCAAAATGATGCGTGAGTTAGCAAGTGATGAAGCGGCTTATCGTTCATTAACAGTCAGTTGGTTTAAACATTCACCTACATTGCAACTTTTCCGCCGTATGGCACAATTAGGCTACAAAGTAATATTAACCACCGACCATGGAACAGTTAGAGTAGATAACCCTATTCTTATTATTGGCGATAAAAATACCAATACTAATTTACGCTATAAAGTTGGCAAATCACTTACATGCAAATCAAAAGATGTGTTTGTCATGGATCAACCTAAAAATTTCGGTTTGCCATCGCCAAATGTATCCTCTTCCTATGTATATTGTACAGGTAACGATTTCTTTGGTTATCCTAACAATTTCAACTATTATGCTCAGTATTATAAAGATACATTCCAACATGGTGGCATATCTATGGAAGAGATGTTAGTTCCGCTTATTACCCTAAATCCTAAATAATAATATGAGTAATTCCGAAGAATTGCTATATAGAATAGCATTACCTTTGCTTGAAGAAGTAGGTCAGAAGCGAGCCAAAGATTTGTATATAAGATTTGGCAGCGCTAAAGCAGTGTTCAGTCTTAATCAAAATGATTTTCAGCAGCATACGCATTTAGGACATGAGTCTATAGTGAAACTGATAAATAGCAAAGATAAGGCATTAAAACGAGCATCAGAAGAATTAGCCTTTATTGAAAGACATAAGATAGAAGTGTATTTCTTTCAAGAAAACAACTATCCCTATCGTCTTAGGGAATGTGTTGATGCTCCACTTTTACTCTATGGGAAAGGTAATCTTGCTTTTAATCAAGGACATCTATTGTCTATTGTTGGTACTCGTATGCCAACCGAAAAAGGTAAAGAATTGTGTAGAAAAACTGTGTTGGATTTAGCGGCTATGCTCAATAAAATCACTATCGTAAGCGGTTTGGCTTATGGTATTGATGTAACTGCTCATAGAGCAGCATTAGAAGCCGGTATTCCAACTATCATCATTCCAGGTCATGGCTTAGACAGAATTTATCCTGCTGTTCATCGAAAAACTGCGGTGGAAGCGTTAGAAAACGGCGGAATACTTACGGAATATATGTCAGGAACACAACCCGATAGACAAAATTTCATAGCACGTAATAGAATCATCGCAGGTATAAGTGATGCAACATTAGTGGTTGAGTCCAAAGAACAAGGAGGCTCGCTTATTACCGCTGACATGGCAGCATCATATAGTAGAGATGTATTTGCTTTTCCGGGGCGTCCTTCTGATTCATGTTCCAAAGGATGTAATATACTTATTAAAAACCAGAAAGCGGCACTTGTTGAATCTGCACAAGATATCATTATGGCCATGCAATGGGATGCTAATAAACCTAAAGAAATTGTGCAAACATCTATGTTTGATGATCTGCCCCCATTGCAAGCCAATTTATTAGAGATTCTAAAAAAAGAAGAAGAAGGACTGCATGTCAATCAACTTGTTATGGCATTACAAAAACCGTATAACGAGATAATTGCAGAACTCTTGCAAATGGAATTTGCTGGTTTGGTGAAGGCTTTGCCGGGGGAAATTTATATCAGTTTATGATTTTAACTATATTTCCTTGGAAGGCGGAAAAGAATCGCCAAAGAAGATATAACTATCAGGATAAAAGGATAATACAAATACTTGATTATTCCCAATGCATTTATTTGAGTCATTGCTGAAACCAATAATAAGTGCATTCCGTATGGTATTAAACTCTGAAAAACACACGAATAAGTATCTAAAATACTTGCTGTCTTAATCGGATTTATCCCGTTTTTTTCTGTTATTTCTTTTGCTATTTTTCCGGTAGTAATAATTGCTATCGTGTTATTGGCAGTGCATAATGTGGCTATACTCACAAGAGTTGCTATGCTAAATTCGCCACTTCTCTTGCCATGAATCAACTTTGTGATTTTATGAACAATAAAATCGATACCACCATTATATCTTATTATCTCTAACATACCACCGGAAATCATTATCACTATTATAAGTTCATTCAACCCTCCTATTCCTTCTCCTATTGATTGCATCCAACCTATTATGCTATAACTACCCTTAAAAACCCCGATGAGTCCATTGAGCATGATACCCAATGTGAGCACTGTTACTACATTGACTCCTATAATAGCAAATGTGATAGTTGCTATATATGGGAGCAGTGTAACCCACTGCACATTTGCTGATGAACTATTTATATTTACACCATTACCTGCAATTAAATAAATAATACATACAATAAGTGCGGCCGGTCCTACTAATTGTATGTTTGCCCTGAATTTATCTTTTTGTTCACAACCAAGTGTACTTGTAGCAGCAATAGTAGTGTCAGATATAAAACTTATATTATCTCCAAATGTACCTCCACCAACTACTATGGCTGACAAAAATGCTAAATTCAGTCCGGTTTCATCGGCAATATTGATTACTATAGGAAGCAATGCAACTATAGTTCCAATGTTGGTTCCAATTGATACTGAAATAACACATGCAGCCAAAAATAACCCTGCATAAAGAAATCTACCAGGAAGATATGCTACAACTATATCAGTGATGGCATCTATTGCTCCAATGCTCTTTGAAGTACTTGCAAATGCACCGGCTAAAATCACCATCCATATCATAAGTAGCACATTCCTATTTCCTGCACCATCCGAAAAAATACTAACTATCTTCGAAGTGGTTTCATACTGACGCATTATTGCAGCAGCATAAACTGTTGCTAAAATAAACGGAACACTAATTGGAACTGCATAAAAACTATGAGCAAAAACGGCAGAAAGAATGTAAATCAATATAAAAACAAAAAGCGGACTTAATGCTAACCAACCATTCATTTTGTTGGATGTCTGTCGCTTACGCCAAAAAAATTTAACTGGAAGAGCCATCTTTTTAATACCTAAATTGAAAACAAATAAATTTCTTACCACTTTTTGTGATAAAGTAATCAAAACTAATACCGTCTATTTTTTGCCTAACCTTGATTAGGCATAAAGTCCGACCTTGATTAGGCTAACTCTTGTGACCCCGCTGGGACTCAAACCCAGGACCTTCAGAACCGGAATCTGACACTCTATTCAACTAAGCTACGGGGCCTTAAGTATTTGTAAATAACAACTTAATTTTGAGAGTGCAAAAGTACAATAAAATTTACAATATACAAAACTACCTTTTGAGTTTGATTTTTTTTAACTAACTTTGCAAACTTTACAAATGTAATTATATGAAAAAATATTTAACCATATTTTGTGTTGCCCTATTAGGGCTTTCATGTCATACAAAAAGAGATTTCTTTCCTGATAATCTTACTCCCCTTGATGTTGAAATAATAAGATTCGATAGTGCTTTATTGTCGATAAATCCACTCAATTCTGACATAAATAAAGATGTAAGAAATCTATACCTCAAATATCCTGATTTTATGCCAGTATTCACCGAAGATATCTTGGGAATTTCTGCCTCTGATACCCAATATTTGGCTACTGCACTACCTAAATTTCTTCAGGATACAGTCTATGGATTTAAACAAACCAACAACAAAGTAAAAGAAGTTTTTGAAAACATCAATCCAATAAGAAATCAGTTAAACAGTAGTTTTGCTAAATTACAATATCTCTATCCTGAAATAGTCTTGCCACAAATAACATTGTTTATAAGTGGTTTCAACGCTTCGTTATTTCTTTGGAATACAGAAAAAGATTATAATCTATCTGAGCCACAGCCCATTAGAATCGCTGTTGGTACCGATATGTATTTAGGGTCTGACTATGAATATTACAATAGAGTGGTTTATAATTATCAAAAACAAACTATGCGTCCCGAATGTATTCCAATTGACATAATGTCTGCTTATTTATTTTATTCTTTCCCATTCAATAGTACTCAAAGCAGATTGTTGGAAAATATGATTTACAGAGGCAAAATGATATACTTGCTCTCTTTGCTTTTTCCCGATGAAACCGAGGCAGAAATAATGGGATATACGCCACAACAACTCGCTTGGGCTCAACATTTCGAGGCAAAAATATGGCAACACATGTTAGACACTCATGTCCTATTTTCTACTCAAAGCCCTATCTTGTCTTCATATCTCAACGACGGACCATTTACCGCCGAGGTCAGCCAAGATGCACCTCCTCGTCTGGCTACATGGATAGGATGGAGAATTGCTGAATCTTATATCAAAAATAACGAACAAATAAGTTTGCAAGACTTAATACAAGAACCCGATGCGCAAAAAATATTAGAGTTGTCAAATTACAGACCATGAGTTTAACTTTCACAATTAGTTTAATTGAATAAATTTCCGTAACTTTGCAGCGCACTTGGTAAGATAATACTACTGATAAATGGAAAATAATAACTTGTTTATAGTCAAACAATATAAGCGTTTTATTGTCCGTTTAATTGAGAAAATTATAAAGCAATTAACTAAGATATAATTATTTAGAATATAATGAAGCGATTGATTTCTGGTGTATTAATGTTTGCTGTAGCCATATCGGTTTCAGCACAGTATTCACAAATTTATAGCAATGAAGATGTTGCCTATGCCAATGGTATAGAGTTATACCAACAAGGTCAGTATGAAGCCTCTTATGCTGAATTGTACAAGTATCATGGTGCCAATTATGCCGAAGAAGCGGCTTTTTATCTCGCAGCCAATGCTTTTGAACTTAGACATATCGGAGCACAAGCCATGCTGCAAAATTATATCGCCTCACATTCCTACTCTCCATACGCCAGTGAAGTGAATTTTATGATTGGAGCATTGCAAGTTGAGAGAAAGAAAAATAAACAAGCACTGAAAAGTTTTGAAAAAGTAGATGAAGACGAACTGTTCCGAACACATAAACCTGATTATTTATTCTATCGCGGTTATGCTCTACTCAAAATGAATCAACCGCAACAAGCAGCCAATTGGTTCTATAAACTTAAGTCCGAAAAATCTAAATATACCCTACAAGCCAAGTATTACTACGCATTTTCCCAATATACTATCCATAACTACGGAAAGGCATTACCCGATTTCCTTGATATTGAACATACGGCCATGTACAAAAATATAGTGCCATACTATATTATTCAAATTTATTATGCTCAAGGACAATTAGATGAAGTATATGAAAGAGCCGAATATCTGCTTTCCAACGACCCTAAAAATGAATATAACGGAGAATTACATCGAATGTTAGGCGAAATTTCATATCAGAAAGCAAATTATGACAAAGCAGCGCAACATCTCTCTGAATACGAAAAATTATATACTACTGCCGATAAGCAATTAGTAAGAAACGATATCTATTTGCTTGGTATGTCTTACTTCCAACTAAAAGATTGGCAAAATGCAGTTAAATACCTCAGTAAACTGAAAAAAGAAGATGACGAAATGACACAAAATGCTTGTTTCCATCTGGGACAGGCTTATAAAGAACTTAAACAGACAGAACAAGCCAAAATGTCATTTGCGGCTGCTATGAGATATGAATATAATGAACAATTGGCGCAAGAGGCTATGTATAATTACGCTCTAACTACATATCAATCCTCATCTGCTTTAGGAGAGAGCGTTAATGCCTTCACTGACTTCCTTGAAAAATATCCCGAAAGTAAATATAAAGAACAAGTTTATACTTTGCTCTCTGACGCTTTCTTGAATTCAAAAAATTATTCTGCCGCTCTTGAAGCCTTAGAGAAAATCAATAATCCTAATAGACAGATGCAACAAACCAAACAGCACCTGCGCTTCCAACTTGGAGCAGATGCTTATATGCAAGGCAAAAATAACGATGCTGTAGAATGGTTTACACGAGTCATTGACAACGAAACTACTCAACCTGTTGCTAACAACGACTATTTACCACAAAGCTATTTCTTCCGTGCTGAGGCAGAATACAGATTGCAGCAATACGAACAGGCTCAAGAAGACTTGCAAAGATTCTTGCAACAAGCCGAAGGAAAACAAATCCAAAACAAAGTATTAGCCGATTATTCTATGGCTTATACTCATTTCTCACAAAAACATTATGAAGATGCACTTAAGTATTTTTTGAATTATATTAAGTATGCTGATCAGAAAGACGCTACTTATGCAGATGCATTGAATCGTATTGGCGACTGCTACTTTAATGCTCGAGATTTTGCTAATGCTGAAAATAACTACTCAAAAGTGATAGCACTTGGAGCAGCAGGAGCCGATTATGCTATGTTTCAACGAGGATATGTCTTAGGGCTCGTTAAACGATATGGCGATAAGATTATTGTCCTTGAACGCTTGGTAAAACAGTATCCTAAATCCGACTATGCTGATGATGCACTATACGAAATAGCAAGGGCAGAATTACAAAGACAAAAAAACGACAACGCTATAGAGGCTTATACTAAACTGTTAAGTACATACCCACATTCTAACTTAGCAAGAAAAGCAGCATTGGAAAAGGGGATGATTTACTATAATGAAAAAAAATATGACTTGGCAATTGAGACATATAAACAAGTAATTAAAAATTACCCGGGTAGTCAGGAGGCATATTCTGCTCTCGATGGGCTTGAGGCGGCATATATAGAAACAGATAATGTAGCCGAGTACTTAGCATACACGAAGAATTTGGGTAAGATAAATATGAAAACCGACTCAAAAGAAGACTCACTTACCTTTGTGGCTGCTGAACGACAATATATGATTGAAAACTACCAACAAGCAATCGCAGGATTGAGTAAATATCTGTCACAGTATTGCCAAGGGGGCAGATATTGCACAATGGCACAGTATTATGTGGCTGATAGTTACTATCGATTGAATCAGAAAGCAGAGGCTATTGTTGAATACAAAAAATTGTCAGAAATTTCAGGAAATCCATATATGGAAGAAGCACTCACAAGAGTGGCCGAAATAAGTTATGACAACCAAGATTATCAAACTTCACTTGACTATTTCAAACGACTACAATTGCAGGCGAGCAGTATTGATAAAATCAATATGGCACGATTAGGGGTGCTCAGATGCAGTTATTTCCTGAAGGATAATCAGACTACAATCAATATAGCAAGCCAAATAATTGAAGATGTATCATCAAAAGCCGATGTTGTGGCAGAAGCAAGGTATAATAGAGGCAAAGCATATATTGAGGTGAAAGAATATGATTTGGCAATTGAAGACCTTAGTCAAGTAGCAAAAGAAGTTAGGTCCGCGCAAGGGGCTGAAGCAAAGTATTTAGTCGCTCTGCTTTGGTTCCAATTAGATGATATTGATAAATCTGAGAATGAAATAATGTCCTTTGCAGCAATGAATACACAGCAGCAATATTGGCTTGCTAAGAGTTTTATTCTCCTCTCTGATATCTATGTGCACCGCAATGATCTCTTCCAAGCAAAACAATATCTGCTCTCACTGAGAAGCAATTACAGAAAAGTTGACGATATACAGCAAATAGTTACTGAAAAATTGCAACTCATAGAAGATAAAGAAAACGAGAAAATCACACAAACTGAAGACGAAGATGAAGAATAATATGTATAAAACAACATTGCTTTCGGTAGGATTGATATTACCTCTTTGCGTTTATGGTCAAGAGGCCACTTCTACTGAAGAAATAGACAGAACCGTTACCGTGGAACGCGAGTTTCAACCTGCTATACAACCTGCAGGTAAGTTAGATGTGCGCCCTGAAGTTTATGAACCTCAAATAACTCCTTCCAACGTAGAGTACTCTGATTACTCAAAGCCAATGAACGATATTGATAACAATAGCGTTATCCCACTTGATTATAGTGAAACTAATTTTACTCATCCTCATCCGATGAAAGGTTTTTTAAGAGGTGGGATAGGGCATAGTGCGAGCATGTTCGATTTTAATTACTCTATGCGCGAGAGAAAAAAAGTAACGCTCGACCTCAATGTACAGCATTTAGGACAATGGGGTAAAAAAACTCTCTCCAATACAGGATTAGGAATGGATATTACAAGACATTTTTCCGCTGTAGATCTGTTCTTTGGCGCAGATGCTAAAAACATATTCTTTACGCGGTATGGCAAATACTTCCAATATACTGATATAAACAAAATGAGTGGAAATTTTGTTGCCTTGGATCATTTTAGTGACTTTACAGATAGTGACAAAAGTGCTCAATGGGAAGTAAATACTCGCATTGGATTTCGCTCAAAAGGGAAAGGGGCATTTGATTATTGCCTGCAAACAGGATATGAGGCTTTCGTGATGAGACATGGTAGCGTAGAACACATAATTGACACTAAAGGCAAATTTGCATGGCAACAAGATGGACATAAAGTAGGTGCAAATTTGTTAGTCGAAAATCACTTCTACAACGAAAAGGCTGATATTTTAGCCGCTAAAGATCCTGCTTTTTACTATACCACCTTAGACAAAACCGACTATCATGCCATAAAACTTAATCCTTACTATTCATACACAGGTAAACGATTCTTTATCAAAGCAGGTGTTAATTTAGATTTCTGCATCGGTAAAGGAAAAGTATTTTTGCCATCACCAGATGTGCTCGCAGAAGCGAAACTTACTCGAGAATGGCTCGCTGTATATGCAGGTGTAACAGGTAGTTATGCAACTAGTAGCGTTAGAGAGCATTTTGGTTATTTAAGATATCTGCACCCAGAAAACGAGATCGCTACTAATCAAAATAGGACATATACACCCGTAAATCCATTCTTGGGATTCAAAATCAGACCAATTAAAAGCCTGCTCTTAGAAATTTATGGGGCATATAACTTTACTAAATACGATGTCTTCTATCTGCCTGACCAAAATGATAAGGGATATTTTAATCTTGTGGGTTCTAACCACCAACATTGGACCATCGGAGCAAAAGTACACTATCACTATAAAGACATAGTATCTATCAAAGCCAATGCATTTTATAACATCTGGAATATGAAAGCCAATTTCTATCTCGATCCTACTAAGACATATTATGATATGGGGCTTAAAGAAGGGCATATATTAGACCGACCTGCTTGGGGATTTACTCTTCGTATTGACGCTAAAATCGATAGTAAATGGTCACTTTATTCCGATAATTATTTTGGTGGTGGCAGATTCGCTCTTGATGGGATGGGGGCTATTGTTGAACTCAAACCTACTATTGACCTAAATTTGGGAGCACAGTATAACATCAATAAATGGCTCGCTGTATTCCTACAACTCAACAACTATATCAATCGTAAAAATGAAGTAGTTTATGGATATCAAACTCAAGGTATCAACTTTATGGTTGGGGTAAGTTACAAATTCTAAATAGTAAATTTTTTTAATCATGTCTAAACATATTATCTATCAAATTTTCCCGCGTACTTTTGTTAATTATAACACTACGCGCAAAAACAATGGAACCATCCAAGAAAATGGTTGTGGAAAAATGGCTGATATCTCTCTTAAAGCACTCAGAGAAATCAAATCATTGGGCGTTACCCACATCTGGTACACCGGAGTTATCGAACATGCTACACAAACCGACTATTCTGATTATGGTATAGCCAAAGATAATCCTGCCATTGTTAAAGGTAAAGCAGGCTCACCATACGCCATTAAAGATTATTACGACATCGACCCTGATATTGCCGTCAATGTAGAAAATAGAATGAAAGAGTTTGAGCAATTAGTGGAAAGAACACACAAAGTCGGGCTCAAAGTAGTACTTGATTTCGTGCCTAATCATGTAGCAAGGCAATACCATAGTGATAGCAAACCTAAAGGAGTAAAAGATTTAGGTGAAGACGATCACCCCGAGTGGGCATTTTCACCTCTCAACAACTTCTACTATTTGCCTAATCAACATTTTTCGACAAGCCAATTCGCTGAAAACAGCAACTACGAAGAATATCCTGCTAAAGTAACAGGTAATGACTGTTTCTCTGCTAACCCAACTAAAAACGATTGGTATGAAACCATAAAACTTAATTATGGAGTATTCTACCAAGGAGGAATGGAAAAGCAATTTGACCCTATTCCAAATACATGGCTCAAAATGCGTGATATACTTCTTTTCTGGTGTCAAAAAGGAGCAGATGCTTTCAGATGTGATATGGCTCACATGGTACCTGTCGAATTTTGGGGATGGGTCATAAAACAAATCAAAGTAGTCTATCCAGATGTGGAATTTATAGCAGAGATTTATGATCCCTCACTATATCGCAGTTATTTGTTCGAAGGCAAATTTGACTATCTTTATGATAAAGTAGGTATGTATGACTATCTTCGTGGAGTAACCTCTCGTGATTATCCCGCCGAGGGAATAACACGTCAATGGCAAGCCACCGAAGATATACAATCACACATGCTCTATTTCCTCGAAAATCATGACGAGCAACGAATAGCAAGTGGTTTCTTTTGTGGAAGAGGAATTTGCGCTGAACCAGCAATGATTGTAGCATCTTGCCTCCTTAGTAACCCGCTACTAATTTGGGCTGGACAAGAACTCGGAGAAGCAGGAATGGATATGGAAGGATTCTCCGGAATGGATGGAAGAACTACCATATTTGACTATTGGGGAGTACAATCACTACAAAATTGGGCTAATAACGGCAAATTCGACGGAAAACTACTCTCTGACGAACAAAAACAATTGCGAGACTTCTACCAAAAATTGCTAAATATAGCACTTAAAGAAAAAGCCATATCAAACGGATTGATGTTCGACTTAGAATATGTTCAAACAACAGGTTTTAATAAACAAAAACACTATACCTTTATCAGAAAAGCAGCAGACGATGTCTTGCTGATTATAGTCAATTTCGACGCTCGAGAGGAACAAATATCAATCAATATTCCTAATGCAGCATTTACTTATTTGAATATGCAACCGCAGTTGGCAGTTGAGATGGAAGATTTACTGACAGAAAAAAAATTCAATAATATACCTGTTATGCCTGATACACAAATCACTTTTAGTGTTCCGGCATGGCAAGGACTGATTCTTAAATTTAAAGCATTATGATGCCGTGGCTTAAGTTGGTTAGATGGTACAACCTGATTTTCACAGCAATCATTATATGGCTGATGGAAAAAATGGTAGTTGTTGCTATCTTAAATAAGGCTTTGTTTTACGAGCAATTGCCCGGATGGATGTTCTATATGCTTATGCTGGCCGTCGTTTTTATTGCTGCCGGAGGATATGCTATCAACGACTATTTTGATGTAAAAATAGATGTCATAAATCGACCGGAAAAACTAATAGTAACTCGCTCACTATCTAAACAACAAGCCATGATTTGCCACCAACTGATGACTGCTATTGGAGTAATACTTGGGCTAATCGTGTCAGCAGTATTAAAGAGTTGGACACTGGCAATCATTTTTATCTTTATTCCGGGACTCTTGTGGTTCTACTCTTCTTCTTATAAAAGACAATTTTTTGTCGGAAATCTTATTGTGGCAACGGCGGCGGGCATAACACCTATGGTGATCGCATTCGCAAATGTGGCATATTTGAAACTCAAATACGGGGATTTAATGAATTATACTACAATCACTACCGATATTTATACATGGGTCGGTGGATTCGCTTTCTTTGCTTTCCTTACTACTTTGTCCAGAGAAATAATAAAAGACCTGCAAGACCAAATCGGTGATAGAGAATTAGAGTGCCATACTTTGCCTATTATAATAGGAGAAAAATGGACTAAAGTAGTCGTGAGTGTGTTGTTCTTGCTCATACTTGCTTTCGCATTTTATGCAGTTTATTGTCTTATGCCTTTTGGAAAAGAGTGGGGGAGTGTGGCTATGAAATATTATTTCTTTGGGCTATTTATACCTATGATTTGTGAATTTTACCTATTGTTTTCTGCCCAACTGACACAAGATTATAAGAATGCACAAACTTTGCTTAAGTTTATAATGTTGGTAGGGGTCTTGTTTAGTGTCGTAATCCGCGTAATGTTATGATTTTGCTCGCAAGTAAGTCGCCAAGAAGACAAGAATTATTGTCTGGATTAGGAATTGAATATCAAATCGTAAATGTCGATTGTGATGAATCATATCCACAAAACTTAAAAGAAGCCGATATTCCTATGTATTTGGCAAAACTTAAGGCAACTAATTATCAACATCAACTTCAACCTGACGATATTCTTATCACTGCTGATACAATTGTCTGGCTCGATAATACAATGCTTGGAAAACCAAAAAATCAAGAAGAAGCCAAAAAAATGTTACAACTCCTATCAGGCAAGACACACCAAGTTTTTACGGCCGTTTGTTTAACTACTAAAACAAATCAAATAGAGTTTGTTGATCGAACAGATGTTACTTTCCGTAAAATCAAAAAATCAGAAATAGAATATTATGTTGCCAATTACAATACTTTAGATAAAGCAGGTGCCTATGGTATTCAAGATTGGTTAGGCTATGCCCTGTGTAGTAATATTAACGGCTCGTTTTATAATGTTATGGGATTGCCTACACAAAGACTTTATGAAGAATTGAGTAAATTCAAAAAAAATTAATGTTTTATCTTATTGTTTTTATCATATTAGTTTTTTTATCTGTACTTGATGTGGAAATTAAGGCAAAAAACAGCAAGCAATTTCTGCTAATTATTGCTGCAACTATTTTAATCTTAATTGCCGGCTTAAGAGTAGAAACAGGTGGAGACTGGAATAATTATGCCTCTATTTATAAGAATTGCCCTACTTTTATAAATGCTATATCAACCCCGCAATTATTAGCACAAATTCCTATTGAAAATGGCTTTTTAATTTTTTGTTCGCTAATTAAACAAATCGGTGGATCAATGCAACTACTTTTGTTTTCTATTTCACTGTTAAATATTACCTTAATAGCAAAATCACTCTCTGACTATACTAAATTTCCTGTCTTAGGACTTTTGTGTTACTATTGCATACTCTATTTTAGTTTAGAGATGATTTACCTCAGACAGGCTATGGCAGTTGCCATTTGCTTCTTTTCACTCAGATATATAAAACAAAAAAATGTTTGGTTATATGTTCTCTTGATACTTTTGGCCACATCTATGCACAGAATTGCTATCGTGCTCCTGCCATTTTATTGGCTGCTGGATAAAAATATAAGTGCCAAAACATATATTATCATAATGACCATTGGAATGTTTATTATGCTTGTCGGAGTACTTTGGTTAAAACCTATTTTTCTTCATGTATCTTTTTGGCTTGGTGAGAATTTTTATAACAAAGCACTTCTATATGCAACCGAAGAAAGATTTGCAGTACATAGAGTCGTTACTATTGGATATTTCCTTAATATACTGATATTTGCAGCATTTATGTGTTTCAAAAAAGAAATTGAAAATCTACAATACGGAAAAATTTGCCTCAATATGTTTTGTGTCAGCCTAATAATGTATTATTACTGTTACGAACTTATTGAAGTAAGTAATCGCGTTAGACTTGTGTTCCTAATAGGCATTATAGCATTATTGCCAATGTTAATTGAAGTTCTTCAAGGCAATATGAGTAAATATATTGCCTTGATTCCTGTAGTCCTATATTGTTTTTCTTTTAGTATGCATATATTCTTGGAGCATCCCCGCGCAGTCGCATATAACCCTTATCAGAATTATGTTGTCATGCAATTGACTAATAAGAAAAGCACTGGTCCTGAGAGACTCAAAAAATCAAAACAATTTTTTGACAATGAGAGGAAACGCTAAAAACATATTATTCGTTTCTCACTCTACTTCATTACATGGGGCAGAAATGGTTGGTTTAGAAATAATAAAAATCCTGAAAAAAAATGGATGTAATGTTTTTGTACTATTCCCATTAGCCGCATCTTATGATAGATTTGAAGAACAAATAAGAGCTGAATTAGGCGACGATCAAATACTTAAACTACCTTATAAAAATGCAGGAAATGGAATAATTAGAGATATTTTTGTTAGTATTTATAACTACAAAACCTTAATAACTTTAGTAAAATTCTGTAAACAAAACAAAATAAACGCGATTTTTTCTAATACATATACTTCAATTATCGGAATAGAATTGTCAAAAAGGCTTTTAATTCCTCATTTCTGGCACTTTCATGAACAAGCAAATAAAAACTTTGGTTGGTACAACTCAATGCAAATAGAGTACAAAAGAAGGCTTAATTACACCAAAAATTCAGTTATATTTATTTCAAAAGGACAAAAACAACAATGGGAAGATGAGTTAGGTTACATTAATGGATGTGTAGTGTATAATCCAATTAGAAACATTAAAGAAAAGAAAATACTCACTCAACATCCGTTAACCTTTGGTTTCATCGGGAGTTTTGATAAAAGAAAAAACTTATCACTTCTGTTAAATGCATATAGTCAACTAAGAGCACATAATCATAATATCAAATTAGTCATCGCAGGTGCTAAAAACGAAAATGAAATACAAAACATATATAATTCTTTTCCTAATTTGGAAATCGAAATATTACCATATACTGATCCAAATGAGTTTTTTAATAAAATAGATGTTTTAGTTTTGCCGTCTGAGTCTGAAACTATGCCGCTTGTAGTCTTTGAGGCCATTCAAGCAAAAGTTGCAGTAATACAAACTAATCACTCCTTTATAAAAGAATTGCTATCAAATAAAGAAACTCTATTTATAGAACCAGATATAGATGAATTAATTGACGCAATGATTCGAGTTGAAGATTGCCAATTTAGGGAAAATATGGTGCATAATGCTTTTTTGAAACTACAAGAATATAATTTCAATACCAATTTTGAAGCAAAAATTATAGATTTATTATGCGTGTAATTGCTTACTATTTACCGCAATTCCATCAAATCAAAGAAAACGATGAGTGGTGGGGACAAGGTTTTACAGAGTGGGATAGTGTTCGCTGTGCAAAGCCGCTTTTTTCTGGACATACACAACCTCGAGTTCCGGCACAACCCTTAGGTTATTACAATTTGATGAATCCCGAAGTAAGACTTAAACAGGCCAAGTTAGCAAAAGAGGCTGGTGTTGAAGGATTCTGCTATTGGCACTATTGGTTCAAAGGTAAGCAGTTGCTAGAAAAACCATTTCTTGAAGTTTTAGAAACTCGACAACCGAATTTCCCCTTTTGTTTGGCATGGGCTAATGAGAGTTGGAAAGCAAAAGAATGGTCGGTGAAATCGGGAAAAAATGATAAGATTCTAATTGAACAAACGTATTCGGATGAAGATAATGAAGCACATTTCAATCATTTATTATCCGCATTTAACGACGACAGATATATTAAAATAGATAATAAACCTCTTTTCGTAATATATAAGCCTTTTGATATTCCAGATGTAAAGAATATGATATCAAAATGGAATTATTTATCGGTGAAATCGGGCTTTAATGGGATTTTTTTTGTTGGACATACTCTTTATTCCACTCAAAGACTAGAATTACTTAACTTAGGTTTTGATGCTGTTAATGTTGTTCCTTTAGGAGATTGTCGCAGAAATGTTAGATTATTGGTTAAGACTTTTCCGCAAAAAATTAAATATGCCATAGGGAAAGAACCATTTGTTTATAAGTATAAAGATATAATAGATTTCTTTTGCCAGCCATATATAAAGCAAATAAATGTTTTTCCTACAATCTTGCCAAATTGGGACCATAGCCCTCGAAGCGGTATTAATGCAATGGTTATCAGAGATAGTAATCCTGAGTTGTTCGCAAAAATGGTGAGGAAAGTCAAAGAGACTATATCACATTGCAAAAGTAATGATAAACAAGTAGTTTTTCTAAAATCTTGGAATGAATGGGGCGAAGGTAACTATATGGAGCCTGATACATTGTATGGAATGGGATATATAAATGCATTAAAAAATGTATTAAATGAGTAAAATAATAATAAATGGTAGATTTTTGTCTCAAAGACTAACAGGAGTTCATAGATATGCCTATGAAATGACTTGTGCTTTAATGCGTGCAGGTGCTGATATTTTGGTAGTGGCACCCCAAAATATATGCGAATCTTATAAACTTGTGTTTCCGGTAAAGAAAATAGGTCTTTCATCTTCTCATTTTTGGGAACAAGTTGTTCTGCCATTGTATGTAAAAACCCAATATAAAAACTCGTTACTTATTAGTTTTACTGGTCTTGGTCCCATTTATTATAATAATAGTTTTGTCACCATACACGATATGTCCTTTATGGCCAATCCTAAATGGTTTACATTTTCCTATTATTATTTTTATAAATTACTTACACCGATAATGGCTTCTCATGCTAGAAAAATAATAACTGTAAGTGAATTTTCAAAAAACGAGATAATAAAATATCTAAATATTTGTAACGATAAGATAATTGTTATTTATAACGCTGTATCAGAAGAAATGATTGGTACTAAAGTTGAAAATAATGAACTATATATTCTTGCAGTTTCATCGTTAGATCCAAGAAAGAATTTAAATAGATTAGTTAGTGCTTACTCAAATCTAAAAAACAAAGATTATAAACTATATATTGTAGGTACTAAACATCCTTCTTTTAGAGATGGAGGATCTCCCAAATCTGTAAATGAGAATATCAAGTTTTGTGGTTATGTTGGTGGAAAAGACTTATCAAATCTTTATGCCAATGCTCAATTTTCAATATATCCCTCTTTGTATGAAGGGTTCGGACTGCCTAATCTTGAGGCTATGATAAATGGCTGTCCGGTACTGACTTCTAATATAAAACCTCATTTAGAAGTATGTCAAGATGCCGCTCTTTATTTTAATCCCTTGTCCGTTGAGGATATCACTAAAACTATTGATTTAGCAATTGAAAATAAAGATATTTTATCTGAAATAAAAACTAACTCAACTGTTGTCTTAAATAGATTTAGTTGGGATAAATCAGCAAATAAGTTAATAAGGTTTATTGAAGGTGAAAGTAAAATATTGTAAATATGGATTTTAAGTATGATGTCATAGTAGTTGGCGCTGGACATGCCGGTTGCGAGGCTGCTGCAGCCTCAGCCAGATTAGGAAGCAAAACACTTCTTATTACTATGGATATGAATAAAATAGCACAAATGAGTTGCAACCCTGCTGTTGGAGGTATTGCTAAGGGACAGATAGTTAGAGAGATAGACGCATTGGGGGGCACTATGGGCATCGTTACTGACCATTCTGCTATACAATTTAGAATGTTAAATAGTTCTAAAGGACCCGCTATGTGGAGCCCAAGAAGTCAGGCTGATAGAAAGCGATTTATCGAAGAGTGGATAAAAGAACTTTCAAAAATCGATAATCTCTATATTTGGCAGGATACGGTCGTAGATATTTTGATTGAAAACAAAACAGTGGTTGGAGTTCGTACCGCTTTAGGATTAGATATCAAATCAAAAGCAACTATTTTGACTAATGGTACTTTTCTTTCAGGGTTGATGCATTTTGGAAATGTACAAATTAAAGGTGGCAGAATATCAGAACCGCCTTCATATGGTATAACGGAAAAACTTAAGTCCGTAGGGTTCAAAACTGATAGGATGAAAACGGGTACACCTTGTCGCGTTGACGCCAGAAGTATAGATTTTTCTGTTATGCAACGCCAAGATGGTGAAATAACAAGTAAGAAATTTAGTTTTCTCCCATCTGTTAATAGGACATTGAAACAGATGCCTTGTTGGATTACTTATACTAATCCTAATACACATGATGTTTTAAGGGCGGATTTAGCAAATAGCCCATTATATAATGGTCAGATTCATAGCATAGGTCCAAGGTATTGCCCGAGCATTGAGACTAAGATAGTTACTTTCTCAGAAAAAGATGCTCACCAGTTGTTTATTGAACCCGAGGGTGTCGATTCAAATGAATATTATATCAATGGGTTCTCTTCTTCATTACCTCTGCATACTCAGTTAAATGCCCTAAAAACTGTAAGAGGGTTAGAAAATATAGTTATATACAGACCCGGCTATGCTATAGAATATGATTATTTTGATCCTACGCAGTTATACCATACTTTAGAGACCAAGTTAGTTTCTAATTTGTATTTTGCGGGTCAGATTAATGGAACAACAGGTTATGAGGAGGCAGCTGGACAAGGAATCATAGCCGGTATAAATGCACACTGTAAGATAAATAAATTACCCGAATTTGTGTTGCACCGTGACGAGGCTTATATTGGAGTGTTAATTGATGATTTGGTTACAAAAGGTGTTGACGAACCATACAGAATGTTTACATCAAGAGCAGAATATAGAATTTTGCTCCGTCAAGATAACGCCGACGAAAGATTAACAGATATGTCTTATAAGTTAGGTCTGGCTTCTGATTATAGACATTCAGTACTTTTAGAAAAAATTGAGAAGAAGAAAGATATAATCGATTATTTATCTCAAACCAAGGTAAAACCAGAATCAATTAATTCATATCTTAGAGAAGTAGGTTCAGCTGAAGTCCCCCAAACAACAAGTTTAGCCGACTTGATATTAAGACCAAATGTAACCATTTGTGGTATGTCTGAATCTTTACATAATCTAAAAGAGTTTTTGCTCAAGTGTTGTGAAGATAATTTAGAAGTTATTGAAAGTGCCGAGATAGAGATGAAGTACTCAGGTTATATCGAAAGAGAAAAACTTTCGGCTGATAAATTGAAAAGATTAGAGCAAATTGTAATTCCTGAGTGGTTTGATTATACTAAAGAGCAGTCGTTGTCAACTGAAGCAAGGCAGAAATTATGCTCAATCAAACCCAAAACTATAGGCCAGGCAAGCCGAATCCCAGGTGTGTCGCCTAATGATATAAGCGTATTGCTTGTCTTGCTTGGAAGATAATGTTTCACGTGGAACAAATTAATATTAATAATGGAATAATATGCGGTGGTTGACTGCGGTATTCCTCTAATAAATAAATATATGACAGTAGAAGAAGTTAAGAGTATTATCAGGACGGTTTCTGATTTTCCCAAAGAAGGAATTTTGTTTAGGGATTTGACAACAGCGTTTAATAATCCCGAGTGTTTACACTGGTTCGGCGAGAGATTGTTTGAATATTATAAGGACTTGGGTGTTACCAAGGTATTGGGGGTTGAGTCGAGAGGCTTTATTGTGGCACCTATAGTGGCTGATAAGTTGGGGGCAGGGTTCGTGCCTGTCCGTAAGAAAGGAAAATTGCCCGCTGATGTGATAACCGAAAGTTATGAAAAAGAATATGGGGTGGATACTATAGAAATTCATAAGGATGCATTATCAGAAAATGATGTGGTGATGATTCATGATGATTTGTTGGCAACGGGCGGAACGATGTTGGCAGCAATAAATTTGGTGAAGAAATTTAATGTAAAGAAGATTTATATTAGTTTCTTGGTCGAATTAGATGTCCTAAACGGGAGACAAACTTTGGGCGGTGGCGTAGATGTATATTCTTTAGTACATTATTGATTTCAAGACGAGGAGTGTTTGTAATGGCAATATCTCAACATATAAAGCAGATACTTGATTCTTTGCCGGAACGCCCGGGTGTATATCAGCATCTTAACAAAGATGGTGATATAATTTATGTTGGAAAGGCAAAGAACTTGAAGCGCCGAGTAAGTAGTTATTTCCAAAAAGATATTGATTCATTGAAGACTCGGCAACTTGTAAGTAATATCGCAGATATTCATTATATAGTTGTGGCAAGTGAGCAAGATGCTTTTCTACTCGAGAATAATTTAATAAAGAAGTATCAGCCTTATTATAATATACTGCTAAAAGATGGTAAGAGTTATCCGAGTGTATGTGTAACGAAAGAAGAGTATCCTCGTGTTTTTAAGACGCGTCATATAGATAAGAGTAAGGGTGAGTATTATGGCCCATTTACTTATGGAAACATGGTAGATATGGTGCTTGAATTGATACACGATTTGTATCCCTTGCGCACTTGCTCGCTCCAGTTGACGGAAAAAGGAGTAGAGTGCGGAAAATATAAGGTATGTCTGAAGTACCACATAAAAAAATGTTGCGGAGTTTGTGAAAATTATGTAAATAGGGAGACATATCTGAGGTATATAGATGAGGTCAGAAAAATTATACGTGGTGATGCTCGAGATATAGCCAGAGATATGCTAAGTCAGATGAATGATTTGTCTCGTGAAATGCGTTTTGAGGAGGCTCAGGAAATAAAGCGTAAATATGATTTAATAGAAAAATTCAATAGTAAGACAATAATAACAAATACCACTGTTAAGGACACAGATGTGTTTGGTTATTTAGAAGATAATGGCGTAGTGTATGTATCTGTATTGAGAATACATAAAGGGTCTATAGTTCAAGGTCATATTGTTGAGTACAAAAAAATGCTGGATGAGGACAAATCTGAGATACTTGCTCATGCAATAGTAGATTTACGAGAGCGTATGTCAAGTTTGGTAAGTGATGTAATAGTTCCATTTTTGCCTGATTTCATCGATGAAAATGTGAAAGTAAGTATTCCTACTCAAGGTGATAGAAAGCGTTTGTTGGACTTGGCTATGGACAATGTCCGTCAACACGCACTTGATAGGAAGAAACAAGCGGATAAACTGAATCCCAATCAGCGTGCAGTGAGAATATTGACCAATCTTCAAAATAAGTTAGGATTGTCAAAATTGCCCGTAGTCATCGATAGTTTTGATAATTCTAATATTCAAGGAACTAATGCAGTGGCTGCTTGTGTGGTATTTCGCATGGCAAAGCCCAGTAAGAGCGAGTATAAGAGATTTAATATCAAGACGGTAGAAGGTGCGGACGATTATGCAAGTATGCGTGAGGTGGTGTATAGAAAATATAAGCAAACTCTCGATGAAAGCGGTGAATTGCCAGATTTGATATTAGCGGATGGCGGTATAGGTCAGATGCATGCAATAAAAGATTCGTTGGATGCGCTGGAAATTGATATTCCGGTAGCAGGTTTGGTTAAGGATAGTCATCACAGGACTGCTTCTTTGTTATATGGTTTTCCTCCACAAGAGGTTCAGTTGCGTCCAACGGAGGAGTTGTTTCTTTTTTTGACACAAGTTCAAGATGAGGTTCATAGATTTGCCATTACTTTTCATAGAAACAAGCGAAGTAAATCCCAGATTCATAGTGAACTTGATGATATTCAGGGTGTTGGCGGAGTTACTAAAAAGAAATTACTCCAAAAATATAGGAGCGTCAGCCGTCTAAAACAAGCCTCTGAGGAAGATATAGTAAATTTGCTCGGAAGATCCAAAGCATCAATAGTTTATAATTATTTTCACCCTGAAATAAGTGCTTGAGATTTGAATATTTAATTTTAGTCGTATCATTGGTTAAATAAAAGGATAATTTTCTATTGTAGAAATTATCCTTTTATTTGTTTTTCATTGTAAATATATTTTCTTAATTTTGCACACTTTAAGAAATTCTATACTGTGAAAAAAATTTTACATATAAGTAAGTTTTATCATCCGTATTATGGTGGAATAGAGGATGTGGTATATACGATTGTTAGTGAGTTGCGTAACGATTATGAGCAGCGAGTAATTTGTTTTAATCATGAGCGTGGTACCATTCGTACTCTAGACAATGGGATAGAGATATTGCGTATATCAACACCTTTATCTATTTCTTCTCAGCCGATATCTTTTAGTTATTATAGGCATTTGAGGCGCGAAATTAAACGATTCAAACCAGATTATGTGCATTTGCATTTACCCAATCCTTTGATATGTATATATCTTTTGCTATGTAATCTATATGGTGCCAAATTGGTTGTTCATTGGCATGCTGACATATTAGGGAAGAAATTTTTATATAATTTTTGTAGGCCGATAGAGCAATTGATTCTTAAGCGTGCTGAGGTTATAATATCTACGAGTACTCAGTATGTAAATGGTTCTATTCCATTAAAGAAATATCAAAGTAAGGTGATAGTGTTACCAAATACTATAAATGAAAATAAGTTTTATTTGTATGATGGTGAGGATGCAGAGGTGGAAAAGATTAGGGAACGATATAAGGGTAAAAAAATAGTGTTTTTTATAGGTCGTCATGTCGAGTATAAAGGCGTAGATTATTTAATAAGGGCAATAAATGATATTGATAAAGAGGCGATAGTTCTTATCGCAGGAACAGGTCAGGAAACTCAACATCTGAAGCGTTTGTCTGAGTCTTGTCCTGATCGGGTCGTATTTTTGGGGCGTTTGCCTAATGAGATAATGAAGTATTATTTTTATGCATCTGATGTATTTGTGTTTCCTTCTATAGACAGGCGTGAGGCATTTGGTGTGGCCTTGGCGGAGGCATTGTATTGCAAGTTGCCTGCTGTGTCTTTTAAGATAAATGATTCAGGTACAACATGGGTTAATCAGAACGGAGTTACCGGTGAGGTGGTCGAAAAGATTGATGAGAAAGAGTTGGCGATGGCAATAAATAAGATATTGCGAGATGAGGATTTGCGCAAGAGATACTCAAATAACGCTCATGAGTGGGTATGCAAGAATTTCTTACCCAATCAGATACAAAAATTAAAACATGTGTATGTCTGAAATAAATGTGTCTATAGTATTGTACAACACTAATACGGAGCAACTAAATAGTTTGCTTCGGCAATTATGTGTGTATGATGCTATAAAGACTATATATCTGATTGATAATTCTCCTAAGGAAAGCAAATTTGAGTATAATAACAAGATAAAATACATACGCACGGGAAAGAATTTGGGTTATGGTGTGGCTCATAACATCGCCCTTGGTGAGTCGGTAAAAGATGGAGTGAAATATCATTTGGTTGTCAACTCCGACATAGAATTGTCAGAAGGGTGCATAGAGAATATGGTGAATTATATGGATACTGATTCGATGGTGGCGAGTATGATGCCTAAGGTTTTGTATCCTGATGGTAGTTTACAGTATCTTTGCAAGTTGTTGCCATCTCCTTTTGATTTATTTATAAGAAGGTTTATTCCTAATGTGTTTTTCCCCAAGCGCAGGGATATGTTTGAATTGCGTCATACGGGCTATGATAAGATTATGAATATTCCGTATTTATCCGGCTGCTTTATGCTATTGCGAATGTCGGCTTTAGAGGTGGTTGGTTTTTTTGATGAGCGTTTTTTCCTTTATCCCGAGGATTTGGACCTAACTCGTAGGCTACATAAGATGTATAAGACTTTGTATTATCCTGATGTGACTATAGTTCATCACCACAACAGAGAGTCGTATAGAAATGTAAAAATGCTTTTTATCCATATTTATAATATGATAAAATATTTCAATAAATGGGGTTGGTTCTTTGATGAGGAGCGAAAACAAATAAATATAAAAACATTAAGTCAGTTTGGAGAAGCAGATTCAGATAAGAGGAGCGAGGACTAACAATTTGCGTTGTATAGATGTAGATATACCACGAAATAAATTGGTTGTAATAACCGGTTTGTCCGGTAGTGGCAAGTCCTCTTTAGCATTTGAAACTCTATATGCAGAGGGGCAGCGTCGTTATGTAGAGAGTTTATCTTCCTATGCTCGTCAGTTTTTGTCCCGAATGCGTAAGCCGGAGGTGGATTTTATTAGTGGAATACCGCCTGCTATTGCTATAGAGCAAAGGGTAAGTAGTCGTAATCCGAGAAGTACAGTTGGAACTCAGACCGAAATATACGATTATTTGAAGTTGTTGTATGCACGAATAGGTAAAACTATTTCCCCAATATCAGGTAAAGAGGTCAAGCGGCATCAGGTTCAGGATGTAGTTAATTATATGATGTCATTGCCCAAGGATGCTCGTGTTATGTTGCTTGCGCCAATAGTACTTGCTGGCAAAACATTTGTTGACCAATTATCAATATGGACAGAGCAGGGTTTTACTCGCATATATGACAAAGGAAAAGTAGTAAGAATTGCAGAAATTCAGGAATCTATACGCGAAAAAACCGGGTTGTATAATAATGCCAATTTGCACGAAGTTTTTTTGTTGATTGACAGAATAGTAGTAGATAAAGAACAGGCTACAGCAAATAGATTTGCTGATTCGGTTCAAACGGCTTTTTTCGAGGGAAAGGGTAATTGTCGGTTGCTTGTGAATATGCTCGATGGTGAATGGTCAGAAGATTTTTCCACTCATTTTGAGGCTGATGGTATAGTATTTCAGTCGCCGTCGGAATATCTGTTCGATTTCAACAATCCTCTTGGTGCTTGTCCTGTATGCAATGGGTTTGGAAATGTGATAGGTATAGATGCTGATTTGGTTGTTCCTGACAAGAGTAAAAGCATCTATGAGGGGGCTATAGCATGTTGGCGCGGGGAGAAGATGTCGTTATGGCAACAAGAATTGATTATGGCGGCTCCTAAATTTAATTTCCCTATACATAAGCCTTTTTATCAGTTGACAGATGAGCAAAAACAACTTATTTGGACAGGAAATGAGTATTTTCATGGCCTAAATCAGTTTTTTAACATGCTTGAAAAAGAGCAATATCAGAAAATCCAATATCGTGTATTGTTGTCAAGATATAGGGGTAAGACTTTATGTACGGCATGTAATGGTGGCAGATTGCGTAAAGAGGCAAATTATGTCTTGATAGGTGGAAAGAACATAAGCGAGTTGGTGTCGATGTCGGTGAGTGATTTGGAGATATGGTTTGCTGAATTGCAATTGAGTGATTATGACAAGGCAGTAGCAGGGCAGTTGATAGACGAAATCACTTCTCGCTTGCGTTTTTTGTCTCAAGTAGGTCTTTCTTATCTTACTTTGAACCGTATTTCAAGTACTTTGTCAGGCGGCGAGAGTCAGCGCATAACTTTGGCTAAATCATTAGGAAGTAGTTTGGTTGGCTCTCTTTATGTGTTAGATGAACCCTCTATAGGTTTGCATGCAAGAGATACCGATAGATTGATATCGGTGCTTAAGCAATTAAGAGACTTAGGAAACACAGTGGTAGTAGTAGAACACGATGAGGATATAATTCGTTCTGCAGATTATTTGATAGATATTGGTCCTCGTGCCGGCTCATTAGGAGGCAAAGTAGTGTATGCCGGCAACTTGAAGGATATTGATAATTATAAAGGCGAGTCATATACTATTGATTTCCTTATGGGCAGAAAACGCATACAAATACCTCGTTTTCGTCGTCCATGGAATCAGTATATTGAGTTGAGTAATGTAACGGAGAACAACTTGAAAAACTTAACAGTCCGTTTCCCGCTTGGTGTGATGACAGTAGTCAGTGGTGTGAGTGGTAGTGGCAAGTCAAGTTTAGTGAGTCGAGTGCTCTATCCTGCATTGAAAAAATACTATGGTGGTGTGGCTGAGCGTACGGGTAATTTTGGTGCTTTAAGTGGTAGTCTGTCTTTGGTGTCGGACATAGAATTTGTAGATCAGAATCCTATAGGCACTTCTACACGAAGTAATCCTGTTACTTATATAAAGGCTTATGACGAAATACGCCATTTGTTTGAGGCTCAGCAACTATCCAAGCAAATGGGTTATACCGCTGCCTATTTTTCTTTCAATACTACCGGTGGTAGATGTGAGGAGTGTAAGGGCGAGGGTACAGTAACGGTTGAGATGCAGTTTATGGCTGATTTGGTGCTGGAATGTGAACAATGCCATGGAAAGCGGTTCAAACCGGATGTGTTAGAGGTAGAATATAATGGTAAGAATATCTATGACATTTTGAATATGACAGTAAGCGATGCCATAGAGTTCTTTTCAAATGACACTCCTAAGCAATATCAGACTATAGTGAATAAAATTATTCGTCGTTTAAAACCTTTGGAAGATGTAGGAATAGGGTATGTTAAATTAGGTCAATCAAGTGCTACTTTGTCAGGTGGAGAGAGTCAGAGAGTAAAGTTAGCAAGTTTTATGGCTACCGAGTCAAAGGAGCGGATGATATATGTCTTTGACGAACCGACAACGGGTCTGCACTACATGGATGTGGCAGTTCTTATAAAGGCTTTTAATGCACTCATAAGCAAAGGACATACGATTATAGTTATAGAGCACAATCCTGCTATAATAATGTCAGCCGACCATGTAATTGATTTAGGGCGAGAAGGAGGAACTGATGGAGGCAATATCGTATTTGAAGGAACACCCGATAAGTTGTTGCAATGTGATGATAGTTATACAGCGAAGTATTTGAAAAGAAATATGGATGCATTGTTGGAGAATAACAGAGGAGATACTATGTATGATTTCGCAGAGTAACATCTATTTCCCTATGTTATATCGAACATTTCAAGATTTTAGGAAATCATGAGTAATATGATTTGCATAATCAAAATGAAAATACTAATTTTGCCGCAATAAATTGCTAACCATATATTAATATGCCATATCGTCGTTTGCCAAATACCGACCAGGCTCGTTTGCGCGCCTTGCAACAAGCGGTTCAGCGTGCCAGTGAAGCAGATTTTACTGAACAGGTTCTCTCATACAAAACCTTTAATGAGGCTCAGCGCTTTTTGCGTATTTACGAAACACAAGTTGAGCAATATCATCAAACATTTCAAAGTAAAGTTTCTTCTAACAAACGGTATAAACATAATGTTCAAAATGCCCGTTTGTATATCAGTCATTTTATACAAGTACTTAATTTGGCAGTAATTCGTGGTGATATTAAGAAGGAGCACAAAGAGTTATATAAGTTAGATACCACCACTCATATTTTGCCTGATTTATCTTCTGAGGAGGATTTGTTGGTTTGGGGGCAGAATATAATTGAGGGTGAAATGGAGCGCATAAAATTAGGTGGATTGGCTATAAATTGTCCCAATATCAATAAAGTAAGAGTATATTATGATATTTTTAAGGAGCAGCAGATAACTCAGCAACTTCACAAAACTAATGCAAATAGAAATTATGAGGTATTGGAGGCATTAAGGCGTGAGGCTGATGCTATAATTTTGGATATCTGGAATCAAGTGGAGCAGTACTACCAAATGTGTTTGCCTTATGAGAAGTTGCGCAATTGTCAACAATATGGATTGATATATTATTATCGTTCGAATGAAAAGCGTTTGTCTCAGGAGACAGATAAAGAAATAAAGAGGCGTGAGTCTCTATCTCCGACTATTCAGTTTAATAATTGATAGTCCCCTATTTTTCTTGTCGTTTATTATGTTTTATGATGTTATTCTTCCTTTAGCCTTGAAGGGTGGTGCTTTGACTTATTCTTCAACAGAAAGATTGGAGAATGGCATGCGTGTGCTTGTACCTATAGGTAAGAAGAAATTGATGTCTGCCATAGTGCTATGTGAACATAAAAATCCGTTGTCTGAAGGAGTTAATATAAAAGAGATTTTATGTAAGTTAGACGAAGCCCCGATAGTTAATTCACAAGAGTTGAAGTTATGGCAGTGGATATCGGAGTATTATATGTGTTCTTTAGGTGATGTGATGAAAGCAGCCTTGCCTTCTGCACTGAAGTTAGAGAGTATAACGATAGTATATCTGCGTGAGGATTATGTTGCCCCTGCAAAACTTCATTATACAGATGCAACTAAAGACACTATTATGGGCATTAATGCAAATACTATGGTAAAAGGCTCAACTACAGCGCAGCGTATATTGGATATACTTTCTGATATGAAGGAGCATAGTATCGAAGAGTTGTCCAAGCGGCTTGACATAAAGTCGGTGATGCCTCAATTGAGCAGGCTGTATCAGATGGGGGCAATTGGAATGGGAGAGCGAGTGGAGAGAAAGTATAAAGAGCGCAAGGAGCAAATAGTGGAATTGGCAGAGAAATATAGGGATAATGAAAAGTTGTTAGTTTTGGTGTTTAATTCGCTTGAGAGAGCACCTAAGCAGCAGCGATTGTTGTCTGATTTTATTTCTTTGTATGAGAATGGAAAGGTGAAGAAAAAAGCACTGATAGATATGTCAGAGGGCAATGCAGCAGCATTGAAGGCGCTTGTAGAAAAAGGAATATTAGTAATTACCGAGCAAAAAGAAGAGAGAGAAGAAAAAGATATTTATGGCTTGAATACTGAAAGAATCAAGGCCTTAAATACATATCAAGAGAAGGCGTATAAAGATATAGTAGGGTTATGGCAAAAGAAGCGTGTGGTATTGCTTCATGGAGTTACCGGTAGTGGAAAGACTGAGGTATATATTCACCTTATAAAAGAAGTAATTGCTCGTGGTCAGCAGGTGCTTTATTTAGTGCCGGAAATAGCCTTAACGACTCAATTAACAGATAGATTAAGGGCGGTTTTGGGCGATTTGTTGTGTGTATATCATTCTCGTATTTCGGATTATGAGAGGGCAGATATATATAGTAAGATACTTCAACATGACCACTACAAGGTGGTGTTGGGTGTGAGGTCGTCAATTTTCTTACCATTTAGTGACTTGGGCTTGATAATAGTAGATGAGGAGCATGATCAGAGTTATAAGCAGCAAGATCCGTCTCCGAGGTATAATGCCCGTAATGCGGCCATAGTATTAGCGGGAATACATGACTGCAAGGTGTTATTGGGTACGGCTACGCCTGCTATAGAAACTTACTATAACGCGCAAATTGGTAAGTATGGTTTAGTCAGTTTGCTTCAGAGGCATGGAGATATTGAAATGCCTCAACTCAAATGTATAGATACCAAGGAGCATTATCGTCGCAAGCAGATGCAAATGCATCTGGCCGATCCGGTTGTGGATAGAATAAATGCAGAATTAAATAAGCAAAAGCAAGTAATAGTTCTCCATAACAGACGAGGTTATGCGCCCTATATGGAATGTAAGCAATGTGCATATATCCCTAAGTGTACGAATTGTGATGTCAGTTTGACATTGCATAAAAGATTGGGAGTTTTGAGTTGTCATTATTGTGGTTATACCATTGCCGTCCCTGAGCAATGTCCTGCATGTGGGCAAAAAACTTTATCTGAGATAGGGGTTGGAACAGAAAGGGTAGAGGATGAGTTCAAATTATTGTTTGCCAATGCAAGAATAATGCGTATGGATCAGGATACTACTCGAGGCAAACATAATTATGAGCAGATCATATCTGATTTTGGTGAGCGTAATGCTGATATATTGATTGGAACTCAGATGGTAAGTAAGGGCTTGGATTTTCCCAATGTAAGTACTGTGGTCGTGCTTAATTCCGACAATTTGATGAATCAGCCCGATTTTCGTAGTTATGAGTATGCGTACCAGTTGTTGGAACAAGTGAGCGGTAGAGCAGGAAGAAAGGGAGAACAGGGGCAAGTGTTTGTCCAAACCAACAACATAGATAATAAGTTGTTCGAGTATGTGAAGCGTCATGATTACGAACAATTTTACAACTCTCAGATCCGTGAGCGAGAACAATTCAAATACCCACCTTTTTATCGGCTTATTAAACTCACAATCAAGTGTAGAGATTATAGGATGTTAGATGTTGAGTCGTTGCACTTGCAACGGTATTTGGCAGAGGTGTTTACTCGTAGGGTGTCAAGGGTGCTGCAACCCAATGTAAGTAAAGTCCAGAATTTGTATATTCGAGAGATTTTGCTCAAGATAGAGGCAGGAGCGCCATACACTGACGCTAAACGCATGCTTAATGAGGCGATAGATAAATTTTATATGTCTGGTTCATCAAATGCCATAGGCATTACAATTGATGTAGATCCTATGTGATGTATTGTATAAATACAAAAAATATAGTAATTTTGCGCTCTGGAAGGTGTATGAAATTAATAATAAATTAAAAATATTATGAAAGATCTTTGGAAACCTCTGATTATTGGTTGTGCCATAGTAATCAGTATGGTAGTGTTAGCCTCGGCTATCACCTATTATGGCAAGTCTCATGACACGGTATCTGTAACCGGTTTGGGAGAGACTACATTTACAAGCGACATGATAGTTTGGAAAGGTAATCTGACTGTAGAAAATTACGACAAGTTGACTGGCTACCAGCAAATAGAGAAAAACCAGAAAAAGGTGGCTCAATACTTAAAGGAAAATGGGGTGAGTGATGACGAAGTAACATTTTCTTTTATCTCAACTGATAAATTATTTACTTCACTTTACAATGATAATGGTAATTATGCCGGTTCTCGTTTCGCAGGGTATCGATTTGGACAAACATTTACTGTCCAGTCGTATAATGTGGATAAGATAGAGCGTATTTCTCGTGAAATATCCTCTCTGATATCTCAAAATATAGATATTGATAGTTATACTCCTGATTATTACTATACTAAGTTGGATGATTTGAAGTTGGAACTTATTGAAAAGGCATCAAAAGACGCCTACGCACGCGCAAAAAATATAGTTAACAATGCCGGCGGCAAATTGGGCAAGGCATGTAATGCGCGTTTAGGTGTGTTCCAAATAACTGACCCAACGGGTGACGAAGACTATTCTTATGGAGGCTCTTTCAATACATCTTCTAAAGAGAAAAAGGCTCGAATAACAGTAAGAATGGAATATAAACTCAAGTAATCAACTCCATATAAAAATAAATGGTGAAAGTCGCAAAATGTGAGTTTCACCATTTTTTGGTATTTGCTAATTACCAGAAAGGAAGTAATTTTGCAGCAATCATTTGGAACGCGGTAGGCTTGCCGGTCCTCGCCCGCAACCAAAACAAAAACATGTAATAACAGATTTGTTATATAGAAACAATATACACTGATTAGATTATTGAAACAAATTTAATTTTATGCTATAATGGAAAAGCAACTCACATTAGCGGATATAAGTACAGGTAGCCGTTGCATGATTGTGAAGGTTCATGGTCATGGTGGTTTTCGACATCGAATATTAGAATTGGGCTTTGTTCGTGGTGAGGTAGTTAGCGTGCTTAAGAATGCTCCTTTGCAAGATCCTGTGGAATATGAAATTATGGGTACTCATGTTAGTCTTAGGCGCAAGGAGGCTGATTTGATTGATGTAGTCTCTTTGAGTCCGGGCGACCATCCAGATTTGAGTGCTGACTTTCATGGCACTATTGAGGAACATGTAAGGCATGAGGTAGAAGAATTAGGAAAAGAAATAACTGTTGCATTGGTCGGTAATCCTAATTGTGGCAAGACATCATTCTTTAATTATGCAACCGGCATGAGAGAAAAGGTTGGTAATTATTCCGGTGTAACGGTAGATTCTAAAATAGGAACTTTTTATCATCGTGATTATACAATCCATTTAGTAGATTTGCCTGGGACATATTCATTAACTGAATATTCGCCGGATGAATTGTATGTGCGTGATTATTTGGATAATGAGGAGTTGGATATAGTACTCAATATAGTAAATGCCGGAAATTTAGAGCGCAATATGCTGCTTACCACGCAGTTGATTGACCGTAATCATCCTATGGTTATGGCATTAAACATGTATGACGAATTACAAAGTTCGGGCGATAAACTTGATCATGTTGCGTTGTCTAAATTATTAGGTTTCCCAATAGTACCCGTTATTGCTCGAACAGGGTGGGGAATAGACGATGTGCTTGAGGCTATTGTTCAAGTGTATGAAGGCAAATCGGATGTAAGCAAGCATATTCATATAAATTATGGAGAGGAAGTAGAAAAAGCCATAAGCCAAATAAAAAGTCTAATTAACCAAAACGAAGAAATGAGGGATATCTATCATCCGCGATATATTGCCCTCAAACTTATTGAACACGACCGCACTACTATTGAGCAATTCTCACATTTGAGTAATTCGGATGAGATATTAAAGACAGCAGATTATTATAAACTCAAACTTGAGAAGGAGTATGATGAAGATATAACATCGGTAATATCCAATTTGAAATTTGGTTTTATCAGGGGGGCGTTAGGCGAAACTTTAGTGCCCGCACAGAAGAAAGAGAAATTGGAAATGGGTTATGCTCTTGACAAAGTGCTTACCAATCGCTGGTTAGGATTCCCGATATTGTTCCTATTCCTCTTTTTGATGTTTGAAATCACTTTTGTGTTAGGGGCTTATCCCCAAGACTGGTTGGATATGTTTGTTGGTTGGTTGGGGACTTGGTTAAAAGCAGTAATGCCTGCCGGGGTGTTTACGGATTTGTTGGTTGATGGTTTGTTGTCGGGTGTTGGTGCTGTGTTGGTATTTATCCCTCAGATTCTGATATTGTTCTTTTTTATTTCTATTTTGGAAGATACGGGTTATATGGCTCGGGCGGCATTTATTATGGATAAACTCATGCATCGTATGGGACTGCATGGTAAATCGTTTATACCCTATATTATTGGTTTCGGCTGCTCTGTGCCGGCGGTATTATCAGCAAGAACACTTGATAATCCTCGTGATAGAATACTGACAATACTCACTGTTCCTTTTATTTCTTGTTCTGCTCGTTTGCCGGTGTATCTACTTTTGGTTGCAGCCTTTTTTCCCGCTCATCAGGCAGGTATATTGTTGTCGATATACTTGTTAGGGTTAGTTTTTGCTATATTAACTTCTTTGATATTGAGTAAGGTACATTTTCGTAAGCAGGCCAATCCCTTTGTGATGGAATTGCCGCCTTATAGAGTCCCAACCATGCGTAATGCGCTTATTCACATGTGGGACAAAGCATCTGAATGGTTAAAAAGAGTTAGTACTGTAGTCCTCTTGGCTTCCGTAGTTATATGGTCATTAAGTTATTTTCCGCATAATACTCAAGTAAGCGAATCAGAACAATTAGAACAATCGTATTTAGGTCGCTTTGGTCATTTTATAGAACCGGTATTTAGTCCCTTAGGTATGGAGTGGAAAGCAGGAGTGAGTTTGGTAATAGGTGCAACGGCTAAAGAAGTTATAGCATCATCAATGGCTGTGCTTTATGGTGTAGATGAGGATAGTGAGAATGGTGAAGAAAATCTTGTTAGAAAATTACAAACAATAAAGGATTCGGACGGCAATAATGTGTATTCGCCAATATCAGCCTACTCGATGATGCTATTCATTTTACTGTATTTCCCATGTATTTCTACATTGGCCACTATTCGTCAGGAAATAGGCAGGGGCTGGATGTGGTTCTCAGTGGTTTATAATACTTGTTTGGCTTGGGTAGTAAGTTTTGTCTTTTATCAAATAGCAATTTTATTTTAGTTTTTTGACCCTCTATAGCCAACTGAATTGTTGTTTGTGTATGTGTCCAAAAATGGCTACCTTTGCGGCTCGCTATGAGTAAGATTACAGAGTATTTGCCATATTATAAGCGCAATTTAGCCGTTGCGTTTCCTGTTATGCTAACTCAGTTAGGTGCTGCAGTGGTAGGAATGGTGGATAGTATAATGGTAGGTCATTATTCTACTACCGATTTGGCTGCAGTGAGTTTTGCTAATGGCATTTTCTTTACCTTTTTAGTTTTTGCGATGGGGGCACTGATGGCAATAACGCCGTTAGTGGGGCAGGCGTTTGTACAAAACGATGACAAGCGCGTGAGCATGTTGCTTCAAAATGGTGTGTGGTTTATGTTGATATTGGGCACTGTTACCTCAGTTGTTTTGCTAGCGTGTGTGCCGATAATGGATAATATGGGGCAAGACCCAAGTGTGGTTGAAGCCGCCAAACCTTATTTCATTATAAGAACTTTAGGGTTGATACCATTTTTTATTTTTTGTCTGCAAAAACAATTTTTGGAAGGCGTAGGCAATACTATGATAGCGATGGTTATTACTTTTTTTGTCAATGTAATAAACATCCTATTGAATTATGTATTTATATATGGCAAATTTGGTTTTAGTCCGATGGGGGCTTATGGCGCAGGACTTGCCAGTTTTATAGCAACGTGTGTGATGCCTATAGCGTTTATCATAGTTATATTACGACATAAAGAATGGAGGCGTTATATATCGTTGTTTTCACGGCAAAATAATAGTAGGGAATGTATAAAGGAGTTGATAAGAGTTGGTTTTCCTATTGGGGTCCAAACTACGATGGAAACGATACTTTTCACCTTATCGTTTATCATGGTGGGGTGGATTAGTAAGGAAGCCCTGGCGGCTCATCATATATCCAATCAAATAGCAGATATCGCTTTTATGATGTCGTTAGGAGTAGGCTCTGCTACAACAATTAGAGTATCACATCAATTTGGCTTGAAAGATTATCATGCATTGCGTATGGCTACCAATGCGAGCATACATCTGGTGATTTTGATGAATACTATCGGAGCCTCTCTTATGATAGGGCTAAGAAATTACATACCATATATCTTTACCAATGATGTTGAGGTAATAGAGATATCCTCTAAATTGCTTATTTTTGCCGGTATATTCCAGTATTCTGATGGCTTACAATGCGTAGGAGCAGGAATGTTACGGGGAATAACCGATGTGAAGCGCCCAATGATATACGCTTTTATTTCTTATGTCGTAATAGCATTGCCTTTGGGGTATGCCCTTATGTTTCCTCTCGGGATGGGGGTAAGCGGAATGTGGGTTAGTTTTATCGTTGCCCTGGCTTTAGTAGCAGTGCTTTTCCACCGGCGTTTTATCCGAAGAATGAAGGTGATAGAAATCATAGAGGCATAAAGAGAAGGTTATGCTATTTGCTTCATGAAAATATATATTTGCTCATTCATAAAATTTGCAGTATTTTTGCGTCTCTAAAACCGAATGTATGTTAAGACAGCGTGGTATATATGTAATGCTTTTAATATCAAGTTTTTTCTTGTATATATTATCAGCATGTAATAATCGCAATTCAGCCACAACTGAGCCATCGGATGACCCTACTTTGAGTAGTCTGACATTTCAGGCTCAAGATAGTTTCCCTGGTCTGGCAAAGGCGGTATTTGTGATAGAAGATAGGTTGGATACGGGTTTGATATATAATGACGACTCGTTGATGTATGGCACTCGTGTTGATAGTGTCGTGCCTCGTTTTATCTTCAATCATACACCTGCTTCTGCCATATTGATGACTCCTTTTGATACCACTCCTATCACCGGTTATGATACAGCCAATTTCTCGATGAATCCGTCGTATTTGTATGTCCTTTCGGAGAGTGAGAAGGTAACAAAATGGTATAAGATATTAGTAACGGTTCATCAGTCGGATCCTGACCTGTTTGTGTGGAACCGTTTGACAGAAGAAATATATCCACCTATAGCAGCCGAGCAGAAAGCTTTATGGCATAAAGGCGCAATAAGTTTGTTCGTCAATGATGGAATAGAATTGCGCTTGTATCAGTCGGCAGATGGCGCGCAGTGGAGCCAGCAGTCGATAAGTGGTTTGCCCGCCGATTGTCATGTGAAAAGTATTATAAAAGGAGATGATAGATTGTACTATGCTTCAGGAAAAAAGGTCTATTTCTCCGATGATGGAAAGTCATGGAGCAGTGACGAGTTAGAGACGGATGACTACGAGTTCGTAAACATGATGTTATTTTTTAATGACAGTGTTTGGGCAATAGTGTCGAAAGCAGATACTTTACAACTCGCGGTAAGCAAAAATGGAAACGATTTTTATGTGCGTGAGGATTTGCCTGATAATTTTCCTGTATCCGATTTTGCATCAGTAGATTTTGTTTCTAAGACATATAGGAATCATTCAATGTTGGTAGGTGGTTATAATAAGTCGGGCGATGCTTTGAATAGTCGTTGGGCAGTAGAGTTTAGCCCGGGTCGAGGATATAGATGGACAAATTTGACAATAGAACAACCATCGTTTAGTCAGTTGACCGGTGCGAGTGTTATATGGTATAATAAACGCTTGTATATGTTTGGTGGGGCCACTGATAATTACAACATTGGCGAGTATGATATGCTTGAGTCGTTGGATGAAGGAATGACATGGAATGTGCCGGATTCATCGCATAATTGTCTGCCTGATACATACAGAAGTAGAATAGGTCAATCCGTCGTTTTAGACGACAAAGGATATATTTATATAATTGGCGGAAGGTCTCGTACGGAGATATTCACGGATGTGTATAGAGGAAAACTGAATAGTATAGATTGGGATTGAAATATAGTTTAGAGATGATTAAGAAATGTCCTCGTTGCGGAAAAGAATTTGAGTGCTTGCATGATGGTGATATAAGCCGTTGTGAGTGCTCAAAAGTTTATTTGACAAGTGAGGCATTGAAAAGAATAAGAAACGATTATAATGATTGTTTGTGTATAAATTGTTTATTAGAATATGCAGATATTAAAAACAAAGGCGGCTTTGCTTAAGCAAGTGGCTGCATGCAAGCAAAAAGAGAAAACGATAGGTTTGGTACCGACGATGGGTGCCTTGCACGAGGGACATGCTTCGCTTGTAAGGCGTGCCGTAGATGAAAACAATGTAGTTTTTGTCAGTGTGTTTGTCAATCCGACTCAGTTCAATAATAAAGAAGACTTGGCAAAATACCCTCGCACTTTGGATCGTGATGCCGACTTATTGGCTTCTTTGGGTGTAGATTATGTTTTTGCTCCGTCGGCAGAGGAGATGTACACTCAGGAAGAGATGAATACTACTTTCGAATTCGATTTTGGCGGTTTAGACCAAGTAATGGAGGGTAAAATGCGCCCCGGGCATTTTAATGGTGTAGTACAGATAGTTAGTAGGTTATTCTTGTTGATACAGCCTCAAAAAGCCTATTTCGGGGAGAAAGATTATCAACAATTAGCCATTATACATCGTATGGTGAAGATAATGCCTGAATTGCAGTCTTTGGATATTAAGATTATAGATTGTCCTATTGTAAGAGAAGCGAGTGGATTGGCATTGTCAAGCAGGAATGAGCGTTTGTCCGAAAAAGAAAAACAAATAGCGGTGAATATATCACATATCTTATTTGAAAGCCGTCAATTAACACAATCACAGAGCGTAAAAGAAGTGGAGAATTGGGTGATAGAGCAAGTGAATAGAGTGGAAGGTTTGACGGTGGAGTATTATGAGATAGTTGACCAAAGCACTTTATTACCTGTTACCGATTTTTCTCATGCAATAGGTTGCATAACAGTGTATTGTGGTCCTGTGAGATTGATAGATAATATAAAATATTAACAATCAAAAAAATATTATAGTTTCGAGTTGAAAATAATATTGGTTATTGTGATGAGAATAAAATAATAGTTACTCTGATGAGTGTTGATTTTCAACTTCAAGAGAGTAACTATTGTTTGATATAATTTAGATTAAAAGGCATATAGCTAGGTTGATGAGCGAATTAGGAGAAAATAAAATCAGTGTAATTGGTGCCCGAGTGCATAATCTGCGGAATATATCGGTGGATATACCTCGTGATGCTTTGACTGTAATAACCGGTCTTAGTGGTAGTGGGAAGTCTTCGCTTGCATTTGACACTATATATGCTGAGGGGCAGCGGCGTTATATAGATACATTTTCTGCCTATGCGCGTAGTTATTTAGGCAATATGAGTCGTCCGGATGTGGATAAGATTACCGGTCTTTCACCTGTAATCAGTATAGATCAAAAGACGACGAACAAAAATCCTCGCTCCACGGTAGGTACGGTAACTGAGGTGTATGATTACTTGCGTTTGTTATACGCTCGTGCATCTATAGCATATAGTTATAAGACCGGTGAGCCGATGGTTCATTATACAGATGAGCAGATATTAGATTTGATAATAAAGGAATATGCTGATAAGAAGGTCCTTTTTGCCGCTCCATTGATAAAAAACAGAAAAGGTCATTACAAGGAACTTTTTGAGAGGTATCGTAAGAAAGGATTTTTGTACATGAGGGTTGATGGTCAAATTGTAGAGTTGACACATGGGTTGAAAGTAGATAGATACAAGAATCACTCGATAGAATTGGTAGTTGATCGTTTAAGAATAAAGGCGGTAAAGGATGAGGATGAGCGTCATCGTTTGCTTACATCTATAGAAAAAACGATGCAACAAGGCGAAGGTGTGATGATGATAATAGATTTATCTGAGGGAAATAATTTGGAGGCGAGGTACTATTCAAGAAGTCTTATGTGCCCTACTACAGGAATAAGTTATGCTGATCCAGCTCCTCATAGTTTTTCCTTTAATTCTCCTCAAGGTGCTTGTCCTCGTTGTCATGGATTAGGATATATAAATCAAATAGATATAGTAAAGATAGTTCCCAACGATAAACTATCGATATATGAAGGTGCGATTCAACCGTTAGGCACATATAAGAAGTCGGTGCTATTTGAGCAGATAGACGAAATATTGCAGAAATACGGAGCGACACTGAAAACTCCTTTTTGCGAGTTGTCCGGTGAGTGTGTGAGTGAGATAATGGACGGAACCGAGAGCGAAGTCTTTAGTCTTTCAAATTATGAGGGTATAATTCATTATATTGAGTTGCAGCAAGAAAATTCAGCCAGCCAGACAGAGCAACAGTGGGCCAATCAGTTCAGCAAAGAGGTATGTTGCCCTGAATGTGGAGGTGATAGATTGAGCAAAGAAGCGTTGAGTTTCCGGATAGGTGATAAGAATATAGCGGAATTGGCTAAGATGGATATAAAGCAACTTGACGATTATTTGTACTCAGTTGTGCCTCAATTGTCTGAAAAGCAGCAGCAAATAGCATCTGAGATATTGAAAGAGATACATAAGCGTTTAGGTTTTATGTTGGATGTGGGTTTGAGTTATCTTTCACTTTCTCGTCCATCAGATTCACTTTCCGGAGGCGAGAGTCAGCGTATTCGACTTGCCACTCAGATAGGCTCTCAGTTGGTAAATGTTTTATATATATTAGATGAGCCCAGTATAGGATTGCATCAGCGTGACAATCAGCGTCTGATAGACTCTCTGAAGCATTTGCGTGATATGGGTAATACTGTGATAGTGGTTGAGCACGATGACCAGATTATGCGGCAGGCTGATTATGTGGTAGATATAGGCCCTCGAGCCGGACGATTAGGTGGAAAAGTCGTGTTTGCAGGTACAGTAGATAATTTGCTTAAGGCAGATACTCTCACTGCACGATATTTGAGGAAGCAAGTGACGATAGAAGATAAAGGTTTTAAGGTTGATAGTAATTCTCCTATGCTTACTTTGCGTGGTTGCAAGGGTAATAATTTGAAGAATATAGATGTCAGTTTTCCTCTTGGCAAGATGGTTTGTGTAACGGGCGTGAGTGGTAGTGGAAAGTCAACCCTAATAAATAGGACTCTTTATCCGATATTGTCGAAGCATTTTTATCGTTCGTTGCAAGACCCTATGCCTTACGAGAGTATTGAGGGTATAGAGAATGTTGACAAAGTGGTAGCAGTAGATCAATCTCCTATAGGTAAGAGCCCAAGGAGTAATCCTGCAACATATACAGGTGTTTTTACCGATATAAGGAATTTGTTTGTTCAGTTGCCTGAGTCTCAAATAAGGGGTTGGAAACCCGGCCGTTTTTCGTTTAATACGGCTGGTGGCAGGTGTGAAGAATGTGCGGGAAATGGTTATAAGACAATTCAGATGCATTTTTTGCCGGATGTATATGTCCCTTGCGAGTCCTGTGGAGGAAAGAGATATAATAGAGAAACTCTTGAAGTGCGGTTTAAGGGAAAAACGATAGCCGATGTGTTAGATATGACGGTGAATCAAGCAGTAGAATTCTTTGAGTCTCAGCCTCAGATACTTAGTAAGATAAAGACAATGCAGGATGTTGGATTAGGATATGTGAAATTGGGTCAGAGCAGTACTACTTTGTCTGGTGGTGAGAGTCAGCGAATGAAATTATCGGCCGAATTAAGTAAAAAAGATACGGGTAGGACAGTGTATATTTTAGACGAGCCTACAACCGGTTTGCATTTTGATGATATCAGTGTGTTGCTTGGTGTTTTGCGCCGTTTACAAGAGAGGGGTAATACAATAATAATAATTGAACATAACTTGGATGTTATTCGTGCTTGTGATTATCTGATTGACATGGGACCTGAGGGGGGAGTATCCGGTGGAATGGTTGTTGCAACAGGGACACCAAGCCAAATCAAGAAAAATAAAAAGAGTATAACTGCTAAATATCTATAACCAATACATCATAATATGTTTGCACAATTAACTATAATCCTTTTAGTGTTGCTGATAGTGCCCTATGTATGCAAGTTGATACGGGTTCCGGCAATGGTAGGTATCATATTCTCCGGTGTGATATTAGGTCCTTATTGTTTGGGTGTAATACAAGAGTCAGAGGTAATAAGTGTTATCGCCAAAGCGGGCATGCTCTATATTATGTTTTTGGCTGGTATAGAAATAGATATGAACGAATTTAGGCATGCTCGTTCACAAAGTATAGTATTCGGTATATATACATTTTTTGTTCCGTTTGTAGTAGGTGTAGTAACAAGTTATTTTATTTTGAAGTTTAATATAGCCACAAGTATGTTGCTTGGAACAATGTATGGCTCTCATACCTTGATAACATATCCCATCGTATCTCGTTATGGACTTCAGCGGCAGAATTCAGTAAATTTGACGGTAGGCGGTACGATGCTCTCAACGACATTATCTCTTTTTATAATGGGAGCAATAAGCAGTTCTATTCATGCGGAATTATCGTGGGGCTATTGGTTAAAAACTATCGGTTTCATCGTAGTTTTTTTAGTGCTTGTAGTATGGATTTTTCCACGGCTCGCTTCGTGGTTTATCAAGCGAAATAACGACACGACATTAGAATTTATGCTTATCATGACTCTTGTTTGTGTTGCATCGTGGCTTACCGACTTGGCGGGTTTTGAGGGCATTTTAGGAGCGTTTGTAGCCGGCTTAACATTAAATAGACGAATACCTAATCTGTCTCCATTGATGAGTAGGATAAATTTTGCAGGTAATGCCATATTTATACCGATATTTTTGTTGAGTATAGGGATGATGATAGATATTAGAATTTTCGGTGATGGTTATTTTACAATTATTGTGGCATCTTGCATGATAGTGTCTAAGTTGTTGTCCAAGTGGTTCGCAGCCTTTTTGGCTCAGCGCACATGGTCGCTTGATGGTCAGGACCGTCAAATGATATTTGGACTAACTTCGGCTTCTGCTGCGGGTACTTTGGCTATAGTAAGTACCGGCTTTGATATGAATGTGTTCTCTGTGGATGTTCTTAATGGTGCAGTGGCGCTGATATTGGTATCAACATTTGTTGCTTCATTCTGTACGGAGCATGCTGCGAAAAAAGTTTCTGCACAAGAGTTGTTCTCAGATAATAATAATCATTTTTATTTGCATACTTTGATTCCGGTGTCCAACAATATAACCAATCGTCATCTGGTGGATTTGGCTTTATATACTACTCCAGATAAGCAATATGCAGATTTTACCGCATTGGCTGTTGCTTCAAATATGGATGAGGAACCGGTTGCACAGGAGTTGCTCCGTCAAACTCAGCAATTATTTGCAGCCACTGACTATACTGTAGATACGCAGTTTCAGGCAGCCGCTAATATCGCTAATGGAATAGTTAGAATAGCACATGAGAGGAATAGTAATAAGATAGTGGCGGGAATACCCCAAAATGAGCAGACATACGGCAGAGTGGTGAGTCAGATGCTTTCGTCCTTAGGAACAACTCTTATGTTATATCGTCAGCATCAACCATTGAGTACAATAGAGTGTTTGCGAATAGCGGTGCCGGTAAATTCAGAAAAAGAAAGTGGTTTTATTTCCTTGTTTGAACAGTTGAGGGTATTAGCATCTCAAACCGGTGCCAGAGTGGTATTTTATGCCAACGAGAACACTCAGTTGGTGCTGAAGGCTTTGTGTAATCGTCCCAAAAAGCGTCTTGCTGCTTTATTTATAGAAATGCAGGATTGGGAAGATAGTTTGATGTTGGCAAAAGATATGCGAATAAACGATATGGCTGTGTTTATACAGGCTCGCTCCTCCACGCGTAGTTATAATCCACTCTTTACTGCATTACCAGGTCTGCTTACAAGATTTTTTGCCGATTATAATACCCTGATAATGTATCCTGAGCAGTCTGGAATAGAGACATTACATCTGTTCTATGAGGACTCATCGGCTACGCAGAGATTGGGTTTCTCGGGCAGAATAAGAAAATATCTTCTTAAGATTTATCGTCATAGACAATTTGATATATAGATAAGTTATGAATCGTTGGATAAAAGCAATAATAATAACCGCAGGCGTAATATTAGGTTTGTGGCTGTTGGTTATGTTTGTAGTATCACCTATAGGAAAAGTCGTGGTTGAGAAAAAATCACCCGATTTTATAGGTAGAAATGTGGAGATAGGAACTTTGCGAGTAGATCCGTTCTTGGGTGCTGTTACGATTAAAGATTTTTCGCTTAAAGAGGTCAATGGCGATTCTGTATTTGTAGAATTTGACAAATTATATGTTAGATTGAGTCTGCCAAAATTACTTTTTAAGAAGGTTCAACTTAGGCATATTTGGCTGAATGGATTTAGTGTTAATGTAGAGCAGAAAGATAGTGTCTTTAATTTTACCGATATAATAGAAAGATTTAATAAGGATGAGGATGAAGAAAATGATATCAAAGACACTGTGCCGAGCAGTTGGAAAGTGCTGCTTGATGATATTCGTTTGCATGGAGGCAAGATAGGTTATTGCGACATATCTAATGATCGAGCGTGGAAAATAGAGAATATAAATTTAGATATTCCCGGACTTCATTTTGACAACCATCAGACCGATGCCGGTCTTTCACTTGATTTACCTGACAATGGAGGCAATTTGAACCTGAAAGGCTCGTATAATGTTGCTCATGGAGTTTATTCTTTATTTGTGGATATGACAGATATTGATCTCAATCAGGCTCTGCCATTGATTCAGGATTATTTGAATATAAAACAATTAGATGCACTTGTGAGTGGTAATTTGAAAGCCAACGGAAGATTTGATGATATGTCGAGTTTGCGTGTAGAGGGCGTAGTTGAAGTGGATGGTGTAGATATAAGAGATGAGGATAGGCAAACAGTACTTGCAGCGGAACATATAGGAGTGAAAATAGAGTCGGTTAATCCGATGGCTATGGTTGTTAAATTGGATAGCATAATTATAGATAGCGTAAGTGTGAATTTTGTAAGGGACAAGAATTATGATACTTTTTCTCGTTTGATTAAATCAAATTCAAATAATAAACAGAAAGCGAATGAAAATCTCGATGAAAGCGAGGATTTAATGACACAGGCGGAAGAGTTGGAAAATGATAGTTCAGTGGTAGAAATTAAGAACAAAAAGCCTTTACCGGATATTCGGATAAATTATTTATTGCTGAAAAATAGTGTAGTTCATTATGTTGATCGTACGCTTCCATCGAAGTTTAAGTATGATATAAGTAAAATTTCTGTAAGGGCAAATAATGTGAATTTGCGTGGCAAGCAGAATCATATAATGATAGGTGCCAACTTGCCTAACGGTGGTAGTGTGATGGCAAATTGGAAGGGTGGAATAGATTTAGAGAATGACAATGTGAAGTTAGTTGCGATGGTGAGGAATATGCAACTAAAAGATTTATCTCCTTTTATGGAGTATATGTTTGCTTATCCTATTAAGTCGGGCTCTCTGTCGGTTACAAGTGACAATACATTTGTATATGGTCGATTAGATGGTACAACGAAATTAGATATATTAAATATGGAGTTGGGCAAAAAGACTCGTAATGATGCTCAATTGAAGCGTGTGCCACTGAAGACAGCAATAGAGATGTTGACAGATTTTAATGGTAAGATAAGCCTTACTTTGCCTATGGCGGGTAATATCAATAACCCGAAATTTTCGCTTCGTAAGATAGTAATGGGAACCATCGGTAATGTTCTTTTGAAAGCCACAGCCACTCCGTTTGCTGCGATGGCTCGCTCTAAAGGATTCAGTGCTGATGATTTAGAACAACTGGGGGTAGATTTGCTTACACCTGACTTTAATCTTGAACAATATGCAAAGATGGATGTAATAGCAGAGATGATGCAAGAAAAGCAAGATTTGCAATTGTATATGCAGCAGAGTTTTAATTTGGAGGATGCTATGCAGCAGTTAGCGGTTTTCAATCTGAAGCGTGATTATTTTCTAACTCAGCACCCTTCAATTGATGGTAGCAAAAGGCTTAGTCTCGTGGAAATAGAGAAGGTAAAAGCCATAAAGGATGCGGACAAAGGTTTTGAAGGTTATTATAAGCCACTCTGTAAGAAGAAAGGCAAACTTTATGAGAAGGCATTGGATTATTATGGTGCAGACTCTGTTAAAAATGAAATATTACGTCATGCGGAAATAAGAAATAAGATTTTGACGAGATATATGGTAGAGCAAAAAGGTATAGACAAACAAAGGGTAGAAATCCGCACAGCAGCCGATGCTTCGCTTGTTGTATATAAAGGAAAGCCAAAATATGATATAAAAGCATTAGTAAAGCAGTAGATACCTTATATTTATTGGTTTTTATGTTAAGAAACATCTTTTGAAAATATCTGACAACTTGATATTACAAAACGCGAATTATTTTTGCCTGAAAAGAACTTTTTTATAACTTTGCAGGCTGAAAGAGAATATGTTATACTAATTTATAATAAAAACTCATAATTATGGTAAGTTACAAAGAATTAGGCCTTGTGAACACTCGTGAGATGTTCAAGAAGGCAATTACTGGCGGTTATGCAATACCCGCATTCAACTTCAACAATATGGAGCAGTTGCAGGCTATTATTAAGGCTTCTGCAGAAACAAAGTCGCCTGTTATTCTTCAAGTAAGTAAAGGTGCTCGCAACTATGCCAATCAGACCCTGCTTCGCTATATGGCACAAGGTGCAGTAGAGTATGCAAAAGAGTTAGGTTGGGAAAATCCTCAGATTTGCTTGCACTTGGATCATGGTGATAGTTTCGAATTATGCAAGTCATGTGTAGATTTTGGCTTCTCTTCTGTTATGATTGATGCCAGTTCAATGCCATACGAAGATAATATCGCTTTGACAAAGAAAGTAGTTGAATATGCTCACCAATATGATGTAACGGTTGAAGCAGAACTTGGCGTGCTTGCCGGCGTTGAGGATGAGGTTCAAGCAGAGGAAAGTCATTACACAAAACCAGAGGAGGTTATTGATTTTGCTACACGCACCGGTTGTGATTCATTGGCTATTTCTATCGGAACCAGCCATGGAGCATATAAGTTCAAACCAGAACAATGTACTCGTGACCCCAAGACCGGTCGTTTGGTTCCTCCTCCATTGGCATTTGATGTTTTGGACGCTATTATGGAGAAATTGCCAGGATTCCCAATCGTATTACATGGTTCGTCATCAGTACCTCAAGAATATGTAGATATGATTAACAAGTATGGCGGTAAGTTGCCTGATGCTGTTGGTATTCCTGAAGAGCAACTTCGTAAGGCTGCTAAGTCGGCTGTATGCAAGATAAATATTGACTCTGACTCTCGTCTTGCTTTCACCGCAGCAGTTCGTAAAGTCTTTGCAGAAAAACCTGCTGAGTTTGATCCTCGTAAGTATTGTGGTCCTGCTCGCGATTTGATGGAGGAATTATATAAGCACAAAATTATCAATGTGCTTGGTTCTGACGGTAAGGCGTGAGAATAAGCCAAACACAGCAATTATTGAGTAAGGTCCAGTTGGGCCTGCCAATTACTTTTGGAGAGCAAGCAAGACTTGCTCTCCTTTTAGCATTCCCTGCTATTATCTCTCAGTTGGTAACCATAGTTATGGAATATGTAGATACCGCTATGGTAGGTCATTTGGGAGCGGAAGCATCAGCATCTATAGGTTTGGTAAGTACCACAACATGGCTGATGGGCGGATTGTGCTCATCGCTTGCAGGTGGTTTTGCCGTGATGGTGGCGCAAAGTATAGGAGCAAGAAATATAATCAAGGCTAAACAGATATTAAAAAAAGCCATTGTATTCACATTGGTGGTAAGCACAATAATTGGTTTTATAGGAGTTGTGATTTCACCATATTTGCCTTATTGGCTTGGAGGAGGCGATGATATAGTGGCAAATGCCAGCATATATTTTTTAGTATTTGCTGCATCTATCCCTGTATGGGAGATAAATTTTTTGATGGCATCAATGTTGCGGTCGGCCGGGAATATGATAATGCCAAGTGTGGTGAATATGGTTGCATGTGTGCTGGATGTAGTATTCAATTACTTTTTTATTTTTGTACTTAACAAAGGAGTGCTTGGTGCCGCATTAGGAACCCTGTTTGCAATAGGAATAAGCGCCATTGTATTGACAATATATGTGATATTCTTTTCAAAAGAATTGAGGCTCTTTCGGAGTGAATCAACAGACGATATTGAACATTATGAGATAATAACTCCCGCAATGGAAATAGGTTTACCTATGTCAATACAGCATATTGCCATTTGTTCGGCTCATATTGTTTCTACTTTGATAGTAGCCCCTTTAGGCACGGTGGCTATTGCTGCTCACGCTTTTGGTATAACCATTGAGGGATTGTGTTATATGCCGGGTTATGGAATAGGCGATGCTGCAACCACTCTTATAGGACAGTCAATAGGTGCCAAACGGCGTGATATGCAGAAATCTTTTTCGCTGATAACGATGTTGCTTGGTATGGGTTTTATGTCGTTTATGGGTATAATGATGTATATTGGGGTAGAACCATTGATGAAATGGATGACTCCGGATGTGTCTGTGCAGGCTCTGACGACTCGCTGCCTAAGGATAGAGGCATTTGCTCAACCTATGTATGCGGCTTCTATTGTGGCTTATGCTATATTTGTTGGTGCAGGCGACACAAAAGTACCTGTTGCCATGAACCTCTTTTCAATGTGGGTAGTACGACTGCCTGCTGCGTGTCTGCTTGCAGCGAAAATGGGGCTTGTGGGGGTATGGATAGCAATGTGTGCCGAGTTATGTTTTAGGGGAATTATTTTTATTTTAAGACTGTCCAAAAAATTATATTATGAATAAATCTAATGTTATGAAGGAAATAGAAAATCAAGAATTTGGCGGAGAACGACCGCTATATAAACAAAGCGATCTGTGCTTAAGAGGTGTAGTGATTCATGTCGGTGAATCTTCTGTCAAAGAAGGTAGAAACATATTTGCAACTGATTGTCGTTTTGAGGGTAAATATGTCTTTTGGGAAGATAAGAAAGTGGAATGTAAGAATTGTTATTTTGCACCATCTGCTCGTTCTTCTGTATGGTATAGTAGAGATATAAAAATGCAAGATTGTTTGGTGGATGCACCCAAAGTGTTTCGTAGTGCAAGGGGTATCAAACTCAGCAATGTAAGACTCAGTAATGCTCAGGAAACTTTTTGGAATTGTGAACAAATCGAAATAGACAATTGCACAATAGAAAATGCAGACTATCTTTTTATGCATAGTAAAAGCATCAAAATAAATAATTATCGTCAAGATGGCAATTATAGTTTTCAGTATGCCAAAGATGTAGAGATACATAATGCTATCATCAACTCAAAAGATTCGTTTTGGGATTCTGATAATTGCACTTTAGTAGATTGCAAGATAAACGGAGAATATTTGGGGTGGTATAGTAGGAATTTGCATTTAATAAGATGCCATATAGAGGGTGAACAACCATTATGTTACTGTCAGAATCTTGTATTGGAGGATTGCACATTCGCAGATGATGCCAACTTAATGCTTGAGTATTCATCTGTTGAAGCAACTATCAAAGGAAAGGTAACAAGCATTAAAAATCCTACAAGTGGTCATATAAGAGTTGATGAAGTAGGAGAAATAATAATCGACTCTAATCAAAAACAACCCGCAAATTGCCAGATAAAATATGATAGAATATGTAAATAGGAGTGGCAGTAATTGCTATAAATGGGACTCTGAATGTGCTCGTGGTAAATTACCTTTGTGGGTGGCAGATATGGATTTTAAGGTCGCCCCTGCAATCATAGAGGCTTTGGAACAGAGGGTCCAGCATGGAGTGTTTGGGTATAATATCGTGTCGGACGAATATTTCGAAGCAGTTGGAAGATGGTTTGAAAGACGACATTCTTGGAGCGGAATAACAAAAGCCAATAGTATTCCTACTATTGGTGTGGTGCCTGCTATATCTGCCGTGCTTCGCGCAATGACCAGTAAAGGCGATGGAGTCGTTACATTCCTCCCTGCATATAATTGCTTTTTTAGTAGTATAAAAAATCTTGATTGTGAGTTAAAAAGCAGTGAGTTAAGATGTGTTGATAATCATTATGAGATAGACTGGGACGATTTTTCTGAAAAGGCCAAGCAAGCAAAGATATTCTTACTTTGCAATCCGCATAATCCAACAGGTAGAATATGGCGAAAAGAAGAGTTGGAAAAGTTGGCAGATATTTGCCATGAAAACAATCTATTTGTTATCTCTGATGAAATACATTGTGAGTTTGAGTTTCCAAACTATCGTTATACTCCATTTAGTTTGGTTGCCAAAGATGATAATTACTGTGTTTGTACCTCAGCCTCTAAAGCATTTAATATCGCAGGTCTGCAATGTGCTAATATCTTTGTCCCCAACAAAAATAATTATAATTCAATAGAAAAAGCAATCAATATTCATGAAGTATGTGATTTGAATCCTTTGGGTGTAGTGGCAACAATAGCAGCATATAATAAATCTGAAAATTGGATAAACGAACTTAATGAATATGTATATGGAAACTATTGTTTTTTGCGTGATTTCTTAACCATAAATATGCCATTGTTGCGATTGACAAGAGCCGAAGGAACCTATTTGGCATGGATAGATATAAAAGGATTAGGATTAAACTCTGAAGAATTATGTAGTCAACTTGCAATAAAACAAAATGTGCTTTTTAATCCTTCTCAAATGTATGGCTGCGAAGATTATATAAGGATAAATCTTGCCACCTCTCGCTCGATAATAGAGAAGGCGATGAGTGGGTTTATGAGATTATATCATGAGATTTCTACAAAGCCAAGCGAGGATTAATATATGAATCAGAATACTTAAAAAGCAGAGATTTTGTTTCTCTGCTTTTTTGTTTGACTGCTTCTGATTAATTGTAGCAGAAGATATAGAAGTGAGTACTATAGACTCATTAATCTGTAGGTGAGATATGCAGCATAGATAAGCAAGAAAACGAGTCCGTGCCATCGTTTGAGTTGGCGCTCTTTATTGGTTTTGATAAATAGCCAAACAAGTGCTGCGCCGGACGTTGCCATAATACTATCCAGTTCTATGCCTATGTATGCCGGAAGGGGAATAATAACTGCACTTGCTCCTAAAACAAAAAACACATTGAATGATACACTTCCTATTACATTACCTAATGCTAAATCACAATTATGTTTGAATGCAGCAATAACAGATGTTGCTAATTCCGGGAGTGAGGTGCCAAGTGCCACAATAGTTAGACCTATTATTGCATCGCTTACCCCTAAATCTTGTGCCATCTTAACTGCGCTTTTTACTATCATTTCGCCTCCTACTACCAATCCTACAAGTCCAAAGAATATATATAACAGTGCTTTCCAAATTTTCATAGGTTGAAAATCTTGTTGCTCCGCAGTACCTTGTTTGGCATATTTTACATTATGTGCCATAAAAATAACAAAAATAAGTAGAAGAATTATTCCACCTAATCTGGACAAACCTCTCTCTTGTTCGAATGGTAGTGTGATTGCGACAAAAACAAAGACTATGAATCCGGCGATTATAGTAAGAGGGATATCAAAATCTCTTGTTTGTTTAGTGGATGAGATAGGATAGACTATAGCGGTCAGTCCGAGTATTATAAAGATATTTATTATATTGCTTCCCAGAATGTTGGTAAGTGCTAAGTCTGTTGACCCTTCTGCCACTGAGAACATATTTACTACAAATTCGGGCATGCTTGTGCCAAAAGCAACAACCGTCATACCAATTACAAGATTGCTTACTCCAAAGCGTTTAGCAAGTCCGGAGGCGCCATTAACTAAGCCGTCGGCACCGAAAACTAAAAATACAAAACCGAATATTAGCGCAAGAACCAATATCCATGGGTTGGTTAGCAAAGAGTCAAAATTCATAGTAAAATATAATTAAAAAGTAGAGCCTTATGTTAAAGGCTCTACAACATTGTTATTATCAAATAAGTGAGAATGCAACATCCATCATTTTTGTAAATGTGTTTTGTCTCTCTTCTGCAGTTGTGGCTTCACCGGTAAGAATATGGTCGCTTACGGTGCAAATGACCAATGCTTTCTTTCCTAATCTTGCTGCGTTCATATAAAGTGCAGGTGCCTCCATTTCATCGGCTAATACTCCCATCTTAGTCCAATTAGCCTTACGCTCGTCTTCGCAATAAAAACTATCAGCAGAGAATACATTTCCTACATGGTATTTATAACCGAATTTTTCGCAAGCATCGGCAGCTCGACGGCAAAGGTCAAAATCAGCAATAGGTGCAAATGTGCCGTTTAAGTTGTACTGTTGAGCATAACTTGAGTCGGTGCATGAGCCCTGGGCAATTACCAAATCACCAAGATTGACATACATTTGGCGACTACCGCACGAACCAACGCGAATAATGGTTTCTACTCCATAGAAATTGAATAATTCATAGGTATATATTCCTATTGAAGGAATACCCATACCATGCCCCATTACGCTCACTTCTTTACCATTGTGTTTACCTGTATATCCCAACATCCCGCGAACATTATTAAAAAGTACAGGATTTTCAAGATAACGCTCTGCCATCAATTTGGCTCTCAGCGGATCACCCGCCATAATTACTGTCTTGGCAATATCGCCAAGTTTTGCCCCAATATGGGGAGTTGGTGTGTTGTTCATGACTAAAATAATTATAAGGTTAATATGTTTTAATTTCTATTTGTCTTACTTTATTGAGTGCTGCTAACATCTCTCCTTTATGTGCCCTACATTTCTTTTCTAATTGATTTATCGCCGCTTTCATCGTAGTTTTCTCTTCATCTGATGCTTCTCTATATGCTTTTCGCATAGATAGTAATTGGTTCCTTTCTTCATTTTGTTGTGTCTCCAATTCCATACATTCTTCGTATAAAATCTTAGCGTCTATCGACCTAAATTCAGAGAGGCTATGGTAGGCGATAGTATCTGCAAGAACAAAGAATATCGTTTTCTGCAATTGGCTGTTTTTAGTCTCTTGCTTGTTTACATTGGCAACAAGAGGTTGTACTCGGTTAGTAGTTCTATATGCTTTCATTTGTGCTGCTAAACGAATATACTCTTCGCTTTGATTACGAATAATTTGAGTAGAGTTGTTTGGTATAAATTTATATAACATCGCGCTATCTGGTGAGCAACGGCGGTCGGTTAAGAAATAGCCGATGTTTTGCGTTTCGTCTATAGCAAGCATATAGTCGTTGGCGGGTGAGTTGAATGGCATTCCTATGTTTTCCGGGGTTAAGTATGAGTCGGTAACAGAGTTGTAGCGTGTCATATAAATGTCATATTTACCTAATCCTTCAGGACGGTCTGATGCAAAATAGAGGGTGATACCATCAGACAAAAGAAATGGAAAATTCTCGTTGAAATTGGAGTTAATGCCATCTTTGAGCGTGTCACATTCTGAAAATTCGTCCATAAGTTTTTGGCATATTACAAGGTTAAAGATGGAATGATTAATACTATCGATATTATTTGAGGCGTCTTGTGATATTGCTGCTTTGATTTTTCTCTCTCCTCGTTGGTTGGTATAGCACACAGCGAGGTTTGAGTATGTAAGTGAACCTGATTCTTCTGATAGATTATATTCGTTTAAAAAGTTGGATTTAAGGATGCGAATACTATCAACAATCTGTATGTCTTCCACTCTTTTTAAGTATCTTGAACCTTTCTGTGCAGTAGTAATTTGGTTATTTACATATTCGTATTTTTCGTTATCCTCGTTTATGGCGAGCAAGTACTTATTATAGTATTCAAGGGCGTTGTCAAATTGATATTCGTCAAAATAAATTTCAGCAAGATAAAAATTGCGCAGTGGGTATTTTTCACCGGCAAGTAAAAAGTGTTCGATGGCAATTTGTTTTTGTCCAATTTCATCAGCACAACGGGCATATCTATAGAGAAACAGAGTGCTTTTAGGCTGTTTTTTTAGCAGATTCTTATATGCTTCAAAAGCCTCGTTGTACTGCTTGTTTTGAAACAACTCATCGGCTTTTTGGGCTGTCTGAGAAAAACCTATCCCGCAGCCGATAAGAACAACTAATATCAGAAAAGTGCATTTTTTCACACTGCAAAGTTAATATCTTTTTCTTAATTGTACAAATTTATTAACTATTCGGCATCATGTGAGGGCTTTGTGCTTATTTGTGAGAGTGAAAAAAATATCGTAAATTTGCAGGCTGATAAATTAGTGCGTATGAAACTCAAAGACTTTTTGAAAACTAATGTGGCTTTTGTTTTAGAAATGTTTTTGCTTGCTTTTTTAGTAGGTCTGTTGATTATATGGGGAGTGTTCAAGTGGCTAAATAATTATACAGAGCATGGCAAAGAATATGAAGTGCCCAATGTATGTGGTATGTATGTGGATGAAGCGGAAATTACTTTGCAGACACAAAATATAGGATTGCAGGTAATAGATTCTACTTATACCACTCGTGTGCCATTTGGTACCATAGTGGAACAAAATCCTGCGGAAGGAGCGTTGGTTAAATCAGGCAGACCTGTGTATGTAATTATAAATGCTAATTCTATAAAGCAAGTTCCTATACCTGATTTGAATGATATTTCTTATCGTCAGGCGCGTGCTGCTCTACAAGCCCTGAATATTGAAGTGGCTGATGTGCGCTATGAGCCGTCGGAATATAGAGATTTGGTTCTGGCGGTTGAGAGTGATGGTAAGCGTATAGAAGCAGGAACTCGGTTGCCGGAAGGAAGTAAAGTGATCTTGGTAGTAGGATATGGAAAAGGCACTGAGCAGGTTTATGTGCCGACTTTAACGGGTAGGTCGCTCAGCGAAGCACGGCAAATTTTGCTTGGTGCGCGGCTTATTGTTGGAGCAGTTAATTATGATGACCCTTCTCAAACGGATTCTACATATATTTATATGCAACAGCCGGAAGGAGGAAGGTGGGTGGTTGAAGGCTCACATATTGATTTATACCTCTCGCAAGATACTACAAAAGCCTATAAACAAAACAACTACGATGAAGAGGAATTCTTCTGATTTATAATTCTTTATTGTGCTTGAAGAACAATTGATAGAATCCAATGAACTTTTTGAGCGATATCGCTCGGAGGTTGATAAAGGTCAAACGCCAATCCGTGTTGATAAATATCTTGCTCAACACATGCCTTCTACCTCGCGCAACCGAATACAAATAGCCGCAGATGCCGGCAATGTGTGGGCTAATGGTAAACCGGTCGCGTCTAATTATAAGGTGAAACCATTGGATGTGATTCAAGTACTTTTAAGTCATGCACCACATGATTTGACGATACAGGCAGAAGAGATCCCTATAAATGTGGTATATGAGGACGAAGAGTTGATGGTAATAAATAAGCAGGCCGGTTTGGTAGTTCATCCTGGGCATGGGAATTGGAATGGTACATTGCTTAATGCGTTGGCTTATTATTTCAGAAACGATAGTAAATTTGATATAAATAATCCTGATATTGGTTTAGTTCATAGAATAGATAAAGATACCAGCGGCTTGCTACTTATAGCAAAAACGCCGGAAGCAAAAGCAAATTTGGCACATCAGTTCTTTGAACATACAACCCAACGAAGTTATAATGCATTGGTATGGGGAACTTTTCAAGAGGAAAGTGGAACAATAGAGGGGGCCTTGGGGAGAGATAATAGAGACAGAACAATATACAGGGTGTGGGACATTGAAGAAAATCCTTTGGCAAAAGAGGCTATAACCCATTGGAAGGTTTTGGAGAGATTTCCGTATGTAAGTTTAGTTGAATGCAAGTTAGAAACAGGCAGAACGCACCAAATCAGAGTGCACATGAAGCACATTGGTCATCCGCTTTTTGGCGATGAAAAGTACGGTGGAACCGAGATTTTGAAAGGATTACCTACACAGAAATACAAACAATATATCAATAATTGTTTTCAAATATGTCCTCGACAGGCTTTACATGCCAAAACACTCGGTTTTGTACATCCTAAGACTAAAGAAAATATGTATTTTGATTCTCCATGGGCAGATGATTTTGCTGCATTAATAGACAAGTGGAGAACGTATACACAAAATTATAGATAAAGATTCTATTTGTTATAAAATAATCGATAAAATCGCCTTTTTGAGAATATAAAAATTAAAATATATGCAAATTTACAACACCTTAACCAGAACAAAACAAGAATTTGTACCACTTAACGCACCGCATGTAGGAATGTATGTTTGTGGTCCGACAGTGTATGGTGATGCTCATTTAGGTCATGCCCGGCCTGCAATAACCTTTGACTTGCTTTTTCGTTATCTTACTCATTTGGGCTATAAAGTGCGCTATGTTAGAAATATTACTGATGTTGGTCATTTGGAGCATGATGCTGATGAGGGAGAGGATAAAATTGCAAAGAAAGCAAGGCTTGAGCAGTTAGAACCTATGGAGGTTGTGCAATATTATCTCAATAGGTATCACCATGATATGGAGGCTCTTAATGTACTTCCCCCTTCAATAGAGCCACATGCATCAGGGCATATTATAGAGCAGATAGAGTTTATAAAAAAGATTTTTGATGCCGGATATGCTTATGAATCAGAAGGGTCGGTGTATTTTGATGTGGAGAAATATGCCAAAGATTTCCATTATGGCAAGTTATCTGGCAGAAATATAGAGGAATTATATGCAGAAACTCGCGACTTAGATGGTCAGCAAGAAAAGCATCACTCTTATGATTTCGCTTTATGGAAGAAGGCTACTCCTGAGCATATTATGCACTGGCCATCGCCTTGGTCAGAGGGATTCCCCGGGTGGCATTTGGAATGTTCTACTATGGGTACAAAATATCTTGGTGAGCAATTTGATATACACGGAGGTGGTATGGACCTCATGTTTCCTCATCATGAAGCGGAAATAGCACAATCATGTGCTGCATTAGGTCATGATTCAGTTCGCTATTGGATGCATAATAATATGATTACTATTGCCGGTAAAAAGATGGGTAAGAGTTATGGTAATTTCATCACTTTAGAGCAATTCTTTACCGGTACTCATCCATTGCTCAGTAAACCATTTTCACCGATGACTATCCGCTTCTTCATTCTCATGGCTCATTATCGTTCTACGGTTGACTTCTCGTCCGAAGCACTTGAAGCGGCTGAAAAAGGATTGGCAAGACTGCAAGAAACCTACTCGCGGCTTGCCAAATTGCAGCCCTCGGCAGTCAGCACTGTGGATGTTAAAGGATTGAGAGAAAGATGTGAGGAGGCTATGGCTGATGACTTGAATTCGCCCATTGTCATTTCCCATCTCTTTGATTCTGCAAGAGCAATAAATACTATATTTGATGGTAATGGCACTATATCCGAAACAGACTTGAAAGAATTACAAGGAGTGTGGAAACTTTTTGTTGAGGATATTTTAGGACTCAGAATGACTACTAATAATACTTCAAATACTAATGAAACGGCATATAAGGGAGCAGTGGATATGTTGCTTGATATGCGGCTCGAAGCAAAAAAAGAAAAAGATTGGACAAAATCTGATATGATAAGAAATAAACTTACTCAACTTGGTTTTAATATCAAAGATACCAAAGATGGGTATGAATGGAGTTTATAATATATTTCTAAATTCTAAACTATAAAGAACAATGAAAAGGACAATGATTTTTGCTATTGTGTGCTTTATCGCTATAGCAGTATTAGGACAACAAGTTGAAAAATTACCTATTGATAATAATGTAAGGATAGGTAAGTTGGATAATGGATTGACTTATTATATTCGTCATAACGAATTGCCAAAACAAAGAGCCGAATTCCATATTGCTCAGGCAGTAGGTGCAATACTTGAGGAAGATAACCAAAATGGTTTGGCACATTTTCTTGAGCACATGGCATTTAATGGAACAGAACACTTTGCCGGAAAGGGTATAATCAATTATTTTGAATCAATAGGAGTAAATTTTGGAGGAAATATCAACGCCTATACTTCTCTTGATGAAACAGTGTATCGCTTGTCAGAGGTGCCAACTATTAGACAAGGCATAATAGATTCCGCCTTGCTTGTTATGCACGATTGGTCTCATTCATTATTGTTGGAAGGTGATGAGATTGATGCAGAGCGAGGAGTTATTCGTGAAGAATGGCGCACTCGTGCGTCGGCAGAAAGGCGTATGTGGAGCAAAATGAATCCGCTAATGTTCCCCGGTAGCCAATATGCCAAAAGGGATGTTATAGGTGATACTGCTGTTATCAATAATTTTAAGTATGACGAATTGAGGGCATATTATCATAAATGGTACGGACCCGATTTGCAGGCAATTGTGGTTGTAGGAGATATAGATGTTGACTATGTGGAAAATAAAATCAAGGAACTATGGGCAGATGTGCCGCCAAGGGATAATCGTGGCGAAAGACCAATATATGGAGTAGAAGATAACAAAGAGCCGATAGTGGCTGTAGTTACCGATGAAGAAGCACAATATACTCGAATTAGAATAGACTTCAAGAAACAAGAATTGCCCGAAAATATGAAAGGGACTAACTTGGATTATATTCAAGATGTAGTGAATGGTTTAATAACCTCAATGATGGACAATCGATTTGAAGAACTTGCTCAAGACCCCAATGCGGCTTTTATAGGTGGCGGTTGTGGTTATACTGAAATAGTAAAAAATAAGGACGCATTCATCGGTATAGTTATAAGTAAACATGGAAAGGAAAAAGAAGCATATCATTCGCTGCTTACTCAATTAGAAAAGATGAAAAGATATGCCTTTACTGCCGATGAACTTGAGCGAGTTAAGACTGAGATGTTGGCATCGTATGAGAAAAGTTATAATGAACGCAATTCTGTAAGAAATATAAATTATACGCAAGAGTATATACGCAATTATCTTGATGGAGAACCCATACCAGGTATAGAGTGGGAATACAATTTTGTAAAACAATTGCTCCCTGCACTTACTTTAGATGCTATAAATCAAACCGCTAAACAATATATAACAGACGAAAATGTTATCATTAGTTTTACTGCTCCTGAAAAAGATGGTGTTATAGTCCCAACTAAAGAGGAAATTCTGAAAATATTTAAAGATGTAAAAGATGAAGAGATAGAAGCACCTAAGGCAGAAGATATAAATCTTACACTTGTAGAGAAGGCACCAAAAGCAGGTAAGGTGAAGAAAATAACTAAGAACTCAACACTGGGAACAGTCGAGTGGAAATTGAAAAATGGTATTAAAGTTATATTTAAGCCAACAGAATTCAAGCAAGACGAGATATTGATGAGTGCATATTCCGAAGGTGGTTTGTCATTGATAGAAAATATAGCAGATATACCATCAGCACAATATGCAACGACGATAGTGGCTTATAGTGGTTTGGGTAATCTTAATAATATTCAACTTCAAAAAGCCTTAACAGGAAAAAGAGTTTCTGTCAGTCCGTCTATAAACGGCTACAGCGAAACAATTGATGGATCGAGTACTGTGAAGGATTTTGAAACACTATTACAACTAACTTATTTGTATTTTACGGCACCAAGGTTAGATGAGCAAGCAACAGCAACTCTGTTGTCTATGCTTGAGACCTCGCTTAGAAATAAAGATAGTAATCCTAAGGCTGTATTCCGTGATTCTGTTAGTATGATGGCATCTGATCATTCAGCAAGAACTATTCTTTGGGATACAACGACGATAAAGAAAATAAATCCTCAGAGAGCATACGATATATTTAAAGAACGCTTCAAAAACCCTGCTGATTTTACATTTGTGTTTACTGGAAATATAGATCCGTATGCACCTCAGACATTGAATGTAGTAACCAAATGGCTTGGTGGATTGAAGACGAAAACATCCAAGAAAGCAATGGAGCACTATAAAGATAATGGTGTTCGTTCTCCTAAGGGAAGTCTAAAGAATTATTTTGAGAGAAAGATGCAAATACATCAGACAACTAATCGTATTCAGTTCTGGGCCCCGACAGAATATACTCTTGCCGGTGACTTAAATATGGATGTGATAGGTAGGGTGCTTGATATGCGTTATTTGGAGTCAATTAGAGAACGCGAAGGTGGTACCTATGGGGTTGGTGTTAGTGGATATATGCAGCGTTTGCCAATAGGCAGGGCAGTACTTCTTATGCAATTTGATACTGATCCTGAGAAAGAGGCAAAACTTATGGATATTATTTATCAGGAGGTAAATACAATAATAGAAAATGGTCCGCTTGTAGAAGATCTAAGCAAGGCTAAAGAGTCGATGCTAAAAGATTTGGAAGAGGATATGGAGAAAAATGGTTATTGGGATAATACAATATTACCTGAGTACTATCGCTATGGAATCAATTATCTGACCGATTATAAAAATGCTATTAATGCAATTACTGCCGAGACGGTTCAGCAGACGCTCAAGAAACTTGTTGATGCAGGCAATGTATTTGAAGTAGTTATGGAACCGGCAAAATAATAATTAAAATCATATATTATGGAATTTCGTTATGCACCTATGTTTCAACTCGGTGAGGATAAAACCGAGTATTATTTACTGACTAAAGATTTTGTTTCGGTCGGTGAATTTGAGGGTCATCCTATTCTTAAAATAGAAAAGGAAGGACTCACTCAGATGGCAAATGCTGCTTTCAGGGATGTAAGTTTTATGCTTCGTCGTTCTCATAATCTGCAAGTAGCAAAAGTATTGCGTGATCCTGAGGCTTCTGCAAATGATAAGTATGTAACGCTTACTTTCTTGCGTAACGCAGAAGTGGCTGCAAAAGGCAAGTTGCCATTATGTCAAGACACTGGTACAGCAATTATTCACGGCGAGAAAGGTCAGCAGGTGTGGACAGGATATTCAGATGAAGAAGCCTTGTCAAAAGGTGTGTTCAAAACATACACAGAAGAAAATTTGCGTTATTCTCAAAATGCTCCGCTCAATATGTACGATGAGGTGAATACGAAATGTAATTTACCTGCACAAATAGATATTGAGGCGACAGAGGGTATGGAGTATCGATTTTTGTGTGTAACAAAGGGCGGTGGTAGTGCTAATAAAACATATCTTTATCAAGAAACAAAGGCTCGTATTCAGAATCGTGGTACGCTGGTGCCTTTCCTTGTTGAAAAGATGAAAACGCTTGGTACTGCTGCTTGTCCGCCTTATCATGTGGCTTTTGTTATAGGTGGTACTTCGGCAGAGAAAAATTTGCTGACGGTTAAGTTGGCTTCAACTCACTATTATGATACATTGCCAACAACAGGTGATGAAACGGGGCGTGCTTTCAGAGATGTGGAACTTGAAGAGGAACTCTTGAAAGAGGCTTATAAAATAGGACTAGGTGCACAGTTTGGCGGCAAATATATGGCACATGATATTCGTGTTGTTCGTTTGCCTCGTCATGGTGCAAGTTGCCCTATAGGATTAGGTGTAAGTTGCTCTGCTGACAGAAATATAAAATGCAAAATAAACAAAGATGGTATTTGGATAGAGAAGTTAGATGATAAACCATACGAATTGATACCAGAAGAATTGCGTGAAGCAGGAGAAGGTGATGCAGTGAAAATTGATTTGAATCAACCTATGGCTGATGTATGTAAGATACTTACTAAATATCCGATAGGAACCCGACTTTCTCTGAATGGAACTATTATAGTAGGTCGTGATATTGCACATGCCAAAATCAAGGCCCGTTTAGATGCGGGTGAAGGAATGCCTGAGTATATGAAGCAACATCCGATTTATTATGCCGGTCCGGCAAAGACCCCACAGGGTATGGCGTGTGGTTCTATGGGTCCGACTACTGCAGGTCGTATGGATCCGTATGTTGACGAATTTCAGGATCATGGTGGGTCGATGATAATGCTTGCTAAGGGTAATCGTTCGCAAGCGGTGACAGATGCTTGCAAAAAACATGGAGGATTCTATTTAGGTTCAATAGGTGGTCCTGCTGCTATTTTAGCACAAAACAATATCAAGTCAATAGAATGTGTTGAATATCCCGAACTTGGTATGGAGGCAATATGGAAAATTGAGGTTGAAGATTTCCCCGCATTTATTCTTGTTGACGACAAGGGTAATGATTTCTTCAAACAACTAAAGCCATGTGAGGGTTGTACAATACTCAAATAAATCGGTGGTAAAATAAATAAAGCATAAACGGATATCGGAACAAAAACAGATAGTAGAAAGGGAAAAGGAGGCAATGATACTTATAGTAGATAGTGGTTCCACGAAGACAGATTGGTGTTTGTTGGCCAGCAGTGGTAAGACGACGCATGTTCAGACAGAAGGAATGAATCCGTATCAACAGACTCGTGAGCAGTTGCGGTGGGTTGTAGGTGAATGTTTATTGCCACAGATAGCCAAAGATTTATGGGCTGGACCAATAACGGATGTATGGTTCTATGGGGCAGGTTGTACACCTCAAAAAGCACCTGTTGTAAAAGAAGTACTTTCTTCTTTTTTCCGAAGAGCCGATGTGGTTGTAGAAAGTGATATGGTAGGTGCTGCTTATGCTTTGTTGGGCAAGAAAGAAGGTATTGCTTGTATTCTTGGCACCGGTTCTAATTCCTGTTATTGGGATGGTGAAAAAATAGTGCAGAATGTGCCTGCTTTAGGATATGTGTTAGGAGATGAAGGAAGCGGCGCTGTATTAGGAAAAAGATTGGTTGCTGATTTGCTTAAAAATCAGTTGGGAGAAGACTTGAAAGAAAAATTTCTGAATAGATTTCAAACGACTCAAGCCGATATTATTGAGCATGTATATAGGCAACCGCTGGCTAATAGGTATCTGGCATCTTTGAGTGTTTTTGCGGCTGAGAATATTGGCAATGAAAAAATAGTCGCTCTTGTGAGCGACCATTTTAGGAATTTTGTAGATAGAAATCTAAAACAATATCCTTCCGGATTATCTGTTGGTTATGTAGGATCAATAGCGTATTTCTATAAAGATATCTTGCTTGATGTGATGAACAAAGCGGGTTATGATGATGTTGTTATAATGCGCTCACCCATGGATGGGTTAGTTGCGCTTGCCAAAGATGTTTGTACCGATTCTAACAAGGTTTGAACCTTCCGTGATGGCTATTTTGTAATCGTCAGACATACCCATTGACAAGATATTGAAATTGTCGTTGGAAACGAAGTATTTAGAGCGAATTTCATCGAATAAAGTCTTGATTTGGTGAAATTCGCTTTGTATTTGTGTTAAATTATCCGTAAAAGAGGCCATACCCATGAGACCACATATCTCAATATTTGGCAGGTCTTGCCATTTTTCTGTTGCAAAAAAATGTATGAGTTCGTTAGGTGAAAAGCCGAATTTGGTAGTCTCTTGTGCCACATGTACTTCGATAAGAACGCGTATTTTCCGGTTTACCTTTGCAGCCTCTTTATCGATGGATTCAAGCAAATGGAAAGAATCAATACCATGAATTAAACTTACAAATGGTACAATCGGTCGAATTTTGTTGGTTTGCAGATGACCGATGAAATGCCATTGTATGTCATGAGGTAATTGTGCATGTTTTTGTACCAATTCTTGGACCCTACTTTCTCCAAATAGTCTCTCGCCTGCCTGATACGCCTGCATTATGTCAGTTGCCGGATGAAATTTACTGACGCAAAGCAATTCTACTCCTGTAGGAATAGTTGCGCGAATTGAACGGATATTTTCTACAATACTATTCTGCATTTTTGACGAGTGAGAGTACATCTACTATACTTGTTTCTTGTAGATTTGTAATAGTATAGTCAGTGATGGCGCCTTTCATGAGTTGGTTGATAGCCTTATAGGCATTTTCGATATCAACTGAATGTACAAGTATATTGGTAGTTATCTTTTTTTCTTTTCCGGCGTTTTCGTCGATAGTGGTAAGTACAACCTTTGTTTTGTACCAAAAACGCCCGTTTTCATCGGGTAAAACTTCGTTGTATGTTATCTTTTTAATGGCCTTCATTTCTACTTCTTGGCCCATAAAAACAAAAGGTTTGACTTCTTCCAACACTCTTGTCTCTGCGTCGCCAAAGGAGACCGCTTCAATCAGGTATGTGTCGTTTTGTTTTTGTAGTTTGCCATCGCCTACCTCTTTTTGGTAGCGAACTTTACATTCATAAAATTCCATATTTAATTATTTTAAGATTAGTTGTTTTACTTGGGTTGCATCGATATTTTCGGCAGGGAAAGAAATTCTTTCTTGCGTCCAAATATAAAGTGGTGAAGTGATGTTTTGTTCTATAATGCAATCTTGCTCTGTTGTCCACAGAGGTTGCAGTGTGAAAACTACATCTCCGAATTGTTGTTTATTGTATGTGTTTTGAAGTAGTTTTGTGTCGTCTGATTGTAGTGAGAGCAATTTGGATGCAGGGAAGGCATTTTGCACGCCAGAAAATTCCAGCATAAATTCGCTTACTTGTTGTTGTAGTTCTCTGATTGACATCTTTTTTTGCTCTGCTAACATTCGGTTGAGGTAAATGCTTTGTTCATATCCTCCGTCAATCCATCGTTCATGCCCATAAATAGCCATAAGATAAGTATTTATGAGAGCGGCGGCTCGATCGGTGTTGAATGAATTAACCGGCATGTTGCCTCTTTCGGTTATTGCTTTACCTTTGCCAAATTTAGGAGTTGAGAACATTACTATACGATAATTTTCTTTTCCTATGCGTTTGTCTAGTTGTTCGATTAAGAAGCCTAAGTCTTGATTCAGACACAAATACATATCTTCTTGTTCTGCGGTTGTGAGCATATCTGATTGTGCGCTTGGAGTGCATACATTAAGTTGCAAAAGGAGCATATCCGGTGTCTGTCGAGTACCTAATTGTTGTTCTTTTTGTATGTCAAGTGCTAATTCTATTACCATCGTATTGGCAATAGGTGATTTTAGTAAAATATCTTTTTGGTTATAATTGAATGAGTTTTTCTTTTCCTCTTCAGTTGGTCGCATATATGCGTTTATGTCCATTTTGGGTTGCCATTGCCTTGCCGCTAATTGTTCCATTCTGCCGTTTATGTTCATTTGGTCGGCTGCTGCGGGAAGTCCTGCCGTGTAATATCCGGTAGTAACCCATCGCGTAGAGTCCGTGTCTAACCATGCGCATGCATCTGCTGAATGTCCGGCAAGCAGAAGGGTTGCTTCTGCGTGTTGGCCAATAGCAAAAATGCGGGAGCGGGCAGTGGATAGTTGTCGAAACTCGTCAGTAACTGTCGGAGAAAGCAGTGCTCTTGGGGATAAATGTCTTTGGCAACCGATGCAAACTTCTTTATTATCGTCAAAGATATTGTGTTTTTTTCTGTCTGTTCGTGAAAAATAAGTGTCGGAGGCTATACCATGTGTAGATGGGTTAGCGCCGGTTATAATAGTAGCAAGAGTTTCGGAACCGCCATAAACATAATGGTTGAATGAAATTTGTGATTTATGCGCCTCTTCATCAAGTATTCTTAATCCTCCTGCCTGCCAATATGGTCGAAGCATTTCCATTGCAGACTGGTTGAATCCCTCGATATCTATGACAACGGTAAGTTTAGGTGAGGAAAAAAGATTATTAAATGGAAAAACCATGCATATCATGCATAAAAAAATGCGGCAGCAGGGCTTCTTAAGAAAAAAAGATAAAAGATTTTTTTTATATGATAATGCAATAAGCCTGATGGATTCAACTATTGAGATGAAAAATATATTATGCCATGTTTGACCTGAGAAGATTCTAATTATCAGAAGGCATATTAGTGCAAGCCCTATGAGATATTGGTTATTGCTAAGCCATAATCTTGATTTTTTAATAATCATAGCGATAGGTAGAAACAAAAGTAACGGGTTTATTAGCAATAGGTTGTAATTGTTTTTTACAAGCGGATGAATAGAAAAATAACTCAAATAAACTAAAACTATTCCAAGTAATGCGGCTAAAGAGAATATGACTCCATCTGCCCACCATGATTGTTTTTTTCTCTGAAAGTCATATATAGTTAAGCAAATGAGTACTATGCAAACAATTATTACCATCATGTCAGGAGAGCACCAGAAGGGTTTGTGTTCTATTTCAAATGCTTCAGTATTATTGGATTGGCATATAGATTTGCCGTTTTGTGTTGTAGCATAAGCGATGTAATCCATCAGTTCTTCCGGTAAGAAAAGACGCTCTTGTGTAGTCATTGTCTTGTCGGCGTCTTTCCCAAAGAGCAAGTTGATGCCGAAACCTGACCATGAGTTCTGCTCTGAATAGTAAGTGATACGCTCTCTGAAGGTATTGGTTCTTTTATAAAAATCATCGTTTATGAGCGTGTCGCCACTTTGTTCTAAAACTCTTGACAAGAGGTGATATGGTCTTGTGGCGCAATTATCAAAAACAAAATTATATAAGTATTTTCTGTTTTGCGGTTCGTAGTTAAGCATAAGTGCATTAAAGAGTGCTTGCTTTTGTTCTTGAGTTAAATCGAGTTGTTGCTCGTATGTCGTTCGTCCAATATAAGCGCTGCTGACAATAAAATCGTAAGTCTGCTCGATGCTCAACTGATAATAAGTTTGCCCCTGAATAAAACGCAAGTAGAAATTGTCTGTATTAAAAGAAAATACGCCATAGTTGAAAGTCCAGTCCATGTTGCATGCCTCATCTACGACCCTAATTGCAGAATGTCCGTATTTAGAATAGGTTTCTGTACCCGGGCTGCATGTGAGCAGACTGATTCTGCTGCTATCGGATAATGTCCTATATGCGAATGAGTATATGGGCAAAACAAGGAGTAAAAAACTATATATAATTCTTTTCATTTCTTTGAATTTTAGGTCCGCAAAGGTACGAAAAAAATCTTATAAAGTTTCTATATAATAGAATTTTTGCTTACCTTTGCAGCCAATATTGTGTAAAAACGAGTAATTTTATAATGTAAAAAGGTATGATACAGCGTATTCAAACTTTATATTTATTGTTGGTGGTGGTACTTGGAGTTATATTGTGTTTCTTTTCTCCTGCCGGTTTTGTAACCCCCGAACAATCTGAGGATTTTCAGGAATATAGTATGGGCTTTTATAGCATAAATAACACTACTAATGCTGATATGCAGTTTGAAGCCATGAATACCATTCCGATGGCAATTTTATCCGTTTCAATTCCTTTATTAGCGTTTATTGTTATATTCCTATATAAAAAGAGAATATTACAAGCGCGAATGAATGTGATAAATGTTGTTTTATGTCTGGGTTGGTATGCAATGCTTGGCTTATATATATGGTTTATGACAACTAAGTTCCATGTGGATTGGTATATTACTCCATGGGCATCTATACCTCTTGTAAATTTAGTGTTGACTCTGATGGCAACTCGTCGCATCCTCAGTGACGAAGCCCTTGTTAGAGCGGCAGATAGAATCCGATAAATATAAGAATAATAATACTATAAAAAATCTATTTTATGTACGCATTAGTAACAGGTGGAAGTCGCGGTATTGGCCGTGCAGTATCTCTTAAGTTGGCTCAAATGGGCTATAAGGTTGTAATCAATTACCAATCAAATGATATAGAGGCTCAGAAGACTCTTGAGATGTGTCGTGATGCAGGTTCAGATGGAGAATTGCTTAAGTTTGATGTTAGTGATTCCGCTGCCGCAACTAATGCCATTGGGCAATGGCAAAAGGACCATCCGAATGATTATATAGAAGTTCTCGTAAATAATGCAGGTATAAGGAAGGATAATTTAATGATTTGGATGGAACAAGAAGATTTTGACAGGGTATTACGCACTAATTTATTCTCGTTCTATAATGTTACTCATCCGTTGCTTCAGCCTATGATTCGTCATAAATATGGTAGGATAATCAATATGGCATCTTTGTCGGGTCAGAAGGGTCTGCCCGGCCAATGTAATTATTCCGCAGCCAAAGGAGGTCTGATAGCGGCAACAAAAGCGCTGGCACAAGAGATAGGAAGAAAAAATATAACAGTCAATGCTGTGGCTCCCGGATTTGTTAGGACAGATATGGTAGAAGGGCTGGATGAGGCAGAACTTAAGAAAGCAATCCCGATGAACAGATTTGGTGAACCAGAAGAAATAGCAGCATTGGTTGGTTTCCTCGCATCCAAAGAAGCAAGTTATATTACAGGTGAATGTATAGCCATAAATGGCGGATTATATAGTTAATCTGCACTATGCGCTATATATTGAATAACTAAGAGAAAGAATTAGAAATTAAGTGAAGCGTAGTCTTTGCATATTATTACTTGTTGGCTTTATCTCTTTAGGAAGAGCAACTGCTCAGAATCGTCCATATATAGACGACAAATTGTTTCATTTCGGATTTTCTCTTGGTATAAATTTCATGGCGTTTGGTACTTATGACTCTAATGAGGTGATAGATGGTGAGATTTATCACACTCGTACAAGCGGTATGTTCCCCGGATTTTCCGTAGGGTTTATTACGGATCTTAGGCTGAGTAGGCATTTGAATCTACGTTTTACTCCCGGAATGGGATTTGGCTCTAAAAGTATTACCTACAAAACTCAATCTGAGCCTCAGCGCCGTTTCACAACAGAAGTGCTATCATTACCTGTATATGTGCCGTTATATCTTAAGTGGTCGGCAGAAAGAGAAGTTAACTATCGACCTTATCTTATAGGTGGAGGTGGTATTAGTTATGATGTAAGTAAAGATAAATCCAAACCTGTGTTACAACGACCACTGGACTATTTTATAGAGTTTGGATTTGGTTGTGACTTTTATTTCAATTGGTTTAAGTTCTGCCCACAACTGACTTATAGTATAGGATTTAATAATGTTATTACACCCATAGATCAACGGCCGGAAGTGGCAGTGCAAGATGAGTATTATACACGCTCTATCAAGAAACTTACTAACCATCAAATCACTTTGACTTTTAACTTTGAATAAGAGTTAAACTGCTCTGAAAAGTATAATATAAAAGGCTGAATAACGACACATTATTCAGCCTTTTATTTGTATTTGTATTTTTGATATTATGCTTTTACTCGTTCGCAATAACTGCCATCGCGAGTATCTACGCGTACTATCTCACCTTCGTTGATGAAGAGTGGAACTCGGATTTCTGCTCCTGTCTCCAACTTAGCAGGTTTAAGAGTGTTGGTTGCAGTGTCGCCTTTGAGTCCGGGCTCTGTATAAACTATTTGTAATTCTACTTTAGTAGGCAATTCGGCAAACAGAACAGTGTCGGTTGATGCATCACTGACTACATCCACAATCATTCCCTCTTTAAGATAATCAACACCTGTGATAAGATCATGAGTGATTGGAATTTGTTCGTATGTTTCCTGATTCATAAAGATATAGTCTGCGCCTTCCTGATACAGGTACTGATATGGGCGACGCTCTACGCGTACATCTTCCAATTTCTCGCCGATATTAAAGCGACGCTCCAATACGCGACCATCTACTACATCTTTAAATTTAACGCGCATAATAGTGTTGCCCTTACCGGGTTTTACATGCAGAAATTCAATAACAAAATACAAACGACCATCCATACGAATGCAAACGCCGTTTTTAATGTCTTGCGAGTTAATCATACTGATTTATAATTTATTGTTTTACTTTATTTAACTTTCACGGTGCAAAGGTAATATAATTCTTGAAATTACACAAATTATTTGCATAATCAAAAAGAAGTTAGTAATTTTGCGCGCTCTTTCGTGAAAGGAGTGTATTATTAACCCGAGGCACGCGTGCCTCAAAAATAACTAAATTTTATGGCAACAAAAATTCGTTTGGCTCGTCATGGTCATAAGGACTATGCATACTACCACATTATAGTGGCAGACAGCCGTTCTCCTCGTGATGGTAAGTACATTGAGCGTATAGGCTCGTACAATCCTAACACCAATCCCGCAACAGTAGATTTGAACTTCGAGCGTGCTCTCTATTGGGTAACTGTTGGTGCTCAGGCTACTGATACTGCTCGCAATATTCTCTCTCATGAGGGCGTATATCTGATGAAGCACTTGCAAGGTGGTGTTAAGAAAGGTGCTTTTGACGAGGCTGCTGCACAGCGTAAGTTTGACGCATGGAAAGCAGAAAGACTTGCAAAGGATGGCAAAATATCTGCATCTGAGGCAGAGAAATTGCAGAAGGTACTTAAAGAGCGTCACGCTGCAGAGGTAGAAGCCAACAAACAAAAGGCTGCTGAATTAGCAAAGAAGCACCAAGAGGCTATCGAGGCTGAGGCGGCTGCCGCTGCTGAGAATACAGAAGCACCTGCAGAGCAGGCTGCTGAATAATTCTCTTAATTGGCAAAACAAACGAGTCTGTCTGACATTTTCGTTGGACAGGCTCTTTTTTTGTATTTGATTTTTTTTGCTTAATTTTGCAGCCATCATTTGGAACGCGGTAGGCTTGCCGGTCCTCGCCCGCTACCAAAACAAAAAAATGTAATAACAGATTTGTTATATAGAAGGCTATAATTTAAAATTATTATTATGAATCGTATTCTTTCTAAACAATTCTTTTCTGAGAATGTATGTGAGTTGGTGATAGAGGCTCCTTTGATTGCCAAAAGCCGCCGTGCCGGGCATTTTGTGATAGTGAGAGTTGATGAGCGAGGCGAGCGAATGCCGCTAACTATTGCTGATAGTGATGTAGAAAAAGGAACCATCACACTGGTAGTGCAGCGTATAGGAGTAAGTTCTGCTAAGTTGTGCGAGAAAAATGTAAGCGAAGAATTAGCAGATGTAGTCGGTCCTTTAGGCAAAGCAACTGATATACAAAAGTTTGGTACGGTAATATGTGCTTGTGGCGGAGTAGGTGCCGCACCGATGTTGCCTATCGCAAAAGCATTGAAAGAAGCAGGCAATAAAGTGATAACGGTGCTTGCTGCTCGCACTAAAGATTTGATTATACTTGAACCTCAATTGGCTAAGTATTCTGACGATGTGGTGATTATGACCGACGATGGCTCTTATGGCACTAAAGGTCTTGTTACTCAAGGTATAGAGATGGTGGTTGAACGAGAGAAGGTGGATAAGTGTATAACCATCGGGCCTGCAATAATGATGAAATTTGTTAGCCTGCTTACAAAAAAATATAATATCCCGACTGAGGCATCTCTTAACACAATTATGGTTGATGGTACAGGGATGTGTGGTGCTTGTCGTGTAACAGTTGACGGAAAAACTCGTTTCGTGTGCGTTGATGGACCTGAGTTTGATGCTCATAAAGTAGATTTTGATGAGATGCTCAAACGATTAGGTGGGTATCGAGAAGAGGAAAAAGAGGCATACGAAAAGTTTTCAACAACTCATGAGGCAGGATTAAATAACTCCCAAAAACAAGAATGTGATGCGATAAATGCAGAGTGTGAACAACCAATTGCGGTGCAATGTGCTGTTTCTGTATCAAATGATCGTGATGCCGAATGGCGTAAGCAACTAAGACTGCAGACTAAGCCCAAAGAGCGTACTGCCATACCTCGTGTGAAAATGCCTGAATTAGATCCTGCGTATCGTGCAACTACTCTTTATAAAGAGGTTAATCAGGGGCTGACTCTTCAAATGGCTTTGACTGAGGCGAAGCGTTGCTTGGATTGTGCCAATCCTGGTTGTGTACAAGGCTGCCCTGTAAATATCAATATACCTGCTTTTGTAAAACGAATAGAGGCAGGAGATATAGATGGAGCGTATTCTGTTATCAGAGAAAGCAGTAGTTTGCCGGCTGTTTGCGGACGAGTATGCCCTCAAGAAAAGCAATGTGAGGCACAGTGTATTCACCATAAAATGAATTCTGAGCCTGTTGCTATTGGTTATCTTGAAAGGTTTGCTGCTGATGAGGCTCTTAAAAAAGCCGGTAAAGCAGAGGTGAAAATGGCTGAGTCAAATGGTAAAAAAATAGCAGTAGTGGGTTCGGGACCTGCCGGTTTGACTTTTGCAGGTGATATGGCAAAATATGGATATGATGTAACTGTCTTTGAGGCATTGCATGAAATAGGCGGTGTGCTTAAGTACGGAATACCTGAATATCGTTTGCCCAATAAAATAGTTGATCAAGAGATAAAGTCATTAGAACAAATGGGTGTGCATTTCTTGAAAGATACCATTATAGGTAAGACAATTACTATTGAGGAACTTCAAAAAGATTACAGTGGTATATTTGTAGCCTCAGGTGCCGGTTTGCCCCGTTTTATGGGTATAGAAGGTGAGAATTTGATAGGGGTAATGTCTTCTAATGAATATCTGACTCGTGTCAATTTGATGGGTGCCGCAAAAGAGGATACTGACACTCCGGTTCTTTATGGAAAGCAAGTGATGGTGGTAGGTGGTGGCAATACTGCCATGGATGCGGTGCGTACAGCCAAACGACTTGGTGCAGAGAGGGCTATGATTGTTTATCGTAGGTCGGAACAAGAAATGCCTGCAAGAATAGAAGAGGTAAAGCACGCAAAAGAAGAAGGAGTGGAGTTTTTAACTTTGCATAATCCTATAAGATACGAGGCTGATGAGAAGGGGCGTGTCAATAAGGCTATTTTGCAGGTTATGACACTTGGAGAACCTGATGAAAGCGGAAGGCGTTCGCCTATACCTGTGGAAGGGGAAACATTAGAAATAGATGTGGATATGGTTATAGTTGCAGTAGGTGTAAGTCCTAATCCTATTATTCCTTCTTCTCTTAAGGAACTTGCAGTAAGCCGCAAGGGTACTATTGAGGTGGATGAGAATCTACAATCAAATATCCCTGTTCTTTATGCAGGCGGAGATATTGTGCGAGGTGGTGCAACTGTTATTCTGGCGATGTCTGATGGCCGTCGTGCAGCAGCGGCAATGCACCAACAATTGATGCAAAGGTAAAAATAAAAATGATAAATATTAAATGAGGGAGTGTCAGCATGTTGACACTTCCTTAAATGTTAAATATATTGGGATGTATATACTAAAAGACTTGCCGAATTAGTGAAATAACTTTAGGAATTCTCGAGGGACAGGAGTTTCAAAATGAACGATTTGCTCAGAAAGAGGATGGATAAACTCAACTATTCTGGCGTGTAATGCCAAGCGATCAATAGGTGATGGGTTACCCGAACCATATTTGCGATCGCCAAGTACGGGATGACCAATAGATGCTAAATGCACTCTGATTTGATTAGTGCGTCCTGTTTCCAAGTGCAATTCAACTAATGAGTATTTTTCATTAGTTTTGATGACACGATAATTAGTTATAGCCAACTGACCACCATCATCAACAGGTGATGAATATACCACTGCATTGCGTTTGTCTTCTGTAAACCATGTTTTTATTTGACCTTCTTGTTGGTCAATAACACCTTCTGCAACAGCAATATATGTTCGTTTGGTTACCAATTCTTTCCAATAGTCGCGCATATAATGTTGTAATTCAGGAGTTTTGGCAAACACCAGCAGACCGCTTGTTTCTCTGTCTAATCGATGGACCACATATATTCTTGCTCTTGGGTTGGCTTGTCGTACATAATGTTTCAAGATACTAAAACAAGTAGTTTCTTTAGAAGTGGCAATGGTAGGCACAGTAAGCAAACCTCGTTTCTTTTCGCATACTATTAATGCTTCGTCCTCATATATTATCTTTAGTTTGGGGTGTCTTAACTCTTGTTTTGCACTTTGACTATCAATAACTATCTCATCGCCTTGATTGAGTTGTAAGTCAAATCGAGTTTGAATTTCCCCATTAACGCTTACTTGTCTGTGTGAGAGCAGTTGTTTAACCGACTGGCGGCTCATGCCGCCCATCTTCAAGAGAAGAAACGGCATGAGCAGAGTCGATTCGTGCACCCGAAGGCGCGTTTGTTTGTTTTTAGGTTGTTTCATTTATTTAATCACCTTCATTGTTTCTTTTCCGCAGCGGATAATATATAATCCTTGAGCAAATCCGCTCATATTGATATTGGTTGTAGAAGTTACTACCAGCATACCATTGGCATTATATACATTCAGTTGTTTGTCTTCAGGATTCTGTATTTCGTTGTTTATGAATGTGATGCCTTCTATTTGTATGTTATTGCAAGTGGTGGCAGCCTCGTGAGGTGTGAGAGTATAAACATATAAGTTAGCATAGTTGCTGTTGTAATAACGAATCAGTGGTGAGCCGTTGTTAGGATTGTAGCGGAGTCCTTTGCCTGCTTGTGTAGCATTAAGAGCATAAACGCCTGTTTGGTCAGCCTCAAATGTCCAAACACCATTATTACCGGTTTTGTTTAAGTTGGCCTTGCTTGTATTTACACCTAATGTTCCGTCGGCAAACTTCAGATTCCAACCACCTTCAACTTCTACGAGTTCAAATACTAAAGCATTGGCTGCGGCAACTTTGTCTCCGTCAAATTCTACACCTTCAGTAACTACTTTAAGACCGTTATTATCAAAATCACCGGCTACAGCCTTCACATCATTGGTATTAATGGCAAATACAATCTTGTCGCCATCTTGCAGAGTGGTTGCATTGGAAACAAGAGAATACCATACTTTTACCGGTTCTTGTTTTTTAGTTACATTGACCACACATATATCTGTCAGTGACAAGTTGGAGGCAACTTTCACAGTGATATTTGCAGTACCTTCTGCAATAGCAGTAACCACACCATTAGCGACAGTAGCAACGGCCTCGTTGTCGCTTTCCCATACTACATTTTGCTCTGCATCGCTCGGTTGAACAATGGCAGTGAGAGTGGCAGTAGCATCTTCTTGAAGCGAGAGTGTGGATTGGCTGATTACGACGCCTGTTGCGGCAGGTGCCTGTTGCTGCTCTGTAATTTCGTAAGTAACGGTTATAGACTTAGTATGCTCAACAGCATCTTGTCCTATAGCATATATCATTAATTTTTCTTCGTACTTACCTACCTCTGAAACACCATCGGCAAGCGAAATCTTTAGTGTCCCATTGCAGTCTTTGGGCAGACTATTGTCGTTGTAGGTGAATGTGGCTTGACTATCGTTTTCCCAACCTAATAGATAACCTTGGTTAGAGTCAATATGACTTGCTGTGATGCTTATGTTTTTGCTTGCAGATTTATTGTTACCGTCATATTCGCTACTACCTAAGTCAACAGTTGCGGGAACATTGAGTTGGCTTGCTTGAGCAACTACTTTTACTTTAATCAGTATTTCTCCGTCTAATGGTTTATTATCAATATCTTTAGCGGAATACATGAGAGTGGTTTTATAATCTCCTGCCACAAGGTCGTTTTTGAAATTAACAACTAATGTGCCTCCTTTAGCGCCATCTAATTTTGATTCGTCAAGTGTGAAATGCGTCTCATCATCTCCACTAATAATTACTTCTATATTTTCTCCGAGATTAGTTGCGTTGAAAACAATATTTTTGCTAACAACGCCACTACCTGCTTCTACTTGTCCAAAATCTAATACATCGCTTGGATTTACGCTGAAAGTAGTGGTTACTGTCTGTTCTTCACCTGCCTTTTTATAAAGGTTGACATATACATTTTGGTCTGTTTTATATGGTTTGAAACGATATCCAAGGCTTCCGCTGACGCAATTTATTGGATAACTATTGTCGGAATTGCGACTGATAATTGCTTCGCCTTTGTTGTCAACTTCAACTGACCATGTAGCCAATCCGTCTTCATAAGAGAATGCACCTTTACCATTGTTGCTTGTTACATCCAAAAGTAGTTTTTTGCTGGTTGCGGTATTAGTAAATTGGAAACCTCCTGAATACTTGTTTGCAGTGAATGTAGTAGCAGAAGCGGGCACCTCTACAGTGTTTTTCTCTGTGTCAAAATAAATAATATCCGAAACTGCGAGTAATGCAGCCCCATCGAATTCTCCTGCTATTACTTGATTAGCAGTGTTAGCAAATACTACTACATCACCATCTTTAAGCGGATTGCTACTTGTGACCAACTCATAGGTAGTAGTTTTGGGTTTTTCGTTGACCACTACTACTTTCAGTGCTACATCTTGATAAACACTATAGGTATTTGTAGCACTGTTGTAAGTATCTGCAGCGCCAAGTCGCAATGTTGCCTCGTAGGTTCCTGCCTCAAGAGCGTAGAAATAAATCTTTGCGCGTTCTTTTCCGTGATAATCAACATAGCCGCTTGGATATGCCCATGTGTTTTTAACATAGAAAACTCCTTCGGGGTTATTCAACACTTCAAGGTATATACCCCCAGACGAGATTTCGGAAGGCGACATATTGATGTCTAACGAGTCTTCAACTTCTTCTAAGTTGAATAAGTTATAGGTGCCGAAATCAATGCTTGCAGGCGCACCTATGCTGGCTGCAAATGTTGTCACGCATATTAGCAAAGCGGACAAGAAAAGAGTTAATTTTTTCATGATAAAATGATTTTAGTTAAATTATATGATTTAGTTCGTTTACAAATTAAAAAGGAAATCAAGTGCTTCTTTTATTTCTTGTTCTTTTACTATTTGGTCTATTCTTGCATTGCCTACATTTTTGAGTAAGGTAAATGAGATACAATCAGCACTTGTATTTTTCTTGTCATGTCTCATTAATTCAATGAGTTTGTCATAATCTTTGCAAGAACAAATAGGTTTCCCGTAATTTTCTATCATCAGATGAGTGATGTCAGTAAGTGTTTTTTGTGGAAACCCTAATTTTTCGACAGATATGTATAATTCTGCTACCATACCATACATAACTGCATATCCGTGTAGCATAGGTTGCTTGTCTGGTTTATAAAGTGAGTATTCTTCTAAAGCATGTCCGATAGTATGACCGAAATTAAGTGTTTTGCGAAGTCCTTTCTCTTCGGGATCTTGTTCTACTATATATTCTTTTATGGTATTGCTCCTATTAACCAATTCTGCCAAGCGAGAATAGTCGATTTCATCGAGGTTAAAGGCAAGGATGTTTATTAGTTCTAATGGTGATGCAATAAGTGCATGCTTAAGCATCTCAGCCCATCCTGAAAGGAACTGCTCGTGTGGTAGGGTCTGGAAAAACGGTGTATAGATAATTGTTTTTACAGGCATTGAAAACAATCCTATTTGATTTTTCAATCCGTTATAGTCGATGCCGGTTTTTCCTCCTGTTGCTGCATCCACGGCCGAAAGCAATGTAGTTGGGATATTTACATAATTTATTCCTCTTTTGAATGTAGAAGCAGCAAAACCACCCATATCGGTTATTACTCCGCCTCCAAGGCATACAAGCAGACTCTTGCGCGTAGCACCACCGGTTTGTAAGAAATCCCAAATAAGACATGTCGTCTGCAAGTTTTTATGTTCTTCACCGGAAGGCAAAACCATTATATGCTTATCGTCAATTTGAATTGAGTTGAGAAGTAGAGGCAAACAATGGTTTTTGGTGTTTTCATCGGTCAAAACATATATCTGCTCTTTGCCATATTTGCATAGCAGATATCTTAATTCTATGTCTATGTCGTTAGTTTGCATTTAGAAGTCCAAAATCAAGTTGTCGTTTTTGTAGGTCAGCGGAGAGAACCTTTACTATTACTTTATCTCCTAAAGTAAAGCGTTTTCCTGTTTGCATACCTTCAATACAATATTCTTTTTCGTTAAAGATAAAATAGTCGTCAGAATTTAGTTCACGCATAGGTATAAGACCTTCGCATTTGTTTTCTGTAATTTCAACATATACTCCCCATTCAGTTACTCCACTTATTATTCCCTCAAATACTTTTCCTATTTGGTCTTGCATAAACTCTACTTGTTTATACTTAATAGACGCCCTCTCCGCTTCTGCCGCCAACCGTTCTTTGTCAGAACAGTGTTTGCATCGGTCTTCATACTCGTCTTTCCCTGCATTTGCTCCCCCCTTAAGATATTTACTTAGTAGGCGGTGAACCATCATATCAGGATAACGGCGTATAGGTGATGTAAAATGAGTGTAGTAGGGGAAAGCCAGACCATAATGCCCGATATTATCTGTAGAATAAATTGCTTTAGCCATTGAGCGAACGGTAAGCGTTTCTATCAGGTTTTGTTCCGGCTTACCTTTTACATCGCTTAATAATTTATTTATATTTTTTGCAGTGGATTGTTTTTTCTCCGCCCCTTTAAGATTGTAGCCAAATTTCTTGATAAATCCGTTTAAATCTTGGAGTTTGTCTGGGTCCGGTACATCGTGAACACGATAAACAAAAGTCCTTGCGGCAGAGTTCTTAGAATTATTGTTTTTACCTATCAATTCTGCTACTGTCTTATTAGCAAGAAGCATAAATTCCTCTATTAGGAAATTAGCATCTTTAGGTTCTGTAAAATATACAGATACGGGCTTGCCGTCTTCGTCAAGTGAGAATCGTACTTCTTCGCGTTCAAAATTTATAGATCCATGTTCAAATCTGCGTTTGCGAAGATGCTGAGCAAGAGAATTGAGAGTCTTTAGTTCAGCAGAAAAGTCCCCGCTCCCATTTGCAATCCTTTCTTGTGCTTCTTCGTATGTAAATCTTCTGTTCGAACAAATCACAGTGCGCTTGATATCATATTTTATTACATGCGCCTGCTCATCTAATTGAAAGATAACAGAAAAACATAGTTTGTCTTCATTAGGACGCAAAGAGCAGATATCATTGCTTAAGTGTTCAGGAAGCATAGGAATGGTGCGATCAACTAAATACACTGATGTGCCTCGTTCGTATGCTTCTTTGTCAAGTTCTGATTGTGGCTGAACATAATAGGTAACATCAGCAATATGAACGCCTACTTCATATATGGTTTTATTGTCTGATTGTTTTGAATCAGAACAATCAAGAGTTCTTATTGAGAGAGCATCATCAAAGTCTTTCGCATCGGCAGGGTCAATTGTAAATGTAGTTACATCGCGCATATCCTTGCGTTTATAAACCTCATCTTCTATATTTGCCTTTATTTTGTCGGCCTCATTTTCTAATTGTTCGGGGTAAGAATACGGCAGACCATATTCTGCTAATATTGCATGCATCTCTGTATCGTTTTCACCGATATTTCCGAGTATGTCAATTACTTCTCCGTCAGGATATCTGCTATATTTCTTCCATTTTGTTAGTTTTACCAATACTTTTTGTCCGTTGCGTGCATGGTGTAATAAGTGGTCGGGAACAAAAATATCATTTTTCAGAATCTTATGGTCTGTTACCACATACGCCCCTCGGCGAGCATATTCCACTATGCCCACAAAAGTATCTCGCTCTAACGACGCGATTTTATCGGTATTTTTATTTATTATTTTTCTGCGCATAATATCTTTTGCGTGTTTTTCGTTTGGGTTTATTTATTCTGAACTTAGATTTGCTTTTAGGTGCGTATAAAGGTGTTCCTCCAAGTTCAGATGGCATCGATATTTTTTCTATATCTTTTTGTAGAAAAGTTTCTATCTTTTTGAAATATAATTGATCTTTTTCATTCACTAATGTAATCGCTCTTCCGCTGTTTTCTGCTCTTGCCGTTCTGCCAATTCTGTGAACATAATCTTCCGCATCTCGTGGTACATCGTAGTTAATAACCAACGGAATATCTTCTATATCTATTCCTCGAGCAACTATATCTGTTGCCACAAGTACATCTACTTTTCCATTTCTGAAATCAAGCATTACTTCATCACGCTCTTTCTGAGTTAAGTCAGAATGCATTTGACGGGCACAAATACCTAATTTCCGTAAAAAAGCATAAACCTCTTTTACATTTGCTTTTTTGCCTACAAATAATATAACTTTCTTTAGTGCTTTATCTTTAAGCAAATGTTCCAAAAAAGGAAGTTTCTGATTGTCATAACATATAAGTGCTTGTTGCAATATACTTTCCGGTGGGCGTGAAATGGCGATGTTTATCTCTTTGGGCTCATGCATAAATCCTTTTGCAAGTGTTCGTAACTGCTTTGGCATGGTGGCGGAAAACATGATGGTCTGTCGTTGTTTGGGTAGGCGTGTTACTATTTTTAGTATATCATCGAAGAACCCCATGTCTAACATCCTATCAGCCTCGTCTAAAATAAAATATCTGATTCCCGAAAAATCCACATCATATACATTCATTAGCGAGAGCAATCGTCCCGGAGTGGCTATTACAATATCTGCTCCTTTGCTTAAACCCTTTTTTTGAATATCCCAAACATTGGCATCGTTGCCTCCATACACTGCCACTGATGAAAATGGTAGAAAATAAGAGAACCCTTCCATCTGTTGATCGATTTGTTGTGCAAGTTCCCTCGTTGGAGCCATTATAAGAGCATTGATGTGATTGGGATTGTGATTGTCAGTGAGTAAATTATTAAGCAGTGGAAGTATGTATGCAGCGGTCTTACCGGTGCCGGTCTGTGCACAAGCAATTACATCTTTTCCGGAAAGGATGGCAGGAATGGCTTTTTCTTGTACTGGAGTACATTCCGTAAAGTTCATAGCATCCAAGCCATCTAATAATTCATCTTCTATTGGGAGTTCGTCAAAGTACACGCTGATATAAAGTGATTAGATTTTGTTGAATAATTTAGTAAAGAAGAAGAGAAAATTGTAATATTTGCTAATGTTTGTGAAGGTGGTATTATTAGCCATAAATTGTTTGCAATCGTCTTTGTCGGTCATGCAGAAATCAAATTGTAATTTTCTTTTCTCTGCCTCTTTTATGGCTTCCCATACAAGTAGTTCACCTGCACCTGATGATTTCGCATCAATGGCAGTGCTTTGTTTTAGTAAGTAGAGTGAGCGTTTGTCCCAAACTAAAAATGCTGCGGATAAGGTGTTGCCTTGTTGGTCGGTTATACTCAATAATTGTCCTTGCTCATTTCTGATGGCCTTGTTGTATAGAACCAAAAAGTCTTCTCTCGTAATATCTGTTTTCTTGCCTTTCTTTTCTGCATTTTCAGAAAGAAATACATAGAAATCTTCAGATGAGATATTGTTGCTAACATTCAATGCGAGCGCTTTCTGAAGTTGTTTTTTCTTATTTTTTGAAAAAGAGTTTAGTAAGTCGTTCAAGTTGTTTAAGTCTTCTATCCTATATGCTGTTTTTTGCTTTACCCTAAATCCAAGACTTTTCATTATGTCAGCACAAGGCGAGCCAATCGTGTAAAGTTGACTATAGTATGCTAATTTCAGTTCTTTTAGTTGCTTGGCAAAATCTTCGCATACTTGTTTGACGAGCATAAGATTTTCTTTTATATCCCATCTGAGCCATATACCTCCATAAAGTGTATGTGCAGGCGTGGAGATATACTTCATCCCCCATTTTTTATTGTACATATATGGCATGGCAGCTCTTACTTCACCATTTTTGTCAAGCGACATCAGCATATCCCATTGCTTGCCGGCACTAACTGCATCCATCCACCAATTATGCATAAAAATTGGTATGTCCGGGTATTGTTCTATGGCTTTTAACCATTTTTCTTTTTTGTTTACAATCTCTTCCATTGTCTGTGGATTTATTTAGTGTGCAAAGTTACGCCTTTTTATTCATTCTTGCAAATATGCGGAAAAATCTGTACTTTTGCCGCCAATTATGAATACTATTGGCAGAATTTTTAGTTTTACAGATTTTGGTGAATCTCACGGAGTGGCTGTGGGAGGAGTTGTTGATGGCTGCCCTGCCGGGTTGAAATTAGACATGGAGCAAATCCGTAGTGAACTACAACGACGGGCAGGAAAAGACTTGCCTTATGGAGTATCTATGAGGGCAAAAACAGAAGAAGACCAAGTGTGTTGGCTATCAGGCATTAAAGATGATATTACCTTAGGCTCGCCAATCGCATTTTTTATTAAAAATCAATCGGCGCATGCTGAGGATTATGAGAAAATTAAAAATATCTTCAGGCCTGCTCATGCTGATTTTACTTATCAAGCAAAATATGGAATTAGAGACTGGCGTGGCGGCGGTAGAGCATCGGCAAGAGAAACTGCTGCGCGAGTGGTGGCAGGCAGTATTGCTAAACAATTACTCGCAAAATATAATATAAGCGTAAATGCTAAAGTAATTCAAATAGGCGATGAAATCGATAGAAATCGCTTTGCTGATATTCTTAAAGATTTGCAAGAAAAAGGTGACAGCATTGGAGGTATTGTTGAATGTGTAATTCATGGAATGAAAATAGGTATAGGTGAGCCCATTTTTGATAAGTTGCCTGCAAGGTTGTCATATTCTATCATGTCAATCAACGCTTGCAAAGGGTTTGAGTACGGCAGTGGGTTCAGTTTGGTTAATAAAAGAGGTAGTGAAATAAATAATATGAGTGGAGGCGCTTTAGGCGGAATAAGCGATGGAACAGATTTTACCTTCCGCTGCGTTTTCAAACCTACGCCCAGCATTTCGATTGCTCAGAGAACTATCGATGAAAACGGCAAATCTGTCGATATATCGATTCGTGGGAGGCATGATGTGTGCCTCGCCCTTCGTGCGCCTGTCATTGTAGAGTCTATGGCTGCAATAACAATTGCTGATTTATTGTTGGAAAATATCTCTCGTTCTTGTTATGCGAAGTAGTTTATATAAATTAGCAAGATATGATAAATTGTTTTCTTTGTCCAAACTCCAGGAGATGACAAAGAAATATGTTGTATGCCCATACTATCACCTTGTTTCAGATGCTTATCAGCCTTTTGTTAGTCCATTGTACAAAGTGAAAACCATCGATGAATTTCAGCGAGATTTAGATTGGTTGCAGGATAACTTCAAACCTATCAAATGGACAGAAATAGATGAATGTGAGAATAATCAAACTCCTGCATTTTGCTTGAGTTTTGATGATGGATTAAGAGAGGTATATGATGTGATTTTCCCTATTCTTAAACAGCGGAATATACCTGCCCTGTGCTTTATAAATAGCGATTTCATCGGGAATAATGATATGTTCTATCGCTATAAGGCTGCATATTTGCTTGGTGTTGCTAAAAACAGTGGCTACTCCCAACTCATCCCTAAAATCAATTCCATAACTTTTGAAACAAAAGATATGTTAAATCAGTTGGCATTATGCTTAAAAATTGATTTTGACAAGGTAATGAGTGACTATAAACCATATATGGATTTATATCAGTTAAATGAACTTAAAAATCATGGTTGGGATTTTGGCAGTCATAGTAAAAATCACCCGCATTATGATAAAATTAGTATAAAAGAACAATTGATTCAGACATCGGAATCTGATGCTTTTCTGCTAAAAAATAATATCTCCGATAGTAATCTGTTTGCTTTCCCATTTGGCCAGGAAAATTTATCAAAAGAGAGAATAATACAAGAAACTAATACTCATAATGCAGTTTTTGGAACAGCCAATCTAAGAAGAGATATTCCAAATTTTTATAATAGAATATGGATGGAAAATACAAATTCCTCGGCTAAAGATATTATTAAAGGAGAATACTTCAGAGAGTATATTCACCAACAAATTGATGACAAATAAAGAAAAATATATACAGTTGTGCAATACTAAGTCTATACCTGTTCATAGTCAGTATTGGTGGTATGAGAAGGCTACGCAAGAAAATGGTTGGGATGCCATTGTTATTGATAACGCACATGGAGATATACTTGCTGCTATGCCTTATTGGATATGTCGAAAATACGGATTTCGTTTGATGATAATGCCCCGACATACTCAGTTTCTATGGATTTATGTGTCAGAAAATGCACCTAAAAATATATATGAAACTCTCTTATTAGAAATTGATAAAACATGTCGTTTAAATCATGTCTCTTGGTGCTCACTTATGGGCTATTTCCCTTCTGAATTGCTTAATGAAGCGCAAAAACGCAAGTTTGAAATTACACAAAGAATATCTTATCAGATTGAAAAAGTACCAGCAAGTGAACATATAATTGACTTGTTCTCATCTAATAAAAAGCGACAAATAAAAAAATTTCACGAAGGTGAGTTATGCCGAATTTCTGTTGATGAATTTTATTCTTTCCATAGTCACTGTTTGGCGCAACGCGGCAAGAAAATAGATTATGATCGCTCATGGGCAATTAGTCTGCTGTCTGAAGCAGTGAGGCGTAATAGCGGCTGTGCATTGGCAGTAAAAAATAGTTTGGGGCAATTGATGAGTGCCGTGTTCTTGATTTGGGATGAAAAAGTGTGTTATTATTTGCTCCCAACATACGACAATGACTTTAAACATTCAGGAGCCATGGCATTTGTAACATACAAAGCCATGGAATTTGCATCTGAGAATAATATTAAATTTGATTTTGAAGGTAGTATGCAACCCAGCATCGCTTCTTCCTATATGCAGTTTGGCGGCAAGGCATGCACATATTACAAGTTGGACTACTTCCGCAACCCTCTGTTGAAAATACTATTAAAACTTTTTCATCGTATATGAAAGTACTATACTTAACACAATGGTATCCACATCGCTATGATAATATGTTAGGCCTGTTTGTGCGCAAACATGCCGAGGCTGTGGCAGCGCAAGGGGTGGATGTGTGTGTGTTGTTCTTTTGGTATGATAAAAAGATTGACTCAAATCAAATATTGTTCAGGCAAACAAATGGAGTAAAAGAAGTGTATGTATATTACTGTTCATCATACTTTAGGGCAGTAATAGAGGGGTGGAAATATGTGAAGACTAATTGGGGAATACCTGACTTATGTCAGTTGAATGTAATTACTAAAAATGCTCTTTTACCTTTGTGGTTGAAATTAACAAATCATATTCCGTATGTGGTAGCAGAGCATTGGTCTGCTTATTTGCCGCAAAACGAAGGCAAAGGAAAACTGAGTAAGGCGCATCGCCTGCTTGCCAAACTGACGGTAAAACATGCAGCGGCCGTTATGCCTGTATCTCTTGCTCTTGAGCAAGGAATGAAAAAATATGGCCTGAAAAATAATAACTACATAAGACTATATAATGTAGTTGACGATTTTTTCTATTCTATTCAAAAACAACCTCACCAACCAACTAATATCTTGCATGTCAGTTGTTTTGATAACGAGGCAAAAAATGTGATTGGTCTATTGCGTGCAGTAGGGCAGGTGAGTAAATCAAGAAATGATTTTGTTCTTACTATGGTCGGTTCAGGACAAGATCTGGATATGGCAAAAGAGGAGGCAAAAAGGCTCGAATTATACGAGAAAATAGTCTTTTTTAAAGGGGAACTTCAGCCTTATCAGGTAGCCGAACAATTCGCCTTGTCCGACATATTCGTATTGTTCTCAAACTATGAAAATGCTCCTGTAGTCCTGAGCGAAAGTATGGCAGTTGGAGTGCCTATAATTTCAACTAATGTAGGGGGTATTCCGCAAATGGTGGATAGCAAAACGGGAATATTGATTCAACCCAACGATGAAGTAAGTTTACAAGAAGCAATAATTTATATGCTTGATAATTACTCTCATTTTAGTGAAGAGTATATCAAAGAAAAAGCAAAAATATATTCATATCAATCTGTCGGAAATCAACTGATTTCCCTGTATCGTAGTATATGTCAATAAAACATATCATAAAAAGACTTCGGGAAACAAAGGTATTAGAAAACTATACCTATATGACCGCATTGAATATATTTACTGCTTTAATAAGTCTTATCATATATCCGTATATCATCAGGGTCACAGGAAAATATACTTATGGAATATATGTATATGCTATGACCATTGCTCTCTATTTCCAAATTTTTCTTGATTTCGGTTTCGAGTCGCCCTGCGCAAAGGCAATCGTCAAAAACATCAATAACTCTGCCATGTGTAGTGAGATATTGTCTGCCGTTTTTTCTGCTAAAACATATTTTTATCTGCTCTCAATTGCTATATTTTGTTCTTTATATGCCATTTCTTCTTTTGTTAGAGAAAATCTATTGATATGTCTAATTTGTTTCCTGCAATCTTATGCTTTAAGCCTTTTTCCACAATGGTATTTTCAGGCAATAAAAGACATGAAACGAGTTACTTACATCAATTTATCATGTCGTCTGCTAACAATCCCTTTTATTTTCTTATTCGTAAAAAATAGTCAAGATATATGGATATATGCTCTCATTACTACTATCTCTTATTTTGTCGGGACAATAATTGCGTATATATTTATATTAAATAATAAACTCAAGATAAAACTGCTATCATTAAGAATAGTTTTCCCATACCTTAAAGATGCTTTCCCCTTCTTTATTAGTGATTTGGCTGGTAATTTAAAAGAAGGACTATTAAAAACAATAATAAAAAATGTATTTGGCATAGCCGAAGTGGCTGTGTATGATTTGGCTATTAAATTGATTAGTATCGTTAGAATATTTACACAAAATATAAATAAATCACTCTTCCCCGAATTTATTGATAGATCTACTAAAGATAAAGTAAGACAAATACTGAAATATGAGCGCATAATAGGCTTAACTATTACTGTGCTTACATGTTTGGTCGCTTATCCTGCCATTTTATTACTTGGCGGAAGCGAGATGTTGGATGCTTTCCCCTTGGTATTGATATTGTCTTGGACAATATATTCATATTTAATCATAAGAGTATATTTAGATTTTGTTTTTGTTGCATCTGGTCGTTATTTGTTTGTCACTAAAAATCAGTTGGTCGCATTAAGTTCAAGCGTTTTATTATCTCTCGTAGGCTTATTTATGTGGCATAATGTTGCAACTATAGCACTCGCTTTATCCATTTCAGGATTTATTGAAATTATTTATTGTAGATATGTATGTATAAGAGAGAAACTCCTTTGAAAAATCTTTTTTTGAAAAAAATTATACATTTTTTGCTCATTTAGAAAAAAGGTCGTAAATTTGCAGTCGCAAAATACGCTAATCTTAAATTACTACCAATATGCAAATTAAAAAGTCTCAAAAAGCGAGTTTGGAAGACAAGAAATTCACCTATTTATTGATGGGTTTTGTTCTTGTTCTGAGTATTTGCTTTGTCGCTCTTGAGTGGACAGAGAAAGAAGTAACCAAATATGAGGTAGTGGATCAAGATTTCCTTATAGAGGACGAAATCGAAATCCAACAGACCTCACAAGATATCACTCCTCCACCTCCACCACCTCCAGTTCAAGAAGTTCAAGTGCTTAATGTGGTTGAAGACAATGTTGAAACTGAGCATGTGGAGATTAAAACAGAAGATACTCAGGAAGAAGTAGTAATTGCTCCTCCTGTTGAGCAAGTGGTAGAAGAAGAAGAGGAAGAAGAAACAGTGTTTATGATAGTTGAATCAATGCCCGAGTTCCCAGGAGGAAATGCTGCATTGTTCAAGTATCTGTCCGAAAATGTTAAATATCCTGTAATAGCACAAGAAAATGGTATTCAGGGTAAGGTTATTTGCCAGTTTGTAGTCGGAAAAGACGGCTCTGTTAGCGATGTACAAGTAGTGCGCTCAGGTGGTGACGCATCATTGGATAAAGAGGCTGTACGAGTAGTGAAGTCCCTTCCTAAGTTTACTCCAGGCAAACAGCGTGGAAAACCTGTGAAGGTAAAATACACCGTTCCTGTTAACTTTAAGTTACAATAATTAAATTCAAATATGTAGAGCCATAGCATGGCATCATGCTATGGCTCTATTTTTATTTATAAAATAAGGCGGATTTCTTAAAATAATCACCGATGAAATGGCGTAATCTCTATATTAAATTAGTACAATGGGCAATCGTTGTGCTCGCTTACGCCTATTTGATATATCGCCTTGTATCGTTTGATAATTATGAGACTCTATTGTATCATTTTAATAATGTAGGCATTCAGCAATGGGGATATTTACTACTTGCGTTCTTGCTTTTCCCACTCAATATATGTGCCGAGGCTTGGAAATGGCAATATCTGCTCAAAGATATTGAGCCAATGAGTTATCATGAAGCAATCAGACAAACATACTTTGGTTTTGTGGCGGCTTTCCTCACTCCGGCCCGCTTAGGAGATTATCCTGCGCGAGTATCTATGCTAAAAAATAAACAAAATTGGATAACTGCTATTGCAATGGGTTTCGTTGGTACATTGGCATTGGCGTTTGTACAAGTCGCGGCAGGACTCCCCTCAAGCCTGTTCCTATTTAGTAATATACTTAACAATGCCGCATATAAAACTACAATAATAATTATAGGTGTGGCAACAATAATTTTGCTGGTATTTTTAATTGTTTTCTATCGAAAAATAGCATTGTTATTGTTGCCGTATTCGCTCAAAAATGAAAAAATCGCACTCACACTCAGAACATTAAGCACTTTTTCACATAAAAGATTTATTACTACTTGTTTCATGAGTATAATAAGATATATCATTTATTGTGCACAATTGTATTTTGTCCTTGTGTTTTGTGGAGTCAATTTTACTTTTTTTCAAACAGTTATCGCTATTCCTACCTACTACCTGCTCGTTACAATCACCCCTTCTGTTCCTATCGCTGATGTCGCCATTAGAGGGGGCTGGTCTATGGTGGTCTTTGGCGTATTTACCGAAAATATAGCGGGAGTGGCTCTCGCTGCTGTTTTATTATGGGTGCTTAATAGCATTTTACCTATGTTGGTCGGTAGTGTGGTCAAGAAACAAGAATGAAATAGATATAAATACCGATGAAAACGAATATTATTGCAATATTACTATGCTTGTTGTTAGTTGCTTGCTCAGATAAACAATCTCAGTTGCAGCCTAATACACCCGTGGGGAATTTTGATGCCTTTTGGAGTGTTATTGACCAAAGATATTGTTTTATCGAAGACAAACAAATTGATTGGAATCAAGTATATGCAGACTATAGACCACAAATAGACACTCTAAACCCCAAACAAGAAAGAGAGTTGTTCAAGGCAATGGCAGAATGTATCGATTTGCTAAAAGACGGACATGTAAATCTCTATTCTCCGTTTGATATATCCCACTCTTCTTCATGGTGGAATGGCTACCCTGCTAATTTTAATAGTAATCTCTTATTTAGTGACAAATATTTAGGCAAGAATTACCAAATGGCAGGCGGTTTGTATTATAATCGTATTGCTCAAGATAGTATTGGGTTGATTAGATATTCCTCGTTCTCATCGGGATTTTCAGCACTTAATATGCTTTATGTACTAAACTATTTTTCTTCTTGTAGGGGTATTATTATAGATGTTAGAAACAACGGTGGGGGCGATTTGGAAAATGCTTATAAATTGGCTGCAACATTCTTTACTAAGAATCAACTTGTTGGATACTGGCAACATAAAACAGGCAAGGGACACCATGATTTCTCTACCCTTGAACCACTCACAATTGATACCGCTGATATGCCATGTCGTTGGCTTAAACCTGTGGTGGTACTTTGTAATCGACAAACCTACTCCGCCGCGAACTTTTTTGTTAACGCAATGCGCTATGCTGACAATTGTGTGATAGTAGGCGGAATAACCGGTGGTGGCGGAGGTATGCCACTCAGTTATGAACTGCCCAATGGTTGGATGATAAGATTCTCTGCTATTAGAATGTTTGATGCAAGCAAAAATTCTATTGAAGATGGCATACTGCCTGACCAGCAAATTACGCTTGTGTCTGATGATAAAGACGACCTGATAGAGTATTCCATTGCTGCAATAAATAGTTTGTATAAGTGAGTTTTTTTGTTTAATTTTGCGCACTTATCTTAATGGAACTTCTAATAATTGCTTTATGGAAGATTTTGGATTTTTATTGAGCAGTTTTTTGGTTTGAGCAAGGGACAATGCGGGCATTGTGACCGAGTGAAAGGCAAAAAGATGCCATAAAAAGCAAAAGATTACATAAAAGCGTAGGGTCCTTCAATATAAAATATTTTAAAAGCGGGAATTTTTAGAAGTTCCCTGAATATTATGAAGAATATTAGAAATTTTTGTATTATTGCTCATATTGACCACGGCAAATCTACCATTGCCGACCGACTGCTTGAGTTTACCAATACCGTCGATAAAAAGGATATGGAAAATCAGGTCCTTGATGACATGGAACTCGAAAAAGAAAGAGGCATAACTATCAAAAGTCATGCTATTCAAATGCAGTATCGGTATAAATCTGAACAATATACTCTTAATCTTATAGATACCCCGGGACATGTTGACTTTTCTTATGAAGTCTCTCGTTCTATCGCGGCTTGCGAAGGAGCACTATTGATTGTTGATGCCTCGCAAGGCGTTCAAGCGCAAACTATCTCTAATCTTTACATGGCTCTCGAACATGACTTGGAGATTATTCCTGTTATGAACAAATGCGACATGGAGAGCGCAATGCCGGATATGGTGGAAGATGAGATAGTAGAACTCTTAGGCTGCAAGCGAGAAGAAATTATCCGTGCTTCAGGCAAAACCGGTATGGGAGTGGAAGAAATACTTAACGCTATAGTAGAACGTATCCCTGCTCCCAAAGGTGATCCCAATGCACCATTACAATGCCTTGTGTTCGATTCTGTATTTAATTCCTTCAGAGGAATAATTGCATATTTCAAAGTCGTTAACGGCACAATAAAAAAAGGCGATTTAGTCCGCTTCTTTAATACCGGAAAAGAATACGACGCTGACGAAATAGGTATTCTTAAACTTGATATGCAACCCACTCAACAATTGTCCGCTGGAAATGTAGGATATATTATTAGTGGTATTAAAACTTCTACCGAAGTTAAAGTAGGCGACACAATAACTCATGTCGCTCAACCTTGTGATAAGGCTATTGATGGCTTTGAAGAAGTTAAACCTATGGTGTTTGCAGGAGTATATCCTATCGAAGCAGAAGATTATGAAAATCTTAGAGCCAGCCTCGAAAAACTACAACTTAATGACGCTTCACTTACTTTCACACCCGAATCCTCAGTCGCATTAGGCTTCGGATTTAGATGCGGATTCTTAGGACTATTGCACATGGAAATAGTGCAAGAAAGACTCGATAGAGAGTTTAATATGGATGTTATAACTACTGTTCCTAATGTTTCCTACAATGTCTATGACAAACATCATAACAAAATAGAGGTGCATAATCCTGCCGGTATGCCAGATGTCGCTATGATTGACCATATTGAAGAACCGTATATTAGAGCATCTATCATTACTGCAACTACATACATAGGCAATATCATGACACTCTGCCTCGGTAAAAGAGGAGAATTGGTTAAACAAGAATATATTTCGGGCAATCGTGTTGAGATATTGTTCGATTTACCCTTGGGAGAAATAGTAATTGACTTCTACGACAAACTCAAAAGCATCTCAAAAGGCTATGCCTCTTTCGATTATCATGCCAATGGCTTCAGACAGTCTGACCTGATAAAACTTGATATCCTCCTTAATGGAGAACAAGTGGACGCATTATCCACTCTTACCCATCGGAGCAATGCACTTGATTTCGGGCGCCGTATGTGCGAAAAATTAAAAGAACTTCTGCCAAGACAACAATTTGATATCGCCATTCAGGCAGCAATCGGGCAGAAAATTATTGCACGAGAAACAGTAAAACAAGTCCGTAAGGATGTAACGGCAAAATGTTATGGAGGTGATGTGAGTAGAAAACGAAAATTGCTCGAAAAACAAAAAAGAGGTAAAAAAAGAATGAAACAAATAGGTAATGTAGAAGTGCCGCAAAAAGCCTTCCTCGCAGTACTTAAATTAGACTAATTTTAACTCAATTAGAATTATGAAGAAACTTTACTTTTTGTGTATGATGGCAGTATTACTGCTAAACACAACTCCTATCAATGCCGCTAAGTCTATCTGGATTCTTGGCAAAGAATATTCATCTGATTTCAAAAGCGAAGATGGCTCCATCGAATGGAAACATTCTACCAATTCACTTTATCTGAAAGATGTAAATATTGATATAAAGTCTTTAGATGAATTGTATTTTAGAAAAATAGGTGCTAAGGATTACCCCGTTTATCATATATTCTGTTCAGAAAATATAACAGATGATATTACCATCTATTTAGAAGGTAATAATATTATAAAATGTGAGAATCTAACAGGTTTTGTCGAAAATACATGGTTCGTATCTGCATTTGATTTCCGTGATGCAAATATAAATTTTGATGTAACTGATAAAAATACTGTTACTAAATATCCTTCAATATATGTTAAAATGAACAATCAAGATGCTGCAGGGTATATTATTAGAACCACTCATGATGTAGCATTAAAAAATTGTGATTTCAAATTTGAATCTCAAATCAATTACTATGAGGGCAATGTAGCACCTATAAACACTCATAAAATAACTTTTGACAGAGTTAATGTAGATATCTCTGAATTGGGATCAGTTAAAGATAATTGTTTGAGTGCCTATTATGAACCTACTTATAATAATTGTACTCTGATGACTGAAAATATCGTTTGGGGAGGGGGATATTTTTATGAAACTCTCGATGGGGCTGCAGTTACAGAATTAAGTATTCGCCGTAATTCTGCCATCAAGTTTGGTGATATGACAGGTATATCCCCAAAAACACCTGAACTCAATAGCGAGACCCCCGATGCAAAAATAACCTCAGGTACAGCATCTTATGATTTCAATACTAATACTCTTACATTGAAGAATTTAGTAGCAGAGAAATTAGATGTTTCCGAAGCAAGTTTGACCATTAAAGTAGAAGGTGAGTGCTCTTTTACAAATGAGTTAGATGTCCGTGCAGCCACAACAATCACAGGTACAGGAACTCTCAATTTGCCCTTTATGGCGACATACTCAAGCCCGTTGGAAATATCGGAGTTGAAACAACTGAATGTAGAGAATCCTTCAGGTGTGGGAATTAGCGGAAATAGTAAAGAAGGGGCTGGCCTTCATATAAATAAGTCCAATGTAAAGATAAGCGGCAAGACTCAAGCCGTAAATTATTTGCAAGAACTTACATTGACTGATTGTATAATAGTATCTCCCGATGGTTGCGAAGTAAAGGATAATAATTTCCGTGTCGGTTCCACTATTCAGCAGTCCGTTGAGATTATAGTTGGCGAGTTGTATGGATTTGTTATTCAGGCAGATGGTATTCCAACTAAGGTGCATAGCGCCAATTGCTCTGAAATACCATTTAATAAGTATGACAAGGAGAACAAGAGCAGCGATGGTTATATATCTTTCTCCGGCAACACATTGACTCTTCATAAGGTATCAGAAGACTACAAGATAGTAGTTATCAACAACTCTCAAGATAATCTGACCATAACGAGCGATGGCTCGAGCACGATACAGCGTATAGTGGCGAGAGCAAACACGACGATAAGTGGTAGCAATAAGTTGACTATTAAAGGTCCTCATACCGATGGTTTGATAGAGTTGAACGAATTATCTCCCGACCCCGATCCTGATAAGGTAAAGGGTGTAACATTGAAGTTCAACCAGGCTAATGTAGTGTTGGATTACACCGGAAACAGTCATGCCATCTATGCTCACTCCACTTCCACAGAGAGTCGTGAGCGCAACAAGATAGACATATATGATTCAGATATCAAGATAACCACCGATCCTGAGAAGCCCGTGTTAGAAGGCTTGTACTTGTGGTCAATCGACCGTGCCGAGATAACCGCTCCTGCAGGTGCCAAGTTCTCCAAAGACGACCAGTCGATAATCGACAAGGACGGCAATAAGGTAGTGAAACTGACAATAACTGGTGGCGAGGATTTGGATATATCAATAGGTGGTGACCCGATCAATTCTCGTGATGCAGAGAAAGAGGGTTTCGACGAGCGTACTCATACCTTGACCTTGGAGAAGGCAAAGATAAAAGGCGGCAGCGAACCTGCTATATCGACGGGTTATGACGATTTGACGATATTGTTGATAGGCGACAATGTGTTAGAGTCGAAGAACAATAATGTGATAGAGATGCCTGCAAAATCGACTTTGACAATCAAGTCTGGCGACACCAAGAGCGAAGATATGCCGACATTGAGTTTGACGACGGGTGGAGGCAAGAATGCGAAGGGTGCTTTGTGGCTGAATGGTAAGGGCAGTGTGCTGATAGAGGGCGTGTCGGTAGAAGCGACTAATGATGAAGGTGCAGGAATAGCGAGCAAGAGTTCGGCTACTTTAACTATCCGCAATGCCAATGTGACGGTTCAGGG